>NZ_JBIVFN010000007.1:100993-279168 GCF_044748145.1 Streptomyces sp. NPDC090022
GGGGGGGCGGCCGACGCCGGGCCGGGGGGGGGGGGGGGCCCGGGGGGGGGGGGGGGGGCGCCCCCCGGGGGGGGGGGCGCGGGGGCCCGCGGGGGGGGGGGGGGGGCGGGGGGGGGGGCCCCCCCCCACGGCCCGTGGTGAGCTGCGGTGTCCGGGCCCGGCCCGGTGCCGGTCAGCTGATGGAGCGGATGGCGCCCCAGCCGCCGCTGCCGACCTGGACGCTCGGGCCGTCCACGGGGCCGTGGATCGAGGTGCCGCCCTTGTAGAACTTCAGGGTGCCGTCGCCGGCGGTGGCCCACATGTCGGCGGTGCCGTCGCCGTTCGCGTCGGCCGCGCCGGCGATCAGGGGCCGGAAGGCGGTGGTGTACGCGCGGCCGTACTCGGTGCGCGAGCTGAAGGTCTTCCCGTCGGGCTGGCCCATGTAGTGGTACAGGATGCCGTCCCGGGTGTCGCGGGCGAGCAGGTCGACCCAGCCGTCGTGGTCGGCGTCGCCGGGGGCGGTCAGGTCCATGACGTCCCAGCCGCCGTTGCCGATCACCACGGGCGCGCCGACGGCCGCGGCGGTGCCGACGACACCCGGGTAGAGGAAGAGCTTGTTGGTGTGCTTGACGAGCAGGTCCGGCTTGCCGTCCCGGTTGGTGTCACCGACCGCCACGACCTGTGCGGTGGTGGGCAGACCGGCGGCGATCTTGATCGGCGCGCCCAGGGAGCCGTTGCCGAGGTTGGGGTAGACGCGGAGCTCGCCGCCGACGCGGGCGACGACGTCCTCCATCGCGTCGCCGTTCCAGTCGCCCCGGTGCGTCACGGAGGCGCCCGCCCAGCCGCCGCTGCCGATGACCGTGGGCGTGCCGAGGGCACCGGTGCCCGTACCGGGGTACAGCCGCAGCTTGCCGGCGTCGTCGACCGCGACGAGGTCCGGCTTGTTGTCGCCGGTCAGGTCGCCCGGAGCGGCGTACGCCGTGCTCGCGACCCAGGCGCGCACGTCGTCCACGCGGGTCGCGACGGCCCCGGTACGGGTCTCCGTGGCCGGCGTGCCGAGGCATCCGCCCTGCCACGAACGGCTGGTGACGGCGAGGAGCTCCTGGGTGCCGCCCGTTTCGCGCAGCACGGGGCCGCCCGCGTCGCCCTTGCAGACGACCCCGTCGCCGGAGGCCGTCAGAGCGAGGTCGGCCGAGCCGTCGCCGGCCGCCGTGAACGACGCGGTGTGCAGGCGGTCGGGAACCCAGCTCGTCTTCGTACGGCCGAAGCCGGCCGCGCGCACCGCCTCGTCGGCCGCCGCGGGCCTGGTGGCCAGGACGGCCGGCTTCAGGTGGGCGATGCCGGTGTCCAGCTGCACCATGACCAGGTCCCGGTCGGGGTGCGGGACGAGCTGGATCGCGGAGCGGGTGGCTCCGGCGGTGGTCTGGGTCAGGTCCGGCCGGCCGACGGTGACCGTCGTGGCGGCCGTGGGCTTGCCGGGCTGGACACGGCCCGTCGCGTCGGCGAAGCAGCTCGCGGCGGACAGGACCCACCGGGGGGCGACGAGGGTGCCCGTGCAGGCCCGGTCGGTGTCGCCGATGGCGATGCTGGCGGTGTGGGCGTGGGCGGCCGCGTCGGCGGCGGTTCCCTGCAGGGCCTGCGAGGGCGTGGCGAGCAGGCCTGCGGCCACGAGGGCGACGACGGCGGCGCCGCCGGTGGTACGAGCTCTGCGCCTGCGTGCGTGGGACATGACGTTCTCCGGAAGATCGAATCAGATCGAATTCAAGGGGTCCGGCCGTGCGACACGGCGGACGGAAGTGGGGGGCGCATGCGACGGTGCGGCGGGCTCTCCCCGCCGCACCGTCGGTGAACGGGCTACGAGGAGACGGAGATCTCGACGAGGACGTGATCGCGGCGCTCGGGGTCGGCTGCCTCGCCGACGCCCTTCCACTCGTTGGGGGCGACCGTCACGTTCTGCTTGCTGCCCTCGGCGGTCAGCGTCACATCGGCCTGGTGGGCGGCGTCGCCCTTCATCCCGTAGACCGCGGGGATCTCCAGGCTCAGGTAGCCGGTCTTCCCGGTGACGCGGAAGCAGATCTTGCCGTTGGTGCGCGAGTACACCTCCATCAGCCCGGTGGCCGAGGCGCAGTCGGCGAGCGTGACGTGCCCGTCACCGCGCTTGAGGGTGATGCCCAGTTCGGCCTGGATCCTGCCGGCGTCCGGGTAGGCGAAGTCCTCCACCGCGTAGGGCGGCAGGTCGCCGCCCGCCGGGGCGGCCGCGGCGGCCGGGGTGCCGGTGGCGTACGTGGCGCCGACGGCGGCGGCGACGCAGGCCGCCGCAGCCGTGGCGGTCACGAGGACGCGTCGTACGAGCTTCATGGTGCTGGTGTTCCTTCTCGTCTGGAGGGAGTGGGCCCGTCGCGGCGGGCGACGGGCCGGGGTGGTGACCGGGGAGGTGGGGGCTACCAGGTCAGCAGTCCGATGAGGGGCGTGACCACGTCCGAGGCGACCTGGGCGACCTTGGCGCCCACCTCTTCCGCGATGCCGAGCTTCTTGAAGACCGATCCCCTGCCGAGGGTGGCCCCGCCGAGGATGAAGAGGCCGAGAGCCGAGTGGAACTCGCCGCTGTCCCAGCCGTACGCCTGTCCCGAGAAGTAGGCGCTCGCCCCCTGCAGGGCCAGGGAGACGCCACCCAGGACGAGGGCCGCCGTTCCCAGGACGGGTGAGGCCGGGCTGGGCACCAGGGCGGCGACGCCGACCACGACCGCCGCCCAGCCGGTGATCGTGCTCCAGTGCCCCGTGACGGACGCCCAGTCCTTGTCGCTGCTGGTGTCCTGGGGCCACAGGCCCAGGTCCACGTACCACGGGGTGTCGTTGTCGGCGGTCTGGGACGGGTTGGTTCCGGCCTGCTCGTGCTGCTTCGCCTCAGCCGCGGCCGCTTTCGCCGCCGCTTCGAGCTCGGCCCGCCGCTTCGCCTTCGCGGTGCGCGCGGCACCGCTCGCGGCGTCAGCGGCGGCCTTGGCGTCCTGGCCGGCCTGCTGGGCGGAGGCGTGCGCGCGCGTGGCGGACGCCTGCGCGTCCGCCGCGTAGGACAGGGCCTGCCGGGCGGAGCCGACGGCCTGGCGCATCGAGTGGTTCGCGGACCGGGCCGCACCGCGCGCCAAGGAGGCGGCCTGCTTCGCGCTCTGAGCCGACTGCGCCGCCGCGGCGGCCGACTTGTCGGCGGCGTCCGCGTGGGCCTTGGCGTCCCGGGCCGAGGTTTCGGCGTCCTTCGCGTGCCCCTGCGCCTTCTGCTGCCACTTGTCCGCGTCCGCCGCCGCCTGCCGGGCGTCCGCCGCGGCCTTGGACGCCCAGGCGGCGTGCTCCAGGGCCTTCGCCGCCACCTTCGCGGCGTGCGCGATCGACGCGCGCATCGCGGCGACGTGGGTGGCGTGGTCCTGGTCCAGGCGGGCGACGTCGAACTTGTCGTGGAGGACGAAGTTCCGCCGCATGCGGGCGGGACCCTCCAGGACGATCTGCGCGGCCGACTTCATGTACGGGCCACCGGACGAGAGCAGCCCGAACACCTCGGCCTGGTCGTCCGTCTTGACGGCCTCCAGCAGGTCCACGGTGAGGAAGCGGTGCAGGGCCGCGGCGCTCCCGTCGCCCAGCGCGGCCTCCGCCTTGGCCTTGACGGCCTTGCCGGGACTCTGGTTCAGGATCTCGAAGACCGTGACACGGTTCTGCGTGGCGGCGGCCTCGACGACCCCGGTGGTGAGGAAGTCGCGGGCCGCGTTCGGGTCGTCGCTCGCCAGGGCCCGGTGGGCGGCTTCGGCGACGGCGGGGCCGGCCGCCCTGGCGACGGCCAGCACGGCCTCCCGGTCGTCCTGCTGCTCGGCGAGGAGCCGGTCGGTGTCGATCCAGTTGGCGACATCGTGGTCGGTGCCCGCGAGCGCGAACTCGGCCGCCTCACGCGTCCAGTTTCCCGTGGAGTCGAGGAGCTTGACCGCCGCCTTCCGGCCGGCTGCGACGGCCGTGGCCGTGTCGCCGGCCCGCAACGCCTGTCCGGCGGCGGCGACGAGGTCCTTGATGTCCGAGCCGGTCCGGTCCGCCTGCGTGCGTTCCCGGGCGGCCCGGCCCGCCTCGGCGATCTCGGCCTGCGCCCCGAGGCGGGCCTCCTCGACCCCGAGTTCGGTGTCCTCGGCGAGGCGGGCGGTCTCCGCCGCCCGGGCCGCCTGCTCCACCGCCTGCGCCTCCTTGACCGCGTCGGCGGCCGTGCCGGCCGCGCGCACGGCGGCGTCCGCGTAGGCGGTGGACCGCTTGGCGTACTCGATCGCCTTGCCCGCGTTCGCCGCGGCGTCCTCGGCCGCGGCCGCGGCCTTCTCCGCATGGTCCGCGGCGCTGTTGGCGGCGTCGCGTGCCACACGAGCCGCGGCGGCGGCCCGGTTCGCCAGGGTCTGCGAGACGGTCGCGGCCCGGGTCGCGCGTGCTGCGGCCGCGTCGGCCTGGGCCGCTGCCGCCCTCGCCGCGGCCGCCTGGGACTGGGCGCGGCCGGAGGCGGTGGTGGCGGCGTCGGCGGCGGCGTTGGCCGCGGTCGCGGCGCTCCGTGCCGCGTCGGCGGCATCGGCGCCCGCGGTGGACGCCTGCCGGGCGACTTCAGCGGCTTCGCCGGCGGCTTTGGCCGTCGTACGCGCGTGGCCGGCCGCGTCCCGCGCGCCCTGGGCGGCCTGGCGCGCGGCCGAGGCCTTGGAGGCGTCCTTCGAGGCGGCGATGGCGGCGTTGTAGGCCCGCGAGGCCGCATGGCCCGCGGAGGCGGCGGCGCCCGCGGCGGCCTGAGCGGCCCGCGCGGCGCGGCCGGAGGCGGCCTGAGCGGTACGGGACGCGGCGATGGCGGTATGGGCGGCGCTCGCGGCTCCCCGTGCGGCGCTCGCGGCGCTGTTCGCCGCGCCGGCCGACCGCTTCACGTCGTCCTGGGCCGCCCGAGCCTCGTCCGCGGCCTTCAGAGCGGCGGCCTTCGCCTTCTCGGCCGCTTCCTTCGCCCGGTTGGAGGCGGCGACGGCCTGCTCCGTCTGGAGCTTCGCGCGAAGGCCCTCCCGTAGCACGATCTTGACCAACTGGTCGATCGTCGCGGCCTCTTCGTCGCGGGACCGGGCGATGTACTGACCGGAGACGAGGAACTGATGGATCGCCTGCGGCGATCCATCGCCCAGGGCGCGCTCCGCGTACTTCCTGACCTCGGGAGAGGCGGTGGTGAGGATCGTGAAGACCTCGGCCCTGTCGTCCTCCTGCTGCGCCGTGTGCTGGGTCTCCTCCAGGAACTTCCGCAAGGCCTCCCTGGTGCCCTGGTCCAGGGCCTTGGCCGCCTCCCGCCGGACGGCGGTGCCGCTGTTGTTCATGATGGTGAACACCGCTGCCCGCAGATCGGTCAGCACGGACGACGCGTAACCGTCGGCCAGGTAGGCGGTGATCGCGGCGTCCCCGGCGGACAGCGCCGTCCCGGCGCTGTCCCGGACCGACTTGTCCGCGTAGGGCAGGACGGTGAGGACGGAGAAGCGGTTGTCGTCCGCCTTCGCGACGGGCAGCTCGTCGGCGAGGAAGGCCGACACGGCGGCCGGGGAGCCCGCCAGCGCGACGGCCGCGGCCTCCCGGACCGCCCGGCCCCCGGTCTTGTACGCCCACACGGCCCTGCCCCGGTCGCTGTCGGGCAGGCCGCTGCCCGTGCCGGCCGCGGTGCCGTCGGCGGCCCGGGCCGGACCGGCGGTCAGGGTGATGACGGACGGAAGGGCCGGAACCGCGGCGGCTCCGGCCAAGGTGCTGAGTATCCGGCGTCTGCTCCACAGCGACGGGGGCGTCACGGGCACACCTCGGTGACACCGTCGCGCGACGGGCAGGGCAGGGCGACGATCTTGCCCAAAGGAGATCTCCTCGGTCTACGTGCGAAGCGGGTGGATGCGGCATCCCGGCAGGGCGATCGAACGCCGGCCGCGCCGTCCCCAGCAGGCTCTCGTTTTGGAGATCATCCGAACAACACCTGATACTGGAACCCGCGTTTAACCAGGCTCAATGCGCGAGCCGGCCACGAAGAGAAGGAGCGCGGTGCTCGAACGCCTGGAGCTCGAAGCGTTCCTCGCCCTGGCGGAGGAACTCCACTTCGGCCGCACCGCCCAGCGCCTGGGCGTCACCACGGGCCGGGTCAGCCAGATCATCAAGAAGCTGGAACGACTCGTGGGAGCACCGCTGTTCGACCGGACCAACCGCAGTGTCCGGCTGTCCCCGCTGGGCCAGCGGCTGCACGACGACCTGCGGCCCGGCTACGAGCAGATCCAGGCGGGGCTCGACGGCGCGATCGCCAGCGTCCGGCGGAGCCGGTCGACGCTGCGGGTGGGATTCGTCGGCGCCGCCGCCGGGCAGGTCGTCCACCAGGCCCGGGACCTCTTCCAGGAACGCGAACCGGACTGCCGCGTCCACGCCCGGGAAGCACAGGTCGTCGACGCCGTCGCCCGGCTGAACGCCGGCGACGTCGACGTCCTGGTGCTGAGCCTGCCGATTTCCGGGCCGCACCTGGTCGTCGGCCCCGTACTGATCTCCGAGCCGCGGCTGCTGGCCGTTCCCGCACCGCACCCCTTCGCCCGCCGCGAGAGCCTGGTGACGGAGGACCTCGCGGACATCCCGATCCTGCGGCTGGCCGGCGCCCTGCCGGGCGACTGGCCCTCCGACCGCTGGCCGCAGCACACGCCGCGCGGGCGGGCGATCGCCTCGGGCCCGCGGTTCGAGACCTTCCAGGAAGCCCTGCAGCTCATCGCGGCGGGCCGCGGCGGCTACATGGTCGGCGAGCAGGTCACCCGTTTCTACACGCGACCCGACGTCGCGTACGTCCCCCTCCGCGACGCCCCGCCCATCGACTGGGCCCCCGTCTGGCTGAAGGCCAACAACACGCCCCGCGTCCGCGCCTTCGCCCGGACCGCCGAGGAGGCCGCCCGCCACCTCTACGCCGGCGCGGCCCGCTGATCCCCCGGGCGACTACCGGGCGCGGCCGTCTCTTCACCCCCCGTCCACCGGTGCGGGTGGGGTTTGTCGGTGCGGCGTGGTGTGATGGAGACATGATCGAAGAGTTTCTGGCCCGCAACCTGTCCGATGTCGAGGAAGCCGTCCGCAAGGCAGCGGCGGTCGAGATCATGCCGAGGTTCCGGCAGCTCTCCGAGCACGAGGTCGACGAGAAGAGCGGCCCGCACGACCTGGTGACCATCGCCGACCGGCGCGCCGAGGAGCACCTGACCGCCGCCCTGACCCTGCTGCTGCCGGGCTCCGTGGTGGTCGGCGAGGAGGCCGTCCACGCCGACCCGACCGTCTACGGGGCGCTGCGCGACGACGCGCCCGTATGGATCGTGGACCCGGTCGACGGGACCCGTCAGTTCGTGGGCGGCGAGCCCGCCTTCTGCACCCTGGTCGCCCTGGCGCAGCGCGGCGAGATCCTCGCCTCCTGGACGTACGCCCCGGCGCTGGAGGAGATCGCCACGGCCGTGCGCGGCCAGGGGGCGTACGTCAACGGCGAGCGGATCCACAGCGGTTCCCCGGAGCCGGGCGCCGACCTGCGCGTGGCCATGGCCCACCCGCTGTACACGAGCGAGGAGGACAAGCGGATCCTGGGCCGCCTCGACGTGCCCGGCATCGCGGCCCGCCCCTGCGGTTCGGCGGGCCTGGAGTACCTGCGGGTGGCGCGCGGCGAGATGGACGGCCTGGCCTTCACCTGGCCCTCCGCCTGGGACCACGCGGCCGGGCTGCTGCTGGTCGCCGAGGCGGGCGGCGCGCAGAGCACGGTGGCGGGCGAGCCGTTCCGCGTGGACCGGGACAACGCGCTGCCGTTCGCCGTCGGCCGCGACGAGGCGACCGCGCTGCGCATCCGCGACCTGCTGCGCGGCGACGCCGCGTAGGGCCGGCGGGGGATCGGTGGGCCCGGGCCCGGCCGGGCGGGCGGCGGGCGGAATATCCTGGAGGGGCCGGGGGCGCCGCCGCCGGTGCTGGGCCCAGGCAGGCGAAGGAGTCGCGAGGTGCCGTCGATTCTCGATGCGGTCGTCGTGGGGGCGGGGCCCAATGGGCTGACGGCCGCCGTCGAACTGGCCCGGCGCGGCTTCTCGGTGGCCGTGTTCGAAGCCGCCGACGCGGTGGGCGGGGGTGCCCGCACCGAGGAACTCACCCTGCCCGGCTTCCGGCACGACCCCTGCTCGGCCGTACACCCGCTGGGCATCGGCTCGCCCGTCTTCGCCACCATGCCGCTGGCCCGCTACGGCCTCGAATGGCTGCAGCCCCCGCTGCCCATGGCCCACCCCTTCGACGACGGCACGGCCGCCGTGCTCTCCCGGTCGGTGGCCGAGACGGCGGCCTCCCTCGGCCCCCGGGACGCCGGCACCTACCGCCGGCTCGTCGAGCCCTTCCTCGGCAAGTGGGACACCCTGGCACGGGACTTCATGTCCCTGCCGAACACCGCGCTGCCCCGGGACCCGGTCACCCTGGCCCGGTTCGGGCTCGCCGGACTGCCGCCGTCCACCTGGCTGCTGCGGCGCTTCCACGACGAGCGCGCCCGCGCCCTCTTCGCCGGGCTGGTCGCGCACGTCATCGCCCCGCTCGACGGCATCGCCACCGGAGCCGTCGGACTGGTCTTCGCCCTGGCCGCGCACGCGGGCGGCTGGCCGCTGCCGCGCGGCGGCTCCCAGTCGATCTCGGACGCGCTGGCGGCGTACCTGCGCGATCTCGGCGGCACGATCCACACCGGCTTCGAGGTCAAGCGCCTCGACGACCTCCCGCCCGCCCGGGCGTACGTCTTCGACACCTCCCCGACCGCGCTGGCGCGGATCGCCCGCCTGGGGCGGGCGTACGACGGGTACCGCTACGGCGCCGCCGTGTTCAAGATCGACTACGCGCTGTCCGGCCCCGTCCCGTGGACCGCCGAGGCACCCCGGCGGGCGGGCACCGTCCAGGTGGGCCCCCGCGCCCGCGACATCGACGCCGCCCTCCAGCTCGCCACCGGCGGCCGGGCCCCGCGCGC
This sequence comes from Streptomyces sp. NPDC090022, assembly GCF_044748145.1. NCBI lineage: Bacteria > Bacillati > Actinomycetota > Actinomycetes > Kitasatosporales > Streptomycetaceae > Streptomyces > Streptomyces sp. NPDC090022. The sequence goes on from NZ_JBIVFN010000007.1 coordinate 109,974, forward strand.
CCCCTTCCTCATCACCGCGCAGCCCAGCCTGGTGGACCCCTCCCGCGCCCCCGAGGGCAAACACGTCTTCTGGGCGTACGGGCACGTCCCGGCCGGCTGGCAGGGCGACCTCACGGGAGCCGTCGAACGCCAACTGGAGCGTTTCGCCCCGGGCTTCCGCGACCTGGTGCTGGCCCGCGCCACCGCAGGCCCCCCGGAGCTCGCCGCCCGCAACCCCAACTACGTCGGCGGCGACATCGCCTGCGGCGCGGCGTCCGGACTCCAGCTCCTGCTGCGTCCCAAGCTGTCGCTGTCGCCGTACACCACGGCCCACCCGGCCGTCTTCATCTGCTCGTCCGCGACGCCTCCCGGCCCCGGGGTGCACGGCATGTCCGGGCACAACGCGGCGAAGGCCGTGTGGCGCCGGCTGAGAAAGGTCCACCGCTCATGGTGAACATCACGCTGGTCCAGGGCGACATCACGCAGGTGCCGGTCGACGCCGTGGTCAACGCCGCCAACTCCTCCCTCCTGGGCGGCGGGGGCGTGGACGGCGCCATCCACCGCCGGGGCGGCCCGGAGATCCTCGACGCCTGCCGCGCCCTGCGCGCCTCCCGCTACGGCAAGGGCCTGCCCACCGGCCGGGCGGTCGCCACCACGGCCGGCCGTCTCCCGGCCCAGTGGGTCATCCACACGGTGGGCCCGGTCTGGTCGCGCGAGGAGGACCGCTCGGAGCTGCTCGCCTCCTGCTACCGCGAATCCCTGCGCGTCGCCGACGAACTGGGCGCCGCCACCGTCGCCTTCCCGGCGATCTCGACGGGCGTCTACGGCTGGCCGATGGACGACGGCGCGCGCATCGCGGTCGAGACCGTCCGTACGTCCGGGACGGCGGTGGAGGAGGTCCGCTTCGTCCTCTTCGACGAGCCGGCGTACCGGACGTTCGCCGCGCGGATCAGCGCGTCGTAGCGCGGCGGCGGCGCGGAGCGGTCACGCCTCAGCCGGGTGGGCGCGCGGGCGGGTGTGAACGGTCACGCCTCAGACACGGTGGGGGCGCGGGCGGGTGCGCAGGCGGTGGATCTCCCACCAGGACAGGGCCGTCACCGGGACCGGGCCGCCGAGGAGGGCGCAGATCTGAACGGCCGGGGGGCCGGGCGGCGGCCCGCCCGTCGCCAGGCCGAGGGCGGTGGCCTCCCACACCAGTACGCCGGAGAGCACGGCGGGAAGCGCGGTGTGCACTGCGGCGGTGTCGAAGCTGCGGATGGCGGGACCGGCGGCGAACCCGACGAAGACCAGGGTCCAGAGCACGGGCGCGAGCGCCAGGACGACCACGGAGGAACGGTGGCGGCCCGGGCTGGGCGGGCACGTTGGGGCCCGGTCCCTGGGACGGCGGATGCGGTGGCCGCGGCGGACGGGGGCCGCCGTTCGGCGGCCACGACGGCTGGTACGGATCGGGTCCCCCGAAGCTCATCCTGCGCTTCCCTCCCGGATGATCGGTCCTCGTGGTCTTCTGCCCCGGTCAACTCGCCGTCGCCAGGGAGGACATGGGCTCGTGCGAACTTCCTCCACCGGGTCGCCGTCAACTCCGGTGGCCGCGCGCGAGGGTGCTGTTCGCCGGCCGCGGGGCGGTGGGGCGGGGGGAACGCCGGTGGGTTCGTATGGGTGCGTGCCGCGGGGGGTTCGGGCGGTCCTACCATCGGCGCATGGTGGTCTCCTGGTCCTTCCACGGGCGTACTGCGGAGCTGGAGCGGGTACGCCGTGCGCTCACCGGGACGGGCGCGGCGAGCGGTGCGGATGAGACGTACGGGGTGCTGCTGACCGGGGAGGCCGGGGCCGGGAAGACCTGGCTGCTGGACGAGATCCGGCTGGCGCTGCCCGAAGTCCTGCGCGCCGAGGGCTCGGAGGGCACCCGCTCGGTTCCCCTGGGCACGCTCGCGCCCCTGCTCCCCGTCCGCCGGGAACCCGGCGAGAACCGCTGGCACTGGGCCGCCCGCGCCCTGGCCGGGGCCGTGATCTGCGTCGACGACGCCCACCTGCTGGACCCGGTGTCCGCGGCCCTGCTGCAACGCCTCGTCCGCGACGGCGAGGTACGGCTGCTGGCGGCCGTGCGGAGTGGGGCCGGGGTGCCCGAGGCACTGCGGCGGCTGACGGAGGACCGGCTGCTGGACCGCCTGGACCTGCCCTCCTTCACCCCGGCCGAGACCGCCGCCCTGCTCGCGGCGGCCCTCGGCGGCCCGGTGGCCGCGCCGGAGGCGGCCCGGCTGCACGCGCGGACGCAGGGCAACCCGCTGCTGCTGCGCGAGCTGACGCTCGACGCCGTCGACCGCCGCGAACTGCGCCGGGGCGGCGGTGCAGGCGGTGCCGGCGGCGCAGGCGGTTCCGGTGATGGCGGCGACGGTGGTGAGGGTGGTGAGGGTGGTGAGGGTGGTGACGGCGTGTGGGACCGGCCGCCCGGCCGCCGGGCCGGCCCGCCCAGCGCACGCCTGTGCGACCTGGTCGAGACCCGCATCGGCGGCTACGGCGCCGGCCAGGCCCGGCCGGAGCTGCGCGAGCTGCTCGAACTCGTCGCCCTCGGCCAGCCGTTGGAATGCGCCCTGCTGCTCGCACTGGCCGACGTGGCACTGGTGGAGGAGGCCGAGGCCCGCGGCCTGCTGGCGATCCGCGACGACGGGCGGCGGGCCTACGTCCGTACGGCTCGCCCGCTGTACGCCGAGGTGGCCGCCGCGCGCTGCCCGCGCGTACGCGGCCGCCGCCATCACCGGGCGCTGGTACGGGCGCTGGAGGCGACCGGCGCCCGCCGGGCCGGCGACGCGCTGCGGCTGGCCGGCTGGCGGCTCGCGGCCGGGCTCACCGGCGATCCGGCGCCCCTGCTGGCCGGAGCGCGCGACGCCTGGGCGGCGCACGACACGGCGGCGACCGTACGGCTGGCCACGGCGGCCCGGGACGCGGGCGGCGGCACGGAGGCCGCGCTGCTCCTCGCCGGGGCGCTGGAGCGGGCGGAACGGTACGAGGAGGCGGAGCGGGTGCTGGGCGAGTGCGCCGCGCCCGCGATGAGCGAGGCGCAGCGCACCCGGCACGCGGTGCTGCGGGCGCACGTGCTCGGGCCGGGGCTGCGCCGGTACGAGGAGGCCGACCGGGTGCTGACCGAGGCGGCCGCCCACCTCGGCGACCCCGCCCTGCGCTGGGAGGCCGGGGCGCGGCGGGTGGCGCTGGCGGGGGCGCGCGGTGACCACCGGGGCGCGCTGGACCTGGCCGCCGGCCTGCCGGCGCCGCCGGTGGCGGGGCGCTGGACCGGCGCGCTGCCGGCCACGGTGGCCGTGGCGTACGCGCACACCGGGCGGCCGGAGCGGGCGCGGCGGGAGGCGGAGCGGGCCGGGGCGCTGCTGGGCGGCGGGACGCCGGGGGAGGGGACGGAGGAACTGCTGGGGCTGCGGGGCGCGGAGTTCGCCGCCGCGTTCTGGGCCGGGGACCTGGACGGCGCCGAGCGCGCGGCGCACGGGTGCGCGGAGCTCGTGCGGGGGCGTGGCGACTGGCCAGCGGCCCGGCGGTCGGCGGACGCGCTGCACGCGGTGGTCCTGCTGTGGCGGGGACGGCCGGGACCGGCACTGGCCCGCCTCCGGGCGGGCGGCGGCGCGGTGCGCGGAGTCGGTGGCGGCTGTGCCCCGTACGGGGGCGGGGCGGCGTACGGGGGCGGGGCGGCGTACGCGGCGGCGCTGACGGGGGATGTGGCACGGGCGGAGTCGTACCTGGCGGCGGCGGCGGACCGGGGCGCGGGGGCGCCGGCGGTCCTCGATCCGTGGACGGAACTCGCGCGGCCGTGGGTCGCGGCGGCGGGGGGCCGGGTGACGCGGGCGGTGGAACTGGCCCGGACGGCCGCCGAGCGGGCGGGTGCGGCGGGCCTGACGGGCTGTGAACTGCTCGCCCTGCACGACGTGGCGCGGCTGGGCGGGGCCGGTGGGGCGCGGTCGGTGGCCCGGCGGATGCGGGAGGTCTGCGCGGTGCACGAGGGCGCGCTGGCGGCGGTGTGCGGGGCGCACGTGACGGCGTTGGCCGGGCGGTCGGGTGCGGGGCTGTGGGAGGCGGCGGCGGAGTTCGAACGCCTCGGGTACGGGCTGTTCGCGGCGGAGGCCGCCGGGGGCGCGGCGCGGGTGGCGCCCGGCGTGGCCGCCGCGCGGGCCGCGGCGGCGCGGGCGCACGTGCTGGCGGCGCGGTGCGACGGGGTCGTGCCGGGCACCGTCCCGGCCCTGGCGGGCCTGGCGGCGCCGGCGTTGACGCCGCGGGAACGGGAGATCGGGGCGCTGGCGGCGGCGGGCCTGGCGTCACGGGTGATCGCGGGACGGCTGGGGCTGTCGCCGCGGACGGTGGACAACCACCTGACCAGCGTCTACGCCAAGCTGGGTATTCCGGGCCGGGCCGACCTGGCGTCGGTCCTGACCCCGTAGCGGGCCGCGCCCCTGGGCCGGGTGGCCGGGTGCGGGTACGGGTGTCCTCGGGGCTCCGCCCCGGGCCCCGCGCCTCAATCGCCGGCGGGGCTGGAGTGGTGGCCGGCGGCGTTGGAAGGGTGCCCGGCGGGGCTGGGGTGGTGGCGGGCGGCGCTGGGAGGGCGCCCGGCGGGGCTGGAGTGGTGGCCGGCGGCGCTGGGAGGGTGGCCGGTGGGGTTATTCCAGGGTGCCGCTCAGGAGGGCTGATGTGGTGCATGTCGTGGGGGTGGGGGACGACGGGGGGTGGCCGATCGTGCGGCAGGTCAGGGTGATCGTGATGTCCTGCTTCGGGCCGGCCAGGAGCGCCGAGGCCCAGTGGAAGTCCTGCTCGCGGAAGTTCTCCAGGGCCGGCGACAGCAGCGGTTTGCCGCCGACCGCGAACGTCACCGTGCCCGCGTCGCCCTGCGGGTTCTCCAGGACCAGGTCGGTCAGGCGCAGGACCTTGCCCTCCGGGACCGTGAACGTCGCCGTCTGGGTGCCGTTCGCCGGGGCCGCGGCCGTCAGGCGGTGGGAGAACAGGTTCGCCTGGGGGAGCGGGGCCGGGCCCGTGCCCGGGCTGGGCGTGCCGGCAGCCCCTCGGCCACCGCCCGGCCCGGAGCCACTGCCCGGCCCCGCCGACGCCGCCTCCGCCGCCCGGTCCGCCGTGTCCTTGGCCTCCGCCGCCTTCGACTCGGCCGCCCGCACCGGCCCCTTGACCGCCTCCTTCGCCGCGCCGCGCACCACCGGCCGCAGCAGCGCGAACCAGATCACCGCCAGCGCGACCAGCAGGGCCGCCCCCGCCAGCAGGGCCCGCAGGGCCGTCGCCGACAGGACCGGCCGGTGCAGCAGCGTGCCGTCGAGCGTCACCGCGGGGACGTCCCCGGCCGGGCCCGCCGTCACCTGGAAGGAGTACGGTGTCGGCGTCCCGCGCCACATCCACCGCCTCGCCCGCACGGGGATCCGTACGAACGCCGCCTGTCCCGGCGCGACCACCGTCGCCGCGGACGGCAGCGTGAAGCGCAGCGCGTCCGCAGGGTCCTTCGCCGCCAGCGACACCGTCAGCGGATGGTTGCCCCGGTTGTCCAGCGCCAGCTGGTAACGGGCCCCGGCGCGGCCCTGGTTCAGCCGCGGCGTCAGCTCGGCGTCGAAGTCCGCGTACGCGCCCACCAGCAGGACGCCCTCGGGCACCGTGACGTGCTCCGGCTGCTCCTGCGGTACGACCCGTACCCCGTAGGCGAGTTCGCCCGGCGGCACCGACGCGTCGCGCGGCGGACGGGCCACCACCTCCACCGTGCCCGCCGTGTCCGGGTACAGGGACAGCGTCGCCGGTTCGACCACGGTCCACGCCGCGGCGGGCCCCAGTACCTCGAACGCGTAGGCCTCGACGACGTTGCCGCCGTTGCGCAGCTCCAGCGGGACCCGGACCTCGTCCCCGGGCATGACGGCCGCGGGGGCGGCGTCCAGATGAGCGGAAGTGGTCATGAAGGGACCGTAGGGAGCAGTCCGGAGGCGGGTCCGCACCCGTACGGACACATCCGGGGGCACGCCGCGCTGCCCGTTGAGTCCGCGTGGAGTGCCTGCTGACTGCCCGGGTGTTCACTGGAGTCCGACGCAAGAGGTGGGGCTCTCGCGTGCTGCGGGGGCGCCGGGCAGGGGGGTGCGCGATGCGCTATCAGGGGGAGAGCGGGGCCGAGCGGGTCCCGGTGCGGCTGACCGCCCAGGATCCGATCTCCCGGGCGGGCCTGGCCGGGCAGTTGCGCAACTGCCCGGAGGTACGGCTGCTGGCCGACGACGAGCCGTACGAGCCCCATGAGCCGTACGGGGCGATGGCGTGCGTGGCCGTCGTGTCCGCCGACCGGGTCGGGGAGCGCGAGACGCAGCTTCTGCGGCGTGCCCAGCGCGCTGCCGCCACCGGTGCGTCCGGGGCAGGGGGCGCTGCCGGGGGCGGTGGTGTGGACGCGCGGGTCGTGCTCGTCGTCACCGAGATCGACGACGCCGGGCTGGTGGCCGCCGTCGAGTGCGGGGTCGTGGGCGTCGTACGCCGCTCGGAGGCCTCCAGCGAACGCCTGGTGCAGGTCATCACGGCCGCCGCGCGCGGCGAGGGCAGCGTGCCCGCCGATCTGCTCGGGCGGCTGCTGGACCAGGTCGGCCGGCTGCAACGCCAGGTCCTCGACCCGCGCGGGCTGGCCTTCACCGGGCTCGCCCCGCGCGAGGTGGACGTGCTGCGGCTGGTCGCCGAGGGCAGCGACACCGCGGAGATCGCCCGCGCCCTGGCCTTCTCGGAGCGGACCGTGAAGAACATCCTCCACGACGTCACCACCCGTCTGCAGCTGCGCAACCGCTCGCACGCCGTGGCCTACGCGATGCGGCAGGGGTTCATCTGACCGCGCGGCGGCCACGGGCCCGCACTGCCCGTTGGGGCAGCGGGAGTTACCCGCAACGGTGCCCCGCCCCCGGCTCCGGCCGGGGTGCCGCACCCGCCACGGTTGCCCCGAGGAGGGCTGTCCGGATGCGACGACGTGGTTTCAGGTACGCGCGGACCACGGTGCTGGTGGTGGCCCTGGGCCTGCTGGGGGTCGTCCCCCCGCTGGCACCCCCGGTGACGACCGCCCAGGCACCGTCCGCGCCCGCGGCGCCCGCCGCCCCCGCCGCCCCCGCCGCGCCGGCCGACGCCCCGGATCCCGGGCGCCTCGCGTACGTCGGCGACGGCCCGCACCACACCGTCAACACCGTCGGCCCGCGGGGCGCCCTCGCCCCCCTGCTGCCCGTCGGCGTCGCCGGCAACGACTGCCAGCCCGCCGCCCGCGGCGACGACCTCGTGTGGGTCAGCGACCGCGGCGGCCAGGGCGAGGGGATCTACCGCCGTACCGGCAACGGGCCCACGACCCTGGTGCACCTGCGCACCGGCTGGCGGGCCGCCGACCCCGTCCTGTCGCCGGACCGCCAGTGGGTCGCCTTCGTCGCCTGGGCGAACGACCCCGGTGACGGCACGGAAGCCACCCGGTTCCGCTGCGACGACCGCGGCGGGCGCAGCGGCACCCACGCCCGCCCCGCGGTGTGGGTCGTGCGCACCGACGGCACCGGACTGCGGCAGGTCGTCGCGGACGCAGACACCCCCGACTGGTCGCCCGACGGCACCGAACTGGTCTACACGCACGGCGAGGAGGCCTTCCGGATCCCCGTGGCCGGGGGCACCCCCGTACGGGTCTCGCCCGTCGGCGACCGGGCCCTGGCGCCCGTGTGGGAACCCGCCCTGCCCGGCTCCCGGGACCGGGTCGCCTACCTCTCGCCCGGTGGCACGGGCGGCGAGCACGAGGTGGTCACCGTTCCCGCCGGCGGGCGCGGCACCCGCCCCACCGAGGTCGTGGGCCGCGTCACCTCGCCCGAGGGCCGCCGTGACCTCGCCTGGCGGCCGGACGGCGGCCAGCTGCTGCTCCTCGCGGGCACGGCGTACTACGCCGACCCGGCCACGCCCTGCCCCGGCTGCTCCCTCACCCCGCTCTTCGACCCCGACCAGGTGGTGCCCTTCGAGCAGGAGAACGTCGGCTGGTACACCCCCGCCGGGGCCCCGCCGCAGCCGCTGGTGGCGGGTGAGGACTGGGAGAGCTCGAACATCGAGCGGCAGCGCGCCGGGCTGCCCCTGGACCGGGTCCGACTGCGCGGCGCGCGGGGCCAGGAGTGGGGGTTCGCGGACCCGGCGTACGCGCCCGACGGCAGCCGGCTGGCCTTCGTACGGCTCTTCGGCCTGCTGGGCCTGTCGGGCACCGCCCGCGCCGCGGCCGCCGTCCAGGACGGCGGGCAGATCATGGTGGGGGCGGTGGAGGGGCTCGCGGACGCCCGCCCGCTCACGTACCAGGGCATGAAGCAGGGCGAGAGCCAGGCCCGCCCCGTCTGGTCCCCGGACGGCACCCGGCTGGTCTTCGCGCGCCGCCCGCCCCCGACCGAGGCCGAGTACAACCCGCGCGCCGAGATCGCGGTCGTCGACGTCTCCGGCGCCCCCGCCACCTGGCGGCTGACGCTCACCGTGCCCCGCCTCGCCCGGGACGGCCAGACCTGCCGCTCCGACGACCAGGAACCGAGCTGGTCCCCGGACGGCACCCGGCTGGCCTTCTCCCGCTGGAGCCTGTGCACCACACCGGCGCCGGGCGCAGCACCCGGTGCGCCGGGCGCAGCACCCGGTGGGCCGGGCGGAGCCCCGGGTTCGCCGGGCGGCGGTACGTCCGACGGCGGCACCTCCGACGGCGGCACCTCCGACGGCGGCACCTCCGACGGCGGCACCTCCGACGGCGTCGCCGCGCCGCGTGCCGAAGGGCCGCCCACCTGGCACGAGGACCGGCACATCTGGACGGCCAGCGCCTTCGACGGGCGCGGCCAGTACGACGTCACGGCCGCCCAGTGCGGCGCGGCCTGCTCGGTGATCGACCAGCGCCCCGCCTACGACCCGCGCGCCGGCGCCCTGGCCTTCGTACGGCAGGAGCACTACGTCTCCGAGCCCTCCGTCACCGCCGTGACCGGCCGCCCCAGCATGGTGCTGCTGGCCGCCCCCGACGGCAGCGGCTGCCGGGGCCTGCTGCCGCGGCAGACCGGCTGCCCGGTCACCGTGCCGGCCCCGCCCGCCGGCGCGGCGTACGCCGACGCGGACAGCCCGGCCTGGTCGCCGGGCGGGACCCGGCTGGCCGTGGACGTACGCAAGCTCGGCACCACCGGGCGTACCGGCGACCGGCGCCTGCTCGTCCTCGACCCCGGCACCGGAACCGGCGACGGCGCCGACGGCCGTACCGAGCTGTTCCCCGGCACCACGGGCGTCAGCCAGACCCAGCCCACCTGGGAGCCCAGCGCCGACCTGCACGCCGAACTCACCGCGACCGCGCCGACCCTGCTCCTCGGCGCCACCGGGAAACTGCTCCTCGAACTGCGCAACGACGGCATCGCGCCCGCACCGGCCACCCGGGTCCGCTTCACGCTGCCGGCCGGGCTGACCGCCGCCGGTCCGGCCGACCCCCAGCAGGGCGGCTGCACGCCCGGGCTGGTCTGCGACCTCGGTGTCCTGCCGGCGGGCGGCCGGACCCGGATCGAGCTGCCGGTCAAGGCCGCCGCCCTCGGCGCGCACGAGGCCACGGCCACCGCCGAGACCGCCCTGCCCGACCACCGCCCGGCCGACAACCGGGCCTCGGTCCGCGTCACCGTGGTCGTCCCGGACCTCGAGGTCACCGCGACCGCCACCCCGTCCCTCCTCAAGGTCGGCGAACGGTCGACGGTCACCTTCACCGTCCGCAACACCGGCACGGCCGCCGCCGAGGACACCCGGCTCACGATGACCGTCCCGCCCGGCCCGGCCCTGGTCACCGGCACCGCCTGCCCGGCCGCCGGCTGCGCGCTGGGCACCCTGGAGCCGGGCCAGGAACGGACGTTCACCTGGGGCTACACCTCCGCCGACGCCTTCTCCGGCACCCTCGAGGGCACGGCGGCCACCAGCACCCGCGGCGGAGTCGACGGCAACCCCGGCAACGACCGCGCCACCGTCGACCTCACCTTCGTCGACCCGCGCCGCCCCGACCCGGCGGTCACCGTCACCGCCACCCCCGGCCGGATGCTCACCAACGACCAGGCCACCGTCGTCTACACCGTCACCAACCGCGGGGCCGCCCCCGCCCGGGCCGTCCTGCTCACCCCGGTGCTCCCGGCCGGGATGACCGTGCTCACCGCCACCCCGTCCTGCCCCGCCGACGGCTGCGCCCTCGGCGACCTGGCCCCGGGCGCCGTCGTCACCGTCACCCGCGTCGTCACCTCGCCGACCCCGCTCAGCGGCGCCGCCACCGGCACCCTTTCCACCCCCGGCCCGGACACCGACCCCACCAACAACGCCGCCTCGGCACCCCTGGTCGTGGACGGCCGGCCGCCGCCCCCGCCGCCCCAGGCCCGGCCCGCGAACCCGGCCGTCAGCGTGACCGCCGCACCCCGCACCGCCTACACCGGCGGCAAGGTCACCGCCGAGGTGACCGTCCGCAACACCGGGGCCGCCCCGGCGACCGGACTCACCCTGGCCCTCACCGTCCCGCCGGGCCTGGCGATCACCTCCGTCTCCCGGCCGGGCTGCACCACCGCCGCCGGCTGCGCCCTGCCCGCCCTCGCCGCCGGCGCGAGCACCTCCGTACGCCTGGAGCTGGCCGCCGGTCCCGCACTGACCGGGGCGGTCACCGCCACCGTCACCACCACCGGCACCGACGCCTCGGCGGCCGACAACACGGCGTCCGCGCCCGTGACCGTACGGCAGCCCGCGCTGGCCCTCAGCCCGGCGCTGGGACCGCCCGGCTCGGCCACCCAGGCGTACGGCAGCCAGTTCCCGCCGGGCGCGACGGTCACCCTGCGCTGGAGCCGCGGCGTGACGGCGGCCACCGCACCGGTGGTCGTCGCGGCCGACGGCACGTTCACGGCCTCGGTGCTGGTCATGGCACAGGACACCCTCGGCGAACGGGAACTGGCGGCCGGCCAGGCCCTGGTCGCCACACCCCTCTTCACGCAGGTCCCGGCGCCGTTCCTGGTCGTCCCCGGCGTGCTCCAGCCCTCCGACTTCCAGTGGCGCAGGTGACCGGACCGTGATCCACGAGGTGGACGACGCGCTGCGGGAGCTGGTGCGCGCCGAGGCGCTGGGGGAGGGCGTGGACGTCGACGTGGTCTTCGACGCGCCCACCCGGGACTGGGCGGCGCGCCGCAACACCCCCACCGTCAACCTGTACTTGTACGACATCCGCGAGGACCTGGGGCGGCGCTCGCGCGGGCGCCGCAACCTCTACGACGAGGAGGGCCGCGTCACCGCCCGCACGCTGCCGCCCCGCTATTTCAAGCTGTCGTACCTCGTCAGCGCGTGGACCCAGCGGCCGGAGGACGAACACCGGCTGCTGGCCGCGTTGCTGACCTGCTTCCTGCGCCACGAGGCACTGCCGGGCGCGCGCGGGGGTGAACTGGGTTCCACCGGGCTTCCGGTGCCGGTCACGATCGGGCTGCCACCGCCGGAGGACAAGGCGTTCACGGACGTGTGGAGCGCGCTCGGCGGCGAGCTGAAGCCCTCGCTGGACGTGGTGGTGAGCGCCCCGGTGGCGGCGGCGCCGCGGTACCCGGCGGGGCAGCCGGTGCGGGACGGCCTGGCGGTCGAACTGGGGGACCGGGAGAGCGAGGCCGAGCGGCGGCGAGCCCGGGAGCGGGAGGGGGGCGGGCAGGGGCAGGGGCAGGGGCAGGGGGAGCGGGAGCGGGGAGGCGAACGGGAGCGGGACGGGGGCCAGGGCCGGGAGGGGGCAGAGGGCCGGGACGGGGGTGGGGGCTCGGACGGGGAGGACTCTCCTGCCGCCTCCGGCGCGGTCCCGCGGCCGCGCCGGGCCCGCGCCCACCGCCACCGGAACGGGGACCGATGACCGGCGGCCGCGACGACCATCTGCTCGTGCGCCTGGCCGTCGTGGAACGGAGGGTCCGCGCGGCCGTCGAGGCGCGGCGCGCGGTCGACCCGGACACGGACGACCCGTTCCGCGGCCTGTACCTGTCCGACGCGACCGTCCGCAGGCTCCTGGACGCCCCGGACCAGGTGCCCTGGCCCGACCCGGGGCCCCCGGCGCCCGGTGGCGACGGCGGTTCCCGACTGGAGTCGCTCCAGCGGGACTTCGGGCTGCTCCCGCTCGACGTCGAACTGCTGCTGATCGCCCTCGCTCCCGACCTCGACCGCCGTTTCGAGCAGCTGTACGGCTACCTCAACGACGACGTGACCCGTCGGCGGCCCACGACCGGGCTGGCGCTGGGGCTGTGCGGCGTACCGGCCGCCGAAGCGGCCGCCCGGGCCCGGCTGGCACCCCACGGGCCCCTGGTGGGGCGGGGCCTGCTGCTGGTCGAGGAGGGCGAACGGCCCTTTCTCGGACGCGCGTTGCGTGTGCCGGACCGGGTCACGGCCCATCTGCTGGGCGACGACACGGTGGCGGCCGAGCTCGTGGAGCTGCTGTCCCCGGGGCCGTCCGGTGTGCCGCCCGGCCCGCCGCCCGGCCCGTACGGCTCGCTGCCGGTCCGGCTGGCGGCCGCGCTCGGCGCGGGCGTCTCGCTCGTCCACCTGCGGGAGTCGCCCGGTGGGGCGGCCGTGGAGACGGCGGCCGTCGCCCTGGCCGCCGCCGGCCGTCCGGCGTTCGTCCTCGATCTGGCGAGCCTGGCCCGGCAGGTGGAGCCCGCGTCCCTGGTCCGGGCCGCCGGGCGCGAGGCGGCGCTCGCCGGCGCCGGGCTGATCGCCGCGCCGGTGGACGCGCTGGGCGAACGTACGGAGCTGCTGCGGGCGCTGGCCGCGCTGCCCGTGCCGGTGCTGCTGGCCGGGCAGGCGGGCTGGAACCCGCTCTGGTCGGAGCGGACGCCCCTGCTGGCGACGGCCGAACGGCTCGGGACCGCCGCACGCCGGGCGCTGTGGGCCCAGGAGCTGGGGGAGGAGCCCCCGGGGGAGGCGGTGGCCGCCTTCGTCCTGACCCCCGGGCAGATCCGGCGGGCGGCACGGACCGCCCGGCAGCAGGCGGCCCTGGCGGGCGCGGACGGCCCGCCCGGCGAGGCGGACCTGCTGCACGGGGCGCGGGCGCAGAACACCGCGGGCCTGGAACGCCTGGCCCGCCGGGTCCGGCCGGGCGTCGGCTGGCCGGACCTGGTGCTCCCGCCGCCGGTCCTGGGCCAGCTGCGCGAGCTCGCCGCCCGCGCCCGGCACCGCGACCGGGTGCTCGGCGCGTGGGCGATGCGGCCGGGCGGGGGCCGCGGGCGCGGGGTGATGGCGCTGTTCGCCGGGGACTCGGGCACGGGCAAGACGATGTCGGCGGAGGTCATCGCGGGCGAACTCGGCCTGGATCTCTACACGGTGGACCTGGCGACGGTCGTGGACAAGTACGTGGGCGAGACGGAGAAGAACCTGGAGCGGATCTTCACGGAGGCGGCGGGCGTCAACGGCGTGCTGCTCTTCGACGAGGCGGACGCGGTGTTCGGCAAGCGTTCCGAGGTCAAGGACGCGCACGACCGCTACGCCAACGTCGAGAGCGCGTACCTGCTCCAGCGGATGGAGACCTTCGACGGGCTCGCCGTCCTGGCCACCAACCTGCGGGCCAATCTGGACGAGGCCTTCACCCGGCGGCTGGACCTGGTGGTGGACTTCCCGCTCCCGGACGCGGAGCACCGCCTCGCCCTGTGGGACCGCTGCCTGGGCGCTCGCCTGCCGCGCGCCGACGACCTCGACCTCGGCTTCTGCGCGCGGTCCTTCGAGCTGGCGGGCGGCGACATCCGGTCGGCGGCGGTGACGGCGGCGTACCTGGCGGCGGACGCGGGGCGGGCGGTGACGATGGCGGACCTGGTGGCGGCGGTGGGGCGCGAGTACCGCAAGCTCGGACGGCTGTGCCTGGAGAGCGAGTTCGGCCCGTACCTGGCGCTGACCAGGTAGGGGGCGGGCGGACCGAGGGGCCTGCCCGAAGGGGCAGCAGGGGCTGCCCCGGGCGGGTGCCGGCGGCCCCTGCCGCGCGGGCGGGGGCCGCGCGAGGGTGGCGGGATGAGGGGCCATGAGCAGGAGCACGACGACGCGGCGCGGTCCGGGCGGCGGCCGTCCGGTGCCGAGCCGGCCCCCGGTGTGCCGGACGCGGTGCTGCTGAGGGCGGCCGCGGCGGGCCGGGCCGACGCCCTGGGGGCGGCCGGGATGCTCCGGCTGCAGCGGACGGCGGGCAACGGCGCGGCGGCGGCCGCCGCCGGGCGTTCGCCGGTCCACGAGGTGCTCGGCTCCGGCCGCGGCCGGGCACTGGACCCCGAGGTCCGTGCGGACATGGAGGCGCGGCTCGGCCACGACTTCGGTGACGTGCGCGTGCACACCGACGCCGCCGCCCACGAGTCGGCGGCGGCGGTGGACGCCCACGCGTACACGGTCGGCACGGACGTGGTGTTCCGGCGCGGCGCGTACGACCCGGACTCGCACCAGGGACGTACGACCCTGGCCCACGAGCTGACCCACGTCGTGCAGCAGCGTTCGGGGCCGGTGCCCGGCACGGAGACGGCCGACGGCCTCAGCATCAGCGACCCCGGCGACCGTTTCGAACGGGAGGCGGTGGCGACGGCGGACCGCGCGATGTCCGCCCCGGGCCCAAGTCCGGCCTCCGCCCCGGCCCCGGCCTCCGCCCCGGCCCCGGCCTCCGCCCCGGCCCCGGCCTCCGCCCCGGCCCCGGTCCAGCGTGCGCGATCGCAGGACGCGGGGGGCACGGGAGACGCGGAGGGCCCGGAGCCGGAGGGTCCGGAGCCCGAGGCGTAGCCGGAGGTTCCGGCAGCGGTTCGGCGGAGGCTCAGGCGGAGGAGCCGCTGTCGACGACCAGGTCGGCGCCGACCACGGAACCCGCCGCGGACGAGGCGAGGTAGAGGACGGCGGCCGCGACCTCCTCGGCCTCCGCGACGCGGCCGAGCGGGTTCTCGTTCTTGACCCGCTCGGCGCGGTCGGCCTCGGTCTCGCCCGGCAGCAGGGACATGGGAGCGGCGGAGGCGCCGGGGCTCACGGCGTTGATGCGCACCCCGTCACCGATGTGGTCCAGGGCCGCCGCGCGGGTCAGCGCGCTGACGGCGGCCTTGGAGGTGATGTACGCGGCGGCGTCCGGGATTCGGGTGTGGGCGCCGAGGTTGGAGGAGATGTTGACGATGGCACCGCCGCCGTTGCGGCGCATGTGGGCGATCTCGTGCTTCATGGCCAGCCAGACTCCGGTGACGTTGGTCCGCAGCACCGCCTCCCAGTCCTCCTCCGCGATGTCGGCGGCGGGCACCGTGCCGCGGAGTATGCCCGCGTTGTTGACGGCGACGTCCAGGCCGCCGAAGCGGGCGACGGTCTCCTGGACGAGCGCGGCCAGTTGGGCGGAGTCGGTCACGTCGGCGGTGATCGCCTCCGCCGTACCGCCGGCCGCCCGTACCAGGCTCACGGTCTCCTCGAGGGTGGCGGCGGTCCGGCCGGCGGCGACCACCCGGGCCCCCTCGGCAGCGAAGGCGAGCGCGATGGCCCGGCCGAGGCCGGATCCGGCGCCGGTGACGAGGACGGACTGGTCGGTGAAGCGGTGCATCGGAAGGGCTCCTTGGAAAGGGTCGTAGAACTGGGAAACGCTGGACAGGTCGGAAGGTCGGGGATGAGGTGGGCCGGTGGCGGAGAGCGCCGCCGTCAGGGCCGGGCACGGCGGCGCCGGCGGCCGTGGTGCAGGAGGGCCACGGCGGCGAACGCGGCGGCCGTCGCGGCGAGCGAGGCGGCGTCGTCGCCGAGGGTGAGAAGGAGGGCGAACAGGACGGTCGGACCGAACTCCATCGCGGTGTTCAGTACGCCGCCGGCCAGACCGGCGTCCCGCGCGGCCACGCCCTCGGTGGCCAGGACGGCGGAACCGGCGAAGGAGGCGGCACCGCCCGCCGCGAGGAGGACGAGGCCGGGCAACAGCCCCAGCGCGTACGGGACGCCGGTGTCGAACCCGGTCAGGGTGAGCAGCCCGAGCCCGGCCGCGCCGGAGGCCAGCCCCCCGGCGGTGACGGCGCGGGGGCCGTAGCGCGCCACCAGGGGCCTGACCGCACGCCCGGCGGCGATCAGCACGACGGCGAAGGGGACGAAGGCGGCGGAGGTGCGCAGCGGCGACCAGTCGCGGGCCTGCTGGAAGTGGAGGGAGAACAGGACGAAGGCGGTCGCCGTCCCGCAGGCGGTGAGTGCGACGGCCGCGAGGGCGGCCGCCCGGCGTCGGTCGAGGAGGAAGCGGAGCGGCAGGAGCGGGTCCCGGGCCTGGCGTTCGATACGCGGGAACGCGGCGAGCAGGGCGGCCCCGGCGGCCAGGGGAGCGAGGACGGCCACCGAGGTCCAGGCGTGGCCGTCGGTGGCCACGAGCCCGTAACTGACCAGGCTGATCCCGGTGGTGGCGAGCAGCGCGCCCGGCAGGTCCAGGCTCCGGCCGCGGTTCGCCGCCGTACCGGGCAGCAGCCGCGGCGCGAGGAACAGGCCGGCGATGGCGACCGCCGGGGGTACCGCGAGGGCCCAGCGCCAGGACAGTACGGCGGAGATCACCCCCGACAGCAGGTTGCCCGCGGTCGCGCCGAGGACGGAGAGCCCGCCCCAGGTGGCCATGGCGCGCCCGTAGCCGGCGGAGGAGGGGAACAGGGCGCGCAGCACCGCCATGGCGGCGGGGGCGACGAGGGCCGCCCCGGCCCCCTGCGCGAAGCGGGCGGCCAGCAGGGCCTGCGCGCCGGGGGCGAGCGGGGCCGCGAGGGAGGCGGCGGCGAAGAGCGCGAGCCCGGCGGTGAGGGCGCGCCGCCCGCCGTACCGGTCGGCGAGGCGGCCGCCCAGGAGCAGCAGCCCGGCGAAGGTCAGGCCGTAGGCGGCGCTGAGGAGGATCAGGTCGGCGCGCTGGAGGCCGAAGTCGTGGGCGATGCGGGGGAGGGGGACGGTGGTGGCGGCGAGGGTGTAGATGAGCGTGATCTGGATGCCGCCGAGCAGCGCGAACGCGGCGCGGCGGCGGGGGGCGCTGCCGGGCGTGCTGCCGGGGGCGGGCGTAGGCACGGGCGCAGGTGTGGAGTGGCCGGCGCCGGCGCTGACGGCCGTACTGCTGTCGGCCGTATCGGCCGTATCGGCTGTGTCGGCCGTGCTGGTGCCGGCCGCGTGGGTGCTGGAGGTGGTGGTGGACCTCCCCATGTCTCTCCCCCTCGGTAGATGTCTGCTGGGCGGCGAAGCGCTCTGATTCTTGACCGATCGGTCTATTATTTGGGCATGCAAAAGACGGCCGGGTGGGGTCCGTTCAGTCCAGCAGGGCCAGCGCCTGCTCGGCGGCGTCCCGCACGCGGGCGGGGTCGGTCGAGGCCTTCCCGACGACCCGCACCCCTTGCAGCAGCACCAGGAGCATCCTGGCCAGGGCGCGCGGGTCGCGCCCCGGCGGCAGTTCGTCCTGCGCCTGCGCCCGGACGAGCGCCGCGTGCAGCAGCGTCTCCAGCCGGTCCCAGCTCGACTCGACCCGGCGGGCCGCCACGGAGTCGTGGGCGGCCAGTTCGGCGGCGGTGTTGGTGACGAAGCAGCCGTTCAGCCGCTCCTGCGGGGACGCGGCCTCGGCGGCGAAACGGCGCACCACGGCCCGTACCGCCGGCAGGGCCGGTCCGGGCCCCGACAGGTCGCCGAAGAGGCGGGGGTCGACGGACTGCTCGTACCGCTCCAGCGCCTTGAGGTAGAGCTCGTGCTTGGTGCCGAACGTCGCGTAGATGCTCGCCCGGCCGATGCCGAGGTGCTCGACGAGGTCCGCGATCGACGTCGCTTCGTAGCCGCGCCGCCAGAACAGCTCGAGGGCCGACTGGAGCGCGGCGTCCGGATCGAATTCCTTGGTCCTGGCCACGGCATGATCATAGGGGTATCTGGAATGACCGGTCAATAATCTTTCGGAGTGCCCTGATGCGAGGTCAGCCGGTGGCCCGCGCACGGGATTCGTACGCCGCACGGGCCGCCGTGAAACGGGCCGGGCCCAGGCGGACGCGGAGGTCCTCCAGGAGGGGGCGGACCAGTTGACGGCCCGCCTCCGGGCCCAGGAGGTCCCCGACGGTGACCCACGCCGTCGCGAGCCGGGCGTACGCCGTCACGTCGTCGCCGAGTGCCCCCGCCGCCCCCACGGCTTCGCGGACTGCGGCCAGGTAGGCGATCGGGTCCGCCGCGTCCAGCGCGCCCCGCCGGGCGTCGTCGAAGCGCCGCAGGGCCAGGGCCGGTTCGCCTGCCAGCAGCGCCACCCGGCCGCCTGTGATGCCCCGTTGGGCCGCGGCCACGCCGTCGCGGGGCGCCGTCGCAGCGACGGCCGCCCACACCCGCTCCGCGGTCTCCGGGTCGACGTGCGCCACGGCCCAGGCCGCCCCCAGGGCCGCAGCCTCCGCCTCGTCCCGCTCGCCGTGCGCCGTGAACAACTCCTCGGCGTCCATCAGATCGCCCGCCGCGTCGTGCCACCGCCGCGCCGCGATCCCCGCGGCCGCCCGGCGCTGCAGGATCCGCGCCCGGACCGCTCCGTCCTGCACGGCATCTCGGGTGGCGTCACGCGCGGCGTCCTGCGCGGCGTCCTGCGTGGCGTCCTGCGTGGCGTCCTGCGTGGCGTCATGCGCGGCGTCCTGCGTGGAGTCGCGTTTCGCGTCACGGGTGGCGTCCTGCGTAGCCATCCGAGCGGCCTCCGGCGCCGAGTCGTGCCCGGAGTCCAGCAGCGCGAGCACCGCGCCGAATGCCTCGTACGCCGTCTCCGCCTCGCCCCGTGCCAGCGCCTGCTCGGCCTCCTCGACCGCGAACGCCCGCCGGACGCCGTCCGGCAGGTCCGCCGCGGCCGCCCGGTCCAGGTTGTGCCGGGCCGCCCCGAGGTCCCCGCGCAGCCGCTGCATCGACGCCGCCAGCAGCAGGCAGAACCCCTCGCGCGCGGGCTCCGCGACGCGGTCCCACACCCCGGCGGCCTCCTCGAGGGCGGCCGCCGCCGTACCGAGGTCACCCTCCTCCGCGGCCGCCGTGGCCAGCCCTTCCAGGGCCTCGGCCAGCGCCGCCGGGTCGCCGCCGCGCAGCCGCGCGACCTCGTCCCGCGCGTCGGCGGCGGCAGCGGCGGCAGCCGTGGCGGCGGAGGCCGTCGTGGCATAGGTGGCCGCCGTGGCATAGGTGGCGGCGGTGGTGTCGGTGGCAGTCGTGGCGGCGGTGGTGTCGGTGGCCGCGGTCGCCGCGCCCGTCGACGTCACGGCGGTCATGGACGTCACCTCGCTCGTCGGCCTCGGTTCGGGCATCGTCGTCATCGGCTCTCCCGTACTGCGTATCCCTGGGCCGTCAGACGCGCCCGCGCCGCCGCGACGGCGCTCTCCCGCGCCGCCCGGTGCTCGCCCGCCCAGG
Organism: Streptomyces sp. NPDC090022; assembly: GCF_044748145.1. Classification (NCBI taxonomy): domain Bacteria; kingdom Bacillati; phylum Actinomycetota; class Actinomycetes; order Kitasatosporales; family Streptomycetaceae; genus Streptomyces; species Streptomyces sp. NPDC090022. The sequence goes on from NZ_JBIVFN010000007.1 coordinate 129,279, forward strand.
CCCGCATGCGGGTGAGCAGTTCGTCGTGCGTGTCCTGTGTCCGCTCCTCGTCACCGGCCGCGGCCTGCCGTTCCCGCCGTGCCTGGTCCCTGGTCGCCTCGGACTCGCCGAGCCGCTCCTGGTGGCGCACGCGCAGTTCCTCGACCTGCCGGCGGCCCTGGTCGAGTTCGCCCGCCGTCCGCTGGTCACGCTGCTCCACGCGGCCGATGCGCGACTCGTTCGCCTGCAGGCCGGCCCGCTGTCCCTCCATCCGGCCACGGGCGGCGTCCGTCTCGGTGACCCGCCCGAGCGCGGCGATCAGCCGGGCCGAGTCGGCGCTCGCGCCCCGGGCGCTGGCGCCGAGGCTGCCGGGCAGGAGGCCGAACAGATGTGCCAGCCCCTGGAACGCCCGCAGGCTGCCCACCAGCGTGGCGACCGCCCCCGCCTGCTGGGCGCCCCGGCCGAGGTTCTCGATCGCCCCGCCCGCCGCCGACTGCTGCTCCCGGTTCGCCGACCGGGTCTCCCCGGTCGCGGCCGACTGGGCGCGTCCGCCCTCGATCAACTGCTGCGACACCCCGCCCGCGCGTTCGAGCTGGGCGTCCTGCCCGCGCTGGCCCGCCGCCTGGCGCGCCATCGCGCCCTCGGTGCGCGCGAGATCGGACTGGGCCCGCCGGGTCAGGGCGATGCGTTCACGCAGCGCCGCGAGTTCGGCGGGGGTGCCGGGCGGCGCCGGGTAGGCCGGGTTGACGGGGATCTCGACGGACTCGCCGGGGCGCGGCCCGGCCACCCGTGCGGTGTACGCCGGACCGCGGCGCGAGGCCGCCGGCGTCGTGCCCTGCCCGTGGCCCTGTCCCGGCCCCTGTCCCTGGCCCCATTGCCGGCCCAGCTCGCGGCCCTCGCGTACGCCGACCATGCCGGGCCCGGGGCCCAGCGCCCGCGTGGTCGCGTCGACGCGGACCCCCGCCTCCGCCCGGTCGGCGCGCAGCCGCGCCTCGGCGCCCGTGAGGGCCGCCGACCGGGCGGCCGCGGTGTCGCCGCTCGCGCCGACCCGGGCCCGCCGCTGGAAATCGGCGAAGTCCCGGTACCGCTGGGTCGTGCTGCCGCCGTCCGGGGTGCTCGTGTGCACCTGGAGCGGCAGCGGGTGGGTGGGGTCGTACGCGAACCGCGTGGCGCCGTACCCGGTGTGGTTGCCGTCCCCGTCGTACACCGGGAAGTGCAGCTCCGAGGTCTGCCGCCGGCCCGCGGGCCCCTCGCCGTGCTGGTACTGCAGCACGCCGAAGTCCCCGCCGGCCTGCGAGGGCTGGGTGTTCAGGGTCCGCATCGCCGGATCGGCCGTGGTGGGGTGGCTGTGGTAGATCAGCTCCAGCGGCCCCGACGCGCTCGGCGGCGCGACCGACCCGGGTCCGCCCTGCATGACGTGGTAGTTGCCGGAGGAGTCCCGCCACACCCCGGACTCGCGTGCCGGGTCGGCGCGCACCTGGGCTTGGTACTGCGCCATCGCCGCCGCGCGGTCCGACGTCGGCGCCAGGGTCCGGGTGTGGTCCGGGTACGTGGGGGCGGCGGCGGCTGCGGACGGCGGGGCGGTGTGCGTGCCCCCGCCGGGCGAGGCCGGGGCCGGTGTCGGGGTCGGCGTTGGTGTGGGTGTCGTTCCCGGGGTCGGTCCGGTTCCGGGGACGGCGCGGCCGGTGGCGGGATCGACGCGCGCGCCCGGTTCCGCGGCGGCGGCGCCACTGCCGCGCAGCAGGTCGACGTTGTCCTGGGCGAGCGGGGTGTTCTCGGTCTGCCAGGCCACGTGGTCGGCCGCGTCGAGCTGGCCGCGCGGCGTCAGGGTGCCGTCGGCCGAACCCGTGCGGGACCGGTCGACGGCGGCGTCGATCAGCCGTTCCTGGGCGCGGTGGCGGGTGTTGGTACTCTCGCTGCCGTCCTGGTGGGTGACGGTCACCGCGAGTGCGGGGTCCCGGCGGCTGTGCAGCGGCTGCATGGTCTGGGTGTCCCAGTCGGCCTCGCGGATGCCCGACTCGGTCGCGTGCCGGGCGGCGGCGGTGTGCCCGGCCTGCACCGTGTCACCGCTCATGCCGGCGGCCTCCCGGTGGTCGGCCGCCTGCTCATTGGCGTACGCCCGCGCCTCGCCCGGCCCCCACGGCGTGACCCGCCGCGCGAGCGGGGGCCGCTCATCGGTGAGCCGCGCCTGGACGGCGGGATCCTCGCCGAGGCCGTGGACGAGCGGATCGAGTTCGCTGAAGTCGGCGGGGTCGGGGGCGGAGGGCGCGGAGGGCACGGGCCGGCCGGACGCGGCGTCCCCCCGGGGCGCGGCCCCGGAGTCTCCCGGACCGGCCGAACGGATGTCGGCGTCTCCGCCGGCGTGCGGGGGCGTGCCCTGGCCGGTCTCGTGCGGGGGTCCGGTCTCCGTGTCCGGTGCGGGTCCGGCGTCCGGTGTCGCGTCGGGGTGTGGTGTGCTGCCCGTGTCCGCGTCGGAACGGGGCGCTGTGCCCGCGTCCGCGTCCGGGTCGACGCGCGGGACGGTACCCGACTCCCCGTCGGCGTGCGGGGTCGTACCCGCGCCGACGTCGACGTGCGGTGCGGTCCCGGCGTCCGCCGTCGCGTCGGGGTGGGGCGTGGTTCCGGGGTCCGTGTCGGCGTGGGGTGCCGGGCCCGGGTCGGTGTCGGGGTGGGGCGTGGTTCCGGTGTCCGCCGTGGCGTCGGGGCGCGGGGTGCCGCTCGTGTCCGCGTCCACGTCGGGGTGGGGCGTGGTGCCCGGGTCGGCGTCGGGGCGGGGCGTGGTTCCGGGGTCCGTGTCGGCGTGGGGAGCGGTGCCCGCGTCCGCGTCGGCGTGGGGTGCCGGGCCCGGGTCGGTGTCGGTGTGGGGTGCCGGGCCCGGGTCGGTGTCGGTGTGCGGGGTGGTGCTCGTGTCCGCGTCCACGTGGGGGGTCGTGCCCGGGTCCGTGTCCGTGTGGACCGCGGCGGGAGCGGGGGCTTCCGGCATCTCCACGTGGAGCCGCGGGCCGCCCGAGGAGGTGGCGGAGGCGGACGGAGAGCCGCCCGTGCCGCGTTCCTGGAGCCGGGTGATGCCCTGGTCGATACGGTTCCCGCCCGCCGTACCCACCCGGGCGCCGACCTTCGCGGCGAGCGCGCCGGCCACCGCCCCGCCGATCTGCCCTGCGGCCGCCGACAGTTGCTCGCCCTGCCGCTCGACCTGCGCCGGGTCACCCTGCGAGTCGAACGCGTGCAGCGCGCGCAGCGCCGTGACCACCGGCCGGACGACCACGTTGATCACCATGCCGACGGCCGTCGTCGCGATCCCCATGCCCGTCGCCACCGCCGACAGTGTCAGCGCGAGCGGAGCCAGGGTGCCGCCGGAGAGCACCGCACCCACCCACATGCCCACCGCGATCCCGCCGAGTACGCCGGCCACGACGTCCATCAGCGACATCGTGACGTCGAGGACCTCGGCCAGCCCCTCCAGGTCGTTGGCGAGCCGTTCGTATCCGGTCCCCGTACCGATCCGGCCGATCGTCTCCCCGGTGGCGCTCCAGTCGCGCATCGCCAGGCCCGCCAGCGCCATCACGCCGCCGATCGCCGGGCCCAGACCCGGAACGGGGGTGGCCGAAAGCCCCCGCGACACCGCCAGCGTGGCCAGCCGACGTCCGGCGACCTGCCCCACGGCCGCGCCGACGGCGCTCATCGCGAAGCCCATCACAGCGCCGCCCACCGCCCCGCTCGCGGCGCCCTGGCCCGCCACGTCGAGCAGGAAGCGGGCCCGGTCGTCGCTCCCGGCCGTACCGAGACTCCCGAACGACCCCGCCCAGCGCTCGTGTTCGGCCAGCTCGGTGCTGATCAGGTCGGCGTCGTCCGGCCCGGTGACGCCCGCCCCCGTGACGTCGGGCCCGGCCTCCGCCCCGGCGTCCGCGCCGGACGCCTCCTCGGCCGCGTCCGCCGTCCGCCGGCCGCCGTCCTGCCGCCGCTCGTCACTCTGCCGCTCGTCACCCCGCCGCTCGTCGCCCTGTCGCTCGTCGCCCTGTCGCTCACCGGCCCGCCGCTCGTCGGTCTCCCGGGCCCGGCCCCCCGGACCCCCGGGCTCGCGACGCCCCCCGGCCGCCTCTCCGGCCGCTCCGTCCTCCGCTGTGGCCCCGCCGCCGGCCGCCGCGGCTACGGCCTGCCGGGCGCTGCCCGCGGGGGCCTGCTGACCCTCGGCCCCGGGGACCCGGAGCTCGCGGGCCTCGCCCCCGGCGTCCTCACCCCGGTGGTCCGGCCCCCGTCCCTGACCCGGTCCCGGCCCCGGCCCCGCCGTGGGCCCTTGCCGCTGGAGCGCCAGAAGCCGGCTCACCGCGCCGTTGCCCGCCAGCCGTTGCAGCCCGACCAGCCGGCCGACCGCCGCGGACCCGGCCCCGGTACCGGTACCGGCCCGCGCGCCGTCGAGGAGCGAACTCACCGCGCGATGACCGGGACCAGGACCAGGACCAGGAGCAGGACCGGGACCGGCCCTCGTCCCGCCCGCCTCCGGACGCTCCGGCGCCGGGACACCCGTGTCCCGCGCCACCGCCGCACCAGCCGCCTCAGCGGCGTCGGCATCCTGCGGGCGCTTCGTGGTCCGGTCCACCGGATCAGGGTGGTGCGGCCGGGTGATCGCGGGAAGTACCCGGGTACCGGGCGAACGTGCAGTCGGGGCTGCCCGTCGGGGCAGTCCACGGTTCCCCCGACGGCGCACGACCGGTCATGACCTTCCTCCCCGCCGAGAAGAGAGGGTGTGATCGACCATCACCCCAGGGGAGGGCCAGGATGCCGTCGTACCAGTCGCCGGGCGTCTACGTCGAAGAGGTCGAGGCGGGGTCCCGCCCGATCGAAGGCGTGGGCACCGCCGTCGCGGCCTTCGTCGGACTGGCCGCCGACGGGCCGTACAACAGGCCCACCCTGGTGACCAACTGGAGCCAGTTCACCTCCACCTTCGGCGAGTTCATGGCCGGCGCCTATCTGGCGCACGCCGTCTACGCGTACTTCCTCAACGGGGGCGGCACCTGCTACGTCGTCCGCGTGGGAGGAGACGGCGCCGACGGTGCGGACGGGGAGGACCGGGAAGACGGCGCGGACGGGAGAGACGGCCCGGCCCCCGGATCCCGGCCCGCCCCCGCCGGCGGCCGGCGCGGGAACCGGGCGGCCGCCGCGGCCGGCGCCCTGCCCGCCGGGCCCCGGACCGCTCTCGGCGACTTCCAGGTCGCCGCCCTGGAGGGCACCGGCGACGGCCTCACCGTCGAGGTCTCCGACGCGGGCGGCGAGTCCCCGGCCGAGGACCTGTTCACCCTCACCGTCAAGCGCGGCGACCGTACCGAGGAGACCTGGGAGGTCTCCAGCCGGCGCAGCCAGCGCCACTACGTCGTCACGGTCGTCCGGGACCGCTCCCGCCTGATCACCGTCGAGGACGCCGGCCCCTCCCAGGCGCTGTCCCGTCCCGGGAACCAGACCGTCGCCCTCGCACCGGCCCCCGCTCCCGCCCCGGCCCCGCCCGCCGTACCGGCGTCGCTCACCCCCGCCTCGTACGTGGGCAGTCCGGACGACCGCACCGGCTTCGCCGGCCTGGAGACGGTCGACGAGATCACCATGCTGGCCGTGCCGGACCTGATGAGCGCCTACCAGCAGGGTGCGCTCGACGCCGAGGGCCTCAAGGCGGTGCAGCTCGCGATGATCGCCCACTGCGAGCTGATGGGGAACCGGATCGCGATCATCGACCCGCCGCCCGACCTGTCGCCGCAGCGCGTGAGGGAGTGGCGCAGGACGGGCGCCGGCTACGACTCCAAGTACGCGGCCCTGTACTACCCCTGGGTCAAGGTGGCCGACCCGTCGGCGGCCGGGCAGACCCGGTTCGTGCCGCCGAGCGGCGCGCTGGCCGGCGTATGGGCCCGCAACGACGAGACCCGCGGGGTCCACAAGGCGCCCGCCAACGAAGTGGTGCGCGGGGCGGTCGATCTGGCGGTCCATCTGACGAAGGGCGAGCAGGACCTGCTCAACCCCATCGGCGTGAACTGCCTGCGCTCCTTCGCGGGCCGCGGCATCCGCGTGTGGGGTGCGCGGACGCTGTCCTCCGACGCCGCGTGGCGCTACCTGAACGTGCGCCGGCTCTTCAACTACATCGAGGACTCCATCCTCATCGGCACGCAGTGGGTGGTCTTCGAGCCGAACGACGACGCGCTCTGGGCACGGATCCGGCGGACGATCTCGGCGTTCCTGGTCAACGAGTGGCGGCGTGGGGCGCTGTTCGGACTGACGCCGGACGAGGCGTTCTACGTCAAGTGCGACCGGGAGACGAACCACCGTGAGGGGATCGAGGCGGGCGAGGTGGTCTGCGAGATCGGGATCGCGCCGGTGAAGCCGGCCGAGTTCGTGATCTTCCGGCTGGCCCAGTTCTCGGGCGGCACCAGCCTCGTCGACGAGTAGCGGCAGCAGCGGCAGCGGCAGCGGTACGCGTACCGGTACGGGGACGCGTACCGACAGGAGCAACAGGGGGTTCGCAGCGTGGCACTTCCCGACATGGACACCTCGGTCGGCCATTCCTTCGGGCTGGAGATCGACGGGGTCGTCATCAAGCAGATCAACGAAGTGACGGGCCTGAAGATGGAACAGGACGTCATCGAGCTGAAGACGAACACGGCGGACGGCAAGTACCTCATCAAGAAACTGCCGGGCCGGCCGAGGGCGGGCGAGGTCACGCTGACGCGCGGCCTGACCGCCGACAACAACTTCGAGAAATGGATCAAGGACGCGCGGTTCGGGAAGATGGGCTCCGCGCGCAAGGGCGGCGCGATCATCGTCTTCGACTACGAGGGCCAGCCGATCAAGCGGTACACGCTGGTCAACGCGTGGCCCAAGAGCCTGGAGATCAGCTCGCTGAAGGCGGGCGACACCAGTGTCCTGACCGAGAAACTCGTCATCACGTACGAGCAGATGGACGTGGCGTGAGCGGCTGATGCGACGACAGATGGCGATGCCGCCGGCTCCGGGCGACGCGGCGGCCCCCGGTGAACCCGGTGGGCCCGGTGGACCCCTGGAGACCCGGCCCACCGGATCGATGCGTACGGAGTTCACCTTCGAACTGCCGCGCGGCTACGTGGACGGAGCGGGCCAGGTGCACCGCACGGGCATGATGCGGCTGGCGACGGCCCGTGACGAGCTGGTCCCGCTGCGGGACGACCGGGTCCGCGAGAACCCGGCGTACCTGTCCGTGGTGCTGCTGGGGCGGGTGGTCGAGCGGATCGGCACGGTGACGGACGTACACGCCGGTGTGATCGAGGACCTGTTCGCCTCGGACCTGGCGTTCCTGCAGGACTTCTACCGCCGGATCAACGCGGAGGGGCACACGCGGGCGCAGGTGCGGTGCCCGTCGTGCGAGACCGCGTTCGCCGTGGATCTGGCGGGTGGTGGGCGCCTGGGGGAATCGTGACGTACGCGACGGACGACCTGTACGGCGAAGTCGCGTACATCGCCTACCACTTCCACTGGCCGATGGATTCCATCCTGGACCTCGAACACGCGGACCGCCGGCTGTACGTCGACCAGATCGCCCGCCTGAACCGGCTGGCCGGGGGGCGGTGAGCGGGGCATGTTCGAAGCGCTGCGGAACCGGCTGCGCCGCCGCTCGCCCGACCCTGGGCCCGCGCCCACGACGCCGGACCCGGCGGTGGCCGCGCCGGCTCCGGCCCCCGCGTGGCCGGACCTCCCCGTCCAGCGCCGTACGTTCGGCCCCGCGCCGCTGCTGACGGATCCGACGGCGTTCGGTGCGAGCCTGGCGTCCTGGCGCGACCCGTCACTGACGGGGGCCCTGGGCCACGCGGTGTCCCCCGACGCCCCGAGCGGCACCCTCCACGACGTCGCGACCCCGGTACCCGGACCCCACGGGTTCCCGCCGAAACCCCCGCCGACTGCCGTGGTCCGTCCGGTCGTTGACGGCGACGGTGCGCCGCGGGGCGAAGGCCGGGGTGACCAGGCCCCGCCGGAGCCGCCGGCGGGCCCGGTGCCCGCGGCCGGCCTTGGCGGCGAGGTTCCGGCGGGCCCGTTCGGGCCCGGTCGGGCCTCGCGAGGCCTGTCGGCTGACGTGGTGCGTCCGGCCGTAGCGGCTCCGCCCCCGGGGTTGGGTGCGCTGCCCCCGGTGGGGGTGACCACCCCGGTCCAGCGTGTTGCGGCCCCGTCGGTTTCGCCGGCTGCCGTGGTCCGTCCGGTCGTTGACGGTGGTGGTGTGCTGCGGGGCGCGGGTCGGCGTGGCCAGGCTCCGCCGGAGCCGCCGGCCGGTCCGGTGCCCGCGGCCGGCCTTGGGGGCGGGGCTCCGGCGGGCCCGGTCGAGCCCGGTCAGGCCTCTCGGGAGCTGTCAGCCGACGTCGTGCGTCCGGCTGTTCCGGCTCCGCCTTCGGGCTCGGGTGCGCTGCCCCCGGTGGGGGTGACCGCCCCGGTCCAGCGTGTTGCGGCCCCATCGCCACCGTCCGCTGCCCCGGTGCGTCCGGTCGTGGACGGTGGCGGTGAGTCGCGGGCCGCGGGTCGGGGTGACCAGGTCCCGCCGGAGCCGCCGGCCGGTCCGGTGCCTGCGGTTGGCCTTGGCGGCGAGGTTTCCGCCGGCCCGCTCGGGCCCGGTCGGGCCCCAGGGGAGCCGCCCGCCGCGCGTCCGGGTGACCTGGCTCCGCCCTGGGGCTCGGGTGCGCTGCCCCCGGTGGGGGTGACCGCCCCGGTCCAGCGTGTTCCGGCCCCGGTGCCCCCGTCGGCGGCCCCGGTCGGGCCCGAACGTGCCTCTCGGGAGCTGCCGGCCGACCTGGTGCGGCCAGCCGTTCCGGCTCCGCCGTCGGCCTCGGGGCGGCCGGCCGAGGGGCGTGTGGGGGAGCCGCCCGTCATGGTCCAGCGTCACCGGTCACGGCCGGAGCCTGCGGCTGACCCGGCGCTGCCCGTCGTTCCGGTCGAGCCGTACGCCTCGGGGCAGGACCGCCCCGGCGGGCCCGACACGGTGGAGTCGCTCCCCACGCTCCAGCGCCTCCCGGCCTCGTCCGGGTCTGCGGTCGCCGCCCCGGCGCAGGCCGACGTACCCGTACTGCCTCTCGGTTCCGCAGTGCCCGCGCCGACCGTGTTCCGGTCCGGGCCGCCGCTCACCGTGGCGCCGCCCGTCGCGATGCCGATGCGGACGCTGCCGGTGCAGCGGTTGCCGGAGCCCGGGCCGGTGCCCGTCGTCGAGCGGGTCCACGTACTTCCGGAGGCGCGACCCCTCGTCGGTGACGAGCCCCTCGCACCGTCGGCTCCCGGGGTCGGTTCCGGCCAGCGGTCGGCGGAGCCCGCGCCGCCCCCGCAGCCCCCGGTTGCGGTCTCCCGGAAGCGGCTGGGCCTCGGGGCGCCGCTCCCGTCGGTCCCGGTGCGTGCAGGGGCCACGGTCATGCCGGAGCCGGATCCACACCCTCCGACGCCGCCCCCGACGGCTTCGCCATCGCCGGGGGCGTCCCGCGCATCGCTCGCCGTCGTGCCGCTCACTCCGCTCCAGCGGGCGGTGGACCTGCCCCTCGTACCCGTCGCCGGGCTGGTCGGGGAGCGGGCCCCGGAGCTCCGGGCCGTGGGCCGGGGCGGTCCCCAGCCGCTGCCGTCCGGCACCGCACCGGCACCTTGGCAACCGCCGGCCGCGCCCGTGCCGCGCGGCTTTCCACCGCCGCCCTCCTCACCGTCCAAGTACCCGGACCCGGACCCGTACCCGGACCCGGACCCGTACCCGGACCCGTACCCGTACGAGGCCCCCGTCGGCGTCGACCACCAGGAGCCGGACGCGCCGTCCCGGGGTACCCCCGTGCAACGCGCCCCGGACCCCGGCCCCCCACTTGCCCCGGGACCAGTGCAGGCCCAGCCGGACCCGCCGCCGAACCATCCACCGGCCGCGGCTCCGGGTCCGGCCGACAGCCCGTCACCCCCGCCCGTCACCGACGAGCTCGTACGCCGGCTCGTCGGGCCGCTCAGCCGACTCCTCCGCGCCGAGCTGCGGCTCGACCGGGAGCGGGCCGGCGTACGGCTCGATCCCCGGCACTGAACCGAGGAACCGCACCGAACCGGGCCACGCACCGCGGACGACCGGCACACACCACGGAAGAGGAACCCATGTCCCAGCCCCACCAGCAGGACCCCGCCGTCAGCGTGTGCTTCATGGTCGAGATCGACAACATCAGCCTCGGTTCCTTCAACAGCTGCGAAGGCCTCGGCTGCGAAGTCGTCATGGAGCAGCGCGAGGAGGGCGGGAACAACGGGCACGTCTGGCAGCTGCCCACCCGGATCAAGTACACCAACATCAAGCTCTCCCGCCCCGTCACCCGTGACACCCAGCAGGTCACCCAGTGGCTCGCCGGCATGCTGGGCGGCATCCCCCGCAGGACCGCCCGTATCAGCGCCATGACCCTCGACGGCACCGTCGTCGCCCGCTGGTCCCTCCTGGACGTCGTCCCCGTGCGCTGGACCGGGCCCGGTCTCAGCCCCGAGACCGTCAAGGTCGCCACCGAGACCCTCGAGATCGCCCACCACGGTTTCCTGAACGCCGGCCGCTAGGAGCGCCCGCATGTCGCTGCACCAGCCCGTCGCGTTCATCGCCTCGGCCACCCCCGCCACCGCGGGAGCCGGCCCCGGTGCCGGTGCCGGTGCCGGAGCCGGCCCCGGAACAGGCCCGGGACCCGGCCCCGGCCCGGGCGCGGGCACCGGTCCCCGCCCCAAGCTCGAACGCGCCTGGCTGGAGCTGCGCGAGCCCCCCGCCGACGGCGGGCAGGGGCCCGCCGGGCCCCGGATGGGGCGGATCGACTTCCAGTTCAACCCCAAGGAGCTCAGCCTGGCCAAGTCCGCCGAGTGGGAGCGCAAGCCCGCCAAGGGCGCGGTCACCGCCGGGCCGGCCGAGTTCAAGGGGCCCGGCGCCGCCCGCCTCAGCCTGGAGATGTTCTTCGACGCCAGCGCCGACCAGGACGACAAGGTCGTCGTCGCCGTCGAGAAGCTCCTCGCCTGCTGCGTGGCCACGCCCGAGACCCACCAGCGCAAACAGGGCGTCCCGCCCTGGGTGATCCTGCGCTGGGGCGGCCTCACCGGATTCGTCGGATACGTCAGCCAAGTGCAGGCCAAGTACACCCTGTTCACCCCCGGCGGCATCCCCATCCGGGCCGTGTGCCAGGTCACACTGGAGGAGCTCAGCGGCCCCATGCCGGGCCAGAACCCCACCTCCGGAGCCCGCGCCGCCCGCCGCGCGCACCGCGTCGTCACCGGCGACACCCTCGCCCTGCTCGCCTGGCGGGAGTACGGCGACGCGACCGCCTGGCGCCACATCGCCGAGGCCAACGACATCGACGACCCGATGCGGCTGGCGCCCGGCACCGAACTCCTGCTGCCCGCCGCCGAGGAGCTGACCTGACCGATGGCCGGAGAGACCTTCGCCAGCACCCTCGCCGTCGAGGTCGCGGGCGCGCCGCTGCCCGACCCCGTCGCCCAGACCCTCGTCTCCGCGTACGTCGACGACAGCACCCAGCTGCCCGACCTGTTCGTGCTCCGCTTCCGCGACCCGCACCACCTCACCCTGCGCTCCGCCGGGTTCACCCTCGGGGCCGCCGTCACGCTGTACGCGCGCGCCGCCGACGACCCGGAGCGCCGGCTGCTGGTCTCCGGCGAGGTCACGGCCGTCGAGATCGACCTCGACAGCACCGGGACGTTCACCGTGGTCCGCGGTCTCGACCACGCCCACCGGCTCTTCCGCGGCCGCCGTGTCGCCGGCTACCGCCAGATGACCGCCTCCGACGTCGCCGTCCAGGTCGCCCGGCGCGCGGGGCTGCGCGTCGGCACGGTCGACGCGACCACCACCGTGTACGAGCACCTCGCGCAGCCCGGGATCACCGACTGGGAGTTCCTGCACCGGCTCGCCGACCTCGCCGGCGCCGACGTCGGCGTCGCGGAGGGCGCGTTCTTCTTCCGCGTCCCCGCCACCACCGGATCCGCGCCCGCCCCCGCCACCCGCCCGCAGGCCAGCCCGTACGTCCTGGAGTTCGGCCGGAACCTGCTGCGCTGCCACGCCTCGGTGACCGCCGCCGACCAGGTGCAGCAGGTCGAGGTGCGCGGCTGGGACGTACGCGCCAAGTCGGCCGTCGTCGGCCGGGCGCCGGCCGGGCACAGCGACCGGCTGGAGCTGGGCCTGACCCCGCGGCAGGCCGCCGACGCCTTCGGACCTGCCACCTTCCTGGCCACCGACACCCCCCACCGCACCCAGGCCGAGGCCGACCAGGCGGCGAAGGTGCTGGCCGCCGACCTCGCCGCCTCGCTCGCCGAACTCGACGCCGTCACCACCGGCCTGCCCCGGCTGCGGGCCGGGACCGCCGTCACCCTCACCAATGTCGGCGCGCCCTTCGAGGGCAAGTACACGATCTCCGCCAGCCGGCACGTCTTCGACCCCGCGACCGGCTACCAGACCTGGATCACCGTCGGCGGCCGCTCCGACCGCTCCCTGTTCGGCCTCGCCTCCGGTGCCGCCGGCGGCCTGCCCCAGGACCGGATCGGCGGGGTCGTCAACGCCACCGTCACCGACACCCGCGACCCCGAGGACCGGGGCCGGGTCAGGCTCGCCTTCCCCTGGCTGGACGGGGAGTACGTCAGCGACTGGGCCCGGACCGCCGACCTCGGCGGCAAGGGCGGCGGCGGGATCTTCGGGCCCGAGGTCGGCGACGAGGTGCTCGTCGCCTTCGAGCAGGGCCGCGTCGACCACCCGTACGTCCTGGGCGGGCTCTACAACGGCCAGGACAAACCCTCCGACCACGACGCCCCGCTCGTCGACGCCACCAGCGGCGCGACCAACCGCCGTTCCCTGGTGAGCCGTTCCGGCAACCGCCTGGAACTCCTCGACTGCGCCGGCGGCCCCCAGGGCGTCCGACTGGCCACCGGTGACGGCAAGCTCACCCTCCACCTCGACCGGCAGGCCACCGCCGTCACCGTGCACAGCGACGGCACCGTCGAGATCGACGCCCAGGACAAGGTCACCGTCACCGCGCAGGCCGGCATCACGATGGACGCCGGCACCGGAGCCCTCGAACTCACCGGCCAGTCCCTGCGGTTCAAGGCCCGCACGGGCATCGACGCCGACGCCGGAGCGGGCGCGCTCACGCTGCGCAGCAACGGCCGGGTGGACGTCCAGGGCGCCACGGTCGCGGTCGACGGACAGGCCAGCACCGAACTCAAGGCAGGCGCCAGCCTGTCGATCAACGCCGCCCTCGTCCGGATCAACTGACGCTATGTCACCGCCCTCGCGCACCCGAGTACCTGCGCCCACCAGTGAAGGAGAGACCGCGGATGCCACCAGCCGCCCGCGTCGGGGATCCCACCGGCCACCCCGGGGTGATCGCACCGCCCGGAGTGCCCACCGTGCTGATCGCGGGCCTGCCCGCGGCCGTCGTGTCCACCCCGCACATCTGCTCCTTCCCGCCACCCGCCGTCCACCCGCCCTCCGCCATCGCCCCGCCCGGCTGCCCCACCGTCCTCATCGGCGGCCTGCCCGCCGCCCGCGTGGGCGACCTCGCCGCCTGCGGCGCGCCGATCGTCATGGGCGCGCCCACCGTCCTGATCGGCGGGTGAGACGGCCGTGGGGGAGCAGTTCGTCGGCGCCGGCTGGGCGTTCCCGCTGCGTACGGACGCCACCGGCGCGATCGCCCTCGTACGCCGTGAGCGGGAGATCGAGGAGAGCATGCGGCTGATCCTGGGCACGGCGCCCGGCGAACGCCCCATGCGGCCGCAGTTCGGCTGCGCCATCCACGACCACGTCTTCGCCCCCGCCGACGCTGCCACCGCCGCCCAGATCGGCTACGAGGTACGGCTGTCCCTGGAACGCTGGGAGCCCCGCATCGACCTCGTCGACGTCGCCGTCAGCTTCGACGCCGTCGAGGCCGGCACCCTCTACATCGACATCCGCTACGCCCTGCGCGGCTCCAACGACCCGCGCAACCTTGTCTTCCCCTTCTACGTCATCCCCGCCCACGACGCACCCGAGGGGAGCGCCGGCTGATGGCCCTGCCCCGCCCCAACCTCGACGACCGGCGCTTCCAGGACCTCGTGGACGAGGCCAAACGGATGGTCCAGCAGCGCTGCCCGCAGTGGAGCGACCACAACGTCTCCGACCCGGGCGTCACCCTCATCGAGGCGTTCGCCCACATGACCGACCAGCTCGTCTACCGCCTCAACCGGGTCCCCGACAAGAACCACCTGGCCTTCCTCGACCTGATCGGTCTGACCCTCAACCCGCCCGCCGCCGCCCGCGCCGACGTCACCTTCTGGCTGTCCGCGCCCCGGCCCGAGACCGTCCGGATCCGCGAGGGCAGCGAGGTCGCCACCACCCGCACCGGGACCGAGGAGGCGGTCGTCTTCTCCACCCTCGGCGAACTGGCCGTCGTGCCGGTCGAGCTGGTAGTGCTGGCCACCGGCCGCACCGACCCGGGAGCCGTCCCCGCCGACCGCGCCACCGAACTCGCGGGCGGCCGCGGCGTGCCCTGCTTCGCGCCCGTGCCGCGCCCCGGCGACGCCCTCTGGTTCGGCCTCTCGCAGGCCGCGCCCTCCTGCGTGGTCGCGCTGCGCCTGGACTTCCCCGTCGCCGGCCACGGCATCGACCCCGACGACCCGCCCCTGGCCTGGGAGGCGTGGACCGGCGAGGGCTGGACCGCCTGCGAGGTCGACCGCGACGGCACCGGCGGCTTCAACCGGCCCGGCGACGTCCTCGTCCACCTCCCCGCCGGGCACCTGCCCTCCGCCGAGGCCCGGCAGCGCGCCGGCTGGCTGCGCTGCGTCGTCCAGCCGCCGCTGGGCCGCCGCCCGTACTCCGCGACCCCGACCCTGCTCTCCGCCGAGGCGTTCACCATCGGCGGGACCACCCCCGCCGTGCACGCCGAGCGGGCCGCCGCCGAGCTCCTCGGCGTCAGCGAGGGCGTACCGGGGCAGGCCTTCACCCTCGACCGGACCCCGGTCGTCGCCGGCGGCCCGCCCTTCACCGTCGAGACCCGCACCGCCGCCGGCGACTGGCTGCCCTGGACGGAGGTCGCGCACTTCGCCGAGTCCGGCCCCGGCGACCGGCACGTCCGGCTCGACCGGGCCACCGGCGAGGTCGCCTTCGGGCCCGCCGTCCGCGAGGCCGACGGCAGCCTGCGCCAGTACGGGGCGGTCCCCGCCAAGGGCGTACCGGTGCGCGCGCGGCCGTACCTCACCGGCGGCGGCCGGCGCGGCAACGTGGCCCGGCGCACCCTGAACGTCCTGCGCAGCTCCATCCCGTACGTCGCACGCGTCGAGAACCGGCGCGCGGCCGGCGGCGGGGTCGACGGCGAGGACGTCGCCAACGCCCGGCTGCGCGGGGCCATGGGACTGCGGACGCGGGAACGGGCGGTGACCGCCGAGGACTACGAGTACCTGACCCGGCAGGCCGCCCCCGAGGTGGCCCGCGTGCGATGCGTCGAAGCCCTGGAGGAGGGCCCCGGCGCGGTGCGCGTGCTGCTCGTACCGGCCGCCGAGGACGACGGCGAGGGCCGCCTGGAGTTCGGCCGGATGGCCTGCCCGCCCGCCCTGCTGCGGCACGTCACCGCCTACCTCGACGCCCGCCGCGTGCTCGGCACCCGTCTCGTCGTCGAACCCCCCTACTACCAGGGCGTCACCGTCGTCGCCGTCCTGCACGCCACCGCCGGCGTGCCCGCCGCCCGCGTGCAGCGGGCCGCGCTCGCCGCCCTGTACCGGCAGCTCAACCCGCTCACCGGCGGCCCGTCCGGCGACGGCTGGCCGTTCGGCCGGGCCGTGCACAGCGGCGCGGTGTGGGCCGTACTCGAACAGGTGCCGGGCGTGGAGTCGGTGGAGAGCGTACGGCTCTTCCCCGCCGACCTGGAGACGCGGCGGCGCGGCGAGGGCGCCGACCGGATCGTGCTCGGGCCCGGCGCGCTCGCCTTCAGCTACGACCACCAGGTGCGGGTGGAGGCCCGGTGAACCGGCGCCTGGTCCCCGGCCTGCCCTCCCGCCACCCGCTGGGTGCCCAGCTGCCCGCCGTCTACGCGGAGGACGACCTGGCGCAGCGGATCACCGAGGGCCTGGACGAGGTGCTCGCACCGGTCCTGACGGTCCTGGACTGCCTGCCGGCGTACTTCGACCCGCGCCTGGCCCCGGCCGACTTCGTGGCACTGCTGGCCGCGTGGGTCGGCGCGGACGTCGTCGTGGGTGGCGGTGGCGGTGGCGGTGGCGGTGACGGTGACATCGGCGGCGCGGACGCGACCGCGGGGGCGGTCCCGGGGGCCGTCGCCGGCCACGGGCTGCGCGGGACCCGGGCCGGACTGGCCGAACAGGTCCGCCGGGCCTTCGGGGCGACCCCGGAGATCGAGGAGAGCGGTGGCGCCGTGTGGTCCCCCACCCCCGGCGCCCCGCTGCCCGGCTCCGACCGGCCGTACCTGCTGGTCCGGCTGCGGGTCACCGACCCGGCACGCGTCGACACGGCCGCGCTGACGGCGTTCGTGGCCCGCAACCGCCCGGTGCACCTGCCGTTCCGGGTCGAGGTCCTGCCCCGCTGAGCGCGCCGCCGCCGCACCCGCCCCGGGCGCCCACCCCGGCCCGGCACCCGTGCGCCGTCGGCGCGCCCCCGATTGGGTAATCGGTTACTCATGCGCTACGGAGAGTAAGTGCCCATCCTTGACCTGCTCTTGAGCGGGGAGGAGGCCGGACATGCCCGTCCGTACGTCGTTGTCGCCCTTGCCCACCAGCGGTTCCGGTGCCCTGACACTCGTCGTCGCACCCGCCGGATACGGCAAGACCACCCTGCTGACCCGGACCGCCGCCGCCTTCGAGGGCCGCGTCGTGCACTGGCGGCCGTGCCGCGACACCCGCGACGCGGCCACGCTCCTGACCAGGCTGGCGCCCGGCCCCCCGGGGGCGCCCGGCCCGACCGTCGAATCCGTCCTCCTCGCCCTCGAACGCGGCCCCGAGCCGGTCCTGCTGCTCGTCGACGACGTCCATCTGGTGCACGGCAACCCCGCCGAGGCGGCGCTGGAGGAACTCGCCCGGCTCGCCCCGCCCGGCCGACTGCGGGTCGTCCTCGCCGGCCGCCGCATGCCCGCCGTCAACCTCGCCCGCCTGGAACTGTCCGACACCCCCGTCCTCACCGCCCGCGACCTGCGCCTGAGCGACGCCGAGGCCGCCGCGGCCTTTCCGGCCGCGGAGCCCGGCCTGCTCCGGCTCGGCCGCGGCTGGCCCGCCGTACTGCGCCTGGGCCAGCCCGCCGCGGCCGCCGGCCGCGACCCGCTCGACGCCCCTGCCCTGCGCACGTACCTCGACCGGGAGGTCCTCGGCGCCCTTCCCGAGCGGCTGGTACGGGACCTGCGGCGCGGCGCCGAGGAACCGCCGGAGCTGGCCGAGGAGTACGGCACGGGCGACTGCGTCCCGCTGCTACGGGCCCACCTCGCCCGCCGCTGCGCCGGCCGCCGCCCCTCCCCGCCGCGCCCGCGCCCCCGCTCGACCGGCGCCGACACCGGCGCCGACACCGGCACGGAGCCGGATGACGACCGCGCACCGGGGCTCACCCTGCGCTGCTTCCGCCGTTTCGAGATCACCGTCGACGGCCGGCCGCTGGACTGGGGCGCCACCCGCCCCCGGGTACGGTCCCTGGCCCGGCTGCTCGCCGTCCACGCGGGCCGGCCCGTCCACCGCGAGCACCTCATGGCCGCCCTGTGGCCCGAGAGTTCCGCCCGTACCGCCGGACACGGACTGCAGACGGCCGTCTCCACGCTGCGCACCGTCCTGGAACCGGGCCAGGACCGCGGCCGGGGCCGGCTCCTGCTCCGGACCGGCGAGGCGTACATGCTCAGCCTCGCCCCCGGCGGCTCCTGTGACGTCCAGCGTTTCGAGGCCGCCGCCGGAGCGGGCCTGACCGCCGCGGCCCGCGGCGACGCCGACCGCGCCGCCGAGTCCCTCGGCGGGGCGCTGCGCCTCTACACCGGCGAACTGCTGCCCGAGGACGGCCCGGCCGAGTGGGTGGTCCCGATCCGCGAGCGCTACCGCACGCAGGCCGTCCGCGCCGCGCACACCCTGGCCGAGGTCGAGCTGACCCGCGACCGCCCGGGCGCCGCGGTGGCGGCGGCCGCCCACGCCCTGACCCTGGACCCCTTCCAGGACGCCGTCTGGCGGCTGCTGATCGCCGCCCACCAGGCCGCGGGCGACCGCGCGGCCGCCCGCCAGGCCCAACGCCGCCACGCGGACATGCTGGCAGCCCTCCTGCGCGGGTAGTGCCGTGGCCCGGGTTCCCTGGACGGAGTCCGGGGGGAGGGCCGTGCCACGGTGAACCTTCCCGGTCGGGCCAGTCCTGCCCACGGTCGTGTCCGCACGGTCCCGCCTGCCCCGCGGCGTGCGGCGCCGCGCCGCGTGCCGGGTGCCGGGTGCGCCAAAGTGCGTCCCGTACACGCGCGGCCCTCCGCCGTGCGGCGCACGGCACCGGACGCCGCGGGGCCCGCCCTCCGGGCGGTCGGCGCTCCTGCGCGGGCATGCCCTACGGCCGCTTGAAGAACTCGACCTCGGCCAGGGCGGGCGGGCGGCCGTCAGCCGTGCCGTAGCCGCCCTGGACCGTGAGGCGCAGCCGCACCACGTCACTGACGGCGAAGTGGAACCGCTGCTGTCCGGGCACGTCGGCGAGCCGCACCGTGCGCGTGACCGTCCGGCCGTCGGCGGTGGTCGCCGTCAGCAGCAGACCGCTCGGCCGGCCCTGCTGGAGGAACGTCTCCGCGACCGGCGACGCCCCGGGCCGCACCACCAGGTCCAGCAGCCGGACCGGGCCCGGGAAGCCGGCCTCCAGGAACTCGCCCGGCCCGGCCGTGGCGGGCGCCCAGTACTTGTCGGTGGTCCCGTCCACCGCCAGCCCCGGCTCGTGCCCCGGACGGGCACTGGAGGCGGTCACCGCCACGGCGTGGAACTGCTGGGGGTCGGAGATCCGGTCGCGTACGGCGTCCACGACGCCCAGCAGCTCCGTACGGAACAGATAGCCCGTGCCGGCCAGGGCCAGCAGGACCACCACGGGCAGGACGAACCGCGGCAGCCGCCACTGCCGGGGACGCCGGGGGCGCTCCCCGGCCGCGTGGGTGCGGCGGGGCCTGCGCGGGAGCAGCCGCCGCCACCACGGGGGCCGGGGGACGACGGGCGCGTCCGCGAGGGAGGAGCCGCAGCGGCGGCAGTACTTGCGGCTGGGGACGTTGCCCACCCCGCACTGCCCGCAGATCAGGTCGCCTGCCTGCGGCGGGCCCTCCTCGACCAGGTGTCGCCGCTGCACCGGCCGCGCGGCGGCCGCACCACCGTCGCCGGGCGGCTGCACGGCCCGCACCCGGGGCACACCCGGCCGCGCCGCCGCCGACACGCCGCCCGCCCCGCCCGCCCGGCGGGGCACATCGCCAGCCCCGCTGGCGCCGCCAGCCCGGCCAGCCCCGCCAGCACGGCCAGTGCCAGCCCCGCCAGTCCCGCGGGCACGGCCAGCCCCGTCGGCGCTGCCCGCACTGCCTGACCCGTCCTGCCGACGCGCGCCCCCGGCACGTCCCGCGCCCGTGGCACGCCCCGCCCCGGCGGCGCCACCCGCCTCGGCGGCATCACGCGTCCCGGCGGTGTCTCCCGCCCCAGCCGCCGCTTCCGCGCCGCCCGCGGGACCCCGAGCGCCCGCCCCTCCGGCACCGCCGCTACCGCCGGCCCGGCTCGGCGTACCCGGCCTTCCGGCACCGCCGCCACCGCCCGCCCGGCCCGGCGCACCCGCCCCTCCGGCACCGCCAGGCCCTCCGGCACCGCCCGGTCCTCCGGCACCGCCCGCCCGGCCCGGCGCAGCCGGTCCGGCGGCCCGGTCGGCGTCCCACTCCAGGAACGCCCCGCAGTTGCCGCAGAACTGTTCCCCCGGGTCACAACGCGTCCCGCACACCGTGCAGTTGGTCACCCCGTCATGCTCGCCACCAGCCGTTCGCCGGACCACCCCCACCGGGGCACCCGCCCGGCACGCCGCCACTGCCCGATCGGGCAACGACGGCCGTCGGACGGCCGACAGCCGACGCCCGACGGCCGCAAGCCCCCGGGCGGGTACGACGCAGGCCCCCCGCCCGGGTGGGCAAGGGGCCTGGCGTCGTACCGGGGGAGGACGGCGGCGCCGTCGTCGGCGGCCGTCAGCAGCGCGCGGCGGCGGAGCTCAGAACACGTCCGCCGCGATGTTCGCCGCCACCCGCTCCAGCAGCGGACCCGCGTTCGCGATGCACTTCGCCGGGTCCGGCTCCAGCTCCGTCAGCGGGTACGCGCGGCGGATGCCCGCCGCCCGGAGGGCCTCCTCGGCCAGCAGCAGCCGTCCGCAGACCGCCACGACCTCCTTGCCCGCCGCCCGCGCGGCGGCCGCCACGCCCGCCGGGGCCTTGCCGTGCAGGGTCTGCTCGTCCAGCGAGCCCTCACCCGTGATGACCAGCGTCGCCCGCTCCAGCGCCGGGGCGAAGCCCAGCACCTCCAGCATCAGCTCGATACCGGGCCGGAAGCTCGCACCGAGCAGCAGCGCGCCGTAGCCGATACCGCCCGCGCCGCCCGCGCCCGGCGCCAGCGCGCACTCCGCCGCCCGGGGCCCGATCGCCTTCTCCAGTACCTGCGCGAAGTGCGCCAGCGCCGCGTCCAGCGTCGCCACGTCCTGCGGGGAGGCGCCCTTCTGCGGGCCGTACACCGCCGGCGCGCCCTTCGGGCCGGTCAGCGGGTTGTCCACGTCGCTGGCCAGGACGAAGTCCACCTCGGCGAACCGCGGGTCGACCCCCGACAGGTCCGCCGACGCCAGCGCCGCCAGCGCGCCGCCGCCCGGACCGACCGGTTCGCCGTTCGCATCCAGGAACACCGCGCCCAGCGCCTGCAGCATGCCCGCGCCGCCGTCGGTGGTGGCACTGCCGCCCACACCGAAGACGATCGAACGCGCGCCCGCGTCCAGCGCGGCCTTCAGCAGCTCGCCCGAGCCGTACGTCGTCGCCGTCAGCGGCGCGAACACACCCGACGGCAGCAGCTGGAGCCCGGAGGCCTCCGCCATCTCCACCACGGCGGTGCCGTCGCGCAGCGCGAAAGCGGCCGTGACCTGCTCCCCGAGCGGTCCGGTGACCCGTACCTCCCGGCGTTCGAACCCGGCCGCCACCGCGGCCGCGACCGTGCCGTCGCCGCCGTCCGCGACCGGGAGGGTCTCGACCTCCACGTTCGGTACGGCCGAGCGAAGCCCCGCCGTCACCCGCTCCGCGACCTGTACGGCCGTGAGCGAGCCCTTGAATTTGTCCGCGGCGATGAGCACGCGCGCGGTCTCAGTTACTGCTCCGTCCGTCACCTTGCTAATCCCTTGCTATCGAACAGTGCAGTCGCGCCACCCCGAGCCTATCCGGAGGATCCTCCTATGCCCATGGGTGGCCTGGGCCACACCCGGCGCGCCATGCCCAAAAATCCCTATTTACGCCACCATAGTGGGGCCGCATGAGCACGGATTCCCTGGATCAGCCCCGCCCGGACAGCCCAGAACCCCCCGGAAGCACCGGGGACGGCGCCCCCGACCGTACGGTCGTCACCGTCGGCGTGGTCGTCGTGCTGGCCGCCGTCGCCTGGGCGGCCCTCGCCAAGGGATCCTTCGACACGGCGTCCGCGGCCGCCCTGAAATGGGTCCTGGACAACTTCGCCTGGCTGTTCGTGATCGCCGCCGACACCTTCCTCGTCCTGTGCGTCGTGCTCGCCATCAGCCGTTTCGGCCGGATCAGGCTCGGCGCCGACGACTCCGAGCCCGAGTTCACCAACCTCGCGTGGATCGCGATGATGTTCAGCGCCGGCATGGGCATCGGTCTGATGTTCTACGGGGTGGGGGAGCCCCTCACCCACTACCTCGCCCCGCCCCCCGCCAGCGGCGCGGCCCCGCAGACGGGCGACGCCGCCCGCGCCGCGCTCGACTACTCCTTCTTCCACTGGACCCTGACCCCCTGGGCGATCTACGGCATCGCCGGCCTCGCCCTCGCCTACGCCACCTTCCGCAAGGGCCGCGGCAACCGGCTCTCCTCCGCCTTCGTGCCCCTCATCGGCGCCCGCCGGGCCGACGGCTGGCAGGGCAAGGCCGTCGACCTGCTCGCCGTCTTCGCCACCGTCTTCGGTACGGCGACCAGCCTGGGCCTGGGCGCCCTCCAGGTCGCCGAGGGCCTCAGCATCACCGCCGGGGTCGAGGACTCCACCGCCGTCGAGCTGATCATCATCGCCTCGCTGTCGGCCGCGTTCGTCCTCTCCGCCTTCTCCGGCCTGCACAAGGGCGTCAAATGGCTCAGCAGCGTCAACCTCGTGCTCGCCGGCGCCCTCGTGCTCTTCGTCTTCGTCCTCGGCCCGACCGTCTACATCCTCGACGTGGTCCCGGCCGGTGTCGGCAGCTACCTGCACAACCTCCTCCCCATGGCCACTGCCACCGGCGCGTTCACCGACAGCGCCTGGCTCGGCGCGTGGACGATCTTCTACTGGGCGTGGTGGCTGTCCTGGGCACCGTTCGTCGGTACCTTCATCGCCCGCATCTCGCGCGGCCGCACCATCCGCGAGTTCCTCATCGGCGTCCTCCTCGTCCCCAGCGGCGCCACCGTCGTCTGGTTCTCCGTCATGGGCGGTACCGCCATCCGGCTCGACTCCACCGGCGCGGCCGACCTCGCCGCCGCCGTCAAGGAAGGCGCCGAGGCCTCCCTCTTCGCGATGCTCGACGCCCTGCCGCTGGGCACCGTCACCTCGTACGTCGCGATGCTGCTCGTGATGACGTACTTCGTCACCAGCGCCGACTCGGCCTCCCTGGTCATGGGCTCCCTCACCAGCCGCGGCTCCCTGAACCCGCCGACCTGGCTGGTGCTGACCTGGGGCGTCCTGATGGCCGCCGTGGCCGCCGTGCTGCTGGTCGCCGGCGGCCTGAAGTCCCTCCAGACCGCGACCATCCTGGTCGCGCTGCCCTTCGTCGTCGTCATGCTGCTGCTCTGCTGGGCCCTGGTGAAGGAACTGCGCGCCGACCCCGGCGCCGGACCCGCCCGCCACCACCCGCTGCACGGCCTGCGCGACGCCGTCACGGCGATGGTCGGCGACGCCCTGACCGAACACACCGGGGGCCGGGCGCGGGGCCGGGGCCGGTCGGGACAGGGGTAGCCGACGGTGCCGGGTCCGCGCCGGGCATGATCACGGAGTGCACCCCGGATCGGTAGGGTTGCGGGCGTGACCACCACTGACTACGCCGCCTACATCGCGAGCCTGCCCCGCGTACTGGCCGGAGCCGCCGCGCTCTTCCGCGACGCCGAGGGCCGTGTTCTCCTCGTCGAACCGAACTACCGCGAGGGCTGGGCCCTGCCCGGCGGGACCATCGAGTCCGACGAGGGCGAGTCCCCGCGTACGGCCGCCCGCCGCGAGAGCGCCGAGGAGATCGGCCTCGACCTCCCGCTCGGCCGGCTGCTCGCCGTGGACTGGGTCCTGGGCGCCGGCCGGCCGCCCATGGTGGCGTACGTCTACGACGGCGGCGTCCTCGACGCCGGTCAGCTCGCCGCCATCACCCTCCAGGAGGAGGAACTCCTGTCCTGGAAACTGGTCGAGCCCGCCCACCTCACCGCCCACCTCCCCGGATCCCTCGGCCTGCGCATCCAAGAGGCCTGCCGGGTCCTGGAGTCGGGCGAGGGCACCGCCGAACTGGAGAACGGACGCCGCCCCGCATGACCACGCTCGACATGTACGCCTGGCCCAGCACCAGCGACGAGGGCCCCGACGCCCTCCCCATGGTCCACTTCACCACCGAGCAGCTCGCGGGCGACGAGGTCACGCCCGAGGGGGTGCCGATCTGGCTCTTCGACACCGCGATACGCGACGGCGGCTGGGTCCACTTCACCGACTACGAGGGCTGGGCCACCACCGCCCCCGACTGGAACGCGGTCTACCGCCAGGCCGACGACGCCCTGTTCGTCACCGGCCCCGGCGCCTGCGAGGGCTGGTTCCAGGGCTACCTCGGTGCCCCCTCCGACTGGCAGGCGGCCGCCGTCGCCCAGCAGAAGCTGGTCCTCCTCGCGGCCCCGGTCCAGCACCCCTCGTACTTCGGTCACGCCGTGGAGGCGGGCGCCGCCTTCGCCCTGCTGGTACCGCTGAGCGTGGTCTAGGCGGTCGGACCGGAGCGCTATGCTCCGCGACTGTGGAAGCAACAGACATACCAAGACAGCAGGATGCCCAGGTCACGGGCGAGGTCGTGCTGCGGTTCACGGGCACGCTGGACAAGAGCGAGATCCGCGAGGGGTTCAAGGCGGCGGGAGCGTTCCGCCGGCTGCGCTGGTTCGCCGCCACCTGCGCGCTCGTCATCGCGCTCGTGGGCGTGCGCGTCGACGCCGGGGGCGGCTCGGTGAACTTCGTCTTCGTGGCGCTGGCCGTCGTCTACGGGTCGGTGATGTACCTGGTCCTGTCCCGGCAGGGCGTCGCGAAGGCCCTGCGGGTCCAGCGGGACCACGAGGGCGCGGAGTGCGTCGTCGACGGCACCGGCATCGCGGCCGTCCTCGACGGGGCGGAGGCCTTCCGCACGGGCTGGGACCAGCTGACGCGGTATCACGAGACCCCGCGCCTGTACGTCGTCATGGGCGGGACCGGCCTCAGGACCAAGGCGCTGATCCTGCCCAAGCGGCTGCTGACCGCGCCCGGCGAAGCCGACCTCCTCGGCGCGGTCCTCGACTCCCGGCTCCGGCGCGCCTGAGCCGAAGGGCTAGAACAGCGCCGCCGGCGGTGCGGCCGGCTCGCCCGACTCCAGGGCAAGCAGCCGCTCCTTGCGGTCCAGGCCGCCGCCGTAGCCGGTCATGCTGCCCGACGCCCCGATCACGCGGTGGCACGGGACGATGATGCCGATCGGGTTCTTGCCGTTGGCCAGCCCCACCGCGCGGGACGCGTTCGGCTTGCCGAGCTCGGCGGCGAGCCGGCCGTACGACCACGTCTCGCCGTACGGGATCCGCCGCAGCTGCGCCCACACACTGCGCTGGAACTCGGTGCCGTCCAGCCGCATCGGCACGTCGAACTCGGTCAGCTCGCCCTCGAAGTACGCCGTCAGCTGGCGCACCACCTCGGGGAACGGCTCCTCGCGCACGTCGACCCGCTCGCCGAAGGACTCCTCGGCGGGCCGGTGCCGCTGCCCGGTCATGTACAGGCCGCACAGGACGCCGTCGGCGGCGACGAGGGTGAGCGGGCCGTAGGGGCTGTCGACCACGGTGTGCTGCTTCATGTTCATGCCGGTGTTGCCCTTGCTGTTCATCGCGATCGTCCTTGTCCGTCAGACGGGCAGGTGGTTGATGGGGTGGGAGTCGGTCGCCCACAGGTACTGCACGGCGTACGCCCGCCAGGGCCGCCAGGCGGCCGCCCGGCCGGTCAGCGCCGCCGGGGTGGACGGCAGCCCGAGGCCGGCCGCCGCGCGCCGGACGCCGAGGTCCGAGGGCAGGAACGCGTCCGGGTCGCCGAGCGCCCGCATCGCGATGACCTCGGTGGTCCAGGGCCCGAACCCGGGCAGGCCCGCGAGCCGGGCCCGCGCGGCCTCCCAGTCGCTGTCGATGCCGAGCGGCAGCGAACCGTCGGCCAGGGCGCCGACCAGCGTGGTCAGCGTGGTGCGGCGGCTGCGCGGCAGCGCGAGCGCCTCCGGGTCGAGCGCGGCCAGCGCCTGGGGGGAGGGGAAGAGGTGGGTCAGCCCGCCGTCCGGGTCGGGGTCCTCCACCGGTTCCCCGTGGGCCGTGACCAGCCGCGCCGCGTGCGTACGGGCAGCCGCCGTCGACACCTGCTGCCCGAGCACCGCCCGTACGGCGAACTCGGCGGCGTCGACCGTACGCGGCACCCGGCGGCCGGGGGCCCGGTCCACGAGCGGGGCCAGCAGCGGATCGCCGCGCAGCTGCTCGTCCACGGCCACCGGGTCGGCGTCCAGGTCCAGCATCCAGCGGCACCGGCTGATGGCGATGGTCAGGTCCCGCAGATCGGTCAGGGCCAGCTGGCAGCCGATGTGGCCGTCCTGCGGGCTCAGGGCCACCGTCCCGGTGCCGTAGGGCAGGCGCAGGGTGCGCCGGTAGGCGCCGCCGCGCCACTCCTCGACCCCGGGGACCGCGGTCGCGGCCAGGTGCCCGAACAGATTGCTGGGGTTGAGCGGGGCCCGGTACGGCAGCCGCAGCGACAGCGTCCCCGGTGTGCTGGACGGGGTGCCGGGACGCCGGGCGGCGCGGGTGCGCAGCTCGCTGGGGGAGAGGGCGAAGACCTTGCGGACGGTGTCGTTGAAGCTGCGGATCGAGGCGAACCCGGCCGCGAAGGCGACGTCGCCCATCGGCAGGGCGGAGGTCTCGATCAGCAGGCGGGCGGTCTGGGCGCGCTGCGCGCGGGCCAGGGCCAGGGGTCCCGCGCCGAGCTCGGCGTTGAGCTGCCGCTCGACCTGGCGGGTCGAGTAGCCGAGCCGGGCGGCGAGCCCGGGGACGCCCTCGCGGTCGACGACGCCGTCCTGGATGAGCCGCATGGCCCGGGCCACGGCGTCGGCGCGGGCGTTCCACTCCGGGGAGCCGGGGCTGGTGTCGGGCCGGCAGCGCTTGCAGGCGCGGAAGCCCGCCTGCTGGCAGGCGGCGGCGCTGGGCAGGAAGGTCATGTTCTCGACCTTGGGCGGCACGGCCGGGCAGCTGGGACGGCAGTAGATGCGGGTGGTCAGGACGGCCGTGAAGAACCAGCCGTCGAACCGCGCGTCCTTCGACTGCACGGCCCGTACGCAACGCTCGGTGTCGGTGTGCATGGCTCCAGCATCCGGGGTGGATCAGGGCGGGGCTGGCGGTTTTCCGACATCAAGGATACGGGGCCTGCGGCCGGACCCGGCCCTCCGTACCGGCCCCTGCGCCGCGCACGCGAAAGGGCCCCGGAAACCGAACGGCTTCCGGGGCCCTCACGAGGAACGGGGGGCTCGCGCCTACTGGACCTGCGTGGCCCTCGCCTCGCGGCGGTTGTGGCGGAAGGTGTTCACCCGCCGGGTCGTCGCGAAGAGCGGGATCGTGGCCGCCAGGACGATCTGCAGCGCGCAGCCCGTCTGGAGCAGCAGCTGGCCGCCCGGAGCGTCGAAGGCCCAGGCCGCCAGGAGGCCCATGGCCCCCACGATCCAGCTGAGCATGGCCACCGCGAGGACACCCCGCGGCTTGGGGTACTCGACCCGGCTCACCATCAGCCAGGCCACCCCGATGATCGCCAGCAGCGTCGGGATGAACTGCAGCTCCAGCAGGACGATCGAGACGACCGTCAGCGCGCCGAAGGGGCTCGGCATGCCCTGGAACATGCCGTCCTTCAGCGTCACGCAGCTGAATCTCGCGAGTCTGAGCACCACCGCGAGCAGCACCACGATCGCGGCCAGCGCCGAGATCTTCTGGTGCGCGTCGTCGGCGACCATGCCGTAGACGAGCACGAAGTACGCCGGCGCCAGCCCGAAGCTGATCAGGTCGGACAGGTTGTCCAGCTCGGCGCCCATGGGCGAGCTGCGCAGCTTGCGGGCCACGATCCCGTCGAAGAGGTCGAAGACCGCCGCGAGCAGCATCAGTATCACCGCGGTCGCCGCGCTGTGCCGGGCCATGCCCGACTCGCCGCTGCCGGTGAGGTGCGGGATGAGGATTCCGGTGGTGGTGAAGTACACCGCCATGAATCCGCACGTCGCGTTGCCGAGGGTGAGGGTGTCCGCTATCGACAGCCGCAGCGAGAGGGGCATCTCCTCGCCGTCGGTCTCCTCCTCGGCCTGCGGGACCCAGTCGGTCCGCTTCGCCGGTGATTCAGGATCAGTCACGGTCAATTCGAGTCACCCCCGCGGTGGTGGCCTGACCGACCTCGACCGCGACCTCGACACCCTCCGGGAGGTAGATGTCGACACGTGAACCGAAGCGGATCAGACCGATGCGTTCGCCCTGCTCCACCTTCGTGCCGGCCGGCACGTAGGGGACGATGCGACGGGCGACCGCGCCGGCGATCTGCACCATCTCGATGTCGCCGAGCTCGGTGTCGAAGTGCCAGACAACGCGCTCGTTGTTCTCGCTCTCCTTGTTGAACGCCGGGACGAACCCGCCGGGGATGTGCTCCACGGACGTCACCGTGCCCGCCAGGGGCGCGCGGTTGACGTGGACGTTCAGCGGGCTCATGAAGATCGCGACCCGGGTCCGTCCGTCCTTCCACGGCATGATGCTCTGCACCACACCGTCGGCGGGGGAGATGACCCGGCCCTGGGCGATCTCTCGCTCGGGGTCGCGGAAGAACCACAGCATGCCCGCCGCGAGAGCGGTGGTGGGCACGGCCACCGCGGCCCAGCGCCCGGACTTGCGTGCCCGGGTGAGGCTGAGCGCCGCGGTGGCGACGGTCGGCAGAAGCCACGGCGATGCTCCGCGCGCGAGACGTCCACCGAGAAGGCTGTCGCGAGGTGCAGAGGTTTGGCTGTGGGGCATGGATGACCTTCGTAGCGGGTGATTGCCGCGCCGCAAACAGGGGGACGGGACGGCGGCTTTACTGGAATGCTATCGGTTGCACGCAACAACTGGGCAAGCCAGAAGCCGAGTCGGTGCCCCGAGGCCTGTTACGGGATGTGACCCTTTTCGCAGTCAAACCTGTGCGAATCGGGACGATCAGCCCTGGACCCGGTACTCCTCGAGCAGGCGGCGCCCAATGATCATTTTCTGGATCTCGGCGGTTCCTTCGCCGATCAGCAGCATCGGAGCCTCCCGGTAGAGCCGCTCGATCTCGTACTCCTTCGAGAAGCCGTAACCACCGTGGATACGGAAGGCGTCCTCCACCACCTCCTTGCAGTACTCGGAGGCGAGGTACTTCGCCATCCCCGCTTCGAGGTCATTTCGTTCCCCGGAGTCCTTTTTGCGTGCTGCGTTGACCATCATCGCATGGGCGGCCTCGACCTTGGTAGCCATCTCGGCCAGCTTGAACTGGATGGCCTGGTGCTG
This sequence comes from Streptomyces sp. NPDC090022, assembly GCF_044748145.1. Taxonomy (NCBI): domain Bacteria; kingdom Bacillati; phylum Actinomycetota; class Actinomycetes; order Kitasatosporales; family Streptomycetaceae; genus Streptomyces; species Streptomyces sp. NPDC090022. The sequence goes on from NZ_JBIVFN010000007.1 coordinate 158,207, forward strand.
GGCGATCGGCTTCCCGAAAGTGTGACGTTGCTGGGCATACGAGACACCCAGTTCGAACGCACGCTGTGCGACGCCGCAGCCACGCGCCGCCACGTTGACGCGGCCGACCTCGACCCCGTCCATCATTTGGTAAAACCCTCGGCCGGTCCGGCCGCCGAGGACGCGATCGGCCGGAATGCGCAGTCCGTCCATGATCAGCTCGGTCGTGTCGACGCCCTTGTAGCCCATCTTGTCGATCTTGCCCGGGATGGTCAGGCCGGGGCGCACCTCGCCGAAGCCCGGCTCCTTCTCCACCAGGAAGGTCGTCATCGACTTGTGCGGCGCCGTCCCCTCGGGGTGTCCTTCGTCACTCCGGACCAGGACGGCCACCAGCGTGGAGCTGCCGCCGTTGGTCAGCCACATCTTCTGGCCGGTCAGGACGTACTCGTCGCCGTCCTTGACCGCCTTGGACGTGATGGCCGACACATCCGAGCCCAGCGCCGGCTCGGACATCGAGAAGGCGCCCCGGACCTCGCCGAGCGCCATGCGGGGCAGGAAGTAGTCCTTCTGCTCCTGCGTACCGTGCTGCTTGAGCATGTACGCGACGATGAAGTGCGTGTTGATGATGCCCGAGACGGACATCCAGCCCCGCGCTATCTCCTCCACGCACAGCGCGTAGGTGAGCAGCGACTCACCCAGGCCGCCGTACTCCTCCGGGATCATCAGGCCGAAGAGGCCGAGCTCCTTGAGGCCGTCGACGATCGCCTGCGGGTACTCGTCGCGGTGCTCCAGCTCGGTCGCGACCGGGATGATCTCCTTGTCCACGAATTCGCGGACGGTCTTGAGGATCTCCTGCTGGACGTCGGTCAGACCGGCGGTCTGGGCGAGTCGGGCCATGACTACTTCCCCTGTTCCTTCAGCTGGGGCCGGCCGGGCTGCTCGCCGCCGCGCTCCTTGATGTACGTCTCGGTCGGAACCATCACCTTGCGCCGGAAGACGCAGACGAGGGTGCCGTCCTGCTTGTAGCCCTTGGTCTCGACGTAGACGATGCCGCGGTCGTTCTTCGACTTCGACGGGGTCTTGTCCAGGACGGTGGTCTCGCCGTAGATCGTGTCGCCGTGGAAGGTCGGCGCCACGTGCCGGAGCGACTCGATCTCCAGGTTGGCGATCGCCTTGCCGGAGACGTCCGGCACGGACATGCCCAGCAGCAGCGAGTAGATGTAGTTGCCCACGACCACGTTCCTGCCGAAGTCCGTCGTCTTCTCGGCGTAGTTCGTGTCCATGTGGAGCGGGTGGTGGTTCATCGTGAGCAGACAGAAGAGATGATCGTCGTACTCCGTGACGGTCTTCCCGGGCCAGTGCTTGTAGACCGCGCCGATCTCGAACTCTTCGTAAGTGCGTCCGAACTGCATGGCTCAGGCCTCCGCCGTCTTTTCGATCGAGGGGTGTTCGAACTTGGTGGTGCGCTGCATGCCGGCGGCCCGGCCCTTGCCCGCGATGACCAGGGCCATCTTGCGGCTGGCCTCGTCGATCATCTCGTCGCCGAGCATCGCGGAGCCCTTCTTGCCGCCCGCCTCGGAGGTGCACCAGTCGTACGCGTCCAGGATCAGCTCGGCGTGGTCGTAGTCCTCCTGGGAGGGCGAGAAGACCTCGTTGGCCGCCTCGACCTGGCCCGGGTGCAGCACCCACTTGCCGTCGAAACCGAGGGCCGCGGCCCGGCCGGCGACCTCCCGGTACGCGTCCACGTCGCGGATCTGCAGGAAGGGACCGTCGATCGCCTGGAGGTTGTGCATGCGGGCCGCCATCAGGATCCGCATCAGGATGTAGTGGTAGGCATCCGCCGGGTAGCCGGGCGGCTGCATGCCGACGACCAGGGACTTCATGTTGATCGAGGCCATGAAGTCGGCCGGGCCGAAGATGATCGTCTCCAGCCGCGGCGAGGCGGCGGCGATCTCGTCGACGTTGACCAGGCCCTTGGCGTTCTCGATCTGCGCCTCGATGCCGATCTTGCCGACCTCGAAGCCCATGGTCTTCTCGATCTGCGTCAGCAGCAGGTCGAGCGCGACGACCTGCTGGGCGTCCTGGACCTTCGGCAGCATGATGCAGTCGAGGTTCTGGCCGGCGCCCTCGACGACCGTGATCACGTCACGGTAGGTCCAGTGGGTGGTCCAGTCGTTGACCCGGACCACGCGGGTCTTGCCGGTCCAGTCGCCGTTGTTCAGCGCGTCCACGATCGTGTGGCGGGCGCCCTCCTTGGCCAGCGGTGCGCAGGCGTCCTCCAGGTCCAGGAAGACCTGGTCGGCCGGCAGGCCCTGGGCCTTCTCCAGGAACCGCGGGTTGGACCCCGGGACCGCGAGGCAGGAGCGGCGCGGACGCAGCCGGTTCACCGGGGAGAGGGGCGTGGTCATGCGGGGACCTCCGTGCTCATGTGAAGGGGGTGGAGCTTGTTCGCCTTACGGATCTCGTCGACGATACGTCCGATGATCTCCGTAATACCGAAGTCTTTGGGGGTGAAGACGGCGGCCACACCGGCGGCCTTCAGTTCTTCGCCGTCGGCGTTCGGAATGATGCCCCCGACGATGACGGGGATGTCCCCCGCCCCCGCCGTGCGCAGCCGCTCCAGGACGTCGGGCACCAGCGCGCTGTGCGAGCCGGACAGGATCGACAGTCCCACGCAGTGCACGTCCTCGGCCAGCGCCGCCGACGCGATCTGCTCGGGGGTCAGCCTGATGCCCTGGTAGACCACCTCGAAGCCCGCGTCGCGGGCCCGTACGGCGATCTGCTCGGCGCCGTTGGAGTGCCCGTCCAGGCCCGGCTTGCCCACCAGCAGGCGCAGCCGTCCGGAGCCGAGCTCCTCGGCGGTCCGGGCCACCTTCTCGCGGACGAAGGCCATGGGGGTGCCCTCCTCGGCGGTGACCGCGACCGGGGCCGAGGAGACCCCGGTCGGGGCCCGGAACTCGCCGAAGACCTCGCGCAGGGCGTTCGCCCACTCGCCGGTGGTGACACCGGCGCGGGCGCACTCCAAGGTGGCCTCCATCAGGTTCTCGGTCCCGGCCGCGGCCTCCTTCAGCCGCTCCAGCGCCTGCCGTGTGGTGGGGAACACGAAGGGGTCGCCGTTGCCCTGCCGGTCCGAGGACTCCTCGCGCTCGGCCCGCCAGCGGCCGATGCGCTCCACGGTCACGGCCTCCACGGCCGCGTCGACCGTCATGATGGCGCCGTCCAGGTCGGCGGTGAGGGGGTTCTCCTCGGTCTGCTGGAAACAGTTCACGCCGACGATCTTGTCCTCGCCGGCTTCGATCCGGGCCCGCCGTTCGGCGTGCGAGGAGACCAGCTGGGACTTCAGGTAACCGGATTCGACGGCCGCCATCGCGCCGCCCATCTCCTGGATCCGGTCGATCTCGGCCAGGCAGTCGGCGACCAGGGAGTCGACTTTGGCCTCGATGACGTGCGATCCGGCGAAGATGTCCTCGTACTCCAGCAGGTCGCTCTCGTGCGCCAGGACCTGCTGGATGCGCAGCGACCACTGCTGGTCCCAGGGCCGGGGCAGGCCCAGGGCCTCGTTCCAGGCCGGCAGCTGCACGGCGCGGGCGCGGGCGTCCTTGGAGAGGGTGACCGCCAGCATCTCCAGGACGATGCGCTGGACGTTGTTCTCCGGCTGCGCCTCGGTCAGGCCGAGGGAGTTGACCTGGACGCCGTAGCGGAACCGGCGCTGCTTGGCGTTCTCGATGCCGTAGCGCTCGCGGGTGACCTGGTCCCAGATCCGGCCGAAGGCGCGCATCTTGCACATCTCCTCGATGAAGCGGACGCCCGCGTTCACGAAGAACGAGATACGGGCGACCACCTCGCCGAAGCGGTCCTGGGGCACCTGGCCCGAGTCGCGCACGGAGTCCAGCACGGCGATGGCCGTGCACATCGCGTAGCTGATCTCCTGGACCGGAGTGGCCCCCGCCTCCTGCAGGTGGTAGCTGCAGATGTTGATCGGGTTCCACTTCGGGATGTGGTTGACCGTGTACGCGATCATGTCCGTCGTCAGCCGGAGCGAGGGCCCGGGCGGGAAGACGTGCGTCCCGCGCGAGAGGTACTCCTTGACGATGTCGTTCTGGGTGGTGCCCTGGAGCTTGGAGATGTCCGCTCCCTGCTCCTCGGCGGCCACCTGGTAGAGCGCCAGCAGCCACATGGCGGTGGCGTTGATCGTCATCGAGGTGTTCATCTGCTCCAGGGGGATGTCCTGGAACAGCCGCCGCATGTCGCCCAGGTGGGAGACCGGGACCCCGACCCGGCCGACCTCGCCGCGGGCGAGGATGTGGTCGGGGTCGTAGCCGGTCTGCGTCGGAAGGTCGAACGCGACCGACAGGCCGGTCTGGCCCTTGGCGAGGTTGCGGCGGTACAGCTCGTTGGACGCCTCGGCCGTGGAGTGGCCGGCATACGTCCGCATGAGCCACGGACGGTCCTTCTGGCGCTCTGTCATCTCAGGCTGTCCTTTTGCCCTTTGACCGGTCTCAGACGTTACGGAAGCGGTTGATGGCGTCGAGGTGCTGTGCGCGCAGCTCGTGGTCGCGCACGCCCAGGCCCTCCTCGGGGGCCAGGGCGAGGACGCCGACCTTGCCCTGGTGGAGGTTGCGGTGGACGTCGTACGCGGCCTGTCCGGTCTCCTCCAGGGAGTAGACCTTGGAGAGGGTGGGGTGGATCTTGCCCTTGGCGATCAGGCGGTTGGCCTCCCAGGCCTCGCGGTAGTTGGCGAAGTGGGAGCCGATGATCCGCTTCAGCGACATCCACAGGTAGCGGTTGTCGTACTGGTGCATGTAGCCGGAGGTGGAGGCGCAGGTGGTGATGGTGCCGCCCTTGCGGGTGACGTAGACGGAGGCGCCGAAGGTCTCGCGGCCGGGGTGCTCGAAGACGATGTCGATGTCCTCGCCGCCGGTCAGCTCGCGGATCCTGGAGCCGAAGCGCTTCCACTCCTTCGGGTCCTGGGTCTGCTCGTCCTTCCAGAACTTGTAGCCCTCGGCATTGCGGTCGATGACCGCGTCGGCGCCCATCGCCCGGCAGATGTCGGCCTTCTCGGGGGAGGAGACGACGCAGATCGGGGTGGCGCCGCCGGCCAGGGCGAACTGGGTGGCGTAGGAGCCGAGGCCGCCGCTGGCGCCCCAGATGAGGACGTTGTCGCCCTGCTTCATGCCGGCGCCGTTGCGGGAGACCAGCTGGCGGTAGGCGGTGGAGTTGACCAGGCCGGGGCTGGCGGCCTCCTCCCAGCTCAGGTGTGCCGGCTTGGGCATCAGCTGGTTGGACTTCACCAGCGCGATCTCCGCCAGGCCGCCGAAGTTGGTCTCGAAGCCCCAGATCCGCTGCTCGGGGTCGAGCATCGTGTCGTTGTGGCCGTCGGAGGACTCCAGCTCCACCGACAGGCAGTGCGCGACGACCTCGTCGCCCGGCTTCCAGGAGTTCACACCGGGACCGGTGCGCAGCACCACGCCCGCCAGGTCCGAGCCGATGATGTGGTACGGCAGGTCGTGGCGCTTGGTGAGCTCCGACAGGCGCCCGTAGCGCTCCAGGAAGCTGAAGGTGGACACCGGCTCGAAGATCGAGGTCCACACCGAGTTGTAGTTGACCGAGGAGGCCATGACGGCCACCAGGGCCTCGCCCGGGCCGAGTTCGGGGACCGGGACCTGGTCGAGGTGCAGCGACTTGCGCGGGTCCTTCTCGCGGGTGGTGAGCCCGTCGAACATCTCCGTCTCGTCCTTGTGCACGGTGACCGCGCGGTACGAGTCGGGCAGCGGCAGGGCCGCGAAGTCTTCGGTGGTGGCGGCCTGCGACTGGATGGCGTCGAGGATGTGCTTCACGGTGATGCCTCCTGGGGGCACCCCCGGACGGAGTCTGGGGGACGGAGCGCTGAGGGTGCGCTTGAGGGATGACGCGGTGCGTACGTGATCGAGGTGAGGGTGTGCCGTCGGTCCGGCGGGTGCGGTGTGGTGCTCGGCAGCGCCGTGGTGGGGCGCGAGGGTTGCCTGTGACGCAGGCGTCCGGGGCGCGTTCTTCGTCTGTGCCGACGTGGACCGCGGGGACATCCGGACCACTTCAACGTATGGCACCCCGTGTCACTCGGCAAGGCACTGCGTGCCAAAACTTTCTCTCATTTGCCGATTGACCTGCGCAGATGAGCGATGATCGATCAGTGTTACCCGCGAGTAGGGGCAACTGGGACAAACGACAGCGGCCGCACCCGGAACCGGGTGCGGCCGCTGTGACGAGAGTCGCTCGCCGCTTGCCTACTTGTTCTTCAGGGCCTCTTCGATCGTCCGCATGACCTCGTCGAGCGGCGCGTCGGTACGGGCCACCGCCACCAGCACCTCGCCCTCGGTACGGGCCTGCGCCGCCGCCGGGGCCGGCTGCGCCCCGCTCAGCGTCCGCCCCGCCCCGATCCCGGTGCCGAACGTCTTGCGCACGATCCCGAAGGCGTGGTCCAGCTGCGCCTCCACGTCCCCCTGGCCGCCGGCCCGCAGCCAGCGCCGCAGCACGTGGTTGTGGGCCGTCACGACGGCGGAGGCGGCCACCTCGGCCAGCAGCGGGTCGTCGTTGCCGTCGTGGTGGTCGGTCTCGTCGAAGTGGGCCAGCAGATAGCGCGTGAACAGCCGCTCGTAGCGGGCCACCGAGGCGATCTCGCGCTCGCGCAGCGCGGGCACCTCACGGGTGAGGCGGTAGCGCTCCACCGACACCGCCGGCGACGCGGCGTACATCTTCATGACTTCCTTGATCCCCCGGCACACCGTGTCGAGCGGGTGCTCGTGCGCCGGAGCCGCGTCCAGCACGGCCTCGGCCCGGATCAGGGTGTCGTCGTGATCGGGGAAGATCGCCTCTTCCTTGGAGCGGAAGTGGCGGAAGAAGGTGCGGCGGGCCACACCGGCGGTCGCGGCGATCTCGTCGACCGTCGTGGCCTCGTATCCCTTGGTCGCGAACAGTTCCATGGCCGCCGCGGCGAGCTCCCGGCGCATCTTCAGGCGCTGGGCGGCCGCCCGGGAGCCGGCCGCGCTCTCCGGGGCGTCGGCGGCCGAGGAGGCGCGGGGCGAGGTCTTCGCGGACTGGGACATAGAGCGAACGTACTGCATCGGTGCAGGAGGGCGCGCCTGAGGTCCCGCGGGGCGGGATGGATGCGGGGGAGGGCCCGCACTGGGCTCGGAAGGGTTCGTCCGCCGTGAGGGTCCGGCGGACCCGAGCAGCCCTCCCCACGCATCCGGTTCGTGTGCCCGCCGCCTACCGCCGGGCGTACTCACGGAATCCGCGACCGGTCTTCCGGCCCAGGCAGCCCGCCGCCACCAGGTGCTCGAGCAGCGGGGACGGGGCCAGACCGGGGTCGCGGAACTCCTTGTGGAGCACCTTCTCGATCGCCAGCGAGACGTCGAGGCCGACCACGTCGAGGAGCTCGAAGGGCCCCATCGGGTAGCCGCCGCCCAGCTTCATCGCGGCGTCGATGTCGTCGAGGGAGGCGTAGTGCTCCTCGACCATCTTGATCGCGTTGTTCAGGTACGGGAACAGCAGCGCGTTCACGATGAAGCCCGCGCGGTCCCCGCAGTCCACCGGGTGCTTGCGGATCCGGGTGCAGACCTCGCGGACCGTGGCGTGCACGTCGTCCGCCGTCAGGACCGTGCGGACCACCTCGACCAGCTTCATGGCCGGGGCGGGGTTGAAGAAGTGCATGCCGATCACGTCCTGCGGACGCGAGGTGGCCCGGGCACAGGCGACGACCGGCAGGGAGCTGGTCGTGGTCGCCAGGACCGCGCCCGGCTTGCAGACCTTGTCCAGGGTCGCGAAGAGCTCCTGCTTGACCGCCAGGTCCTCGGCGACGGCCTCGACGGCCAGGTCCACCTCGGCGAAGGCGTCCAGGGAGGCGGCCGGAGCGATCCGGGCGAGCGTCTGCTCGGCGGCCTCCTCGGTCAGCCGGCCCTTGGCCACGGCCCGGCCGAGCGACTTCCCGATCGCTGCCTTGGCGGCGTCGGCCTTCTCCTGGCTGCGGGCGGCGAGCACGACGTCGAAGCCGGCCTGCGCGAAGACCTGCGCGATCCCGCTCGCCATGGTGCCGGAGCCGGCCACGCCGACCGAGGTCACCGGACGGCCCTCGCCCAGGCGCGCCTCGTCCAGGCCGGTACGGGCGTCCCGCACGACCACGGAGCTGCCCGGGGCCTCGTACGTGTAGAAACCGCGGCCCGCCTTGCGCCCGGTCAGCCCGGCCTCGGCCAGGTGGCCCAGGATCGGCGCCGGGGCGTGCAGCCGGTCGCCGGAGGCGGCGTACATCGCCTCCAGGACGGTCCGGGCGGTGTCCACGCCGATCAGGTCGAGCAGCGCGAGCGGGCCCATGGGCAGGCCGCAGCCGAGCTTCATCGCCGCGTCGATGTCCTCGCGGGAGGCGTACTTCGCCTCGTACATGGCGGCGGCCTGGTTGAGGTAGCCGAAGAGCAGGCCGTCGGCGACGAAGCCGGGGCGGTCGCCGACCGCGACCGGCTCCTTGCCGAGCTCGCGGGCCAGCGCCGTGACGGCCTCGACCGCCGTCGGGGCGGTCAGCACCGAGGAGACGACCTCGACGAGCTTCATGGCCGGGGCCGGGTTGAAGAAGTGCACGCCGAGCACGCGCTCGGGGCGCTGCGACTCGGCGGCCAGGCGCGTCACCGAGAGCGCGTTGGTGCCGGTGGCCAGCAGCGTGTCGGGCCGCACGATCGCGTCGAGCGCGGCGAGGACCCGGCTCTTGAGCGCGTAGTCCTCGGGCACGACCTCGATCACGAGGTCCGCGTGGGCGGCGGCCTGCAGATCGGTGAAGGTGCGGAAGCGGGACAGCACGTCCCGGCGCTCCTGCTCGGTCAGGCGCTCCTTGGCGACGGCGCGGGCCGTGGCGGCCTCCAGCGCGGCGACGCAGGTACGGGTGGCGGACTCGCTGATGTCGATGCCGATGACCTCGCGGCCGGCGCGGGTGAGGACCTCGGCGATGCCGGTGCCCATCGTGCCGAGGCCGACGACGGCAATGGTCTGGAGGGTGGGCTGACTGGACTGACGGTCCATCGCGGGACTCCGGTGGAATGAGGGTGACGACTGAGGGAGGGGCGCGGAGCGCGGGCGCGCGCACCCCGCGGGATGCGCGGGTACGCGGCAGCACGGTGTACGGGTACGAGGGCGCACGCGTACGGGGTGCGGGGTGCGGATGCGTGTGAGAAGGCGGCGTGCACGGTGTACGGGGCACGCGGGGCGCACAGGGCCCGCGTACCTGCGTACGGGAATCGGCGAGGCCCTGTCCCGGGGCGCACGCCGTGCAGCTGTGCCGAACCGACGAACACGAGTACGGCTGCGTCACCAGGCCGTGCTCGTAGGGCGAGATTAACCGGTGAGTAACTCGTTGGCCAGAGCACGGGAGATGTGATGTGCGCCGCGTGGCGGGCGATCCGCGCAAACCGCCCGCCACGGCCCCGCCGCCCCCCTACGCTGACCCGGGTGGACGTGCTGGAGCGCCTGCGGGCGGAGGCGGCCGGGTCGCCGGAGTACGAGCGGCTGGCCGCGGCGGAACCGGACGGGCTGGCCGCGGCCCTGACCTCGGCGGGCCGCCCGCTGTGGGCGCGGGAACTCGCGGCGTACCGGCTGGGGCTGGCGGGCGACCGGCGCGCGTTCGAGGCCCTGGTGCTGCTGCTCAACCACCGGGACCCGCCGCGCTGCGCCGCCGCCGCGCGGGCGCTGGCCGCACTCGGCGACCCCCGCACCGCGCGGGCGGCGGCGGCGCTGGCCACCAACGCGCTGCGCACCGCCTACGCGCTGGAACCCGTACGCCTGCTGGTGGCCCTGCGGGCGCCGGAATCCGTACCGGCGCTGATCACGACGCTGTCCCGGCTGCTCTCCCCGCACGACCCGTACTGGCGGGTCGCCCTGGCCTGTGTCGAGGGCCTGGGGGTGCTGGCCGACCCGGCCGCCCGCGAGGTCCTCGGCCGCGCGCAGGCCCATCCGCGGCTGGCGGTGGCGGCGACCCGGTCCCTGCACCTGCTGCCGCGGTGACGCGGCGGCGTCAGCCGGCCGCCGGGGGAGCGGGGAGCACGGCGAACGCCTCGATCTCCACCAGGAGTTCCGGCCGGAACAGCGCCGCGACCTCGACGGCCGAGGACGCGGGCTGCCGGTCGCCGGGGATCACGGCGTCACGGGCCGCGCGGACGGCGGGCAGGTGGGCGATGTCGGTGACGAAGTACGTCAGCTTCACGACGTCGTCGAAGTCCGCCCCGGCGGCGGCCAGGCACCGGCGCAGGTTCTCGAAGACCCGCGCGCTCTGCGCGGCGGGGTCGCCGGCGCCGACGACCTCGCCCTTCTCGTCGAGGGCGCACTGCCCGGAGACGGCGACGAAGGTCCCCGTCCCCAGGACGACGTGGCTGTAGCCGGTGCCCGGGAGGACGCCCTCGGGGCCGGCTATGCGGGTGAGGTGATCACTGGTCATGCCCCGATCATGACCCACACCCGCCGCCGACCGTCAGGCGTTCCCCCCGCCGACCGTCAGGCGTTCCCCCCGCGGCCCGCGGCCCGCGGCCCGCGGCCCGCGGCCCGCGGCCGTCAGCCGTCAGCCGCGGAAGCCCAGCAGGCCGTGCAGGGCCGCGCCGCCCGCGGAGACCGGGGCGGCGCGGGTGGCCGTCGTCGGCTGGGGCTCGGCCTGCGCCGCGCACGTGGCGTCGGCGGCCGTCCCCGACCGCAGGTACGCCGCCACCTTCTCGTCCAGGCACGTGTTGCCGCTGAGCGCGATGCCGTGGTTGCCGCCGCCCTCCTCCACCACCAGCGCGGCCCCCGCCAGCTTCGCGCGCATGCTCACCGCGCCCTCGAACGGCGTCGCGGCGTCCTCCGTCGCCTGGAGCAGCAGCGCCGGCGGCAGGTCGGCGTTGGCCACGTCCGGTGCCTCGAGCGCCTCCGTCGGCCAGAACGCGCACGGCGCGTTGTACCAGGCGTTGTTCCACGTCATGAACGGCGCCTTGGCGTGCGTACGCCACATGTCCGCGCGCCACACGTTCCAGTCCTTCGGCCAGGCCGAGTCCCGGCACTGCACCGCGCTGTACGCGCTGTAGCTGTTGCCCGCCGACGGCTCCACCGCCCCGAACCGCTGGTACGCCGCCACCAGCGGCGCCGGGTCCTCCTTCACCGCGTACGCCGCGAACGCCTCCGCCAGGTGCGGCCAGTACCCGTTGTAGTAGCCGCCCGGCAGGAAGGTGTCCTCCAGCTCGGACGGGCCCACCTTGCCGCCGGCCGGGGCCGCGCGGAGCGCGTCGCGCATCGCGTACCAGCGGGACTCCACCCGGGCCGGGTCGGTGCCCAGGTGGTACGTGGCGTCGTTCCTGGCCACCCAGGCCAGGAACGCCTTGTGGCGGGCGTCGAAGGCCACGTCCTGGGCCAGGTTGTCCTGGTACCAGACGCCCGTCGGGTCGACCACCGAGTCCAGCACCAGCCGGTGCACCCGGCCGGGGTGCAGCTTGGCGTACACGGCGCCCAGGTACGTGCCGTAGGAGTAGCCGAAGTAGCTGAGCTTCGGCGCGCCCAGCGCCACCCGCAGCAGCTCGATGTCGCGGGCGGCCGCCACGGTGCCGATGTGCGGCAGCACCTCCGCGTGCTTGGTCGCGCACGTCCGGGCGAAGCCGCGCACGCGCTCCAGGTTGGCCTCCTCGACGGCCGGGTCCCGGGGCACGGAGTCCGGGCGTACGGGCGTGAAGTGGCCGTTGCCGCAGTCCAGCGTCGGCTCGCTCTGGCCGACGCCGCGCGGGTCGAAGCCGATGACGTCGTACTGCGCGGCGACGTCCTCGGGCAGCGCGGCGGCGACGAACCCGGCGAGGGCGCGCCCGCTGCCGCCCGGCCCGCCGGGGTTGACCAGCAGCGGGCCCTGGGAGGTGGCGGCGGTGTGCGGGACCCGGGTCAGGGCCAGGGTGATCTTCTTGCCGCCGGGCTGCGCGTGGTCGAGCGGGACCTGGAGGGAGGCGCACTGCAGCGTGGGGTAGCGCGGGGTCGCGCACTTCGTCCAGCGCGGTGCCGCGGCCGAGGCGGCCGGGGTGCCCGGGGCCGGGGCGGCCGACGCGGTGACCGTCACCGGACCCGCGAGGGCGGTGGCGACGGTGGCGATCGACAACAGGACAGCTGCACGCTTCTTCACAAGGGGCCTCCCAGCCGAGGGTTCTGGGCGGAATCGTCCCGGAAGCCACGCCTGGAAGACGGGATTGTGGGCCCTTTTGGCCCGATGTGATGATGCTTCAGCGCCCGGTCACAGCAGCGTGAGCTGTGTCGGGGCGCTTTCGGCGGGGTGTTCGGGCGGGGCGACGGCGCGGGCCGCGCCGCGCCGGGCGGGGCCGATGCCGAACGAGTCGGCCAGCTCGTGCACCTGACGGGTGATCCGGCGCTGGTACCAGGTCGGGGCGTAGCTGCCGCCCGCGTACATCCGTTCGTAGCGTTCGACCAGGTGCGGGTGGTGCGCGGCGAGCCAGGCCGTGAACCACTCGCGGGCGCCGGGCCGCAGGTGCAGCACGAGCGGGGTCACCGAGGTGGCCCCGGAGGCGGCGATCGCGGCGACGGTGGCGCGCAGCTGCTCGGGGGCGTCGGAGAGGAACGGGATCACCGGGGCCATCAGGACGCCGCAGCCGATGCCGTGGTCGGTCAGGGTGCGGACGACGTCCAGGCGGCGCGCGGGCGACGGCGTACCCGGCTCCACGGTGCGCCACAGCGCGGGGTCGGTGAATCCGACGGAGACCGAGATGCCGACCTCCGTGACCTCGGCGGCCTCGCGCAGCAGGCCGAGGTCGCGCAGGATCAGGGTGCCCTTGGTGAGGATGGAGAAGGGGTTGGCGTGGTCGCGCAGGGCCTCGATGATCCCGGGCATCGGGCGGTAGCGGCCCTCGGCGCGCTGGTAGTAGTCGACGTTGGTGCCCACGGCGATGTGCGCGCCGGTCCAGCGGCGCGAGGACAGCTCGCGGCGCAGCAGCTCGGGGGCGTTGGTCTTGACGACGATCTGCGAGTCGAAGCCGAGGCCCGTGTCGAGGTCGAGATAGCTGTGCGTCTTGCGTGCGAAGCAGTACACGCAGGCGTGACTGCAGCCCCGGTACGGGTTGACGGTCCATTCGAACGGCATCCGGGAGACCCCCGGTACCCGGTTCACGATCGACCGGGCGCGGACCTCGTGGAAGGTGATCCCCCGGAACTCGGGGGTGTCGAAGGTCCGCGTGACCACGGCCCCGACCCCGAACAGGGCTCCGCCGGCCGCGTCGGGCCCGCTCCCGTCGCCCAGATTCTCCCAGCGCATGGCGCCTCCCTCGGTCGTCCCGCAGCGAGAATAGAACAAACGTTCCCATGATCGTGCGGAGCGGCTCCGGGGGCGGGCGGATTTGGGCGCCCGCGCCGGGAGGTGGTTGGCTTGCCGCCGCAAGGAGCGTTTCACGACTGCTGGAGGAACAGGTATGGCGCAGGTCGAGGCCACCACGGAGCGGATCATCGCGGCCGACGCGGAGGCGGTGTTCGACGCGCTCGCGGACTACAGCGGCACCCGCGGCAAGCTGCTCCCCGAGCACTTCAGCGAGTACGAGGTGCGCGAGGGCGGCGACGGCGAGGGCACCCTGGTCCACTGGAAGCTCCAGGCCACCAGCAAGCGCGTACGGGACTGCCTGCTGGAGGTCACCGAGCCCAGCGACGGCCGCCTCGTCGAGAAGGACCGCAACTCCTCCATGGTCACCACCTGGACCGTCACCCCGGCCGGTGAGGGCCGCTCCAAGGCCGTCGTCACCACCGTGTGGGACGGCGCCGGCGGCATCGGCGGCTTCTTCGAGCGCACCTTCGCCCCCAAGGGCCTCGGCCGTATCTACGACACCTTCCTGGCCAACCTGGCCCAGGAGGTCGAGAAGGGCTGACGCCTTTCCGCAGGACCGGACGGTGGGGCCGCCGCGCGCGGCTTCACCGCTTCGAGTGAACCCGGCTGCCGCGCGGCGCGGCGCCCGGGAAGAGTGCCCCGGCGCCGGGCGTGGCCCCTGCGCGGCGCGCCGCCGGACGGCTAGGGTGAGGCGTCTGTGCGGACACGCGACCGACCGGGGGCCCGATGAAGATCCTCATCTCCGCCGACATGGAAGGCGCCACCGGCGTCACCTGGCCCGCCGACGTGCTGCCCGGGACACCGCAGTGGGAGCGCTGCCGGGCCCTGTTCACCTCCGACGTCAACGCCGCCGTCCTCGGCTTCTACGACGGCGGCGCCGACGAGGTCCTCATCAACGAGGCCCACTGGACCATGCGCAACCTGCTCCTGGAGCGGCTCGACGAACGCGCCCAGATGATCACCGGCCGGCACAAGTCCCTCTCCATGATCGAGGGCGTCCAGCACGGCGACGTCGACGGCATCGCCTTCGTCGGCTACCACACCGGCGCCGGCACCGAGGGCGTGCTCGCCCACACCTACCTCGCCAACTCCATCACCGGGGTCTGGGTCGACGGGGTCCGCGCGAGCGAGGGCCTGCTCAACGCGCTGGTCGTCGCCGAGTACGGGGTGCCCGTCGTCCTGGTCACCGGTGACGACCTGACCTGCGCCGACGCCGCGACGTACGCACCCGGCGCGCGCACGGTGGCGGTCAAGGACCACGTCTCGCGCTACGCCGCCGTCTGCCGCACCCCGGCGCGCACCGCCGCCGCGATCCGGTCCGCGGCCAAGGAGGCCGCCGCCCTCGCGGTCCGCCACGACCCCGTACGGGGCGGCCCGTTCGCCGTCGAGGTCGAGTTCGACGCCGCGCACCTCGCGGCGGCGGCCACCGTCGTCCCGGGCGTCGAGCACGCGTCCGGCGAGCGCCGCATCGCGTACACCAGCGCGACGATGTACGAGGGGATCCGGACCTTCAAGGCGGTCACGACGATCGTCTCGGCGGCTGTGGAGGAGCAGTATGGCTGACATGACGTCCCCCGAGGTGCCCCCGGCGAACTCCCCGGACCGGGGCGGGCCGGCCGCACCGCTCGACCCCCTCGCGTTCGACGAGGTCGTCGAGTTCACCTCCGGGCTGATCCGCATCGACACCACCAACCGCGGCGGCGGCGACTGCCGCGAGCGCCCCGCCGCCGAGTACGTCGCCGAACGCCTGGCCGCCATCGGCCTGGAACCGGCCCTCCTGGAACGCACCCCCGGCCGCACCAACGTCGTCGCCCGGATCGAGGGCACCGACCCGTCCGCCGACGCCCTCCTGGTCCACGGCCACCTCGACGTGGTCCCCGCCGAGGCCGCCGACTGGAGCGTGGACCCCTTCTCCGGCGAGATCCGCGACGGCGTGGTCTGGGGCCGTGGCGCCGTCGACATGAAGAACATGGACGCGATGGTCCTGGCCGTCGTACGGGCCTGGGCCCGCGCCGGCGTCCGGCCGCGCCGCGACATCGTCCTCGCCTTCACCGCCGACGAGGAGGACAGCGCCGTCGACGGCTCCGACTTCCTCGCCGGCCGGCACGCCGGCCTCTTCGCGGGCTGTACCGAGGGCCTGAGCGAATCGGGTGCCTTCAGCATCCACACCGCCCCCGGCCGGGCCCCCCTCTACCCGATCGCCGCCGGCGAGCGCGGCACCGCCTGGCTCAGACTCACCGCCCACGGCACCACCGGGCACGGCTCCAAGCCCAACCGCGCCAACGCCGTCAGCCGGCTCGCCGCCGCCGTCGCCCGGATCGGCGAGCACGAGTGGCCGGTCCGGCTCACCGGAACCGTCGCCGCCTGCATCACCGAACTCGCCGCCCTGCAAGGGATGTCGGTGAACCCGCAGGCCCGCGACTTCGACCTCGACGCCGTCCTCGACAAGCTCGGACCGGCCGGCGCCCTCGTCGAGGCGACCGTGCGCAACAGCGCCAACCCCACCATGCTCAGCGCCGGTTACAAGCTCAACGTCGTCCCCGGCCACGCCACCGCCTATATCGACGGCCGCGTCCTGCCCGGCGGCGAGGACGAGTTCCGCCGGACCCTCGACGAACTCACCGGCCCCGACGTCGAGTGGGAGTTCCACCACCGCGAAGTACCCCTCGAAGCACCCGTGGACGGCCGTACGTACGCGATCCTGCGCGACGCCGTCGAACGTTTCGACCCCGAGGGGCAGGTCGTGCCGTTCTGCATGGCGGGCGGCACCGACGCCAAGCAGTTCTCCCGGCTCGGCATCACCGGCTACGGCTTCTCCCCGCTCAAGCTGCCGCCCGGCTTCGACTACTGGTCCCTCTTCCACGGTGTCGACGAGCGCGTGCCGGTCGACGCCCTGCGCTTCGGGGTCCGGGTCCTCGACCACGCCCTGCGGGCCCTGTGATGGCCGTGCCCACCGGCTCCTACGGGAGCTGGCCCTCGCCCATCGACGCCGCGCTCGCCGCCTCCCTCGACGGGCGCCCCGAGTACGTCGGCACGGTGGGCGCCGAAGTGTGGTGGACCGAGCCCCGGCCGGCCGAGGGCGGCCGCCGGACCCTGGTGCGCCGGCGCGCCCACGGCGGCCCCGAGGAATCCGTGCTGCCGACCCCGTGGAACGTGCGCAGCCGGGTCACCGAATACGGCGGCCGCCCCTGGACCGGGCGCGAACAGCAGGGCGGACGCGGCCCGTTGGTGGTCTTCGCGCACTTCGCCGACCAGCGGCTGTACGCCTACGAGCCGGACGTGCCCGGTGCCGCGCCCCGGCCGCTGACCCCGCTCTCCACCGTCGGCGGCGGACTGCGCTGGGCGGATCCGGTGCTGCACGGCGGCGAAGTGTGGTGCGTGCTGGAGGAGTTCACCGGTTCCGCGCCCACCGACGTCCGGCGCGTGCTCGCCGCCGTACCGCTGGACGGGTCCGCCGCCGGGGACCGCACGGCGGTGCGTGAACTGACCGACGGCCGACACCGGTTCAGCAGCGGGCCGCGGCTCTCGCCCGACGGCCGGCACGCGGTGTGGCTGGTGTGGGACCACCCGCGCATGCCGTGGGACGGGACCGAGCTGAAGCTGGCCGAGGTCACGCCCGACGGGCGTCTGGCCGGGGCGCGGACCGTGCTCGGCGGCCCCGGGGAAGCCGTCGCACAGGCCGAGTGGACCGCCGACGGCGCCCTGCTCGCGGTCTCCGACCGCGGCGGCTGGTGGAACCCGTACCGCCTGGACCCGGACACCGGCGAAGCCGTCAACCTGTGCCCGCGGGAGGAGGAGTTCGGCGGCGCCCTGTGGAAGACCGGGCTGAACTGGATCGCCCCGCTGGCCGCCGGGCCGGTCGCCGTACTGCACGGTCAGGGCTCGTCCGTCCTCGGGATACTGGACCCCGACACCGGCGACCTCGTCGACGTGGCCGGGCCCTGGACGGCCTGGCAGCCCACGCTGGCCAGCCACGGCTCGCGCGTCTACGGCGTCGCGGCCAGCCCGCGCAGCGCGTACGAGGTGGTGGAGCTGGACACCGCCACCGGCCGGGCCCGCGTGGTCGGCGCGCACGGCGTGGACCGGGTCGACCCGGCGTACTACCCGGAGCCGCAGAGCCGCACCTTCCTCGGCCCCGACGACCGCGAGATCCACGCCCACGTCTACCCGCCGCACCACCCCGCCCGCCGGGCCCCCGCCGACGAACTCCCGCCGTACGTGGTGTGGGCGCACGGCGGCCCCACCGACCACGTGCCGCCCGTACTGGACCTGCACATCGCCTACTTCACCTCGCGCGGCATCGGCGTCGTGGAGGTCAACTACGGCGGCTCGACCGGCTACGGCCGCGCCTACCGCGAGCGGCTGCGCGAACAGTGGGGCGTCGTCGACGTCGAGGACTGCGCCGCGGTGGCCCGCGCGCTGGCCGCCGAGGGCACCGCCGACCCGGCGCGCCTGGCCATCCGCGGCGGCAGCGCCGGCGGCTGGACCGCGGCCGCCTCACTGGCCTCGACCGACGTCTACGCCTGCGGCACGATCATCTACCCGGTGCTGGACCTGCTGGGCTTCGCGGCGGAGACCCACGACCTGGAGTCCCGCTACGTCGACGGCCTCGCCGGCCCGCCCGACACCCTCGCCGTCCGCTGCCGCGAACGCTCCCCGGTCGCCCGCGCCGGCAGCATCACCGCCCCCTTCGTGCTCCTCCAGGGCCTGGACGACGTGATCTGTCCGCCCGCCCAGGCCGAACGGCTGCTGGCCGCCCTGCGCGGGCGGGCCGTGCCGCACGCCTACCTCGCCTTCGAGGGCGAGGGCCACGGCTTCCGCCGCGCGGACACCATGGTCCGCGCCCTGGAGGCCGAACTCTCCCTGTACGTCCAGGTCTTCGGACTGGACCGGTCGGACGTCCCGGCCGTACGACTGCGGCCCTGACCCCGGCGCGGGCGGCACGCGAGAAAGGCGGACCATGACGGGCGCGCACGTCCTCGTCACCGGGGCCACCGGCTACATCGGCGGCCGCCTGGTGCCCGAACTCCTCGACGCGGGCCACCGGGTACGGTGCCTGGCCCGGTCGCCCGAACGGCTGCGCGACCACCCGTGGGCCGGGCGCGCCGAGGTGGTGCGCGGCGACGTCACCGACGCGCGGTCCCTCGCCGACGCCCTGCGCGGCATCGAGGTCGCCTACTACCTCGTCCACGCGATGACCGGTGGCAAGGACTTCGAGGAGCGCGACCGCACCGCCGCCCGGACCTTCGCCGAGCAGGCCCGCGCCGCCGGCGTACGGCGCATCGTCTACCTGGGCGGGCTCACCCCCGCCGGCATCCCGGTTCCGGAGCTCTCGCCGCACCTGCGCTCGCGCGCGGAGGTCGGCCGGATCCTGCTGGCGTCCGGGGTGCCCACCGCCGTCCTGCGCGCCGCCGTCATCATCGGCTCCGGATCGGCCTCCTTCGAGATGCTGCGCTACCTCACCGAACGGCTGCCGGTGATGGTCACCCCGAGCTGGGTCGGCACCCGCGTGCAGCCGATCGCCGTCCGCGACGTGCTGCGCTACCTCGTGGGCAGCGCCACCCTGCCCGAGGGCGTCAGCAGGGCCTTCGACATCGGCGGCCCGGACGTCGTCACGTACGAGGAGATGATGCGCCGGTACGCGGCCGTCGCCGGCCTGCCGCACCGCCTGATCCTGCGCGTACCGATGCTCACACCGGGCCTGTCCAGCCACTGGATCGGCCTGGTGACCCCCGTCCCGCGGGCGCTGGCCCGCCCGTTGGCGGAGTCCCTGCGGCACGAGGTGGTGTGCCGCGAGCACGACATCGCCCGCTACGTGCCCGACCCGCCGGGCGCCCCGATCGGCTTCGACCGGTCGCTGGCCCTCGCCCTCCAGCGGGTCCGGGAGGCCGACGTCACCACCCGCTGGTCCTCGGCCTCCGTCCCCGGTGCCCCGAGCGACCCGCTGCCCACCGACCCGGACTGGGCCGGCGGCAGCCTCTACACCGACCAGCGGGAGGTGGCGGTCGAGGCGTCACCGCAGGCGCTGTGGCAGGTCGTCGAGGGCATCGGAGGGGAGAACGGCTGGTACTCCTTCCCCCTGGCCTGGGCCGCCCGGGGCTGGGCCGACCGGCTCGTCGGCGGCGTCGGCCTGCGCCGCGGCCGCCGTGACGCGGCCCGGTTGCGCGTGGGGGACTCCCTGGACTTCTGGCGGGTCGAGGAGATCGAACCCGGCCGGATGCTGCGCCTGCGCGCCGAGATGCGGCTGCCGGGCCTGGCCTGGCTGGAGATGCGCGTGAGCCCCGGCCCCGCGGGCACCTCCCGCTACCACCAGCGCGCCCTCTTCCACCCCCACGGCCTGCTGGGCCACCTGTACTGGTGGTCGGTCTCCCCCTTCCACGCCCTCGTCTTCGGCGGCATGACCAGGAACATCGCCCGCACGGCCCGGAGCCGGCGCCAGGAGCGGGTCACGTCCTAGCGGCCGGAGCGGGTCACCGCGTGGTGTGGAGCCAGACGCGCAGGGGGCCGGCCGGGGCGAAGCCGTGGCGGACGGCCACGGCGAGGTCGTCCCCCGACTCGTAGCCGACCACGGGCAGGCCGGGCCAGTGGGCGGCGACCGCCGCGAGGACGCCTGACCAGGCCGCATCGAGGTGGGCGTCGTCGACGGCGAAGACGTTGGAGAGGCCCACCACCGGCCCGGTGCGGTGGACCGCGGCGCCGGCGGTCACCCGGCCGGCCTCCGCGGCGTACAGGAACGCGGTGTCCGGGCTCAGTAGCTGCGGGCGGAACAGCCCGGCCGGCGCGGCTCCCGACCAGGCCGCCTCCCACGCGGTCAGCTCCTGCGGAGTACGCACGCGGCGCCAGCCGGCGGGCGGACCGGCGACGGGCGGGCCCGCCGGGCGGTGGATCCACCGGGCCTCGAAGAGCACCTCGAAGCCCGCCGGCGTCAGGTCCAGGCCCGCGAAGCTGTCCTTGACCGAGCAGCCCGGCGACACCGTGTCGATCCCGGCCAGCACCTCGGCGGCCGTGGCCGCCGGGCTCAGGGTCACCGCGTCGGGATACAGGGGCGGGGTACGGCGGGGGCTGCTCCACACGGTGGCGCCGAAGGCACCGGGCAGGCCGTGGGCCCGGCACACCGCATCGCACCAGCCGGCGTTGTTGCGCGCCGCGCGTTCGTCATCGATCACGCCGCGATGATGACACACGGCTCTACGCTGGACGGATGACCGAGATCGCGTACGTCGCGCGGAGCGCCCGCGTGGGACTGCGGGCCTTCCGGCCGGAGGAGGGCCCGGAGTTCACCCCGCGGGCACGCGAGAGCACCGCTCCGCACCGGCCCTGGCTGTTCCCGCCCACCACCGCCGCCGACTGCACGGCGTACGAGCGGCGGCCGGACGAGGACCCCGCGCGCGCCGGCCACGAACGCCGGGCGCTCACCCGCGAGATGCCCGCACCGCCCGTTCCCGCTGCCACAGGATGACGACCATGCGAACGATCGTGCTGCTCGACGCCCCCTCCAACCTCGGCCTGCGCCCGCCCGGCCCCGGCACCGTGCCCGGCGTGTACAAGCTCGCCGGTGCGCTGCGCGAACAAGGGCTGCTGGCCCGGCTCGGCGCCCGCGAGGGCGGGGTCGTGGTGCCGCCCCGCTACGACCGCGGGGACTGGCGCGAGGGCGACGGCGTCTTCCACGCCGCCGAACTCGCCGCGTACACCGTCACCCTCGCCGACCGGATCGAAAAGCACCTGAGGGCAGGGGAGTTCCCCGTCGTCCTCGGCGGCGACTGCTCCATCCAGCTCGGCGCCTCCCTCGCGATGCGCCGCCTGGGCCGCTACGGGCTGGCCGCCGTCGACGGCTCCGCCGACTTCCGCCACCCCGGCAACACGGCGGCCAACGGGCCCGTCGGCGCCGCCGGCGGCGAGGAACTCGCGCTGGCCACCGGCCGCGGCCAGGCCGACCTCTGCGACCTGGAGGGGCTCTCGCCGTACCTGCGCGACGAGGACGTACGGCTGTTCGGGATCCGTGACGGCGACGACGACCTCGCCGAACTGGCCGCGCTGGGCATCCGTACCGCAACCGTCGGTGAGATCCGCGGCCGGGGCGCCGCGACCGTGGCACGCGAGGCGCTCGCCGGACTGCACCCGCCCGTCACCGAGGGGTTCTGGGTCCACCTCGACGCCGACGTGCTGGACCCGAGCGTCATGCCGGCCGTCGACAGCCCCGACCCCGGCGGCCTGCTCCCGGACGAACTGGCCGCACTGCTCGCGGTGCTGACCGGCTCGCCGCGCTGCGTCGGGCTCAACGTCACCATCTACGACCCCGACCGCGACCCGGACGGCGCCGCGGGCGCCCTCCTCGCGGACCTCGTCGCCGGCGCCTTCGCCCGACCCTGACGGGCGGTACCGGGCCGAACCCCTGCCCCGCGGCCGCTCCGCCGTGTTCCCTTGCCCCATGGCCACTTCTGTCCGCCGCGCGGTCGTCACGCGGCCCGCCGCCCCGCTGGGCCCCGAGAACCCGCTGCCGCCGCTGCGCCCCCTCGACGGGGTCCACGTCCTCGACGACCGCTTGACGGCACGGCTGCCGCGCGAGATGGCCCGTCAGATCGGTTACGAGCCGCTGAGATCGCTGCTGCCGGTCCGCCTGCGCGACGGGTACGGGCGGGAGCGGGCGCCGGCCGACACCGAGGCCGTGGTGCTGGAGAACGCCCACCTGCGCGTGACCGTGCTGCCCGGCCTCGGCGGCCGGGTGCACTCCCTGGTCCACGTCCCCACGGGACGCGAACTGCTCTACCGTAACCCGGTGTTCCAGCCCGCGGCGTTCGCGCTCAACGGGGCCTGGTTCTCCGGCGGCATCGAATGGAACATCGGCGCCACCGGCCACACCGCCCTGTCCTGCGCGCCGCTGCACGCCGCCCTCGTCCCCGCACCCGACGGCGGCACCATGGTGCGGCTGTGGGAGTGGGAGCGGCTGCGCGACCTGCCCTTCCAGGTGGACCTCTGGCTACCGGGGGAGAGCGAGTTCCTCTACGTCGGCGTCCGCGTGCGCAACCCCCACGAGCGGCCGGCGCCCGTCTACTGGTGGTCCAACACCGCCGTCCCCGAGACCCCGGACACCCGCGTCCTCGCCCCCGCCGACCGGGCCTGGCACTTCGGCTACGAGCGGGCGCTGCGCGAGGTCGCGGTGCCCGTATGGGAGGGCGCCGACCGCACCTACCCGCTGCGCAGCAACTGTCCGGCGGACTCCTTCTACGAGCTGCCCGAGGGCGGGCGCCCGTGGATCGCCGCGCTGGACGGCGAGGGGCGTGGGCTGGTCCAGACGTCGACCGGGGCGCTGCGCGGCCGCAAGCTCTTAGAGGGGGCTGGCGGCCGCCCCCTCGCGCTGGCCGCTGCTGCGGTGCCTGGCCGTGGCGGAGGAGCTGGCGGGCGACCCGGCCCGGGCCGCCGACCGGTACGCCGAGGCCATCGCCGGTCTCGCGCACGAGAGCGGGGACGGCGAGGCGTGGGCGGCCGCCGAATCCGCGCTGGCCCGGGAGGCGATGACGGCGGCCCTGGCGGCGGGCCGCCCGGCGGTGGCCCGTTCGGTGTGGGAACGGCTGCGCCCCGCCCTGCGCGAACAGGGCCGCTTCCGGCTGCTGGCGGCCCGGCTGCTGGCGGCCGAGGGACACGTGGCGGCGGCGCGGCGGCTGTTCGAAGAGGGCTTCGAGGTCCCGGACCTGCGCGAGGGCGACGAGACCCTCGGTGACCTGTGGGCCGGCCTGACCCCCTGCCCCCTCCCGCCCCGCTACGACTTCCGCATGCGTCCGCCGGGGACCGCGGAGGGCGGGTGATGCGGGGCCCGGCCGGCCCCCGGCGGCCCGACCGGGGTCCGTACGGCCCCGGCCGGACCGCCGCGGCGCGGGGCGGCGCATCCGGCCCGGCGGGGTGTCAGGCCCGGCGGGCGCCCGGCCGGGCGGGGTGTCAGGCCGGGCGGGGTGTCAGGCGCGGCACAGGATCTCGCCGTGCAGCACCGAGAACCAGGCGTCCGGGGAGCGGGCCCACGCGTGCCAGGCGTCGGCGACGGCGGACAGCCGGTCCGGGGTCGCGTGACCGGTGTCCGTCGCCAGCGACGCGTACGAACTGGCCGTCGTACGGTCCGCCCACAGGCCCGACCACCAGGCGATCTCCTCCGGCGTCGCGTAGCACCACGCGCTCGCCGAGGCACGGACGTCGTCGAAGCCCGCCGCCAGCGCCCACGAGCGCAGCCGGCGGCCCGCGTCCGGTTCACCGCCGCAGGCGCGGGCCACCCGGCGGTACAGCGACAGCCACTCGTCCAGCACGGGCGACGCGGGGAACCAGGTCATCGCCGCGTAGTCGGCGTCCCGCGCGGCCACGATCCCGCCCGGGCGGCACACCCGGCGCATCTCGCGCAGCGCCCGCACCGGGTCGCCCACGTGCTGGAGCACCTGGTGGGCGTGGACCACGTCGAAGGAGCCGTCCGGGAAGTCCAGCGCGTGCACGTCGGCCGTGGCGAAGGTGATCGTGTCCAGGCCGCGCTCCGTCGCGTACGCCCGCGCCTGTTCCATTACCTCCGGGGCCGCGTCGACCGCGGTGACGCGGCCGCCCGGCCCCACCAGTTCCGCCAGATCGGCGGTGATGGTGCCCGGCCCGCAGCCGACGTCGAGGACGGACAGGCCCGGCCGCAGCTCGCCGATCAGGTACGCGGCGGAGTTCTGTGCCGTGCGCCAGCGGTGCGAGCGCAGGACCGACTCGTGGTGGCCGTGGGTGTAGACCGCGGTCTCAGCGACCGGCTCCTGTCCCTGTTCCTTTTCGCGTCCCTGTTCCTGCTCCCGGGCGGGCGTCATGACGGCGACTCCTCTGCGTCGAAGGGGACTTCTACCGTAGGGGATCTTGCCGGTATATGAGATTGCCGTTTTGACATGTGGACACACCCCTTGCAGGGCAAGGAGATGCGGGGGAGCCTGGTCCCAGGGGGATGGCTGTGATGCGAGAGGATGGTGGGATCCGTGGGAGACGCCACTCGGGACCTGCAGGCCCCGCTGGACCCGGCCGCGCTGCTCGCCTGCCACGCGGAGGCGCTGCGCCTCTTCGGTGAGCACGTGCACGCGGTCGCCGACGACCAGTGGGACGGGCCGACCCCCTGTACCGACTGGACCGTGCGGGACCTGGTCAACCACGTCACCGGCGAGCAGGCCTGGGTGCCGCCGCTGGCCGGCGAGGGCCGCACCGTCGAGGACGTCGGCGACGCGCTCTCCGGCGACCTCCTCGGCGACGCCCCGGCCGCCGCCTGGGACAAGGCCGCGGCCGCCGCCCACGCCACCTTCGAGGCGCCCGGCACGCTGGCCCGGACGGTCGGCCTCAGCTACGGGCCCACGCCCGGCGCCGCATACTGCTCCGAGCTGACGACCGACTGCGTCGTCCACACCTGGGACCTGGCGCGGGCCATCGGCGCGGACGACCGGCTGCCGGACCGGCTGGTGGAGTTCGCGCTCCGGCAGGTCACGCCGTACGCCGACGCCCTCGCCGCCAGCGGCATGTTCGACGCCCCGGTGGAGGTGCCGGCCGACGCGGACCCGCAGACGCGGCTGCTCGCGCTGACGGGCCGGCGGCGCTGACATCCGGCGGTCCGGACGTGAGCGGACGTCCATAAGGGGCGAGTCCGTCTCATCACCCTTATAAAGGGCAGGGAGAGAGGGTGTGGTGCCGCGGGCCGGGGCCCGTGGCGCGTAGATCACAGGACGAGGGCGGTGGCGGGGATGCAGCGCACGGCGCCCGAGGGGCGCGGACCGGTCCGGTACGGTCCGCCCGCGCCGGAGCCGGGCCTGCCGGTGCTGCCCGGACTGACCGCCGTACTCGCCGCGGCCGCCGACCGCTCCGCGCCCGAACCGCCCGGCGGCGGCCCGCCCGTACGCGAGGCCGCCTGCCGCTACTGGCGTTCTCGGGGGCTGCCGACCGATCCCGAGAACGTCGCCGCCGGCCCCGGCGCGCCGTCCCTGCTGCTCGCCCTCATCGGCGCGTACGGCGGTGACGTGATGCTGCCCCGCCCCTGTCCCGCCTGGTGGACGCCGCAGGTCCGGCTGCTGGGACGGCGCGCCTACCACGTGCCGACGCCCGCCGAGTGCGGGGGCGTGCCGGACCCGTACGCGCTGCTGGAAACCGTACGGCGGGTGCGCGCCGAGGGCGGCGATCCGCGGGTGCTGCTGCTGTCCGTGGCCGACGACCCGACCGCCACCGTGCCCCCGCCGGAACTGATGCGGGAGGCGTGCGAGGCCGCGCAGTCGGCGGGCCTGTTCGTGGTCAGCGACGAGACCTGGCGGGACACCGTGCACCGGCCGCACCAGACCCTGGTGCTCAGCCCCGCCGAGATGCTGCCCGAGCACACGGCCGTGCTCGTCGACCTGTCGGGCGCGCTGCTGCCGGGCGGCTGGCCCGCGGCGGTGCTGCGGCTGCCCGACACCCCGCGGGGCACCTGGCTGCGGGCCCGCACCCTCGACGTGCTGACCGCCACCGGCGCGCAGGCCGCGGGCCCGGTCGCGGGGGCCGCCGCGTACGCCCTCGACGAGCCGGAGGAGGTCGCGGCCCGGGCGATCGCCGCGGCCCGGCTGCACGGTGTGGTGGCCGCCGCCGTCCACCGGGAACTGCTGGCCGCCGGCGCCCTGGCCCGGCCGCCGCGGGCGGGCCGCCACGTGTACGCCGACCTCACCCCGCTGCGCGCCGGCCTGGCCCGCCACGGTGTCGGCGACGCGATGGAGCTGGAGGACCACCTCGGTGGCCGGCTGGGCGCCCCGGCCCCCGGCGGCCAGCGCTTCGCGGACGAACTGGGCGCCCTGCGCGTACGGCTGTCCACCGGACCGCTGCTGGGCGCCACCCCGGAGGAACGCCTGGCCGCCCTCACCTCCCGTGACCCGCTGGGGCTCCCGCACGTACGGCGCTCCCTGGACGCCCTCGCCGCGGTGCTCGCCGACCTGATGTGACGACGCCGAACGGAGACCGCGATGAGGGACCAGACGGCCGCCCGCCCACCCGCCACCTCCCCGCCCGACCCCGCCCCCCACCCGAGCCCCCCGGGCCCGCCCCCGGACCAGGCGTCGGCCCCGGACCAGGCGTCGGCCCAAACCCCGGCCCCGGCCCCGAACCTGGCGTCGGCTCAGGGGCCGGCTCAGGGCTCAGCCGAGGCCGCCGACCCGGCGTCCGCCCGGGCGCACGCTGTGGCCTCGGATCCGGGCCCCGTCCGTACCGGGGGACCGGTCCCGGCACGTGAGCCGGCCACCGCCGGAGGCCCGGTGCCGGCGCGTGCCCCGGCCACCGCCGGCGGTCCGGGGCGTGCCGTGATGCCGGGGCATGCCCCGGACGCGGGGGGTGGCCGTACCGACGGCGGGGCGGGGGGTGCCGTGCCGCGGGCGCTCGGGGAGCATCGGGTGTGGCCGCGGTCGTTCGCCGACCGGCTGACCGCGCCGCTGCCCGGAGTGCGGGCGTTCGCACGGCTGGCCCGCGAAGGGGCCTTCCGGCCGGCGCCCGAGGGGCTGCACGGCATCCCCGACCTGCCCTGGGAGCCGGGCCCGCTGCCCGCCGCCGGGCCCGGCACGGTGGCCGTCACCTGGGCCGGGCACGCCAGCTGGGTGCTGCGCGTCGGCGGGCTGACCGTGCTCACCGACCCGGTCTGGTCCCGGCGGATCCTCGGCACGCCGGCCCGGATGACCCCCGTCGGGGTCCGCTGGGAGGACCTGCCGCCCGTCGACGCCGTCGTCATCAGCCACAACCACTACGACCACCTCGACGCGCCCACCCTCAAACGGCTGCCCCGCCACACCCCCCTCTTCGTCCCGGCGGGCCTGGGCCGCTGGTGCCGGCGGCGCGGATTCGGCACGGTCACCGAGCTCGACTGGTGGGAGGCCGCGGAACTGGGCGGCGTACGCTTCGACTTCGTCCCCGCCCACCACTGGTCCAAGCGGTCCCTCCTCGACACCTGCCGGAGCCTGTGGGGCGGCTGGGTGCTCACCGACACCCGGGACAGCGCCCGCAGATCGGTGTACTTCGCCGGGGACACCGGTTACGGCCACTGGTTCACCGAGATCGGCCGCCGCCACCCCGGTATCGACCTGGCCCTGCTGCCCATCGGCGCCTACGCGCCCCGCTGGTGGCTGCGCGACGTCCACGCCGACCCGGAGGAGGCCGTCCGGGCCTGCCTCGACCTCGGGGCCCGCCGGATGGCCCCCATGCACTGGGCCACCTTCGTGCTCTCCGCCGAGCCGGTCATGGAACCGCTGCACCGCGTACGCGCCGCCTGGGCCCGCGCGGGCCTGCCGCGCGAGGACCTGTGGGACCTCCCGATCGGCGCCTCGGCCACCCTGTAGCCCACGATCCGGCGTTTCGCGTGGTCGCGGGCGGAACGGAACGGACGGGACCGGACCGGACCGGTCCTACACGTCGCCTTCCCGCGGGGACCGCCGTACCCGGCGCCACAGGGCCGGCGCCGCGCTGATCAGCAGGGCCAGGGCCACCGCCAGCGCGACGCCCTTCCAGGGCTCCGCGAACAGCGAGCCGCCCAGGATGCCGATCAAGGCGTACGTCGCCGCCCACGCCAGCGAGGCGGGCGCGGCCCCGCGGGCGAAGCGGCGAAGAGGCATCCGGGCCAGCAGACAGGCCAGCATCACCGGGATCCGGCCCGCCGGAACCAGCCGGGACAGCACCAGGACCTGCACGCCGTGCTCGTCGAGCCTGGCCTGTGCCTGGGCCAGCCGTTCCGGGGTGGCCCGCCCGCGCAGCCGGGCCAGCCAGCGCGAACCGCCCCGCGACCCGACGCCGCGCTGCCCCAGCCAGTACAGCGCGATGTCACCGGTGAACGCCGCGAGGGCCGCCACCACGAACACCAGCAGCGGCCCGAACGGCAGCGCGTGGTGGAAGGCCACCACCGCCGCCGAACTCACCAGCGCCCCCGTCGGAATCACCGGCACCAGCGCCCCCAGGGCCACCAGCACGAACAGCGCCGGGTAGCCCACCGCCTGCTGGGTCGACTCCGGCGGCACCTGCTGCATCGCCTCCCGCAGCAGCGTCACGGCACCCGTACCCGCTCGCCGTGCCCCGGTACCCGTACCGCCACCTTCGGCGCGAGCCGCGCCGCCAGCCGTTCGAACTCCGGGCCCGGGGCATGGAACTCGTGCGGCCGCACCGCGTCCATCCCGATCGGCCAGAACGTCCCGTAGTGCACCGGAACCGCCGCGGCCGGCGCCAGCCGGGCCAGCGCCTGCGCCGCCCGCCCCGCGTCCAGGTGCCCGGGACCCAGGTACGGGCCCCAGCCGCCCACCGGCAGCAACGCCACGTCCACCGGGCCGACCTCCCGCGCCATCGTGTCGAACAGCCCGGTGTCCCCGGCGAAGTACGTACGGGCCGCGCCCTTGACGACGTACCCGAGCGCCGGCGCCAGATGCGGGCCGAACGGCAGGCGGCGCCCGTCGTGGCGCGCGCTCACCGCGCGCACCCGTACGCCCTCCCGCACCACGATCTCCTCCCCGGGCGCCACCTCCGTCACCGGCAGCCGCCGCACCCCGGCCAGTCGCGCCAGCCCCGGTACCGCCCGGCGCGCCCCGCGCGGCACCACCAGCCGGGTGCCCGGCGCGAGCGCCGCCAGCGAGGGCAGGTGCAGGTGATCGGCGTGCAGGTGCGACACGAGCACCACGTCCGCGACGGAGGCCTCCGGCGGAGGCGGTGCGCCGCGGCGGCGCCGCAGGTGCACCAGCCGGCGGGCGAACAGCGGATCGGTCAGCAGCCGTACCCCGGAGTCCTCGACCGTGCACGTGGCATGACCCCACCAGGTGATCTCCACCGGCACGCGGCCCTCCCTCCCTGCGGACCTCCACCGCCGTGGGGGTCATCTTCGAGACTAGGCCTTGTCCGGCCGTTCCGGCGGCCCGTCGTGGCCGACGGCCCCCTCCTCGGGGGCCACGGATCGGAGTAGGGTCGGGCGGCATGGATGAGCTGCGCGTGGCCGCTATCGCCAGCCTGGCCCCGCTCGAGGAACTGGACGCCGACCCCTTCGTCGTGGACACCCGCAGCCAGCACGCGATGTGCGACCGCTGGGCGGCGGACCAGGGCTACGTGGTGACCCGGCAGCTGCTCTTCCTGGGGCTGCGCGCCGACCACTTCGGACTGTGGCGCGATGTCGACGACGGCCGGGTCGACCTGTTCGTCGCACCCAACCACCGGGTCCTGCGGCGCGCGCTGCGCTCGGTCGAGGAATTCACCGCCGAGTGCGCGCGGCGCGGCGTACGGCTGGAGACGGCCGGGATCGACGAGCCGAGCTACACCTCCGCCATGAAGGCCGAGGTGCACCGCAGGCTGTCCATGCCGACCGCCGGCTACGACGGCACGTAGCCGGAGCCCGAGCCCGGCACACCGGCGGCGCGCCCGGCACCGCGCCCCGCACCCCTGTGCGCCGCCCGGCCCGCCGCATCGCCCTGTGCGACGCTGGGAAAGATCCGGGAGGGGCGGCGGAGGGCGGGTGCGGCGTGCTGCGAGGACGATGGCGGAGTGCGGGCGGCGCCCTGGTGCGGGTCACCATCGTCTGGGCGGTGTCCACCCTGACCATGCTCGCGCTGGCCGGCATCCTGCCCGACTTCCGCCTGCAGTCCCACGACGGCGAGAGCCTCACCCGGGTCGGCCTCACCGCCGCCTGGGGCGCCGGAGCCTTCGGTCTGCTCAGCGCCCTGGTCTGGCCGGTCGTGGTGCGGGCCCTGCTGCTGGTGCCGGCCCTGGTCCTGGGCCTGCTGGTGTTCTTCCTCAACGGCTCGCTGCTGCTCCTCGCCCTCCACCTGATCCCGGCCGGGTACGGCCAGGTCGCCCCGCAGACCGCGGTGGTGGTCGCCGCGGTGATGTCGGCGGTCGCCTCCGCCACCTCCACCGCCCTCGCCGTGCGCGACGACGAGGCGTACCGCAGGCGCCTGTACCGGCTCGCCGACCGCAGACGCCGCCGCCACCGGCGCGCGGACGCCGCCGGGCCGGGCGCCGCCGCCCCCGGCATCGTCTTCGTCCAGCTCGACGGCGTCGGCTACGAGGTGCTGTGCCGCGCCGCGCGCACCGGCCTGATGCCCACGGTGGCCCGCTGGCTGGACCGCAGCCACCGGGTGGTGTCCTGGCGGACCGACTGGTCCAGCCAGACCGGCTCCAGCCAGCTCGGCATCCTGCACGGCTCGAACTTCGACGTCCCCGCCTTCCGCTGGTACGAGAAGGAGAGCGGCGAGGTGGTCGTCTGCAACCGGCCCACCAGCGCCGCCGAACTCCAGCGGCGCGCGATCGCCCGGACCGCCGACGGCGGACTGCTCACCCACGACGGCGCCAGCCGCGGCAACCTGTTCAGCGGCGGCGCCGACCAACTGGCCCTGGTGCTGTCGGTCGCGGCCCGCCGGGGGCGGGCCAACCGGTCCCGGGCGGGCTACTTCGCGTACTTCTCCGACCCGGCCAACGCCGTGCGCACCGCCCTGTCCCTGGTGGCGGAGGTGGGCCGCGAGACGGTCCAGTCGGTGCGGGCCCGGCTGCGCGGGGACCGGCCCCGGGTGGCGCGCGGCGGGCTGTACCCGTTCGTCCGGGCGTTCGCCACCGTCGTGGAGCGTGACGTCGTGGTCGCGGCGGTGATCGGTGACATGCTCGCGGGCCGCGCCGCCGTCTACGCCGACCTGGTCGCCTACGACGAGGTCGCCCACCACTCCGGGCCGCACGGCCACGACACCGACCAGGTGCTGCACCGGCTGGACCGCAGCCTCGCGCTGCTCGCCCGGGTCGCCGAGCACGCGCCCCGCCCGTACCGGATCGTGCTGCTGTCCGACCACGGCCAGAGCCCGGGGGAGACCTTCCTGGGGCGGTACGGGCTCACGCTGAAGGACCTGGTCCGGGCCGGCTGCGGGCTGCCCGTGTCACGCCGGGCGGGCCGCACGCGCAGCGGCGCGGAGGCGCGTACGGCCGTACGGGCGGCCCTGCACCGCCCGGTGGAGGAGGGCGAGGACGAGGACGGGGCACGGGCGGGCCGCGGCTCGGACCCGGTGGTCCTGGCCTCCGGGAACCTGGCCCTGATCTCCTTTCCCGACGCGCCCGGCCGGGCGACGCGGGAGTGGATCGAGACCGCCCACCCGGCGCTGCTGGCGACCCTGGCCAACCACCCCGGCGTCGGCTTCCTGCTGGTGGACGGGGTGCTGCTGGGGCCGGACGGGGCGCAGGCGCGGCTGGACGCGCCGGGCGAGGCGGAGGAACTGCTGGCGGTGTACGGGCCGGGCGCGGCCGGGACGGTACGGCGGACGGACACGTTCCCGCACGTCGCCGACGTCATGGTGAACTCGGCGTACGACCCGCGCACCGGCGCCGTGCACGCCTTCGAGGAGCAGATCGGCTCGCACGGCGGGCTCGGCGGGGAGCAGTGCCGCCCCTTCCTGATGTGGCCCGTGGAGCTGTCCGCGCCGCCGCGGGGGCTGGTGGGGGCGGAGGCGGTGCACCGGGTGCTGCGGCGCTGGCTGCGGGAGGCGGACGGGCCGCAGGTGCCCCTTGCAGCGCACGGTGCGGTGGAGGATCGGCGGCCGGAGGGGCCCGGCGGCGGAACCTTTCCTTCCGCAGGGGTGTCCGCGCAGGACGAAAACCATTGATTTGGTGGGACTTTCCCGGTGGCCGACCATATGTCGACCTGCCCAGCATGTGAGACACCGTAAGGCGACGCACCACCGATGACCACGCACGCAGCACCACCCCGCGCCGAGGCGCCCGCCGCAGCCACGCCCGAGCCGGAGACCGGCCCGGAGGGCAGCCCGCACGCCCGCCGCTTCGGCCTGCCGGTCGCGACCTGCCTGGTCATGGGCAACATCATCGGCGGCGGCATCTTCCTGCTGCCCGCCTCGGTCGCCCCCTTCGGCACCATCAGCCTGGTCGCCTTCGGCGTGCTGACGGCCGGCGCGATAGCCCTGGCCCTGGTCTTCGGGCGGCTCGCCGAGCGCCACCCGCAGACCGGCGGGCCGTACGTCTACGCGCGCGCCGCCTTCGGCGACTTCGCGGGCTTCCTGGCCGCCTGGAGCTACTGGATCACGGCCTGGGTGTCCAACGCGGCCCTCGCCGTCGCCGCCGTCGGCTACCTCGCCGTCCTCTTCCCGGCGGTCGGTGAGCACAAGCTGTCGATGTGCCTGGCCGCGCTGGCCGTCCAGTGGCTGCCGGCGCTCGCCAACCTCGCGGGCACGCGCTACGTGGGCGCGGTGCAACTCGTCGCCACCGTGCTGAAGTTCGCACCGCTGCTGCTGGTCGCGGTGGGCGGACTGTTCTTCTTCGACCCGGCCAACCTCGGCCCGTACCGGGCCGGCGACTCCAGCGCGATGGGCGCGGTCTCGGCCGCGGCGGCCATCCTCCTCTTCAGCTACCTGGGCGTGGAGTCGGCGGCGGTCAGCGCCGGGGAGGTCCGCGACCCCGCCCGCAACGTGGGCCGGGCCACCATCCTCGGCACGGTCGGCGCGGCCGCCGTGTACCTGCTGGGCACGGTCTCGGTGTTCGGGCTGGTGGCGCACGACACGCTGGTGAACTCCACGGCGCCGTTCACGGACGCGGTGAACGCCATGTTCGGCGGCACCTGGGGCGGCACGGTGGTCGCCGTCGCCGCCGTGATCTCGATGCTGGGCGCGCTCAACGGCTGGACACTGCTGAGCGCCCAGACCCCGTACGCCGCCGCCCGTGACGGGCTCTTCCCGAAGGTCTTCGAGACCAAGCGGCGCGGGGTCCCGGTCGTGGGCGTCATCGTGACCGTCGTGCTGGCCTCCGCCCTGACGGTCTACAACTACACGGCCGGCTCGAAGGGCGTCTTCGAGATCCTGGTCCTGGTCACGACGTTCACGGCGACGGTGCCGTACCTGCTGTCCACGGCCGCGCAGATCTACTTCCTGGCCTCGGGGCGCGCGGACCGGGTCGACCGCGGCCGCCTCGTGCGCGACGCGGTCCTGGCCTGCCTGGCCTTCGGGTTCTCGATGTGGCTGGTCGCCGGTTCCGGCTACGCGGCCGTCTACCAGGGCGTGCTGTTCCTCTTCGCGGGCGTGCTGGTGTACGCGGTGATGTCGGCCCGCAGGCAGCGCCGGGCCACGGTCTGACCCACGCCGGGTGCCGCCCCGGGATGCGGGCGCGCGTCTGCCCCCGGGATGCGGGCGCGCGCCTCTGCCCCGAGGGTGGGTGCCATGAGCATCGACGACTACGGCGGCGGCCCCGGCCCCCAGGCGGGCGTCCTCGTCGTGACCACCAACGACGTCCCCGGCCACCGCGTCCAGCAGGTCATCGGCGAGGTCTTCGGCCTCACGGTCCGCTCCCGCCACCTGGGCAGCCAGATCGGCGCGGGCCTGAAGTCCATGATCGGCGGGGAGCTGAAGGGCCTGACCAAGACCCTGGTCCAGACCCGCAACCAGGCGATGGAACGGCTCATCGAGCACGCGCGCGCCCGGGGAGCGAACGCCGTTCTGATGATGCGCTTCGACGTCACGGACGCGGCGGACGTCGGCACGGAGGTCTGCGCCTACGGCACGGCGGTGGTCCTGGTCCCGGAGCCGTAGCGACGGGGCCGGACCGGAGTGGCCGGGGCGGCGGGGCGGCCGGGGCGAGGCTGTCGATGGCCCCGGGCGGTGCGTTATTCGCGTGCGCCCGGGGCCCGGCCCGGCCCAGACTGTGCGGGCCGGATCCACCGACCCCGAGGACGTTCCCACCCGTGCAGGCTGCTGTCACCGTCACCCCCGCCCAGATCCCCGAACTGCTCCTCGGCCTCGCCACCGTGCGGCCCGTGTTCCTGTGGGGCGCGCCCGGCATCGGGAAGTCGTCCCTGGTGCGGAGGTTCGCCGATTCGCTCGGCCTGGAGTGCGTCAGCCTGCTCGGGACGCAGCTCGCGCCCGAGGACCTCATGGGCGTGCCGCAGATCCGCGACGGCCGGTCGGTGTTCTGCCCGCCGGAGGCGATCGCGCGCGACGAGCCGTACTGCCTCTTCCTCGACGAGCTCAACGCCGCGACCCCCGACGTGCAGAAGGCCTTCTACTCCCTGATCCTGGACCGCCGGATCGGCGCCTACGAGCTTCCCGAGGGCTCCATCGTCATCGGCGCCGGCAACCGGGCCACCGACAACGCCCTGGCCCGCCCCATCGCCTCCGCCCTCGTCAACCGCCTCACCCACGTCCACCTCCGGGCGAGTGCCGCGGACTGGATGGTCTGGGCCGGCGAGGCCGGCATCCACCCCTGGATCACCGACTACCTCACCGACCGCCCCGACCACCTCTGGTCACAGCCGCCCAAGACCGAGGAGCCGTTCTCCACACCGCGCTCCTGGCACATGCTCTCCGACGCGCTGCACTCCTTCGGGCCCGCCCTCGACGAGCCGACCCTGAAGGTCCTTGCGCACGGCACGCTCACGCCCGCCCACGCCGTCTCCTTCTGCGGCTACGCCAAGATCGTCCGGCACAGCTTCGGCATTGAGGCGATCATCAAGGGCGACGCCTCCTGGCCCACCCGCCCGGCCGACCGCGACCTGCTCTACTACCTGGCCGAGGCCTTCCGCGGCCGGCTGGTCAAGGAGCTCCCCGACCGCAAGGAGCACGTCTCGCCCGCCATGCGGCAGACCGCCTACCGGGCCAAGTCGCTGCTGGTCCAGCTCGCCGAGATCTCCGTCGAGGTCGCCCAGACCGTCATCGCCGACGACGCCGACGGGCAGCCGGTGCTGCCCGCCTGGTTCCTGGTGGAGGCCGCCCGCGACATGCCGCGCCTGGTCGAGGCCCGCCGGTGACGACGACCGGCGGAAAGGGCCGCAAGGGGGCCAAGAGCGGCAAGGGAGCCAAGGGCGGCAAGCACGGCCAGCACACCAAGCCCGATCCGGCCGCGGAGGCGTACGCGGCCGGGCGGGCCAAGGTGCGCCAGAACCCGGCCTTCGCCGCCCTGGAGCAGGAGTTCTGCCGCAGCGACGAGTGCGGCCTGTGCCCCCGTACCGGCCTCGTCGTGATCGATTCCAACGGGGTCCTGCACGCCCACCCCACCCGCCTCGCCGAGCCCGCGGAGTGGGCCTGGGCCCTCGCCCACGGCCTGCTCCACCTCGGCTTCGGCCACGTCCCCGCCGCCACCGCGGACGACCGGGAGCAGCCCGACGAGCACGACCTCGCGGCCCGCTGCGTGGTCGTCAACCGCTTCCTGCAGACCGTTCCGATCGGCCACACCCCCGAACACCTGCCCGCCGGCTACCCCGGCGGCGACGAGGAGCAGCTGGCCACCCGCTGGCGCCGCGACGGCCTGCCCGCCGCCTACCGCCACTGCGGTACGGCCGGCACCGGCCCGGACCAGTACCTGCGCCCCTGGCGGCACTGGAACGACCCGGCCCCCGACTGGCAGACCGCCTTCGCCGCCGCTCTCACCCGCAGCGTCTCCGCCGCGATGGACACCGCCGGCGGCCGAGAGCCCGGGACCCTCCGCCGGCCCTGGGACCTGGCGCTGAACTGGTTCATCTCCGCGTACCCGCTGCTCGGCGGCCTCGCGGCCGGCCTGACCGTCGTCGCCGACGCCGAGCTGTCCCGCGCCCGGGGCATCTCCATCGCCGC
The DNA here is from genome assembly GCF_044748145.1 of Streptomyces sp. NPDC090022. NCBI lineage: Bacteria > Bacillati > Actinomycetota > Actinomycetes > Kitasatosporales > Streptomycetaceae > Streptomyces > Streptomyces sp. NPDC090022. Next base: position 194,069 of record NZ_JBIVFN010000007.1, read on the forward strand.
CGTCTCCGCCCGCGCCGGCGAGATCTACATCAACCCGCTGCGCACCTTCACCGACGAGCAGTGGCGCTTCATCCTGGCCCACGAGATGCTGCACGCCGCCCTGCGCCACGGCGAGCGCCGCGGCCCGCGCGACCCGTTCCTGCACAACGTCGCCGCCGACTACGTCGTCAACGGCTGGCTGGTGGAGATGGCCGTCGGCGAGATGCCCGAGGGGCTGCTGCACGACCCGCAGCTGCGCGGGCTCTCGGTCGAGGAGGTGTACGACCGGATCACCGCCGACCTGCGCCGGACGCGCCGGCTGGCCACCCTGTGCGGCAAGGGCGTCGGCGACATCCTCGGCGAGCCGCTGCCGCACGGCGCGGCCCGCCCGTACACCGACCTCGACGCGTTCTACCGGCGCGGCCTGGTCCAGGGCCTGGACCTGCACCGGGCCGGGGACCGCGGGCTGCTGCCCGCCGGGCTGGTCGAGGAGATCCGGGCGCTGGCCCATCCGCCCGTGCCGTGGGACGCGAAGCTGGCGCGCTGGTTCGACGAGTACGTCCCCCGGCCCGAGCCGGTACGGACCTACGGGCGGCCGGCGCGCCGGCAGGCCGCCACCCCGGACATCCCGCGCGCGGGCCGGTACTTCCCGCCGGAGGAGGTGGCGCGCTGCACCTTCGGCGTGGTGCTCGACACCTCCGGTTCGATGGACCGGGCCCTGCTGGGCAAGGCCCTGGGCGCCATCGCCTCGTACGCGGAAGCCCGCGACGTACCGGCCGCCCGCGTCGTGTTCTGCGACGCGGCGCCGTACGACGCGGGCTATCTGCCGCCGACCGAGATCGCCGGCCGGGTACGGGTGCGGGGTCGTGGCGGCACCGAGCTGCAGCCGGGCATCGACCTGCTCCAGCGGGCGGAGGACTTCCCGCCCGGAGCTCCGGTCCTGGTGATCACGGACGGGTGGTGCGACACCCTGCGGATCAGGCGCGAGCACGCCTTCCTGATCCCGCAGGGTGCCTCCCTGCCGTTCACACCGGTGGGCCCGGTGTTCCGCCTGGCCTGACCGCGTACCTCTCAGTCGAGGTAGTCGCGCAGGACCTGCGAACGCGACGGGTGGCGCAGCTTCGACATGGTCTTGGACTCGATCTGCCGGATCCGCTCACGCGTGACGCCGTACACGCGGCCGATCTCGTCCAGGGTCTTCGGCTGGCCGTCGTTCAGGCCGTACCGCATGGACACGACACCCGCCTCGCGCTCGGAGAGCGTGCCCAGGATCGACTGGAGCTGCTCCTGGAGGAAGGTGAAGGAGACCGCGTCCGCCGGGACGACCGCCTCGGAGTCCTCGATGAGGTCACCGAACTCGCTGTCGCCCTCCTCACCCAGGGGGGTGTGCAGGGAGATCGGCTCACGGCCGTACTTCTGGACCTCGATGACCTTCTCCGGGGTCATGTCGAGCTCCTTGCCCAGCTCCTCCGGAGTGGGCTCCCGGCCGAGGTCCTGGAGCATCTGGCGCTGCACACGGGCGAGCTTGTTGATGATCTCGACCATGTGGACGGGGATACGGATCGTGCGCGACTGGTCGGCCATGGCACGCGTGATCGCCTGCCGGATCCACCAGGTCGCGTACGTGGAGAACTTGAAGCCCTTGGTGTAGTCGAACTTCTCCACGGCGCGGATCAGGCCGACGTTGCCCTCCTGGATCAGGTCCAGGAAGAGCATGCCGCGGCCCGTGTAGCGCTTGGCGAGCGAGACCACGAGCCGGAGGTTGGCCTCCAGCAGGTGGTTCTTGGCGCGCCGGCCGTCCTCGACCAGGATCTCCAGCTCGCGGCGGTAGGCCGGCTTGTGGTCGTCCTCCTCCTCGAGCTTGTACTCGGAGAACAGGCCCGCCTCGATGCGCTTGGCGAGCTCGACCTCCTGCTCGGCGTTGAGCAGCGGCACCTTGCCGATGAGCTTGAGGTAGTCCTTGACCGGGTCGGCGGTGGCGCCGGCGACCATGACGGTCTGGGCCGGAGCGTCGTCGTCGTCCTCGTCGGACAGCACGAAGCCCTGGGTGCCGGCCTTGGCGGTGTCCTCCTCCGGCTCGTCGGCGAGGTCCTCGAACAGGTCGTCGCCCTCGAGCTCCGGGTTCTCACCGGCTTCGGCGTCGTCCTTGGCGCTGGTCTTCTTCGCCGCCGTCTTCTTGGTGGCGGTCTTCTTCGCGGCGGTCTTCTTGACCGTCCGCTTCTTGGGCTCGGCGACGGCGGCCGTCTCGTCCTCGGTGGCCGCGGCGGTCGAGGGGGCAGGAGCGGATATCGCGGCAGCGGTGGCGGGCACCGCGGCCGCGGTCTTGCGCGCGCCGATGGGGCGCGGCGCGGCCGCCGCCTTCTTGGTCACCGTACGAGCCGGGGCCGCCGCCTTGCGGGGCTTCTTGGCGGCGGTCTTCGTGGCCGGGGCGGCGCTGACGTGCAGCGCCACGCCCTCCTCGTCCAGGACCTGGTTCAGGCTGCGCAGGACCCGCTTCCACTGGTCCACCGGGATGCGACCGGCCTCGAAGGCCTGGCGCACGTCGTCACCGTTGATGTGACCCTGCTCGCGGCCGCGCTCGACAAGAGCGACCAGGGCCTCGGATTCGGCGATCTCCGGAGGGAACGTACGGGACGGGCTGAGCGACACAAGGAGCCTCTCGTTGCGAACAGATAAATGGCGGGCGGGACATCATCGCGCGTCCCAGCGGAAACAGGCCCGACGGGGTCGGTATTCCGGCGGCGCGCGAAGACACCTGTCGGTTCATCGCATGCCCGAGTCGATTCGTTACGCACTGAATTGAGTGACCTGCGCCACGCTGTCGAGACGCAACCGATGTCCAGTCTCCTCCATCATCCCGTTTTACGGGCCTCGATGAGGAAGCGGGCGGTGTGCGCGACGAACGGACCCTGCCGTTCGATCTGTTCGTGCAGCTCCCGCAGCCGGTCCCGGTAGTGGCCGACCGTGAAGCCCGGAACCATCCAGATCACCTTCCGCAGGAAATAGATCACGGCCCCGATGTCGCCGAACTCCGTCCGCAGCCGTTCCGAGCGCAGGTCCACCACCTCCAGGCCGGCCCGGGCGGCGTCGGCGGCCGCGTCGTCGGGGTGCCGGGCCCGCCGGACCTCCTCGGGCTGCGGGCCCAGGAAGTACTCGACGAGCTCGAAGACGCTCGCCGGCCCGACCTGCTGCGAGAAGTAGGTGCCGCCGGGCTTGAGGACCCGGGCGATCTCCTCCCACCAGATGGTCACCGGATGGCGGCTGGTGACCAGGTCGAAGGCCGCGTCGCCGAAGGGCAGCGGCGGCTCGTCGGTGTCCGCGACGACGACCGCGCCCAGCGGGTGCAGCAGCCGGGTCGCCCGGTCGACGTTCGGGGGCCAGGACTCGGTGGCCGCCATCAGCGGCGGCCCGCCCGCGCCGATCGCACCGGCGAGGACCTCGCCCCCGCCGGTCTGGATGTCCAGGGCCGCGCGCACGCCGGCGAGCTTCTGGCCCAGGAGGCGCTGGTAGCCCCAGGAGGGACGCTGCTCGCTGGCCCGGCCGTCCAGCCAGGAGAAGTCCCAGCCGTCCACCGAGACCGACTCGGCCTCGGCCACGAGATGGTCGAAAATGGGTGTCATGTCTTGATCGTCCCAGTTGGGGCGCGAGCTCTCCACCGGATAAGGCGGGCGGCCGGGTCCGGCCCGGGCCGGCCGGCGTCGACTACAGTGGGCAGCGGGCCGTGACTGGCGCTTGGGTGGATCACCACCGGGGAGCGGCCCGGCGTACTCGGAGGTACCTCGCGTAACCCCGGGTGACGTCCACTGCCGCGCGCCTGGGCGAACCGCTACCGCGAACCGCGATCCGCAGCGACGTTCAGGAGATCCCGTGACGACTGCCCAGACGACTGCCCAGACGACCGCTCAGGCCACCCCCGCCGCCACCCCTTCCGCCCGCATGATGGACGGCACCGCCGTCGCCCGCCGCATCAGCGAGCAGACGGCCCGCTACGCCGCCGCGCTCACCGCCCGCACCGGCACCGCGCCCTGCCTCGCGACCGTCCTGGTCGGCGAGGACCCGGCGTCCGTGACCTACGTACGGATGAAGCAGAACCGTTGCGCCAAGGCCGGCATCACCTCCCGCCACGTCGCCCTCCCGGCGGAGACGACGACGGAGGAGCTGGTCGCGGTGATCACCGGCCTCTCCGGGGACCCGGAGATCAGCGGCATCCTGCTCCAGCACCCGGTCCCGCACCACATCGACGAGCGCGCCGCCTTCGAGGCCATCGCCCCGGGCAAGGACGTCGACGGCGTCACCATGCACTCCTTCGCCGCGATGGGCTTCGGCCTGCCGGGCTTCGTCTCCTGCACCCCCGGCGGCATCATGCGCCTGCTGGAGGAGTACGACGTCGACCTCACCGGCAAGCACGCGGTCGTCGTCGGCCGCAGCGCGATCCTCGGCAAGCCGGCCGGCATGCTGCTCCTGGAGCAGAACGCCACCGTCACCTACTGCCACTCCCGCACCCAGGACCTCTCCTCCCTCGTGCGCCAGGCGGACGTCCTGGTCGCCGCCGTCGGCAAGGCCGAGTTCATCCGCGGCGAGGACATCAAGCCGGGCGCGGTCGTCCTGGACGCCGGCTACAACGAGGGCAACGTCGGCGACGTCCACTTCGCCTCGGCCGCCGAACGCGCCTCCCTGATCACCCCGGTCCCGGGCGGCGTCGGCCCCATGACCATCGCGGTCCTCCTGGAACAGACGGTCCAGGCCGCCGCCACCCAGGCGGGCCTCGCCCTGTCGGACCTGCTCTGACACCTCATGTGACGTGATCCGACGCCCCCGGCCGGTCCCGGCCCGGGGGCGTCGGCGTTTCCGCGTGCCCCGGGGGTGCGGCATCCTGGCGGCTCGGGGAGAGCGGGCACGGTGGGGAGCGCATGAGGGAGTCGGGACGCGGGCCGGAGGACCTCTCCGCCGCCGTGCGCAGGGCGCAGGGACTCCTCCAGGGTGCTCGGAGCGCGGTCGGGAGCGATTCCGGGCTCCCGGACCCTGCCGTACGGCCCGCCGCACACCGGTCGGCCCCGCTGTCCGACCGGCCGCGGCCCGTCGCCGACTGGCCGCCCGGCCGGCTCGGGGTCCACCCGGCGGTCGCGGGCGCGCGGGAGGCGGACCCGGCGCGGTTCGTCCTGCCCGCGTACGTCGTCCGCGATCACGACCGGGCGCTGCGCGCCTGCCTCACGCGGGCGGCCGACGCGGGGCGGCCCTCCGTGGTGCTGGTGCGGGGGGAATCGTGCACGGGCAAGTCCCGTACGGGATATGAGGCGGTCAGGTCGTGTTGCGGCGACCGGCACCTGGCCTTCCCCAAGAGCGGGCAGAGCCTGCTCGAACTGCTCGACGCGCTCGCCACCGATGCGGTGGACCCGCACCTGGTGCTGTGGCTGGACGAGGCGCAGAACGTCCTCACCGGCCCCGACGGCGAGCGGGCCGCGCTGCGGCTGCGCCGGCTGCTGGAGACGGACCGGCCCTTCGTGGTCCTGATGACCATGTGGCCCGAACACGCGCGGCGGCTCTCCGAACGCCCGGAGGGGCTGCGTGAGGACCCCCACCGCCAGGTCCGGGCCCTGCTGACCCAGGCCGACGTCTTCCCCGTGCCCGCCACGTTCTCGGGTGCGGCGATCGACGCGGCGGGGGACGGCCGCGACCCCTCCCTCGAACTCGCCCTGCTCACCGGGCGGGACGGAGCGATCACCCAGACCCTGGCCGCGGCCCCCCAGCTCGTCGAGCACTACGAGTCCGCCGACGGCGGGTCCGCCTGCTACGGCCGGGCCGTCCTGACGGCGGCCATGGACGCCCGGCGGCTCGGCTACGGCGCGGCGCTCCCGCTGGGTCTGCTGGAGGCGGCGGCTCCGGCGTACCTGACCGAGGCCCAGCGGGCCGCCGCCCCGCCCGACTGGTTCGACCGCGCACTGGCCTTCGCCGAGACGGAGATCAGGGGTGTGGTCCGGTCGCTCAGCGGTGTCGTGGCAGCCGGGGGCATGGGCGCCGAGCCCGGCGTACGGCGGCTGGCCGACTTCCTCGACCACCACGGACGCCTCACCCGGGCGCGGATCTTCCCACCCCAGGGCTTCTGGGACGCCGTACGGGGGCACGCGGCCGGTCCCGCGGACCTCCTCGCCCTGGGCGGTTCCGCCGAGAACAGGAGCCGGTTCGCGCTCGCCGACGCGCTGTTCCGGCGGGCGGGGGAGGAGGGCGAACCGCGCGGGTGGGTCGAGATGGCCCGCTTGCGGTGGGAGCGGGGCCACGAGGACGAGGCCGTGGCGCTCATCGCGACGGCGCACGAACACGGTGACTCCGGCGCTCTGACCGACCTGGCCCATTGGTACGACGAGGCGGAGGACTACGAGCGGGCGGAGCGGTACGCCCGCGAAGGGCTTCGGGCCGGAAACACGGAGGCCATGCTGCTCCTGGCCGATGCGCGGTACACGTCCGACAGCGAGGAGATCGAGCGGCTGACCCGAGCTGCCGCGGAAAGCGGTGACCTGGCGGCGCTCACGCTCCTCGCGACCGATCGCATGCGGGCGGGTGACGAGGACGGGGCGGAGGCGCTGTACCGGCGCGCCATGGCCGCAGGACACGTTCACGCGGTCGGGGAGCTGACCCTCGAACGAGCGCGGCGGGGAGACGCGGCCGGCGCGGAAGCGGCGGCCTGGGAGGCGCTGGCGAGCGGCGACTCGTTCCCGATGGCCCTGCTGGGGCACGTCGTCATGAGCGAGGACCCGGTGGAGGGGACGCGCATCCTGCGCCAATCGGCCGACCTGGGCGGACTGCCCCCGGCGCGCATGGTCAACCTGCCGGCGCTCCCGTACATGGGCAGATTCCACGCCCTGATGGTCCTCGCCGGCACGGCCGAGGCGGAGCACGGGGAGGAGGCGGGCCTGGCGGTATGGCGACAGGCGGCCGCCGAGGGCGATCAGCACGCCGCCACCTGGCTGGCGGGGATCCTGAGCAGAAGCGGCCGAGGGGACGAGGCGCGGCACCTGTACGAGGAGGCGGTGGCCGCCGGGCACCTCCCCGCGCTCGCGGAACTCGCCTGGGACTACGAGGCCTCGGGGGAACGGGCGGCAGCCGAGCGGACTGCCCTGGCCGCCCTCGACGCCGGGCAGTCCAGAGCCCGCAGTCTCCTGGGCCGGCTCTGGGCGCAGTCCGGCAGGCTCGACGATCCCGACGACCTCCTCGGCCGCGGCCTCGACGTGACGGGCGGCCCCGCGCCCGCGTGGCTCCCCGGCCCCGGATGACCTCACGGCCCGCCCCCGCGTGGCTGTCGGCCCCGGCCCACGGGCATTACCTCCGACGTAATCGACCAGGTAGCGGGGCGGCGGCAAGGTAGGGGTATCGGGTCCCGGAGGGCGCGCACTCGTCCTCCGGGGGCCGGTACCCGAATCCCCTTCCGCGCCCGACCCTCGATGGAGGCTGATCCGTCATGTCCGCAACCCTGCTCGGCAGCATCGCCCGTACCGACCGGCCGCAGGTCGCGCTGCGGCGGTTCCTCGCCCTCGACTCCGTCGTCACCACCGCCAACGGGCTCGCCTACGTCGCCTTCTCGGCGCCGCTCGGGCGGCTGCTCGGGATCGGGCAGGGGCTGCTGCTGGACCTCGGCCTGCTGCTCGTCGCGTACGGCGCCGCGGTCGGCTGGCTGGCCTCGCGGCAGCGGCCCGCCGGCGGCGCGGTCACGGCCGTGGTCGAGATCAACTACGTCTGGGCCGTGGCCAGTCTGGTCGCCCTCGTGGCCTGGTTCGAGCCGACCACCGCCGGGACGGTGTGGATCCCGGCGCAGGCCCTCACCGTCGCGATGTTCGCCGTGCTGCAGCAGCTCGCGCTGCGGTCGTCAGCCTCCGAGTGAGCGCAGGTACTTCACCGTCGCCGGGTCGGCCGGGAGCATCGTCTCGATGGCCAGCTCGGCGACGGTCACGTCCATCGGCGTGTTGAACGTGGAGATCGACGACACGAACGACAGCACCTGCCCGTCGTGCTCGATCACCAGCGGCAGCGCGAAGTACGGCACCGGTTCGGCCGGTTCGGCGTCGCCCGGACGGTCCGGGACCGGGACCGGGTACGCCGCGACCTCCTCGTACAGGGCGCGCAGCGGCTCGGAGCGGGCCAGCGCGATCTGCCGTTCCATCTGGGCCAGCAGATGTCCGCGCCACTCCTTGAAGTTGACGATCCTCGGGGCCAGGCCCTCGGGGTGCAGCGTGATCCGCATCGCGTTCAGCGGCGGCACCAGCAGGTGCTCGGGCAGCCCGTCCAGCAGCATCAGGATGCCCCGGTTGGCGGCGATCACGTGATAGGTGCCGTCCACGATCAGCGCCGGGTACGGCTCGTAGCCGGTCAGCAGCCGCTCCAGGCCCTCGCGCAGCGTCCCCATCGAGGGGTCGTCGAGCGGGGTCTGCGCGTAGACCGGGGCGTAGCCGGCCGCCAGCAGCAGGGCGTTGCGCTCGCGCACCGGTACGTCGAGGCGGTCGGCCAGCCGCAGCACCATCTCCTCGCTGGGGCGGGAACGGCCGGTCTCGATGAAGCTGATGTGCCGGGAGGAGGAGTCGGCGCGGCCCGCCAGCTCCAGCTGGCTGATGCCGCGCCGCTCCCGCCAGGTGCGGAGCAGGCTGCCGACGGACGTCGTGGTCGTCATGCGTACGACGGTAGCCGAGCCGCCCGCGTCCGGTCGCCGGCGTCGCCCGCCCGCACGCCCGCGTCGCCCGCCCGCCGCAGAGCCGTCAGCCGACGTCGAAGACGTTGCGCAGGCCGAGCCGGTGGCGCCACCGGTCGTGCCGGCGCAGGGCCTCGATCTCCGGGGCCCGGTACATCCCCGTCACCGTGCACCGCGCGGCCGCTGAACCGTCCCGGTCCAGCAGGGCGTTGACGGCGGCGCGGGCCGAGGCGTTCGCGCCCTCCATCGTCGCCAGGTCGATGTCGACCGCGACGTAGTCCCCGCTCAGGTAGAAGTTGGGGACCGCGGTCCGGGCGCTCGGTCGGTTGTGGAACGTACCGACCGGGTGGATCAGCAGCTCGTCCTGGTTGGTGGGGTTCGGCGTACCCAGGCCGTCCACGCCGGGATCCAGGAACCACGAGTGCAGTGCCCCGTCGCGCAGCAGCGTACGGCCGGTGTCGTTGAGCGAGGCCTTCAGCTGCGCCCACACCTCGCGGGCCACCTCGTCGCGGGTGCACTGCCTGGCCGTCTTGCCGTACAGGATCCCCGGCTTGTCCCACTCGGAGATGTCCACCGAGAGGCAGTCGACGGCGGCGCCGTCGCCGTAGTCGGCGGGGAAGTCGCGGGCCGGCCAGTGCTCGGCCTGTTGAATGGCCGTCAAGGACCACGGTGAGTCGATGCAGTTGACGTGTCCGTGGACGAGCGGGGCGCGTTCGGTCAGGTAGAACTGAATGCCCGTCATCCAGTCCGTCCGGAGCCGGTCGCAGCGCGCCAGCATCGGGTCGGCGGCCCGCAGCCCCGGCCCCCAGGTACGGCGGGCGTGCTCGACGGGCATCGCGCTGACGTAGTGGTCGGCGGTGACCGTGCGGCGGCCGCCCGCCTCGTCCTCGACGGCGACCCCGGTGACCCGGCCGCCGCCGTACAGCACCTCCCGTACGGTCCAGCCGATCCGGAACTCCACGCCGAGCGAGCGCAGATGGGCCTCCCAGGGGTCGATCCAGGCCTCGTTGGTGGGCAGGTTCAGGATCCGGTCCGGCGGGCCGTCGGCGCCGCGGCCGAGCGCGTTGAAGACGAAGGCCTCGCCGAGCGCGCCGACCGTACGTGTGGAGGCCTCCTCGGCCTTGGTCGCCACGATGTTGCGGGTGACGCCGACGGCGAGGATGCGCTGGTATTCGGACGACATCTGCGCGGCGCGCACGAAGTCCCACCAGGGGGTGTGCTCCCAGACCTGGTCGCGGCGCTCGTCGCAGCTGGTCAGGAAGACGGCGACGCGGTCCAGGAAGTAGGCGCTCTCGTGGAGCGGGAGCCGGACCAGGGTCTGCAGGAACCCGCTGATCATCCGGCGGACCTCGTCGAGCGTGAGGCCGGCGCCGGTGTGGCCGGGCCACGGGATCGGCGCGCGCAGCTCCTCGCGGCCGCCCGCGCGGGCGAACATCATCTCGGGCGGGGCGACCAGGTTGTCCCATACGCCGCGTGCGTTGCCGGGGAAGGGGATGCGCCGCATCGTGTCGGGCAGGTTGTGGTAGATCCCGGGGATGAAGCGGAAGCCGTGCTCGGCGGGGAGCGGCCGGCGGCCGCCGCGGGCACTGCCGGGTACGTCCATGCTGCGCGCCTTGCCGCCCAGGGCGCGGCGCTCGTACACGGTGACCCGGTAGCCGCGCTCGGCGAGCTCGTGCGCGGCGGTCAGCCCGGCGACGCCGCCGCCGAGGACGGCGACGTGGCGGGGCGCGGCAGCGGCCGAAGCGGCAGCGGCCGAAGCGGCCGGGGCCGGGGCCGCGGTGGCGGCTGCGGTCGGGGTCGCGGCGGCCGGCGTGCCGGTGGCGCCCGCCGCGCCGACCGCCGCCGCGGCGCCGGCGAGGAACGTACGCCGGGAGCCGCCCGCGGCCCTGCCCCTCGCGGCCTCGATGCCGGGCCCGTTGCCGCTGCCGTTGCCGCTGCCGTCATGGTCCGTGCTGATGTCGCTGCCCGTCATGCCCGGTCCCCTTCTTACCGCCGGTAACCTTCGCATCCGGCGCAGGAGCATAGGGGTGCCACCGTGGTCACGGAAGGCGCGGAAGGACCCGCCCGCCCGCACTATGGCGCGAAACGCTCCCCCAGGGCTGTGCTGTGGGAACCTTGACAGCACGTCACGGGGAAGGAGCCGCAGATGAGTGAGCCGCTGTCGCAGAAGGAGATCGAGGACCGGTTGCGGGAACTGCCGGGCTGGGCCTTCGAGGACGACCGCATCGTCCGGACCTACCGGCTGGGCGGGCATGTCGCGGCCAGCGCACTGGTCGTCCACATCGCCTCGGTACAGGAGGAGTTGAACCACCACTCGAACCTGACGCTCGGGTACAACACGGTCCGGATGTCGGTGAACACCCACAGCGCGGGCGACGCCGTGACCGACACCGACTTCGAACTCGCCCAGCGGGTCGAGAGCATCGCTCCGGCGCACGGCGCGCGCTGATGCCGATACGCGGTCCGCTGCCGGCCCCGCTGGTCGACCACGACGCGGAGGCCGCCGCGTACGACGCCGCGCGCGGCGGCGGCCGCGGCCGTCCTCGGCCTGCTCCCGGCGGCCACCCGCACCCTGCTGGACCTCGGCTGCGGCACGGGCATCGTCACCCCCCGGCTGGCCGCCGCCCGCCCGCGGCTGCGGGTGCTCGGCGTGGACGCCTCGGCCGGGATGGGCCGCGATGGCCGCCCGGCGGGGCACGGCGGTCGTACGGGCGTCGGGCACCCGGCTGCCGCTGCGCGCCGACGCCGTGGACGCCCGGGCCGCCCTCCCCTCCCGGCTGCGCTCCTGCCCTGGCTGCGCTCCCGCCCTGGCTGCTCTCCCGTCCCGGCCGCCCCAGCCGCCCCGGCCGCTCGCCGCGACCGGCGGGACCGGCCCGCGCAGGCGACGGGGGCGCGTGACGCGCCGGGCGACGAGGGCGCGAGACGTGCGCCGGGGGACGTGGGCCGGGCCGGGCGATGCGGCGCGGGGGACACGGTGCGGGGCTACGGTCCCCGGGCGGGGCCAGGACCGGAGCCCGGGCGCCGGGCGGCGCAGGGCAGCCGGGCCACCGGGCCCGTCCCACCGGCGGCCGTGCGGGCCGGCTGTTCCGCGTCGCCGGCGGCCGTAGGGGCCGGCTGTTCCGTGCCGCCCGTGGCCGTGCGGCGGCCGGTTGTCCCGTGCCGCGCGCGGCCTTATGGGCCGGTTGTCCCGGGCCGCCGGCGGCCGTAGGGGCCGGCCGCTCCGGGCCGCCCGCGGCCGTACGGGCCGGCCGTTCCGCGTCGCGCGCAGCCGCACGGGCGCCCCGCCCCGCACCGTTCGGGCGCCCCGCCCCGCCCCGCACCGTTCCGGCGCCCCGCCCCTACGCCCCGCCCCGCCCCGCCCCGCCGTCAGGCCGGTTCCAGGCGCCACCACTGGGACGGGGAGTCCGTCTCCTCCTCCTGGCGGGCGTACCCCTCCGCGTCCACATCCAGCGGCAGCCCGCTGATGCACGCGATCAGCGACACCACGCCCGGCTGATCGAGGTGTTCCTCGACCAGCCACTCCTGCGCGCCGAAACCGTTCGCCTTCCACAGCTGGATCCGGGTGCCCGGATCCGTCGAGGCGTTCGCGACGTCGAGCCGTTTGCCGCTGTGCACGTTCACGACGTGGAAGACCGCACCGCCGCTGTGCACCGGCACGATCTCCCACCGCTGCGCGTCCGGCAGCGCCGGCGGGCCCTCCGGGCCGACCCGGACCCGCGTACCGCTGCCCCCGCCCCGCCGCCCCGAGGCGTCCACCTCCAGCACCAGACCGTCCGCCACATGCCGTACGAGGTAGGTCCCCGCCCCCGACTTCCCGCCCACGCGTGCGCCCCCGCCCCTCAGACGTCGAAGTGGGCCGGGTCCGGGCCGATCCGGCGGCCCGCGCCCGACGCGCCGAGCGCGTCCAGCGCCGCCAGGTCGTCCGCGTCCAGCTCGAAGCCGAAGACGTCCAGGTTCTCCCGGATCCGCGACGGCGTCACCGACTTCGGGATGGCGATGATGCCGTGCTGCACGTGCCAGCGCAGCACCACCTGCGCCGCCGAACGCCCGTGCTTGTGCGCCACCGCCGCGACCTCGGGCAGCGTCAGCAGCTCCTTGCCCTGCCCCAGCGGCGACCAGGCCTCGGTCGCGATGCCGAGCTTCGCGTGCAGCGCGCGCAGCTCGGCCTGCGGGAACAGCGGGTGCAGCTCGATCTGGTTGACCGCCGGGACCAGCGGGCTCTCGGCGGTCAGCCGCTCCAGGTCGGCGGCACGGAAGTTCGACACGCCGACGGCCTTGGCGCGGCCGCTCGCGGCGATCTCCTCGAACGTCTTCCAGATGGTGAGGAAGTCGTCGCGCATCGGGCGCGGCCAGTGGATGAGGTACAGGTCGATCCGGTCCAGGCCCAGCTTGGCGAGCGAGGCGTCGAACTCGCGCAGCACGTTGTCCCGGCCCCAGGTCTCCGACGGGCCGTTCCACAGCTTGGTGGTGACGAACAGCTCCTCGCGCGGCACCCCGGCGGCGGCCAGCGCGCGGCCGGTGCCCGCCTCGTTGCCGTAGACCGCGGCGGTGTCGATGCTGCGGTAGCCGGCCTCGAGCGCGCTCGCGACCGACCGCTCGGCCTCGGCGTCCGGGATCTGCCAGACGCCGAAGCCGAGCTGGGGCATGCGGGTGCCGTTGTTGAGGGGGAGAGTGGGGACCTGGTTCACGTGGGGTCGTTTCCTCATGTCGCGTCGTCGGCGGAACGTCGTACGGAGCGCCGTACGAACTGTCGTACGGGGTGCCGTACGACGGGCGACAACCGGACACCCGGGGACCCTATTCCCGCCGTCGGCGGCCGTGATCTCACGCGGCGCCGCCCAGGTACGCCTCCCGGACGAGCGGGTTCGCCCGTACGTCGGCAGCCGCGCCCTCGGCGAGCACGGTGCCCAGGTCCAGGACGACGACCCGTGCGCACAGTTCCATCACGAAGGCCACGTTGTGCTCGACGAGCAGCACCGCGCACCCCTCCTCGCGCGCGAGCCGCCGTACGACCGCCGCCAGCTGCGCGCGCTCGGTCGCGGACATGCCGGACGCCGGCTCGTCGAGCAGCAGCACGCGGGGCGGGTCGGCGACGGCGCGGGCCAGTTCGACCATGCGGGCCCGGCCGACGGGCAGGCCACCGGCGTACGCGGCGGCCAGCGCGTCGAGCCCGCAGTCGGCCAGGACCTGCCCGGCGCGCTCCCGCCGGACCCGCTCCTGGTGCCGGCGGCCCCGGAGTCCACCCCGCCACTCCTGGGCGACGAGCAGGTTGTCGGCCACGCTGAGCTGGCCGAAGAGCTGCTGCCGCTGGAAGGTCCGGCGCATCCCGTGCCGGGCCCGCCAGACGGGGGAGCGGCGGGTGATGTCGGCGCCGTCGAGCAGCAGCCGGCCCTGGTCGGGGCGGCGGATGCCGGACAGGACGTCGAACAGCGTGGTCTTCCCGGCGCCGTTCGGCCCGATGAGCCCGCAGATCTCGCCGGGCCGGACGCCGAGGGAGACGTCGGTCAGGGCCCGGACCCCACCGAACCGGACGCCGACGTCCCGAGCCTCCAGCACATACCCGCCCCCGTCCGCTGCCCCGCCCCCACCCCTCTCCCAGGACCCGGATGTCTCCACACTCCCGCGCCCGTACCCCTCGCTCACGTGGCCATCCCCAGGTAGGCCTCGGTGAGCCGGCCCGTGTCCACCTCGGCGCGCGGGCCGCACCAGGCGACCCGGCCCTCGGCGAGGTAGGCGACGGTGTCGGCGACACCGAGGATCTCGGCGGCTTTCTCCTCGACGAGGAGCAGCGCGGTACCCGCCGCCCGCAACTCGGCCAGCAGGGCGTACACCTCGTCGACGACGCGCGGCGCGAGGCCGAGCGAGGGCTCGTCGGCGATCAGGACGGCGGGTGGGCGCTGGACGAGCGGGGCGAGGGCGAGCATCTGCTGTTCGCCGCCGGACAGCGAGCCGGCGGCGACGGTACGGCGCTCGCGCAGCCGTGGGAAGCGTTCGTACACGGCGTCGCGGGCGTGCGGGTCGCGCAGCTGGAGGGCGAGGTTCTCGTCGATGGTGAGGGAGGGGAAGATCCCCCGCCCCTCGGGCGCGAGCAGCAACCCCGCCCGCGCGCGCCGTACGGGACCGTCCCGGGTGGCGTCGCGCCCGCCGACGTACACGCGGCCGCGGCTCACGGGCACCAGCCCGGCGGCGACCCGGCACGCGGTGCTCTTCCCGGCCCCGTTGGGCCCGAGGACGGCCAGGATCTCCCCGGCCCGCACGGCGAGATCGACACCGTGCAGCACCATCCCCCCGTCGTACCCGGCCCCCACCCCCCGCAACTCCAACCGCACGTCTCCCACACCCCCACCGACCGCCCCCTTTTCCAGCCCCGCCGGCCCCATCTCCGTCCCCGGCGGCCGACCTGTCAGGGCCACCGGCCCCATCTCCAGCCCCGCCGGCGTTTGAGGCGCGGGGTTCGGGGCGGAGCCCCGGGGCGGTGCGGCGTCCCCGCTCGGCTGCCGGTCCCCGTCCGCCCGCGCCCCGTTCGGCTCCGCCGGCCCACCGGCCAGGGCCGCCGCCCCCACCTCCAGCCCCGCCGGCGTTTGAGGCGCCGGGTCCGGGGCAGCGCCCCGGGGCGGTGCGGTCCCCCGGGACCGCTCGCCGCCGGCCGCCCGCCGAGCCCTCCGCAAGGAGCCCGCCGCGCAATACCCGTCCGGATCATTGGCCAGCGCCAGCCCCGCCAACCCGAACAAGATCACCGGCAGATGCGCCGACGACGTCACGTAGTCCGCCATCACCCGCGGCGCCAGCGCGAACACCAGCCCCGCCACCACCGCGTACTGCGGCCGCCGTACCCCCGCCGCCACGACCACCGCCAGCCACACCAGCCCCGTCATCGCCGTGAAGTCGGTCGCCGTGATCCGCGTGTTGTACGACGCGTACAGCACACCCCCGAACCCCGCCAGCCCCGCCGACACCGTGAACAGCACCAGCTTCGTCCGGACGACCGACACCCCCGACGCCATCGCCGCCGCCGGCGCCGAGCGGACCGCGAGCATCGCCCGCCCCGCCGGCGAGTTCCGCAAGCGCGTCAGCCCCGCCGAGACCGCCGCGACGAGGACGACCATCGCGACCCCCATCGCCCGGTCGTCGGACAGGTCCACCGGACCGAAGACCGGCCGCGGCACCGCCCACCCCGCGTCCCCGTTGCGCAGCCACCGCATCTGGAACAGCACCTGGTCCGCCAGGAACGCCAGCGCCAGCGTGGCGAGCGCCAGCGACCGCCCGCCCAGCCGCAGCGCCGGCAGCGCCACCAGCGCCCCCAGCAGCGCGGCAGCGCACGTACCGACCACGAGCGCCGCCACGAACGGCCAGCCCCGGCTCATCAGCAGCCCGGCCACCAGCGCCGCGCCCGTCACGAACGTCGCCTGCGCCAGCGAGACCATCGCGCCCAGCCCGGTCACCACCGTGAAGGACAGGAAGACCAGCGAGATCGCCAGCCCCTGCGCGAGCAGCCCGCTCCAGAACGGGGTCGTGACCGTGTACAGCGCCACGCACACCGCCACCGCCGCCCCGGCCCACCAGCCCCACCGCCGTCCCCACGACGCGCCCGCCAGGTGATCGAGCGGCGGCGGGTCCGAGGCCGCCGTCCCTGCCGTACGTGCCCGCCGCGTGAGCACCAGCAGCCCCCCGAACAGGATCAGGAACGGCACCGCCGTACGGAAGCCGGTGATCCCCTCGGCGAACGACGCGTACCCGGCCACCAGGTTCTGCAGCACCCCCAGCCCCAGCCCGCCGGCGAACGCCAGCGGCACGGAGGCGAACCGCCCGATCACCGCCGCCGTCGCCGACACGAACAGGAACAGCGTGAAGTCGTGCGCGGACAGCCCCAGCAGCGGCGTCGCCAGCACCCCCGCGAGCCCGGCCAGCCCCGAGGCGATCATCCACGCCAGCGACGACAGCCGGTCGGCGCTGATCCCGCGCAGCTCGGTCAGCGAGCGGTTGTCGACGGCGGCCCGCAGTTGCAGTCCCAGCCGGGTGTGCCGCAGCAGCACCCACAGGGCCACCGCCACCACCGCCGTCACCACCCACGTGATCAGCTGGTCGGAGTCGACGCCGACGCCCTCCGCCAGCTGCCAGGACTTCGCGGGACTCGGCCCCACCCCCGGCAGCCCGAACTGGTTCTCCGCCGGCTTGACCGGCGCCCCCGCCTCCGCCAGCAGCTCCACCGCCCACAGTCCGGCGGCCGGCAGCGCGACCAGCAGACCGATGGTCGCCACGATCTGCGCCGTCTCGCCGACCCGTGCCAGCTTGCGGAACATCAGCCGGTCCAGCGCCCACCCGAGCCCCGGCGCCAGCACGCAGACGACCAGCAGCGCCGCGGGCACCGCCGGCCAGCCCAGCCCCGAGTGCAGCTCGTAGAAGGTGAGGGCACAGACGTACGCGGTCGCGCCGTGCGCGAAGTTGAACAGCCCGGACGCCGAGTACGACAGCACCAGCCCGGTGGCGAGCAGCGCGTACAGGGCCCCGGACACCAGCCCGCTCAGCACGAAGACCAGCAGATCCCCCATGTCAACCCGCCCTTTTCGTCCCCTACTTGAAGGGAATGGGCTGGTGGCACTTGAACGGGACGGAGACCTCGTACGCCCCGTTCCTCAGCTGGACGAGCGCCCCGCAGCCGAAGCTGTCCTTCTGCCCCTTGGGCAGCGCCCGGTCGCCGACCAGCGTGCCGGTGTCGGAGAAGCCCTGCGCGGCGGCCTGGAAGGACTCCACCGTCAGGTCCTTGCCGGCGGTCCGCGCGATGGAGACGAACAGATCGGCGGACATGTACCCGGTCAACATGTGCATGTTCAGCGGAACCACCTCCCCACCCGCCGCCGCCCGGATATCGGCCTTGAACTGCTCCATCTTCGGATCGGTGGACTCGAACGGCATGAACTGCAGCAGCACGTGCACCCCGTCCAGCGCCTGCTTGGTGGCGTCCTTGGCGAGCAGCCCGGGGTCGTAGTCGGTGGGGTCGGACAACAGCCCCTTGTACCCCGCCCGCTTCAGCGCGGTGAACAGGCCGATGTTGGCCGGCGTCTGCATCACGGACACCACCGCGTCGGGCGCCTTCCCGTCGTTGCTGCTGAGGATCTCCTTCACGTACGCCGACCAGTCGCTGGGCACGGCCGTGCCCGGTACGGACGGCTTGGCGTACGCGACCTCGAACCCGGCCGCCGCGAAGCCCTGCGAGAAGGTGCGGATGCCGAACTTCCCGGCGTCGCTGTCGTTGGCGATGACCGCCACCGACTTGCCCTGGGCCCCGCCCAGAACGGTGGCGATGCCCTCGGGCCAGGTCTGGTTGATCGTCCCGCCGGGGCTGGGCACCAGGCATCCGTTGAACCCGTAGATGTACTGGGGCCCGCAGAACGAGGGCAGCGTCCCCCACCCGAAGGTCGGCACCTTCTCCTGCTCCAGGAAGTCGGCGCCGGAGAACGTGACGGAGCTCATCGGCGCCACGGCGAACACCTTGTCCTGCTGCACGAGCTTGCGCGCGGCCGCGAGGTTCTTCCCGGGATCCTGCCCGTCGTCCTCGGCCCCGAGGTACTCGATCTTCCGCCCGTGGATCCCGCCCTCGGCATTGGCCCGCAGATACCGCGCCTTGGCCCCGAGGTCGGTGTCCTTCTTGCTGTACCCACTGGCGCTGGTCATCGACACGATCCCCCCGACCTTGATCGAGGCAGCGGACACCCCCCGCACGTCCCCGCCCCCACCCCCGCCCTTCCCGGAAGAGCCGCCGGAAGATCCCCCGGAAGAGGCCGAGTTGCACCCGGACACCAGCGCGAACACGGCCACGGCGGCGGCCACCGTACGGATCGAACGCGGCATGGGAGATCCCCCTAGGGTCGGAATCCCCGCATTCTGAGCGCGACCTGACGCATCGTCAATATCAACGCCAACCAAAATGACGAACCGTCAGCCAACCGAAACTCAACCTCCCACCCCTCACATGCCGACGCCCGGCCGACCACAGCCGACCGGGCGCCTTCATGCCGCGTCGCCATCTCACCCGATGGCTTTGAAGGTGTTCCAGCGATCATCCTCGTCGGAGCCGGCCGCCTGGCCGACGGAGCTGGTTCCGCCCCTCGTCAAGTACTGGCTGCCGTTGCCGTTGCCGCTGACGGCCCAGATGTCGGGGATGCCGTCGCCTGTTGCGTCACCGGGCTTGTCCATGCCGGCCCTGGGGCGGACGTAGAAGGGATGGGCGGCGGGCTGGGAAGGATTGCCGGCCTTGTCGACGGTCCGTACGTACAGAACGTTGGGTCCGGCGTTGTCCGGCATGATCTCGGCGGAACCGTGGTCGGCGTCCCAGGGCCGTGCCTTCTTGTCGAAGGTGGGGCGGTTCAGGGACCACTGGTACTCCCTGATGTCCTCGGCCTTGGTGCCGTTGCCGTAGAACTCGATCCACTGGCCGGGGGTGCCCAGGATCTCCTCACTCCATTGCGAGCCGTCCGGGCCCGGGGCGGGAAGTGGGCGGAGGTGACGTAAGGGCTGGCGGGGGCGACGTGGTCGACCGTGAACGCACAGTGCCCATCGGTACCGGCACCCAAGTGGGTGGCCGCTTTGGGGACTTGGCCTCCAGCGCGTCCAGGACGTGCCGCATCTGGGCCGTCACCGCGTCGGTGTCGGGCTGTTCGAAGACCGTCCGCAGCGGCGTCGCCACCCAGGGCTGGGCCGATTTCGGGACCTGGCTCAGCAGATTCCTCGCGTAGTGGGTGCGGCACCTTTGCCAGGACGCGCCGGGCAGGGTGGCGCCGATCGCGTCCACGAGGCCGGCGTGGGCGTCGGAGACGACGAGCTGGACGCCGGTGAGGCCGCGGGCGATCAGCGAGCGCAGGAAGGCGAGCCAGCCCGCGCCGTCTTCGGCGGTCTCGACGTCCAGGCCGAGGATGCGCCGACCGCGATCAGCGCGTGGACGTTGACGATCCGGCCGCCTTCGCGGACCTTCTGGGTCAGCGCGTCGACCCGGACGAACGAGTACGGGCCGGCGTCGAGCGGCCGGTTGCGGAAGGCTGCGACCTGCTCGTCCAGGTGCTTGGCCATGGCGCTGACCTGGGATTCCGACAGCTGGGTGACGCCGAGGGACTCGGCGAGTTCCTCGACCCGGCGGGTGGAGACACCGAGGAGGTAGGCGGTGGCGACCACCGAGATCAGGGCCTGTTCGGCCCGGCGGCGGCGTTCGAGGAGCCAGTGCGGGAAGTGGCTGCCCTGCCGCAGCTTGGGGACGGCGAGCTCGACGGTTCCGGCGCGGGTGTCCCACTCGCGCGGGCGGTATCCGTTGCGGTGGTTGACGCGTTCGTCGCTGACCTGCCCGTACTCGGCGTTGCAGAGCGCGTCGGCCTCGGCGGGCATGAGCGCATCGGCGAACGTCTTGATCATCGCGCGCAGCAGATCGGGACTCGCCGCGGTGAGGTTGTTCTCGGCGAGGGCGTGCAGGGGCAGACTGTCTGGTGCGGTCATCGTGCTGATCTCCTTCGAGGCTTCGACACTTCGAAGATCATCCGGTGGCCGTTCGTCTATGCGGGCCTCACCCTGACGCCGGAGCAAACCCCCGGATCAGGTCGAACCCGTACACCACTTCCCAGGACGCAACCCCAGGATCCGGGTGCGGCTGCGTCCGATCAGTTTGTCGAGGGCTGGTCGTGTCTTGGGGGAAGAGGGCGTGTGGGCCTGTGGGTGCAGCAGGGGGTAGACGAGTACCCGTGGCAACTGAGGGTCGGTGAAGGTGACGGCGCTGTGCCAGCAGAAGTAGGACGGGATCAGGGTCAGGCCCCGTCCGTCCAGATGGACGTCCGTGGTGCTGGTGTGGTGCAGGAGTTCCAGCATGGGCGGCCGTCAACTCATGGCGGGGGCGAGGCTGTGAGCCTCCGTCGATTCCACCGTTGAGCAAGGCCCGAGACCGCAGGGCGCGCTGACTTTCAAGGCGGCTGGTGATGTCCTCGGTGTGCGGGGCGCCGGCTGCGGCGTGGTATTCGTGCAGGGCGTTGACCAGGGTAGCCCTTCCTCCGGCGTAGGCCCAGTGCTCTTTGCGGGTCTGGAGGCGGTTCAGGCTGAGCGTGATCTCCCACAGCGGATCGGGGGCGGACGCCATCCTGGCCCGGGCAAGATCCGATTCCGTGAAATGTATGCGGATCAATAGATTCCTCTGTCGCGCGTGCTCGAGCCCTGGCAGGCTGCGTCCGGCCCCGGTCACCTCCTCCACGGGTGAGGGGCGCTCTGACCAGCCCTATTCGGGCTGATGCGAATGTCGTTGTCGTCTTGGGCTCACCTGCGTGATTTCCACGTCAGGAATCGTCATCGCAAAGGAGATCAGAGTGGTCAGAAACGTACGATCCAAGATAGCCATGACAGGGGCCGCGGCCCTGGCCATGGCAGGCGCCTTCTACACACCGGTGGCCCAGGCCGATCCCAACGCCGCCGAAATCGCCGCCATCGTGGCCGGCACGAGCGACTGCCCGAGGGGGTACGCCTGTCTGTGGGTCAACGCGAACTGGAGCGGGTCGCGGTGGCAGGGCCAGTACAACAACCCGACCTTCCCTTCCTTTATCCACAACAAGGCCTCGTCCTCGTTCAACAACGGCAACAACTGCACCGCCCACTTCGCCACCGGCACGTGGTACTCCGGCCAGATCATGGCCGAGGGGCTGGGCAGCATCCGTCAGAACCTGTCGCTCGACCCGAAGCCGGGCGGCGGGACCTGGAATGACGACTTCGAGTCGATGTACTGGTGCAGTCACTGACATGTGTTCCGCCACCGTCAAAGCCACCCTGTTGGTGTTGATGGCCGGCCTGCTCTCCGGCTGCGGCTGCTCGCAGCCGGAGGGTGCGCGGGTACCTGACCACCTCGACCAGAGCACTGTGGACATGGTCACCAACACCGGGGGCTACCCGGCTCGGCTGTACCAGGTGGCGCTGGTCGACCTGGCGCTGACCGAGAAGTGCATGCGGGACGCCGGGATCCCGTGGAAGGGCAGTGTCGACCGGCCCAACCCGGACCCCGACCAGGGCGGCGGGGTCAGCGCCGACTGGGTCCGGCAGCATGGGTACGCTCTGTCGGAGGCCAAGCCGTCCGACGGACAGAATGGGCAGGCTGGCGACAGCGATCATCCGCGACTGCGCGAAACCCTGCTCGGGCCGCGCACCGAACTCGCCAAGCTGACCGCCCCGGGCGCAATCGTCTACTGGTACCCGAAGCAAGGCTGCGCGGCGAAAGCCCATGCCTCCGTGTACGGCGACCTCGACACCTGGGCACGGATCACGTACGTACCGCAGGAGATCAGCCTCGGTCTGTTCAAGAAGGCGACCTCCGACCAGCGCTACCAAGCCGCGCTCGGGCGCTGGCGGACGTGTATGAGCCAGTACGGGTACAGCTACGACTCGCCGTCCAGCATCCCCCCGGCCCTGAGAAGGGCATACGAGGGCTCAACCGAGCCGCTGGACCAGCGCCGCGAGAAGGAGATCACCATTGCAGTACGGGACATGGGCTGCGACCAGCAGGTGGAGCTCTCCAAGACCGGGCTGCAGCTGCGGCGGGAGTTCGCACGCACCATCGAGCCGCAGCAACGTGCGGAGATGACCCGGCTGTCCGGCCTGTTCACCAAGGCCGAGCAACGCAGCAAGACCCTATCCCGCTGACCGCCCCTGGCGAACGGGATAGGAAAACGGAACCAAGGCCAGCCAGCGGGCCCTGAGCGACGACGAACGCGCCCGCGCCGAACATCAGGCCGGGGAACAGGCGGCCCGGGGCGCCACAGGCCCGCGGTGAGGGCGCACGGTCAGTCGGCGAACCGTTTGGCCAGCCAGATACTACTCATGGGTTTCAGTGCGCTGTGGCAAACCGGATCTTGTTCGAGCGGCAGCAGGTGACCGTCTGGACTGAGGTTCGGGTGCGGCTGCTGACATGAGGGAACGGGCCCCTTGGTAGTGACACGGTTACGACACCCAGCACGACCAAGGAAGCCCGTTGCCCGATCAGTTGAGCAGTACCACTGTGGCTGCCTCCACTGCGGTCACCCCTGGGTGTGACTGCTGCGTGCACCGGTTCGGTTCGATCGCTCCGGGGAGGCGGGCAAACCGCTATCCGAGTGACATGACGGATGCGGAGCGGGCCGAGGTCCGCTCCGCGATGCCCGTGCCGGCCTGGCTCCTCGAGCGCGGCGGACGCCCGGAGACGTACTGCCACCGCGAGATGCTCGACGCTGTGCGCTACCTCGTCGACCACAGCGTGAAGTGGATGGCCCTGCCGGCCGACTTCCCGTACTGGCCGCTTGGACGGGCAGCGCGGCTTCGTCGTCCTGGCCCGCAGGTGGGTGGTGGAGCGCACACTGAGCTGGCTCTCCCGCTCCCGCCGCCTCAACCGCGCCCACGAACGCCGCCCCGACCACCACGCCCAGATGGTGTGGTGGTCCGCCGTGATCAGGCTGTCCCGGCGCCTGGCCGGGGACGCTCCGCGCTGGCCGGAGAAGCGTCCCGGGCGACTGCTCCGGGCGCGGGCATGAACCGTCCGTCCCTCGCCCGCACCAGCCAGCCCCGCTTCTCCAGCACATAGGCACGGTGCCGGATCTTCTCCACCTCGTTCTTGATCTCCGCTTCCCGGCCCACCGCCCGCGTCAGCGCCACCCCGTTCACCGGCCCCGAAGCGGCCACCACCGCGGCGAACACCTCCCGATACAGGCCGCTGAGCACCTCCTCACCCATGCCCGGCCCCCACACAGCACCGACGGCAACGCACCCTCCTCGATCCACAACAAGCCGTCCGCTGCCTGCCCCACCCCGCCGCGAGCATGCCCCGCACACGAAGAAGCCCCTGCTCATCGAACAGGCACTCCCTTTGCCACAACGCAATCCGACACTGAGAGGGAGCGGACGGACGATGTGGGTTGCGCCGTTGAAACACTGATCAGGTGGTTGCTGCCTGAGCTGTTCCCAGGGCCCCGCTGCAGAGACATTGCAGCGGGGCCCTGGGGGCGTTCGTTGGCACGTCGGTGAGCGCGTACTGCAAATCAGGGGGGCGCTCAGTAGCGTCGGGCCCGCCGCCCTACGCCGCGCCGTGACCCGCCTGGCTGAGGGTTTCGCCGCGAGGTGCTGCATAGGGGCTCGGACGCCGGCGTGGATGGTGGATGCCGGTGCTGCGCCGCCGGGGGTCACCGCCCCGCCATCCTGTACAGCTCCGACACCTCCGCCCCGTACGCCTTCTCTATCGCCCGGCGCTTCAGCTTCAGCGACGGGGTCAGCAGGCCGCGTTCCTCCGTGAACTGGTCCGCCAGGACGCGGAACGTGCGGATCGACTCGGCCTGGGAGACCAGGGTGTTCGCCGCCACCACCGCGCGGCGGACCTCCGCCGTCAGGTCCGGGTCGTCGACCAGCTGGGACGCCGACATCTGGGGCCGGCCGCGCATCGAGAGCCAGTGGGCCACGCCCTCCAGGTCCAGGGTGATCAGGGCCGCGACGTACGGGCGGTCGTTGCCGACCAGGACGCACTGCGAGACCAGCGGGTGGCAGCGGACGTGCTCCTCCAGGGGGCCCGGGCAGACGCTCTTGCCGTTCGACGTGACCAGGATGTCCTTCTTCCGGCCCGTGATCGTCAGGTAGCCGTCCTCGTCCAGCCGCCCCAGGTCGCCCGTGGCCAGCCAGCCGTCGCGCAGCACCGCCTCGCTCGCCCGCGGGTCGTTGAGGTAGCCGGAGAAGACGTGCGGCCCGTGCAGCCACACCTCCCCGTCCTCGGCGATGTGGACGGTGCTGCCCGGGATCGGGCGGCCCACCGTGCCGTACTTCGTGGCGCCCGGCGGGTTCGCGGTGGCCGCCGCGCACGACTCCGTCAGCCCGTAGCCCTCGAAGACCGTGATCCCGGCACCCTCGAAGAACAGCCCGAGCCGCCGCGACATCGCCGACCCGCCCGACATCGCGTGCCGCACCCGCCCGCCCATCGCCTCGCGCACCTTGCCGTACACCAGCTTCTCGAACAGCTGGTGCTCCATCCGCAGCCCCGCCGACGGCCCCGGCCCCGTCCCGAACGCCTTCTGCTCGCGCGCCTCCGCGTACCGCACGGCCGTCTCCACCGCCCGGTCGAAGGGACCCGTGCGCCCCTCCGTCTCCGCCTTGCGGCGCGCCGCCGCCAGCACCTTCTCGAAGACGTACGGCACCCCGAGCACGAACGTCGGCCGGAACGCCGCCAGGTCGGGCAGCAGTTCCGCCGCCGCCAGCACCGGCTGGTGCCCCAGCTTGACCCGCGCACGGACCGCCGCGACCTCCACCATCCGGCCGAAGACGTGTGCGAGGGGGAGGAAGAGGAGCGTGGAGGGCGTCTCGCCCGGGCCGGCCTGGAAGACCGACTCCCACCGCCGCACCATCGTGTCCGTCTCGTACATGAAGTTGCCGTGCGTCAGCACGCAGCCCTTCGGGCGCCCCGTGGTCCCCGACGTGTAGATCACGGTCGCCACCGCGTCCGGGGTGACGGCGCTCCGGTGGCGGTGCACGACGTCCTCCGAGACCACCCGCCCATCCGCCTCCAGCTGCTCCACGGCCCCGGCGTCGAGCTGCCACAGCCGGCGCAGGTGCGGCAGCCGGTCGACGACCGAGCCGACCGTCATCGCCTGGTCCTCGTCCTCCACCAGGCACGCCACGCAGCCGGAGTCGTGCAGGATCCAGTACACCTGCTCGGCCGAGGAGGACGGATAGACCGGTACGGGCTGCGCCCCGATCGCCCACAGCGCGAAGTCGAACAGCGTCCACTCGTACCGGGTACGGGCCATCACCGCGACCCGTTCCCCGAACCCCACCCCCTGCGCCAGCAGGCCCTTCGCGAGCGCCAGCACCTCCGCGCACAGCTGACCGGACGTCACGTCCCGCCACGCCTCACCGGACTTGCGGCCGAGCACCACCCGGTCCGGATCCTGCCGGGCATGCTGGAACACGACGTCGGCCAGACCACCCACCGGGGTGGCCGCGACGACGGGCGGGACGGTGAACTCGCGCAAGGGCCGGCTCCTCCCTCCAGGAACAACCACGTTCCGTACAGCGCCGCGAACGTACAGCACGGGAGGGCCCGGCGGGAGGCTGTCGGGAGATCCGTTGCGAAGCCATCACCACTGGTCAGGGCCGTGGGGGCGGGGCCCCGCCGATCTCCACCGGATCTGCGCGAGCCGTGCACCGCCGCTTCATGGGGACGGGCGCCGGGGCGTCCGCCCGTGTGATCCGGTCCGCCGTCCGGCCCTCCCCGCAGGAATGTCGCCGCCACCGCGGCCGCCCTTCGTGGTCCGCTGGCGAGGCCCGCACGCGCCGACACCGCATACGAGAGGTGGTCGCCCGGTGAAACGATCCCGCGTCCTCGCCGTCGTCGTCCCGTCCCTGCTGCTGGCCGCGACCCTGGGAGCCACGTCCGCGGCGGCCACCCCGCGCGCCCCGTACCTCCCGAACACCGCGGCCACCGACCACGAGACCAAGCCGGTCGTCCCGCACTGCCTGGGCCCCGACGGCGCCGACCTCAACAAGCGCTACCGGGTCACCCAGCGGATCATCGGCCCCGCCGCCTGCCGGACCGCCTTCAACAAGGCGGACTGGGTCCGCGTGGTCCCGGAATGGTCGACCGCCGCCAAAGCCCGCGGCGCGCGCTACCCGGCCGGCTACCGACCGGACCGGAGCAACCCGATCGACGACTTCAACGCCAAGTTCGTCAGCGTCACCTACGTCCACGACATCGGCACGCCGCACGAGCGCAGCCTGACCTACCCCAAGAAGCAGGTGCTGCGCACCGGCTTCACCACGCCCGACGGCCTGCCGTCCTCCGGCATCGTCTCGCCGCCCCTGAAGGCCCTGGGCCTCGGTACGCACACCACGACCGTCTTCGTCGAGCTGCGGGCCGAGCACTGCGACGGCCTGGCCACCGTCCGCGAGGAGAACTGCCTGCCCGCGGGCATCTCCGCGTACACCGGCGACATCCCCATCGACGTCATCCCGCGCCCCCGCGAGATCCGCCCCCACGGCTAGAGCCCGTCTCACGCTTCCGGGTCATTTGATCTTGTGACAAGATCGCCGGATGCTACGACTCACCGACTTCATCATCGACTGCCCGGACACGATGAAGCTGGCAGCCTTCTACTCCGAGGTCACGGGGCTCCCGGTCAAGGAGAGCAGCAACGAGCACTGGGCCGGTATCCGGTTCGGCGACATCGAACTGGCCTTCATCCAGGTGGAGGACTACCGCGCCCCGCAGTGGCCCGACAGCGAGCACCCCAAGCAGTTCCACCTCGACTTCGAAGTCGACGACATCGAGGCCGAACAGCGCCGCGTCCTGGCCCTCGGCGCGACCCTGCAGCGGGACTGCGTCGGGCCCAACGGCTACGGCTTCCGCGTCTACACCGACCCCATCGGCCACCCCTTCTGCCTCTGCCGCAACAAGGGTGTCGTCTGGACCGATCAGGGCCCCAGCTGGCCCACGCCCGACGCGTAGGGTTTCCGCCAGGCGGTTCCGCCAGGCGGTTCCGCCAGGCGGTCTCGCCAGGCGGTCCTGCCAGGCGGTCCCGCCGGGCCGGCCCCGCCGGACGCGTCATGCCGGGCGGCTGAGGCGGTCGCCGCCCGACAGGATGGCCGCCGCCAGCGCCTCGGCCGCCGCCGACGTGGTGCGTCCCCCCGCGGCCCGCTCGGCGGTGCGTCCCTGGAGCAGCGCGAACTCCACCGGCCCCAGCTCCGGCAGTCCGCCCACCCGGACCAGCCCCGGCGGGATCAGGCCGCGGGTGTGCGCCATGACGCCGAGTCCGGCACGGGCCGCCGCGATCAGCCCGCTCAGGCTGCCGCTCGTACACGCGATCCGCCACGCCCGCCCCTCGCGCTCCAGCACCTCCAGCGCGCGGGCCCGGGTGATCCCGGGCGGCGGGAAGACGATCAGCGGAACCGGACGGTCGGGATCCACCCGCAGCCCCTCCGCCCCGATCCACACCATCCGGTCCCGCCACACCAGCCGGCCCCGCTCGTCGCCCGGGCCGCGCCGCTTGGCCAGCACCAGGTCCAGCCGCCCCGCGTCCAGCCGTTCGTGCAGGGTGCCCGACAGTTCCACCGACAGCTCCAGGTCCACCTCGGGGTGCTGGTGGCGGAAGGATTCGAGGATCTCCGGCAGCCGGGTCAGGACGAAGTCCTCCGAGGCCCCGAACCTCAGCCGCCCCCGCAGCCGCGTCCCGGTGAAGAAGGCCGCGGCCCGCTCGTGCGCCTCCAGGATGGTCCGCGCGAAACCGAGCAGCGCCTCACCGTCCTCGGTCAGCTCCACGCTGTGGGTGTCCCGTACGAACAGCGGTCGCCCGGTCGCCTCCTCCAGCCGCCGTACGTGCTGGCTCACCGTCGACTGCCGTACGCCGAGCCGCCCGGCGGCCTGCGTGAAACTGAGCGTCTGGGCGACCGTGAGAAACGTCCGCAGCTGGACGGGATCGTACATACGGGCCAGCCTAGCGCCCGTCATCGCGATACGTGATGACAGTCAGAGTGGTGTACGGGTTTCCCGATCACGGGCGCGTGGGCCACCATGGCACGGGGCACGGGGTACCGAAGGGACGCCACCCCACCGCCCTCGACAGCAAGTGAGCACCGCACCATGCCCAGCCGCCCGCGCACACCCGGCCCGGCGCGCACACCCGGCCCGGCGCGCATACCCGAACCGGCGCGCACACCCGGCCCGGCGCGCACACCCGAACCGGCGCGCGTACCCGGGCCGCGCGGCCCGCGCGGCCTGCGCCTGCCGGCCCGGCTGCCGCTGGACCCGTACGTCCTGGCCCTCCTCGCCACCGTCGGCCTCGCCGCCCTCCTCCCTGCCCGGGGCCCGGCGGCCACCGTCGCGGACGGAGCCGCCACCGGCGCCGTCGCCCTCCTCTTCTTCCTCTACGGCGCCCGGCTCTCCACCCGCGAAGCCCTCGACGGACTGCGCCACTGGCGCCTGCACCTCACCGTCCTCGCCGCCACCTTCGTCCTCTTCCCGCTGCTGGGCCTGGCCGCCCGCGCCCTCGTGCCCGCCCTGCTCACACCCCCGCTCTACAGCGGCCTGCTCTTCCTCTGCCTGGTGCCGTCCACCGTCCAGTCCTCGATCGCCTTCACCTCGATGGCCCGCGGCAACGTGCCCGCCGCCGTCTGCGCCGGCTCCTTCTCCTCCCTCGCCGGGATCCTCCTCACCCCCCTGCTCGCGGCCGCTCTGCTCGGCGGCGACGGCGGCGGCTTCTCCCTCGACTCCCTCCTCGAGATCCTCCTCCAGCTGCTGCTGCCCTTCCTCGCCGGCCAGTTCCTGCGCCGCTGGACCGGCGGCTTCCTGCTCCGCCACAAGCCGGTGCTCGGCCTCGTCGACCGCGGCTCGATCCTCCTCGTCGTCTACGCCGCCTTCAGCGCGGGCATGGTGGCCGGCATCTGGCACCAGGTCGGCGTGGCGCGCCTGGGCGCGCTCATGCTCGTCGAGGCGGCCCTGCTGACGGTGATGCTGCTGGTCACCTGGTACGGCGCCCGGCGGCTCGGCTTCGGCCGGGAGGACCGGATCGCCATCCAGTTCGCCGGGTCCAAGAAGAGCCTGGCGGCCGGACTCCCCATGGCCAGCGTGCTGTTCGGCGCGCAGGCGGCCCTCGCCGTACTGCCGCTGATGCTGTTCCACCAGATGCAGCTCATGGTCTGCGCGGTCCTCGCCCGCCGCCGCGCCCAGGACCCGGAGGCCGCCATGGACGCGGAGGCCGGGACCGACCCGGAGGCAGGGACCGCCCCGGAGGCCGGGACCGACCCGGAAGCCGCCGCGGACGCGGTGGCCGGTCCTCAACTCCCGCGCCCCGGTTCCGAACAGGTCTCCGATACCGTTCGGCGGTGACCTGGATACGCCCCCAAGGGGCCCACGCCGAACGCCCCTGCACCCTGGTGCTCTGCCGCGGCTGCTGCTGCGGCGACCCGCGCAAGAACCCCGGCACCGACCACGCCGGCCAACTGGCCCGGCTGCGCGCGGCCGCAGCCGCCTCCGAGGGTCGCCTGGCCGTCCGTACGACCGACTGCCTCGGCCCCTGCGCCCAGGCCAACGTGGTCGTCGTCCAGCCCACCACGGAGGCCCGCCGGCGCGGCGCCCGCGCGACCTGGTTCGGGTGGGTCCTGGACGACACGGCCACCGACGAGATCATCGACTGGGCGCTGTCGGGCGGGCCGGGCGTCACCCCGCTGCCCGCGACGCTCGACCTCCACCGCATCGAGGCGCCGAAGAACGAACCCCGGGAGGCGTCCCGGCGGGCCGGCCGCACCCGCCGGCGCTGAGCGGCGGGTGCCTTGCCGGTGGCCCGCTCAGCCCACCGGCAGCGCGATGCGTTCCTCGCCCGCGTAGATGTTCATGTCGCCGCCCCGCAGGAAGCCGACCAGCGTCAGCCCGGATTCCAGCGCCAGGTCCACGGCCAGCGACGACGGCGCCGAGACGGCCGCCAGCACCGGAATGCCCGCCATCACCGCCTTCTGCGCCAGCTCGAACGACGCCCGCCCCGACACCAGCAGCACCGAACCCGCCAGCGGCAGCCGCCCCTCCTGGAGCGCCCGCCCGACGATCTTGTCGACGGCGTTGTGCCGGCCCACGTCCTCCCGTACGTCGACCAGCTCGCCCTCCGGCGTGAACAGCGCGGCCGCGTGCAGGCCGCCGGTGCGGTCGAAGACCTTCTGCGCCGCCCGCAGCCGGTCCGGCAGCTCGCCCAGCATCCCGGCGGTGATCCGCACCGGGTCGGCGGCGAGCCCCGGGAAGCGGGTGGCCGTCCGTACCGCGTCCAGGCTGGCCTTGCCGCACAGACCGCAGGAGGAGGTGGTGTAGACGTTGCGTTCGAGCGTGATGTCGGGCACGGGCACGCCGGGGGCCAGCTGCACGTTGACCACGTTGTAGGTGTTGGAGCCGTCCTCGGTGGCGCCCTCGCAGTAGGTGACCGCCCGCAGCTCCGACGCCGAGCCGAGCACGCCCTCGCTCACGAGGAAACCGGCGGCCAGCGCGAAGTCGTCGCCGGGCGTGCGCATGGTGATGGCCAGGGGCCTGCCGTTCAGCCGGATCTCCAGCGGCTCCTCGGCGACCAGGGTGTCGGGACGCACGCCGGCCGCGCCGCCCCGGATCCGGACGACACGCCGACGCTCGGTGACCCGTCCCATGCCGATCAGCCGTCCCCTCGTCCACGCGTGCAGGCAACCCAGGGAGCCCTCGCACCCCTGGGGCGTCCATTGTCCTGTACGCCAGGAAGATCCATGAGACTCTCCAAAATAGGGTGCTCGAATCCTGTCGGGTCACACGCACCCGTACCCACTGGTAGCAGGCGAAGCTGGGTGATCCTGACTCCGCACCTAGGGGGAAACCCGCCCATGACCGCGCCCACGACAGCGCCCACGACCGCGCCCATGACCGGTTCCCGCATCGTGGCGCTCGGGCACTACCAGCCTGCGAAGGTGCTCACCAACGAGGACCTGGCGGCCATGGTCGACACCAGCGACGAGTGGATCCGCTCCCGCGTCGGCATCAGGACGCGCCGGATCGCCGGCCCCGAGGAGCCGGTCGACGAGCTGGCGGCGCAGGCGGCGGGCAAGGCCCTGGCGGGCGCGGGCCTGACCCCCGACGACATCGACCTCGTGCTGGTCGCGACCTCCACCGCCGTGGACCGCTCGCCCAACATGGCGGCCCGGGTCGCCGCCAAGCTGGGCATGGGCGGGGCGCCCGCGGTCATGGACATCAACGTGGTCTGCTCGGGCTTCACCCACGCCCTGGCCACCGCCGACCACGCCATCCGGGCCGGCTCCGCCACCCGCGCGCTCGTCATCGGCGCCGACAAGATGACCGAGATCACCGACTGGAACGACCGCACCACCTGCGTGCTGACCGGCGACGGCGCCGGCGCGGCCGTCGTCGAGGCCACCGCGGAGCCCGGGATCGGCCCGGTGCTGTGGGGCTCGGTGCCCGAGATGGGCCACGCGGTCCGGATCGAGGGCAGCCCGGCCGTGTTCGCGCAGGAGGGCCAGTCCGTCTACCGCTGGGCCACCACCCAGCTGCCGCCGATCGCCCGCAAGGTGTGCGAGCGGGCCGGGATCACCCCCGAGGACCTGGCCGCCGTCGTCCTGCACCAGGCGAACCTGCGGATCATCGACCCGGTCGCGCAGAAGATCGGCGCCGTGAACGCGGTCGTCGCCCGTGATGTCGTCGACTCCGGCAACACCTCGGCCGCGAGCATCCCGATGGCCCTGTCCAAGCTCGTCGAGCGCGGCGAGATCGCCTCCGGCGCCCCCGTCCTCCTCTTCGGCTTCGGCGGCAACCTGTCGTACGCCGGCCAGGTCATCACCTGCCCCTGACCGGCCCCCGCTCCCCACGCCCCGACGCCCCGGCGCCGCCGTTCAGCCGGCGCCGCGGACGGCGCCGGCAGCCACAGCGCCAGCGCCATCCGGCGGCCGGTGCGGTCCGGGGGCACCTGGTTCGTGAGGTGCGCGTAGCCGCCGTACATCCAGAACAGCACCGTGAAGATCAGCAGCACCTGACCGGCGGCGCGCCAGGACAGGCGGTGTCCACCCTCGTACCGGCGTCCGGGAGCGGCGGGTACGGGACGGAAGGGTGCCCGCACGCAGCTGACCACCACTTATACGGGTGAAGAGCACCTCGAACCCCTGCTATTGTTGTCCATGTCGCCGCGGGAAACCGCGAAGACCACCTGGTCCGGGTGGCGGAATGGCAGACGCGCTAGCTTGAGGTGCTAGTGCCCTTTATCGGGCGTGGGGGTTCAAGTCCCCCCTCGGACACCACACAGGAACCCCACTTCGGTGGGGTTCCTTTGCGTTGGGGGCGGGCGCCCGCCGCCCGCGCCTACATCCGGAGCACCAGGAGGCGGTCCCCGGCCGGTTCGAACGGGGTGTACGTCAGCGGCAGCGCCAGTGACGCGGAGCCCTCCTCCGGCTCCGCGCCGAAGAAGTACGCCGCCGCCGCGGCGGGGTCGCTCACCAGGTGCGGGCCCGCCGACACCGCCGCACCCCGCAGCGGCGTACGGAAGATGCTCCGCAGGTGCCGCACGGTCCGCGGGGTCACGGCCAGGTCCGGTTCCGCGGCGTCCGGCGCGCCGTCGGCGTCCGGCGGGATCGCTCCGGTCAGCAGCAGCGCCAGCAGCACCGGAACCGCCTTGCGGCGAAGCCGCCCGGTCGCCGCGCGCAGCCGGTGGGCGTGCGCCGCGGGCAGCGACAGGGCGAGGCTGCCGGCCGCCTCCCCGAGGGCGAGCGGAACGGCCGAGCAGACCACGCCGGGGGAGTACTCGCGCAGATCGAAGACCGGCTCCCCGGGCGCCACCGCGTCCAGAGCGCTGAACAGCGTCCGGCTGTCGGTGATCGTCCGCGAGGTCAGCCGGGCCGGCCGGTGCCGGGCCACGTGGTCGGCCCGCCCGTCGTGGTCGAGCTGCGTCAGCAGGCACTTGCCGACCGCGCTGGCGTGCGCGGCCGTGGTGAAGTCCACCCACTCGTTGACCGGCGGCGTACCGGGCCCGTCCGCCATCTGGGTGATGCGGACCTCGCCCTCGGAGTACCGGCTGAGGTACACGGCCGCACCCACGCTGTCCCGGGCCAGCGCCAGCGTGTGCTGGAGCTGGGCCGGCAGGCCGTGGCCGCCGGGCGCCGCCAGCCGGTCCAGCGCGGGGCCGCGCCCGTAGACGCCCGGGGCCGGCCGGTAGGCGTACTCCTCCTCGCACAGCATCGCCAGCACCGCCCCGAGTTCCGGCCCGGCCAGCCCCGCCTCCCGGCCCAGCTGCCCGCTGCTCACCCCCAGCGGGTGCCGCTCCAGGACCCGTACGACGTCCAGCGCGCGCCGGGCGCGCGCCAGCGCCCGGTCGTCGCCACCGCGCGCCGGCAGCCGTACGGCCCGCTGCGCGGCCGCGGCGAGCGCCGGGTGCCGCAGCGGGCCGGGGGAGGGCCGGGCCGCCGGGGCCACGACCGGAG
The DNA here is from genome assembly GCF_044748145.1 of Streptomyces sp. NPDC090022. Taxonomy (NCBI): domain Bacteria; kingdom Bacillati; phylum Actinomycetota; class Actinomycetes; order Kitasatosporales; family Streptomycetaceae; genus Streptomyces; species Streptomyces sp. NPDC090022. The sequence goes on from NZ_JBIVFN010000007.1 coordinate 227,667, forward strand.
CGACGTACCCTCCGCCCCTGTCCCTGCTCCCGCCCGCGACCAGGACGTTCCCGCCCGAGCCACCAAGGCCGCCCGAGCCACCAAGGCCGCCCGTGCCGGCGCCGCCCGTGACGGCCGTGGCGGCCGGCCGGAACGCCGGCAGCACCTCCGCCAGGCCCGGGCGCGGCAGCGGCACCGGCCCGAGGTCCTCGTCGTCGTGGCTCTCGACGTACCGCAGGACCGCGGCCTGCGCGCACAGCCGGACCTCGCGCAGCTCGCGCTGGCCGCCGGGCCGGAAGCCCCGGGCGGCCAGCTGTCCGGCCCAGATCCGCGCGTCGTGGTGCTCACCGCGCCGCGAGTGGTCCAGGAAGAGGCAGTAGGCGGCCTGTTCGCCGCCGGCCCCGGCCGCGAACTGCCACCAGAAGCGGGCGCCGTCGCGCAGCCCCGAGAGATGCAGCAGACACGCGAAGACCAGGGCGCCGGCCAGGTCGGTGTGACCGCCGCGGATGAAGGCGCCGAGGCCGTGCCCCGCGTCCGGGGCGCAGACCACGGCCAGGCACACCGCCTTCAGGTCCCGCCGCGCCTGCTCGGCGTCGACGGGGCAGTCGCGCGCGGGATCGCTCCAGCCGCCGCTCCACGGGCAGCGGTGACTGGTGCGGGACCGCAGCAGCCGGGCCTCGGCGGCGGGCAGGTCGTAGCGGACGTAGCGGTCGCGGACCCCGGCCCGGGCCAGGAAGTGGTCCAGGGGGTCCAGGGGGCCGGGGCCGCCGGTGCGGTCGGTCATGAGCCGGGCATCCCGTCACGAGGGGCCGCGAGGAGCCGGGCGAGGCGCCGCAGCGCCTGGCTGAGGTGGGAACGGACGGTGGCCTCCTCGACGCCCATCACGGTGGCGGCCTCGCCCGTGGTGCACTGCAGGCCGTAGCGGAGCAGGACGGCGTCGCGCTGCCGCTCGGCGAGCCGGGAGACCGCGGAGTAGAACTGGATGGTGTCGGTCAGCACGTCGTACGGATCGACGGCGGCGTCCTTGAGGGCGGCTTCGAAGGCGGTGATGTCCATCGGCTCGGGGCGGCGGTTCCGCTTGCGCTGCTGGTCGACTATGCGGTGCTTGAGGACGGTCCAGGCGTACGCCTCGAGGCGGTCCATGTGGAGCATGCGCAGCCACTCGTTCATGATCGCGTCGAAGGTCGCGTCCACCGCGTCCTCGGCATCGGCGTCCGAGCCCAGCTGGAGGTAGGCGAACCTCATGTACGCGGGCCGCCGGTCGGCGTGGAAGGCCCAGTACGAAAGGCGTGCCGTGGCATCCCACTGGCTCATCGGCGTCGGCCGTTTCCGCCGGCTGGGCAGTCCCACCGCCCCACCCGACTCTTCCGGTCCGCCATCGCTCACCGTTCCACCTCTCCCCTTGTGGCACTGGAGGCGCTCGCCTCCAACCATTCCAGCGTTTGGGAGGGCCGTAGTGTGCAGAGAAGAATGCCGGTGACATTACGTTCGGTGATGGCCGTTCGGTGATCGCCTTCGACCGTGCGGCAGCCCATGTCGTCCTGATGCATATGCCCTTGGTGCTGTCCCGGGAGTGCGCCGGGAATGCCCCGGGTCGGCGGCGCCCGGCTCCGGCTGTAGCATGGGCGAGCGCGAGGGTCGTGACGCAGAGGTCACAGTCCTCGCTTTTGCGTTACGTCCACCCCTCGAAAATGCGGCACACGGCCTCCGGGCGGTTCGATACGATGAACCGGATCACAATCCGTTACGTACCGCACATATGAAATGGAGCATCCGAGGATGGCTCGACACCTGATCACCAGCGCGCTTCCGTACATCAACGGGATCAAGCACCTGGGCAACATGGTCGGGTCGATGCTTCCGGCGGATGTGTACTCCCGGTACCTCCGCCAGCGCGGCCACGACGTCCTCTACATCTGCGCCACCGACGAGCACGGCACCCCCGCCGAGCTCGCCGCCAAGGAGGCCGGGCTCTCGGTCGCCGAGTTCTGCGCGCAGGCGCACGACGCGCAGAAGGCGGTCTACGACGGATTCCAGCTGTCCTTCGACTACTTCGGCCGCAGCTCCTCGCAGCAGAACCGCGAGATCACCCAGCACTTCGCGCGCCGCCTGCACGAGAACGGCTTCATCGAGGAGCGCGCGATCCGGCAGGTCTACTCGCCGGTCGACGGCCGCTTCCTGCCGGACCGCTACGTCGAGGGCACCTGTCCGCACTGCGGCTACGACAAGGCCCGCGGCGACCAGTGCGAGAACTGCACCCGCGTGCTGGACCCGACCGACCTGATCGACCCGCGCTCGGCGATCTCGGGCTCCACCGAGCTGGAGGTCCGCGAGACCAAGCACCTCTTCCTGCTCCAGTCCGAGCTCCAGCACGAGGTCGAGGCCTGGGTCGCGCAGCACGAGGACGAGTGGCCGCAGCTGGCCTCCTCCATCGCGCGCAAGTGGCTGACCGAGGGCCTGCACGACCGCGCGATCACCCGCGACCTCGACTGGGGCGTCCCGGTCCCGGCCGACACCTGGCCGGAGCTGGCCGCCGAGGGCAAGGTTTTCTACGTCTGGTTCGACGCCCCCGTCGAGTACATCGGCGCCACCAAGGAGTGGGCGGACGCCGAGCCGGAGACCCGCGACTGGAAGTCCTGGTGGTACGAGGCCGCGGACGTGCGCTACACGCAGTTCATGGCCAAGGACAACGTCCCCTTCCACACCGTGATGTTCCCGGCCACCGAGCTCGGCGTGCGCGAGCCGTGGAAGATGGTCGACTATGTCAAGGCCTTCAACTGGCTGACGTACTACGGCGGCAAGTTCTCCACCTCCCAGAAGCGCGGCGTCTTCACCGACCAGGCGCTGGAGATCCTGCCGGCCGACTACTGGCGCTACTTCCTCATCGCCAACGCCCCCGAGTCCGACGACTCGTCCTTCACGTGGGAGCACTTCACCGCCACGGTCAACAAGGACCTCGCCGACACCCTCGGTAACTTCGTCAACCGCGTGCTGTCCTTCTCCCGCAAGCGCTTCGGCGACGAGGTCCCCGCCGGGAACGCCGCCGGGGAGGCCGAGGCCAAGCTGGGCGCGCAGATCGCCGAGCTGCTGGCCGAGTACGAGGGCCACATGGAGACCCTCCAGTACCGCAAGGCGGCGGCCGCGCTGCGCGCCCTGTGGTCGGCGGGCAACTCCTACCTGGAGGAGAAGGCCCCCTGGCTGGAGATCAAGACCGACCCGGAGGGCGCCGCGCTCACGCTGCGCACCGCGATGAACCTCATCCACCTCTACGCGGTGGTCTCCGAGCCCTTCATCCCGGCCTCCGCCGCCGCCATGCGCTCGGCCTTCGCGCTGGCCGACGACACGGCGACGTGGGTGACCCCGGAGCAGGCCAGGGCCCTGGACGCGGTCCCGGCTGGCACCCCGTTCACCGTGCCGCCGGTGCTCTTCGCCAAGATCACCGAGGAGGACCTGGAGTCCTACCGCGAGCGCTTCGGCGGTGCCGAGGCCTGACGGCCGCCCGCGTACGGTGCGAGGGGCGCGATCCGCGAGGGTCGCGCCCCTCGCGCATGCCCGCCGTCCCGCGCCGGTTCACGTGTGCTTGACCTCAAGCGTGCTCGAGGGCGGAGGCTCGGTGCGGCAACCGTGACCGCGAGGAGGCACCCCATGAAGGCCATCGTCCTGCCCGACGCCCGTCCCGATCTCGCCCGCCCCGGTGTGGGCGTCGTCAAGGCCGGCACCTGGCGGTCGGCACCCCGCAGCGTCAGCGGGCCGCCGTCGACGCCATCGCCGCCGCCTGGCGCGGCCGGAACTGGCCGGCGGCCGGACTGCTGTCGTACACCGTGCACATCGGCACGGACGGCGACACCCTCTTCCACTACGCGCAGTGGACCGACGAGGCCGCCCACCAGGAGTTCCTCCGCACCGACCGCGACGACCGGAACGCCGAGATCGACGCCGCGGTACCGGGCATCGAGCGGGCCGGCCTCCACACGTACGTCCCCTACCGCGCCATCGGCCCCACCGCGGGCGGCCGGGCGGCGGACCGGGCGGTGGGCTGCGTCGTGGTCGTGGAGGCCAAGTTCGGCGGCACGGACCCGGGCCGCCCGCGCACCTGGGTGGACCTGGTCCTAGCCGCCCTGGAGTCCGACCCGAACCCGGCGCCGGGCGGCATCTCCGGCACCTTCCACCTCGGATCCGACGGCGCCCGGATGCTCAACTACGCGGAGTGGGAGAGCGAGCAGGCCCACATCGAGGCGCTGGCCGCCCCGGGCCGGGGCATCGGCTCGCAGACCCCCGAGTGGGACAAGGTCCTCGACTTCCCCGCCGTGACCGGCAACCCCGTCCGCCGCTACCTGCCGGCCCTGAGCCTGGCCCCGGAACCGGGGCGGCGCCCGGGTCCCGCCTGACCCGGCCGCGCCGACGGGTGGGCGGCGTGGAACGGGGCAGACGCGGGGGGCCGCTGCCGCGGCGCTTCGATGGTGTTCAGGAGGTCACGATGGACGTCCTCGTGCTGATCGGACGCATCCTGTTCGTCGTACTCTTCCTCGGCAGTGCCCTGGGGCACCTGACCAGGACCAAGGAGATGGCTGGCTACGCCGCCTCCCGCGGCCTGCCGATGGCGACGGCCGCCACCTTCGGCAGCGGACTGCTGCTGCTGGCCGGCGGGGTCAGCGTGGCGGTCGGGCTGTGGGCGGACCTCGGCGCGCTGGCGCTCGCCGCGTTCTGCATCCCGACGGCCGTCCTGATGCACGCGTTCTGGAAGGAGAGCACACCGCAGGCGAAGCAGCTGGAGCAGACGATGTTCCTCAAGGACATCGCGCTCGGCGGCGCCGCGCTGGTGATGTTCGCGTTCTTCGCGTACGCCGGCCACGACCTCGGGCTGATGGTCACCGCGCCGTTCTGCTCGATCAGCTGACCGGAGGGCTCGAACCGGCCCCCGGGCGGCGATCCTGCCGCGTCCCGAGCGTGTCGAAACCCGTGTCGTGATCGTTTCTTCGTGCGGGAGCACCTTGATACACGCCGGTACGGGAGGACACGCGGTGACCGCTTGGCAGTACATCGCCGGGGCGGGCCTGGTGGCGGCGCTCGGACCGCTGCACGCTCAGGTGGCCGCCCCGGCCGGTGACGGCGCGGACCGCGCCCCGGCGTCCGCGCGGGCCGCGGCGCCGTCGGCGGCCGCGGTGCCCCCGGCGGCCCCCGGGTGCGCACCGGACCGGCCCGCGCCGGCGGCGGGCCGGCCGAGCGTACGGGCGCTCCCGCCCGGGCCCGCGGGGGCGACCGTACGGCACACGCCGCTGCCGCCCGCACCGACGCCCGCCCCCGTGCCCACGCCGCCGCCCGTGGCCGCGCCGGTGGCCCTCCCCGTACCGCCACCGGCCGCCCCGGAGCCGCAGCCGGCTCCGGCCGTCGCGCGGGCCGGGATCCCCGCCGCGCCCGCCCCGGCACCGGCCCCGCCCGCTTCCCCGCGGCCCTCGGCCCGGCCGGCCCCGGCCGCCGCCCCGGTGTTCCACGTCCGTCCGTACCGCTCGACCCTCCGGCGGCGCGGCCCGGACGGCCTGTCCACCGTGATGCTCATGGTCGTCGTCACCACCCCGGCCGTCCTCGCGGCCGCCGCCCTGCGCCCGCGTTCCAAGGGCCGCGGCGCCTGATCCCCCCCCCGCACCCCCACCACACCGTCAACGGGAGACCCCTCGTGTCCGAATGGCTGGTCCTGGCCATCGCCATGGTGCTTGTCTGCGCCCTCGTCTTCGCCTTCACCGTCCTCCGGCACCGCCGCGCCGCCGATGACGAGGACACCAGTGAAACCCCCGACGTCATCGAGTACATGACGATGATGGTCGGCGTGGTCTACGCGATCGTGCTGGGCCTGGCCATCGCCGGGGTCTGGGAGGCGCGCGGCGCCGCCGAGGACACCGTGCGCCGCGAGGCGCAGGCACTGTACGAGGTCAGCCAGCGCGCCGACGTCTACCCGGCTGCCGTCCGTGACCGGATCCGCGGCGAGGTGCACGCGTACGTCGCCCACACCGTCGGCGTGGACTGGCCGCGGATGGCCGACGGCGAGTCCCCGACCGCGCGGGGCGCCGAACTCCTCGGCACGCTGCGCTCCGACGTCACCCACCAGAGCCCGGCGACCGAGCTCCAGGCGCAGGCCTACCAGCCCCTGCTGGACCAGATCGCGACCGCCGACGACGCCCGGCACTCGCGCACCCAGAGCTCGGAGGCCACACTGCCGGGCGTGGTGTGGTTCGGCCTGCTCACCGGTGGTGTGGTGACCATCGGGCTGATCTTCACTCTGCAGATCCGCCGCTCGGGCCGCGAGCTGCTGCTCGCCGGCCTGTTCACCGCGCTGATCGTCTTCCTGCTGTTCATGGTGTGGAGCTTCGACGCGCCCTACGGCCGGGACGGAATCGATTCGGCGGCCCCGTTCCAGGACCTCTTCCCGGCCCTGGGCCTGGCCCTGGAGAAGTGATCCCCGGGCCGGTCGCCCCCGGGCCGGTCGTCTCCGGGCCGGTCGTCTCCGGGCCGGTCGTCTCCGGGAGCCGTCGCCCCCCCCGGGCCGGAAGCCCCCGCCCCGCCCGCGGTCCGTCCGGCGCCTCAGGTCCCGGCCTCGGTCCGCTCGTCCGTCCGCTCCACCAGCCGCCGCTCCCGGTCCGTGAGCGGCGGCGCGGTCAGCGGCTCGCGCCGCGGCCCGCGCGCGACGGCCAGCGCCACCTCCGGGCGCAGCAGCGCGGTGGGCGGGGCGGACAGGGTCATCACGTCGAACAGGGCCCTGGTGACCAGCGGCCGGCTCGTCGCCGTCAGCATCAGCCGGTCCATGTAGCCGCGCAGCAGGCCCGCGGCCCGCCCCGGCCGCTTGCCCCGGGCGTCCGGGTAGAGGATGTCCTGCGCGGTCGCCAGGTCCCACGCCGTGGCGACCGGCCCGGCCGCGGCCCGCTGCACGCGGCGCGCGAAACCCGGCGCGTCGAGGCCGCGCGCCGCGAGTTCCGTACGCAGGGCCAGCACCCCCTGCGCGGCCACCGACATGCCGTGCCCGTACACCGGGTTGTACGTCGCGACGGCGTCGCCGACGACCACGAGACCCTCGGGCCACCGCTTGACCCGCTCCAGGAAGTTGCGCCGGTTGACCGTGGAGCGGGTGACCACCACGTCGGTGAGCGGCTCGGCCCGTGCGATCAGCTCGCCCACCACCGGGTGGCGCACGGAGCGCGCGAAGGCTTCGAAGTCGTCGGCGGAGCCGGTCGGTTCGCCGCCGCGGGTGCCCGACAGCGTCGCCAGCCAGCGCCCGTGCTCGATCGGCATGACCGTCGCCGTGCGCCCGGGCACCGCGACCCGTGGATCGGACTGCACGTTGACCACCGGGAAGTCCTCGGTACCCGCGGGAGCCCGGAAGATCCGGCTGGCGTAGGCGAGCCCGGAGTCGACCTCCTCGCTGTGCACGGGGCCGACGCCGAGCTCCTCCAGCAGCCGTGGCGCCCGCGATCCCCGTCCGCTCGCGTCGACGACGAGATCGGCGGCCAGGACCCGCTCCGCGCCGTCCGCCGCACGGATCGTCACGCCGGTGACCCGCTCCGGGCCGCCCCGGAACCCCAGCAGCTCCGTCCGGTGCAGCACGGTGACCTCCGGCCGCCGTACGACCGTGTCGCGCACCGTCCAGTCCAGCAGGTCACGGCTGGAGGCGATGAGGAACTGCATCTCCGGGTAGCGCCGGATCCAGCCGCTCGCCGACATCGACACCAGGCCCGTCGGCAGGGCGATCCGCCGCGCGCCGCCCGCCAGCCAGCGGTCCACGGTGCCCGGCACCAGCTCCTCGATCGCCCGCGCGCCGCCCGACCACAGCAGGTGCGCGTGGTGCGCCTGGGGCAGGCCGCGGCGGGGCCCGGGGGCGTCGGGCAGCGTGTCGCGGTCGATGACGGTCACCGTCGCGAGGTGGTCGGCGAGGGCGGCGGCGGCCAGCATGCCGGCGAGCCCGCCGCCGATCACCACCGCGTGCCGCGCGGAGCCGGCGGACGGGCCGGCGGACGGGCCGGCGCAACAGCCAGTGGGTGAGCCGACGCAACAGCCAGTGGGTGAGCCGGCGCAAGAGCCGGCGGGGGAGCCGTGTGGGCTGGGGGAGGGGCCGTGGGTCACTCTGTGTGCTTCGCTCATCGAAGGCCGCTCCCTGTGGCTGCCGCGTGGCGGCGCACCGCCGCCACGACGGGTGAATGACGCAGCGCGTGGGAGATCCGTACCAGGTCGCGGGGACCGTCGGCCGGATCGTGCACGTGCTGCCGGCTGGATCCCACGATCCTGCCCTCGGGGTCCGCCGAGCGCGTCTGGAGGGCGACCGCGACCATCGCGGCGACGGCGACCGCCCGGGCGGTCGCCTCGTCCGCGCCGGTGGCCAGGGCCTGTTCGTACCCCTGTTCCCCGTGCCGGTGGTCCAGGTACGGCCCCAGGTGCAGGAAGCCGTCGTGGATGTCCGACTCGCGCTGGATCATGCGGAGTTCGGCCGGGGACCACCAGGCCATCCGGACGCACGGAGTGCCCTCCGGCGCGGCGCTGCGCAGCTCGTGCCACAGCGTGCCCAGCCGCCGGTACGTCGACCAGGTCTGCCAGCTGTCGGAGACCCGCTGGCACACCAGCGGCACGATGAACCCGATCGCGCTGATCAGGGCCCCGATCGAGACGAGCTGCGGGGCGACGTAGGAGCTGACGTGGTCGAGGTCGGCGCCGGACCAGCGGGCGAAGATCGCGGTGAACTTCGCGGCGTCGAAGCTGAGGTTGAAGACGTAGCCGACGACGATGACCATGAGCCCGACGCGCAGCCAGCCGCGCACCTGGAGGGACCAGCGCCAGCACAGGGCCACCATCACCACGGCGGCGACCGTGTGCGCCGCCAGGTACAGCACGATCATCTCGCGGATGAAGGGCGTGGTGATGTAGTACGTGTCCAGGTCGCGCAGTCGTTCGACCGGGGCGTCGCCCAGGGCGAACAGCACGATGAGCGCCACGATCACGCCGCTGTAGCCGAGGATCCAGCGGCGGGAGACGCGGCGCGTCCGTTCGGGCGGGCCGCCGCGCCAGTTGACGATCAGCACCAGGCAGGAGGCGCTGAAGGCGGTGATCAGGCAGTAGACGAGCGGGGCGGAGAAGTTGGAGATCCCGCTCCAGCTGTTGACCGCCGCGATGGTGGGAGGGGCGGCGAAGGTGAAGACGGCGCCCGCCAGGACGAGCAGGGCGCACACGGAACGCAGCAGGGGGTCGCGCCAGTTGTGCCGTAACGCGGGCAGTTTGAAGGCGAGGGAGACCGCCATCGCGGCTGCGGGTACGTAGTAGTCCTCGCCGTTCAACGGTCGGTCCTGTGCCCCCGGTATCCGAGCGACGCCTCGATCCGGCCCGCGAGCTGGTCCCGGTGCACGGGGGCCCGGTGGCTCGCCGAGCCGGCCAGCCAGGGGCGGCACTTGCTGCCGAGCAGCAGGCCGAAGGTCTCCGCCTCGGTCTCCTCCTGGACGTCGGAGCGGGTGCGCGCGGCGACCCGCCGTACCGTCTCGCTGAGGTCGGCCTCGTCGGACAGCAGCCGGGCGGCGACGGCGGCGCCGTCGACGTGGTGGCTGCAGTGGCCGGCCTTCATGTGCCACAGCTCGTGGCCGAGGATCACCAGCTGGTGGTCGGGCGCGGTGCGTTCCTCGATGACGACCAGGTCACGGTCGGCCATGTCGAGCCACAGTCCGCTGGCCGTGCCCGCCGGGAACGCGGCCATCCGGAAGTCCACCCGACGGCCCCGGTGCCTGCTCATGCCGTCGCACAGGGCGGCGTAGAGGTCCACGGGTTCCACGGGGGCGTCCAGCGTGAGGCCGGCCACCAGCTCCCCGCACAGCCGCCGCTGCTCTCTGCCTATGCTCACCGTTCTCCCCGTCGGCGCGGATCCGGATCAGGACTCGTGGGGTCGGACGCAGACATCCGCCTGGGTCAGGACTCGTTCGGTTTGACGCTTTCGAGAAGCATGTCCAGCCATTCCGTCACCTTGTCCCGGTGCTTGTCGCTGGGCAGTTGGGCGGCGCGCCAGGCAATGCCCCGCACTCCGTGGTTCTGCAGAAGTCTCGCCAGCGGATCGTCCGCCGAATCCGACTTCGAGCCTACGCTTTCGCGGCGCTCCCGGTCCCGCTCCCGACCTGCGAAGTCCTGAAGAAGCTGCTGTTCGGTCCGGAGCAGCGCGTCGGTCAGGGCGTCGGCGTCATGGGCCGTCAGGAATCCGGCGTGCACGCCGAAGAACCGCTGGATCGCGTCGCAGTGCTCCATCGTCGGGCGGCGGTCCCCGTTGATCAGGGCGCCCGCCTGCTGGCGTGACATGGCGGCGCCGTCCGCGATCTCCTGCTGGGTGTAGCGGCGGCCGTTCGGCTTGACCCGGGTACGGCGCAGCAGGTCCAGCCGCTGCAGGAAGCGCGCCTGGAGGTCCGGTTCGCCGGCGGGGCGGCCCTCCAGCAGGGTGCGGACCACGTCCGTGGGGACGCCGGACGCCTCCGAGAGCCGGCGCAGGTCGAAGACCTCGCTGTGGGCGCGTCCTAGCTTGTCCGCGAGTTCGGCGACGCGCGTGACGGTGGCTGCCAGGGGCATGTTGGCCACCGCGACGGGAGCCGGGAAGCCGTCTGTCACCAGTGGTTCTCCTAGATCGCGCGGGGCCGGTTCGGGGCATGTCGTGGGCCCTTGGAGGCTATCCGGTCAGTGCGCGTACGGCTAGAACTTGCCACAGCTGTGGCGGGAATGAGCTGTCAAGAGGCTGGAATTGCCACAATAGTTGACACTCGAATGACGTCGGTAGCAGGATCGCCACACGGAAACGAAGATCCAGACCGCGAGAAGGGGGAGCTCTCGGTGCCACATCTCGCAGCGGTGGGCCCGTCCGACGGCCTCTCCCGCACGACCGGTGAGGAGCGCCTGACGGGCGATGAGTCCGTACGCGGCGCAGTCCGGTCGGAACGACGCAAGGAGCTTTTGCGCCAGCGGCGCGAGGAGCTGGGCCTGAGCCAGGAGGACGTCGCCGCGCGCCTGCGCATCAGTGTCCGCGCGTACGGAAACTGGGAACGCGGCCTGGTCAAGGAGTGGACGGACCGCAAGCTGCTGGCCCTCGCCGAGGCGCTCGAGATGAGCGAGCGGCAGTGCTTCTGGCTGTTCCGGATCATGGTCGACCGCGACCCGCCACCCACCTGGCACGCCGCCGAGGAGAGCCGACTGCCCGACGATCCGGCCCAGCGCGACTACCTGCGCGACTACGCGGCCCTGATGGAAGCCGTGCCGTACCCGAGCTTCCTGGTGGACCACCGCTGGGACGTCGCCCTCACCAACTCCGCCTTCGACCAGCTCTTCCGTGCCGTCCGGCCGCACCCGACGGCGCTCCCGGACGACAACTTCCTGCGGTTCGTGCTCTTCCACCCGGACGCCGCGGCCGTGCTGGAGGACCACGAACCCGCCTGGTGCGTGCCGCTGCTCGCCCAGTTCGCGACCGCCCTGGCGGCCGGGCCGGACGACGAGGGCCTGCGCAGCATCCGTCAGGAGGTGGCCCGTGACCCGTTCATGGAGGCCGCCTACCGGTACGGGGTGCCGCACTGGCTCAGCACGTACGGCGCCGAGGCCGCCGAGCGGGACGGGGCGGTCCGCGCCGTACGCCACCCCGACCCGGGCCGGGGCGTGGCCCGCTGCCGGATGGTGGCCGAAACCAGCCGGCAGCTGGACGCGATGGGACTGACCCGGATCACCTTCATCCTCTCGGCCCCGCAGGGCGTGCCCGCCGGCCCGGCGCCCGCCGGGACCCCGCGCGGCCAGGGACCGCGCCTGCGCGCCGTGCCGTCGCTGGGAGAGTGACCCCGCAGGGGCCACACTGGTCGGGTCCGTGTCACCGAACGTGGCACGGCGCGGACACCGGTGGCGCCGTGGGGCGCGGGCGAAGGGCGGCGGGAACGTGCGGCTGACGATCCTCGGCGGGGGCGGATTCCGCGTCCCGCTCGTGTACGGAGCACTGCTGGGCGACCGCGCCGAGGGGCGGGTCGCCCACGTCACGCTCTACGACGAGGACCCCGGCCGCCTCACCACCGTGGCCCGGGTCCTGGCGGACCAGGCCCGTGGCGTGGCCGACGCCCCGGCCGTCACCGCCACCAACGACCTCGACGAAGCCCTGCGCGGCGCCGACTTCGTCTTCTCCGCCATCCGCGTGGGCGGCCTCGACGGCCGCGCCGCCGACGAGCGCGTGGCCCTGGCCGAGGGCGTCCTGGGCCAGGAGACCGTCGGCGCGGGCGGGATCGCGTACGGGCTGCGGACCGTACCCGTCGCCCGGGACCTCGCCGCCCGCGTCGCCCGCCTCGCCCCGGACGCCTGGGTCATCAACTTCACCAACCCGGCGGGCCTGGTCACCGAGGCCATGGCCGAAACCCTCGGCGACCGGGCCATCGGCATCTGCGACTCCCCGGTGGGCCTGGGCCGCCGGATCGCCCGGCTGCTCGGGGTCCGCCCCGAGGACGCGTGGATCGACTACGTCGGCCTGAACCATCTGGGCTGGGTCCGGGGCCTGCGGGTCGCCGGGCGCGACGAGCTGCCCCGGCTGCTCGCCGACACCGAGGCCCTGGAGTCCTTCGAGGAGGGCCGGCTCTTCGGCGCCGACTGGCTGCGCTCCCTGGGCGCCGTACCCAACGAGTACCTGCACTACTACTACTTCAACCGGGAGACCGTACGGGCCTACCGGGAGGCCGGGCAGACCCGCGGCGCGTTCCTGCGCGAGCAGCAGCGCGCCTTCTACGCCGAGGCCGACCGCCCCGGCGGGGCGCCCGGCGCCGCCCTGGAGGCCTGGGAGCGCACCCGGGCCGAGCGCGAGGCCACGTACATGGCGGAGAACCGCGAGGCGGCGGGCGCCGGGACGCGCGACGCGAGCGACCTGGAGTCCGGCGGCTACGAGCAGGTCGCCCTGGCCCTGATGCGGGCCATCGCCCGCGACGAGCGCGCCACGCTCATCCTCAACGTCCGCAACCGCGGCACCCTGGCCGCCCTCGACGCCGAGGCGGTCGTCGAGGTGCCCTGCCTGGTCGACGCCAACGGCGCGCACCCGGTGGCCGTCGACCCGCTGCCGTACCACGCGGTGGGGCTCGTGACCTCGGTCAAGGCCGTCGAGCGCGAGGTGCTGGCGGCCGCCGCGAGCGGCTCGCGGGACGCCGCCGTCAAGGCCTTCGCCCTGCATCCGCTGGTGGACTCCGTCGCGGTCGCCCGCCGGCTGCTGGAGCGCTACGGGCGGGAGCACCCGGGCCTGGCGTACCTGCGCTGACACCGGCGGCACCGGCGGCACCGGCGGCACCGTTTGTGGCACCGGCGCGATGCATCCGTACGGCGCAACGCCGCATGCGGCGCGTCGGGGGCACTGTGAGAGTGCGAGATGTGACCACAGCGCCCGCCGTCGCCGTCGCCGCCGCCCCGCCGGTACCGGACCGGCGGCGGCGCAACGTGATCTTCGCGACGATCATGCTGGGTGTGCTGCTGGCCGCCCTCGACCAGACGATCGTGGGCACCGCGCTGCCCACGATCGTGGCCGACCTGGGCGGCGGCGACCACATGTCGTGGGTGGTCACCGCGTACCTGCTGGCGGAGACCGTCGCCACGGTGCTGGTGGGCAAGTTCGGCGACCTCTTCGGCCGCAAGCTCGTCTTCCAGGTCTCCGCGGTCGTCTTCATCACCGGCTCGTTCCTGTGCGGGCTGGCGGCCGACATGACCCTGCTCATCCTGTGGCGGGGCCTCCAGGGCGCCGGCGCCGGCGGCCTGATGGTGACCGCCATGGCGCTCATCGCCGACGTGATCCCCTTGCGCGAACGCGGCACGTACCAGGGCGCGATCGGCGCCGTCTTCGGCGTCGCGACCGTCGTCGGGCCGCTGCTCGGCGGGTTCTTCACCGACCACCTCAGCTGGCGCTGGGCCTTCTACGTCAACGTCCCCCTCGCCATCGGGGTGGTCGTCGCGGCCGCCCGCACCATTCCGGCGGTCCGCGCCACCGCCCGCCCCGTGATCGACTACCTCGGCATCGCGCTCGTCGCCGTCGGCTCCAGCGCGCTGATCCTCGCCACCAGCTGGGGCGGCAACGAGTACGCGTGGGGCTCGCCCGTCATCGTCGGCCTGTTCGTGCTGGGCGCCGCGGCCCTCGCGCTGTTCTGCGTCGCCGAGACCCGGGCCGCCGAACCCATGCTGCCCATGCGGCTCTTCGCCAACCAGGTCTTCACGGTCTGCTCGGTGCTCAGCTTCATCGTCGGCTTCGCCATGCTCGGCGCGATGATCTTCCTGCCGACGTACCTGCAGTTCGTGGACGGGGATTCGGCCACCTGGTCGGGCGTACGGACGCTGCCCCTGGTCGTCGGCCTGCTGATCGCCTCCGTCTTCAGCGGCAACGTCACCAGCAGGACCGGCCACTACCGGATCTTCCCCATCGTCGGCTGCCTGGTGATGGGCGTCGGGCTCTACCTGCTCTCGACCATGGGGCCGGGGATGAACCCGTGGCGGGAATCCCTGTACATGTTCCTGCTCGGCACCGGAATCGGCCTGAGCATGCAGGTCCTGACCATCGCCGTGCAGAACACCGTCGACTACGCCGACCTGGGCACCGCCACGTCAGGCGTCACGTTCTTCCGTACGCTCGGCAGTGCCTTCGGTACCGCCGTCTTCGGCACCATCTACGCCAACACCCTCGGCCCCGAACTGCGTTCAGCCGTCGCCGAGGCGGCCCGCGCCACCGGCACGAACCCGGTCGCCCTGGCCGCCGCCGCGCAGAGCCCGACGGGGGTCCACCGCCTGGAACCGGCGGCGGCCGGGCCCGTCGTCGACGCGTACGCGCACGCGCTGCACACGGTCTTCCTGTGGACGGTGCCGGTGGCCGCCGTGGGCTTCGTCGTGGCCCTCTTCCTCAAGGAGGTCAAGCTCCGCGACAGCGCCCGGGCCGCTTCCACGGACATGGGCGACGGCTTCGCCTCCCCGGCCACCGCCTCCGGCGACTCGGCCAAGCTGCTGGAACTGGCCGTCGGCAAGCTGATCCGGGGGATGGACCCGGACACCGCCCGCGCGATCGTGGCGTCCTGCGACACCCGCCTGGACATCGCGGGGGTGTGGGCCGTGATGCAGGTCGACACGACGACGCGCACCGTCGGCTACGCCGGCCTCGGCCTGATCGCCGGCCGCCGCTCGCTGCCGCCGGAGGTCCTGCTGCCGGTCTTCGAACGGATGGTGGACGAGGGCTACCTCACCCGGGACGACGGCTACTACTCCCTGACTCCGGCCGGTGAGCGCGAGGCCCAGGTGGTCTCCGCCGCCTGGGGCGACTGGCTCAGCGACCGGCTCGAACGCGACCGCGGCCGCCCCAGCAGCACGGAGCTGCGGGCCGCGGCCGACGCGATCGCCAAGCGGCTGCTCGCCGAGGACCTGGCCCAGGGCACGTTCGCGCCCCGGCCGCCGGCCGGGGTCTGAGGCCCGTCGTGGCGGCGGCGGTGGTCTCGCGGGACCGGCGGCGGAGGTCAGCGCGCGGGGGCCGGGGTCGGATAGTCGTACGAGGGGACGGCCGGGAGCTGGGGCAGGTCCGGGCGCCAGGTCCGCAGGACGCCGGCCGACGGTGCGTACAGCACCGACGGGATGTCGGCCGGGGCGAACCACTCCCAGCGGGCGATCTTGTGCGGTTCGGTGACCCGCGCGGTGCCCTCGGCGCCGTGCGCGAGGGCCGCCGCCGTCAGCCGGGTCACCTGCGACACCGAGTCGATCCGTACGCCGAGGATGCCGACGGCGTCCGCCGCCACCCGCAGACCGGTCTCCTCCAGGAGCTCCCGGGCCGCCGCCGTCTCGAAGCCCTCGCCGGGGTCGACCTTGCCGCCGGGCAGCTCCCAGCGGCCGTCGTGGGCCTGGCCGAGCAGCACCCGGCCGCCCGCGCCGAGCAGGATCAGGCCGACGCCGACGACCGCGTTGGGCTGCGGAACGGCCCGCTCGGGGCGCTCGCGGTCGGGGTGCGGGGAATCGGTGGTCATGGGAGTCCTTCCGTTCGGAGCGCACGCGCGGGAGCGTTGTCCGGCCTTCCTCCCTCCATGATCCCATTTCCCGCTTCGGCAACACGGTTTGTCGCGAGAGCCCGCCCGGCCGCACCCTCGGCGGTATGGACACGGAGACGCGGGAGTACGAGATCGTGGTGGTGGGCGGGGGCGCGGCCGGCCTGAGCGCGGCCCTGACCCTGGGCCGGGCGCGCCGCTCGGTGCTGGTCATCGACGCGGGCCATCCGCGCAACGCCCCGGCGGCCCGGATGCACGGCTACCTCGGCCACGACGGCGCGAGCCCGGCCGGGCTGCTGGCGCGGGGCCGCGCGGAGGCGGCCGGGTACGGGGTGCGGATGCTGGCGGGGACGGCGCTGGCCGCCGACCGGCTGCCCGACGGCGGCTTCCTCGTGCGGTGCGACGACGGCCGAGCGGTCCGCGCCGCGCGGCTGCTGGTCGCGACGGGACTGGTGGACGCGCTGCCCGACGTACCGGGTCTGGCCGCCCGGTGGGGACGGGACGTGCTGCACTGCCCGTACTGCCACGGCTGGGAGGTACGGGACGAGCCGCTCGCGGTGCTGGCCGGCGGGCCGAACGCGGTGGCGCAGGCCCAGCTGTGGCGGCAGTGGAGCCCGCGGATCACGCTGATCGCCCAGGGCCGGGTGTTCGGGGCGGACGCGTACGAGGAACTGGCCGCCCGCGGGATCGAGGTGACCGAGGGCCGGGCGGCCGGCCTGGTGGTCGACGACGACCGGCTGACGGGGGTGGTCCTGGACGGCGGGGCGGTCGTGCCGTGCGCCGCGCTGGTCGTGGCCCCGGAACCGAGGCCCAGGGCCGGGATCCTGGCGAGCCTGGGGCTGAGCGCGCAGGCCGACGGGACCGGCGCCACGGCGCTGCCCGGCGTGTGGGTGGCGGGGAACGTGGCCGACCCGATGGCGCACGTCGTCGGCGCGGCGGCGGCGGGGGCACGGGCGGCGGCCGCGCTCCACGCGGACCTGATCGCGGAGGAGACCCGCCGCGCGGTCGCGGCCCGGCGGGAGGCCGACGACAGGTAGGGGTGGGGCGGGGCGGACGGGTTTCGGCCGGGGCGGCGCAGTGCAGGCTACGGGCGATGTGATCGTCGTACGGCTCGCTCGCTCGCTCGCATGCATGCATGCTCGCTCAGGTCAGGGGGACGCAATGGCACATGTGCTGGTCATCGGCGGCGGGGTCGGCGGACTGGCCACCGCGCTGCTCACCGCCCGGCACGGGCATACCGTCGAGTTGTTCGAGCGGGACACCCGGGCCCCCGGCGCCGCCCTCGACCGGGACTTCTTCGGGTGGCGCCGGCCGGCCGTACCGCAGGCGATGCAGCCGCACGTCCTGCTGGGCGCGGCCCGCAGGGTGCTGCGCGACGAGCTGCCCGACGTGTACGCCGAAATGCTCCGGCTCGGGGCGCGGGAGCGGCACGAACTGGACTGGTTCGACGAGCGGCCGCCCGCCCGGGAGGGCGACGAGGACCTGGTGATGCTCCAGGCGCGGCGGATCGTGCTGGAGAGCGCGCTGGCCGGTGCGCTGCGCCGGGAGCCGGGCGTGGTCAGCCGGTACGGGGAACCGGTGACCGGCGTGACCACCGAACCCGGCCCGGTGGTCCGGGTGACGGGCGTCCGTACGGGTGAAGGGGCCGTCCACGCGGGTGATCTGGTCGTGGACGCGGGCGGGCGGCGCGGGGCCGCCGAGCGGTGGCTGGTCGCGGCCGGCTGCCGCCCCGGTGTCGTGGAGCGCCACCGGACCGGACTGGCGTACTTCTGCCGCTGGTACCGGCTGCCCGAGGGCCTCGACGAGGGGCCGCGCCGGCCCTGGAGCGTGAGCGGCGGCACCTTCGCCGGCTGCGCCGCCTTCCCCGCCGACAACCGGGTTTTCGCGGTGACGCTGTTCGTCCACACCGACGACCCCAGCCGCTCGGCGCTGCGCGACCCGGCGGTCTTCGAGGCCGCCGCCCGCACGTTCGCGCCCGGCGCGGCCTGGCTGGACCTGGGGGCCGAGCCGCTGTCCGAGGTGCTCGCCCAGGCCGGCCTGGACAACCGGTGGAGCGCCCTGGTGGACGACCGGGGCCCGGTCGTCGCCGGGTTCGTGCCCGTCGGCGACGCCATCACGCACACCAATCCGACCCTGGGCCAGGGCGCCTCGCTCGCCCTGTGGGCCGCACTGCGCATCGCCCGTACGGCGGACCGGGACACCGGCTCGGCGGACTTCGCGGCCGGCTACCACGCCTGGGCGGTGCGCACCCTCAAGCCGTGGTTCGACTTCCAGGTGACCGCCGACGCGGCCATCGGCGAACGCTACGCCTCCCGGGCCGGACGCACCGGCGCGGCCCGCGAGGCCGCCGCCCTCTTCGACTGCGCGCTGGACGACCCCGAGGTGATGCGGGTGCGGGCCAGGGTCCGGCACCTCGCCGAGTCACCCGAACGCGCCTACACCGACCCCGAGGTCCGCGCCCGGGTCGCCCGCTGGCTGGCGGCCCGCCCGGACTACGTCCCGAACGCGGCCGGTCCGGACCGCGCCACCTGGGAAAAGATCACCGGCCTGTGAGCGCCCGGTCACGTCATCCGGCGAGCCGTCCACGCCCAGGCAGCCCCGACCACGGCCTGACCTCCATGTCACGCCGACGGCCTACCAGCGGCGGCGCATCCAGTTCGGCCACGCCTTGGCGTGCTCGCGGATGATCTCGGCCCGGTGCTCCGGCCGGGAGCCGTCCAGGGCCAGCCGCAGGGTATGAACCCGGGCCCATGTGCGTTGGGCGGAGATCAGCACGGCCCCCACGGATGCGGGGAAAACCGGGTTGCTCAGCAGGGCCTCGAGCGCGGTGGCGGTGTTCACGTCGTCCTCTCCCGTCGTCGGTGCGGCGCCTTCGAGAGAGGCGCCCCCGGGAAGGGATGCGCCGATCTCAACGAAGGCAGGTGGAACTGCCGAACACGGCCGCCCGCCAGCCGTGCCTCACGCGCCTGGGGGCACATGAGTGTTCGTTGAGATCTGCTGAGCGGCCACTGGGCCGAACAGCGTTCCAGACGCGGCGACTGTAGCGACAACCACGCTGAACCGACAAACAGGCAGGTACGCAGGGGGAGTTGAATCCAACGCACCACCGGGATACGAAGGCAGTGCCGACTCGGACCGGCGCTGCGAGGGGTCAGCTGCACCGAGCAGAGTCGGGGGTGCTGGATCGCTCGGCCGGAGCCGTGAAAACGCTTCGACAGCGCCCCTCGGTGTCCGGCAGAGTGGCCGCCCATGACGAGCAGTGAGCTGTGGACCCGTGCGACCGCCGAACGCTACGACGCCGAGGAGACCGAGACGTCCTCGGCCGCCGTTCTCGGGCCGACGCTCGCCTTCCTCGCCGAGCTCGCCGGCGACGGCCGGGCACTGGAGTTCGCCATCGGAACCGGACGCGTGGGCGTCCCGCTCCGGGAACGCGGCGTGCCGGTCGTGGGCATCGAACTGTCCGAGCACATGGCAGCGGTGCTGCGGCGCAAGAGCGACGAGGACACGCTCCCGGTCGTCATCGGTGACATGGCCACCACCGTCGTTCCCGGCGAGTTCACCCTGGTCTATCTCGTCTACAACACCATCACGAACCTGCTCACGCAGGACGAGCAGGTCGAGTGCTTCCGCAACGCCGCACGTCATCTCGAGCCCGGCGGCCGATTCGTCATCGAGCTGGGCGTGCCGCCGCTGCGGTTCCTGCCGCCCGGCCAGGTCGCGGTGCCGTTCGACGTATCCGAACAGCATGTCGGCTTCGACACCTTCGACCTCGTCGAGCAGATCCTCGTCTCGCACCACTTCACCCGCGACGGCGACGACGGCAGCTACCGCCGCGACAACTCCCGGCACCGGTACGCCTGGCCGGCAGAGCTCGACCTGATGGCACGGATCGCCGGGCTCGAGCTGGAACGTCGCGTCGCGGACTGGGACGGGGCTCCGTTCACGCAGGACTCCGTGAAGCACATCTCCGTGTGGCGCAAGCCGGACCGCTAGGCCGGCCAGCGGGCCGTCGACGTACTCCGTGACCGTCTCGACCCCGAGCTACGTTCCGACCGTGCCGAGCACTTCGGCGAGGTCGTAGCCGACGATCTCCTCCAGCTGGGCGTACGTGCAGCTGTCGGGGGCGCGGTCCGGGCGCCAGCGGCGGAACTGGGCCGTGTGGCGGAACCGGTCGCCCTCCATGTGGTCGTAGGCCACCTCGCAGACGCGTTCGGGGCGCAGGGGGACCCAGGAGAGGTCCTTCTTGCCGGTCCAGCGGCTCTGCGCGCCGGGCAGGCGGGCGCTCTCGTGCGCGCTCTCGTCCGTCCAGGCGGCCCAGGGGTGGCCGGCCGCGCCGTCCGGCATCAGCAGGGGTTCCAGTTCGCCGACGAGTTCGGCGCGGCGTTTCATGGGGAACGCGGCGCAGACCCCGACGTGCTGGAGGCGGCCGTGGTCGTCGTGGAGGCCGAGGAGGAGCGATCCGACAATCGGACCGCTCTTGTGGAAACGGTAGCCGGCGACGACGACATCGGCCGTACGCTCGTGCTTGATCTTGAACATGAGGCGTGCGTCGGGCCGGTAGGGCAGGTCGAGGGGTTTGGCGACCACCCCGTCGAGCCCGGCGCCTTCGAATCGCTCGAACCACTCCCGCGCGAGGGCGGGGTCGGTGGTCGCGGGCGCCAGATGAACGGGGGGCCGGGCCATGGACAGGGCCTGTGACAGCGCGGTACGGCGGTCGGCGAGCGGGGTGTCGAGGAGTGCCTCGTCGCCGAGGGCGAGCAGATCGAAGGCCACGAAGCTGGCGGGGGTCGTCTCCGCGAGCATCCTCACGCGGGACGCCGCCGGGTGGATCCGCTCGGTGAGGCGGTCGAAGTCCAGCCGTCCGCCGTGAACGATCACGATCTCGCCGTCCACGACGCAGCGGCCGGGCAGGTTCTCCTTCAGGGCCGTCACCAGCTCGGGGAAGTAGCGGGTCAGCGTCTTGCCGGTGCGGCTGCCGATCTCCACCTCGTCCCCGTCGCGGTGCACGATGGCCCGGAAGCCGTCCCACTTGGCCTCGTACTGCATGCCCGGCGGGATCGTGGTCACGGACTTGGCGAGCATCGGCTTGACGGGAGGCATCACGGGCAGATCCATGCCTCGATTCTGCGGTGGTACGGACGGCCTCGCCCGGTGTGCGGGGCCCGCCCGGCCCGCCTACCGTGGCGCACATGGGTGCATCCGGTCATGCGATCGAGCTGGACGCGGGCGGACGGACGGTCCGGCTGTCCAATCCGGACAAGGTGTACTTCCCGGAGCGGGGGCTGACCAAGCGGGACGTGGCCACGTACTACCTGGCCGTGGCCGACGGCATCACGCGCGCCCTCCGGGACCGCCCCACCACCCTGGAGCGCTACCCCGACGGGGTGGAGGGCGAGTCGTTCTTCCAGAAGCGCGCCCCGAAGAACCTGCCCGACTGGATCCCCACCGCCCACATCTCCTTCCCCAGCGGGCGGACGGCCGACGAGATCTGCCCGACCGAAACGGCCGCCGTGCTGTGGGCCGCCAACCTGGGCTGTCTGACCTTCCACCCCTGGCCGGTGCGCCGTGCGGACACCGACCGTCCCGACGAGCTGCGCATCGACCTCGACCCGCAGCCGGGTACCGACTACCACCACGCGGTGGCGGCCGCCCACGAGCTGCGGGCCCTGCTGGACGAGCTGGGCCTGCGCGGCTGGCCCAAGACCTCCGGCGGCCGGGGCCTGCACGTCTTCGTGCCGATCGAGCCGCGCTGGACCTTCACCGAGGTCCGCCGCTGCGCGATCGCGCTGGGCCGGGAACTGGAGCGCCGGATGCCCGGCAAGGTCACCACCGCCTGGTGGAAGGAGGAGCGCGGCGAGCGGATCTTCGTCGACTACAACCAGACCGCCCGAGACCGCACCATCGCCTCCGCCTACTCCATCCGCCCGCGCCCGCACGCCCCGGTTTCCGCCCCGCTGCGCTGGGACGAGATCGACTCCGCCGAGCCCCGCGACTTCGACATCGTCACCATGCCCGCGCGCTATGCCGAACTCGGCGACATCCACGCGGACATGGACGAGCAGGCCTTCACCCTGGACGCCGTCCTGGAGCTGTCCCACCGCGACGAACACGATCACGGCCTGGGAGACATGCCGTACCCGCCGGACTACCCGAAGATGCCGGGCGAACCCAAGCGGGTCCAGCCGAGCCGTGCCAAGCGCGAGGACTGAGGCGTCGTGCTCCGGCACGTCGGCTTGACGCGCGTTGATCGGTCGTTGATCGGACGCTCATCGGGCCCGACAAGGATCGGCGCATGTCGATCAACACGAACACGACGGCTCCCGCTTGGCACGAGCTCGCCCTCTGCGCCCAGACCGGCCCGGACTTCTTCTTCCCGGAACCGGGCACGTCCCTGCACGACGCGAAGCGCCTGTGCGGGGCGTGCGAGGGCCGGGCCGGGTGCCTGGAGTACGCGCTGGCCAACGACGAGCGGTTCGGCGTCTGGGGCGGCCTGTCGGAGCGCGAGCGCAACGCCCTGCGGCCGAGCGGCAGCCGCCGGGGCTAGCAGCCGCCGGGGTCGGGCCGTCGGTCAGCCCTTGCGGGCGGCCAGGCGCGCGGCGCGGGCGGCCAGGCGCTCGTCGAACTTGCGGGCCTCGGAGTCCAGGCCGTTCATGAACAGGCCGAGCTCGTCCTGGGCCTTCTGCCCCTCGGGGCCCAGGCCGTCGATGTCCATGATCTTCAGGAAGCGGATCACGGGGCTCAGCACGTCGTCGTGGTGGATCCGCAGGTTGTAGACCCCGCCGATCGCCATCTGCGCGGCCATCCGCTCGAAGCCGGGCATGCCGTGTCCGGGCATCCGGAAGTTGACGACCACGTCCCGCACCGCCTGCATCGTCAGGTCCGGAGCGAGCTCGAAGGCGGCCGCGAGCAGGTTGCGGTAGAAGATCATGTGCAGGTTCTCGTCCTGCGCGATGCGCGCCAGCATCCGGTCGCATACCGGGTCACCGGACTGGTGGCCGGTGTTGCGGTGCGAGATGCGGGTGGCGAGCTCCTGGAAGGCGACGTACGCCACCGAGTGCAGCATGGAGTGGCGGTTGTCGGACTCGAACCCCTCCGACATGTGCTGCATGCGGAACACTTCGAGCTTGTCCGGGTCCACGGCGCGCGAGGCCAGCAGGTAGTCGCGCATCACGATGCCGTGGCGGCCCTCCTCGGCCGTCCAGCGGTGCACCCAGGTGCCCCAGGCGCCGTTGCGGCCGAAGAGCGTGGCGATCTCGTGGTGGTAGCTGGGGAGGTTGTCCTCGGTCAGCAGGTTCACGACCAGCGCGATCTTGCCGATGTCGGTGACCTTGGACTGCGCCGGGTCCCAGGCCTCGCCGTCCTCGAAGAAGCCGGGGAAGTTCCGCCCGTCGCTCCACGGGACGTACTCGTGGGGCATCCAGTCCTTGGTGACCTTCAGATGGCGGTTGAGCTCCTTCTCCACGACCTCTTCCAGCGCGTACAGCAGCTTGGCGTCGGTCCACGCCTCCGAGCTGCCGAGGTGGGGAGAAGTGATCGTCACGGGTGCTCCTGGGGACAAAGCGAATTACCTACGGTTCCGTAGCCTACGAAACCGTAGGTTAAGCGCAGCGTGAAGGTCAGCCAAGCCCCAGGGGTGGGTGTAGATGGTTACGTACTGTTATGTCCGCAGTTCGAAGGTGTGGTGAGGGCAACATAGAGGTGACCCGCGGCACCCGTTTCGGGCGGGGGAAGGGGTGCCGCAGGCGTGATCACGCGCCTCCGGTCCTACTCCCACATGGCCGCGCGGACCTGCTCCGCCGTCGTCGGGCGGAGCTCGCCGTCGAGCAGCAGCCAGCGGGTGATGCCCAGGGATTCGAGGAACGGCACGTCGTGGCTCGCCACGACCAGTGCCCCCTGGTACGACTCCAGGGCGTCGGTCAGCTGCCGGACGCTGGCCAGGTCGAGGTTGTTCGTCGGCTCGTCCAGCATCAGCAGCTGCGGGGCCGGCTCCGCCAGCAGCAGCGCGGCCAGCGCCGCCCGGAAGCGCTCGCCGCCGGACAGGTTGCCGGCCGGCTGGTCCGCCCGCCCGCCGCGGAACAGGAAGTGCGCCAGGCGCGCCCGGATCCGGTTGTTGGTGGCCTCGGGGGCGAACCACGCCACGTTCTCCACCACCGTCCGGCGCTCGTCGAGGACGTCGAGACGCTGTGGCAGGAAGCGGGTCGGTACGTGTGTGACCGCCTCTCCGGCCCGTGGCTCGATCAGGCCCGCGATCGTCCGCAGCAGCGTCGTCTTGCCCGAACCGTTGCGGCCCACGAGCGCGATCCGTTCCGGTCCGCGCAGGTCCCACTCGCCCCGGACGGTCGCCCCGTGGGCGAGCCGCACGTCACGCAGGGTCAGCACCCGGCGGCCCGGCGGCACCAGGGTGGTGGGCAGCTCGATACGGATCTCGGCGTCGTCCCGGACGGACTCGATCGCCTCATGGAGACGTTCGCGCGCCTGGACGAGCTTCTCGGTGTGGGCGGTACGGAGCTTGCCGGCCGACTCCTGCGCGGCGCGCTTGCGGGCGCCCGCCACGATCGGAGGCACGCGCTTGTTCTCCTGGCTCTTCTGGCCGTACCGCTTGCGCCGCGCCAACTTGACGTGGGTGTCGGCCAGTTCGCGCTTCTGGCGCTGTACGTCGGCCTCCGCCACGCGGACCATCCGCTCGGCCGCCTCCTGCTCGGCGGCGACCAGTTCCTCGTACGCGCTGAAGTTCCCGCCGTACCAGCGCACTTCGCCCTCGCGGAGCTCGGCGATCTGGTCGACCCGTTCCAGCAGCTCCCGGTCGTGGCTGACCACGACCATCACCCCGGACCACGATTCGACGGCCGCGCAGAGGCGGTTGCGGGCCCGCAGGTCGAGGTTGTTGGTCGGTTCGTCGAGCAGCAGCACGTCGGGGCGGGCCAGGAGCAGCGCGGCCAGGCGCAGCAGGACCGACTCGCCGCCGGAGAGGTCGCCCACGGTGCGGTCCAGCCCGATCGAGCCGAGGCCGAGCTGGTCGAGCGTGGCGAGGGCGCGCTCCTCGACGTCCCAGTCGTCGCCGACGGCCGCGAAGTTCTCCTCGGTCGCCGCGCCCGCCTCGATGGCGTGCAGGGCGGCCCGGGTGGCGGCGATGCCGAGGGCGTCGTCCACGCGGAGGGCGGTGTCGAGGGTGACGTCCTGCGGGAGGTGGCCGACCGTTCCGGCGACCGCGATGTGACCGTCGGACGGGGTGAGTGTGCCCGCGATCAGCTTCAGCAGGGTCGACTTTCCCGATCCGTTGAGGCCGATCAGGCCGGTGCGGCCGGGGCCGACGGTGAGCTGGAGCCCGTCGAGGACGGGGGTGCCGTCGGGCCAGTCGAAGGAGAGGGCGGAGCAGGCGATGGACGCCGGGGCATGGGTGTGACTCATGAGGTCTCCAGGTTGCGTGGATGTGCGGTGCAACGCGGGGAGACACCGGCGTACGGCCGGGCCACCGGGTAACGGCTGCGGCAGCCAGGGCGCGGGGTGCGGAGGCACGGGGCGCCTGTGCGTACGGGTGGGTGTCTCGGACCTCAGAAGAGCAACGTCCTGCTCCGATCGGCGGGGATGGGTCGCCTTCGAAGCTACGGGCGGGTGGTACCGCCCGCAATCGAATTACGGGTGTGGGTGGGGTGGGTGGTTCTCGGGCGGGCCGTGTCAGCAGGAGTCGCGCATCAGCTCGGCCAGGCTGTGGTCCATGTCGAGGAACAGGTGTTCCGTGCCCGGCGGGACGATCGACGCGGCGCGCTCCAGGAAGTGGTACAGGTCCGCCGACGCCATGAGGACGATCGCGACGCCCTCCGGCGCGTGGAACTCCACGACCGTGCGGCCGGCGCCGTACGGACGGACGCGGACGTCGCCGTGGCCCGTCGGGCGGTCCAGGCCGGCCTCCAGCAGCTCCCGCGCGAAGGTCCAGGAGACCTCGATGCCCTCCAGGGTCGCGGGGGCGGGGAAGGCCATGCGGACGGCGAAGGGGTCCGACCGGTCGTAGCAGAGGGTGACGGGAACGATCTCGACCTTCGGTGCGGTGGCGACCAGACGGGCCTGCACGGCCTGCTCGATGACAGTGATCAAGGCTCGCTCCCTTGCTGCGGATCGGGTGCGGGCGGAAGGGGTGGGCGCCCGGCACCCGGATAGACGCGGAAAACGGCGAATCCGTGCATGCCGGGGGTACGTGAGCTGTATCACCGATTGGCTGGTTCTCACTGGTGCGATCGCACAGGAGTGGGGGTGGGTGAGGGATTCCGGAGGCGGGGTGGGGTGATGGGAGGCGCGGAGTACGGCCGATTTCCGCTCACCCGGCGAGCCCAAGGCGCCCTGGACGGAGATTCGCGGGGTGCGTTAGCTTCCCGCGCCATGAGACTTCTGGGAGTTGGCATGTGCGCGGCGCTTCTGGTCGGTGCGCTGGCCGCACCCGCGCAGGCGGCGGGCGGAGCACAGGACTTGCGCGGGGCCGGGTGGAAGCTGAAGGCGACGGGGGCCGAGGCCCGCTTCCGTGGGCTCGCGGCCGTGAGCCGGAGTACGGCGTGGGTGTCCGGGTCCAAGGGGACCGTGCTGCGCACGGTCGACGGGGGACGCAGCTGGAGCGACGTGTCGCCGCCGGCGGCCGTGACGGACGGGCTGGAGCTGCGCGACATCGAGGCGTTCGACGCGCGGCGGGCCGTCGCCCTGTCGATCGGGGAGGGCGAGGACTCGCGGATCTTCCGTACGGAGGACGGGGGCGCGACGTGGAGCGAGACGTTCAGGAACGGTGACGCGCGGGCGTTCTACGACTGCCTGACCTTCTTCGACCCACGGCACGGGCTCGCGGTGAGCGACCCGGTGGACGGCAGGTTCCGGATGCTCGCGACGGAGGACGGCGGGCGGAGCTGGCGGGTGCTGCCGGCGGAGGGGATGCCGGCCGCCCTGCCGGGGGAGGCGGGCTTCGCGGCGAGCGGTCAGTGTCTGGTGAGCGCGGGCCCGCGGGACGTCTGGCTCGCGACCGGCGGCGGGGCGGCGGGGCGGGTGCTGCACTCGTCGGACCGGGGGCTGACGTGGCGGGTGGCCGACTCCACCGTGCCCGGCGGTGATCCGGCGAAGGGGGTCTTCGGGCTGGCGTTCCGGGAAGGCGGGGCGCGCGCGGCCGGGCTGGCCGTCGGTGGGGACTACCGCACCGGGGAGGCGTCGCCGAGGGCGGCCGCCGTCTCGTCCGACGCGGGGGCGACCTGGCGGGCCGCGGCCACGCCGCCGGCCGCCTACCGGTCGGGCGTGACCTGGCTGCCGTACCTGCGCTCGGTGGCGCTGGCGGTGGGGCCGACGGGCACGGACGTGACCCTGGACGCGGGCCGTACGTGGCGCCCGCTCGACGCCGGGTCGTTCGACACGGTGGCATGCGGGCGGGACGGCGCCTGCTGGGCGGCGGGCGAAAAGGGCCGGGTGGGCAGGCTGGAACCGGGCGTGGGGTAGGACCGCCCCCGTCGCCCCGGCCCCCCTCGCCCGCGGTCCACGGCCCGGGGCCCGACCCGGATCCCCACGCCCAGGGTGTCCGTGGCCCCGGGTCCGACCCGGATCCCCTCGCCCAGGGTGCCCGTGGCCCGGGGTCCGACGCGGATCGCCCGGAGCCGGTGTCCCGGGGCCCGCTGCCCGGGGTCCGGCCTGCATCCCTACACCGCATCCGCGGCCCGGGGCCCGGCCCGGATCCCCTCCTCCGGGGTTCGTCGGCCCGGGATCCGGCCCCGGACCCCCTCGCCCGGGGTCAGCGGCCCAGGATCTGGCCCGGATTCCTGCACCCGCGTCCCCGGCCCGGGTCCGGCCCGCATCCGTGGCCCGGGGTCCGTGGCCCAGCCCCTGGCGCCCAGGATCCCCTCGTCCGGGGTCCGGCCCGGCCCACCCCGCCCCCGAACGAACGGCAGGGAGGACGGGCCACCGAACGGCCGGGGCGGGGGCGGCTCACGCTGGGCCGGGTCGGCCGGTACTTTCCGGCGGGCCGCGCGCCCCGGGCCGGGCCCAGGCAGGCCGACCCCGGGCGGGTGCGGTGAGGGGACGTCCTCGTTCGCCGGCGGGCGGGAGGGCGCGGGGCGGCGTCCTCCCAGGGCCGGTCCGGCGGAGCGCAGCCGGGGCCGCTGTCCGACCCCGGCCGGATGGGCGCCGACCGGCCGGGGCGGGCAGAAGCCGGCCGGGCCCGGGCGGGTGCGGTGCGGTGCGTAGACGTCTTCGTTCGTCCGGTGGGCGGGAGGGCGTCGGACGGTGTCCCCCCAGGGCCGGTCCGGCGGGGCTCGGCCGGGGGCGGTGTTCGACTTCGGGCCGGCGGAGCGCGGCCGGGGCCGCTGTCCGGAGTGCGGGCGGGGGCGGTGTCCGGCCCCGGTCCGGCAGGGCGGACCTACGGGGTCGGGGTTTCGCGGACCGGGGCGAGGTCGGACGAGGTCTTCGTCGCGATGAACTCCGTGATGCGGTACGCGCAGACGCCCGCCACCGTGAACGGGTCCTCCTCCGCGATGCGCTCGACCTCCGCGCGCGAGACGCCGTGGGCCAGGATGACGCCGCCGTCGCGCGGGACCTTGCGGCCCGACGCCAGGAAGACGCCCGAGGCGTAGTAGCCGTCCACCCAGGCGATATGCGCGTCCATCTCCTCCTCCACGGCTTCGACGGGGACGGTGTAGGTCAGCTCCATGATGAACATGATCGTCAGGCTACTCTCGGACCATCATGACGAGTGTGAAGACCCCCGCCGACGAGGCCGAGGCCCGGGCGATACAGGACGAACTGCGCGACCGGGTCATCCTCACCGAGGCCGGGCCCCCGCCCGGCAGCGGGCTGATCGCCGGGGTCGACGTCGCCTACGACGACGAGCGCGACCTCGTCGCCGCGGCCGCCGTCGTCCTCGACGGGCGGACCCTCGACGTGGTCGAGGAGGCCACCGCCGTGGGGCACGTCAGCTTCCCCTACGTTCCCGGCCTGCTGGCCTTCCGGGAGCTGCCCACCGTGCTGGCCGCCCTCGACGCCCTCACCGCCACCCCCGGCCTCGTCGTCTGCGACGGCTACGGCCTCGCCCACCCCCGCGGCTTCGGGCTGGCCTGCCACCTCGGCGTGGTGACCGGCCTGCCGAGCATGGGCGTGGCCAAGAACCCGTTCACCTTCACGTACGAGGAACCGGGCGCCGGCCGCGGTGCGGCCACGCCCCTGCGCGCCGCCGACGGGAGCGAGGTCGGGCGGGCCCTGCGCACGCAGGCCGCGGTCAAGCCCGTCTACGTCTCCGTGGGCCACCGGATCGGCCTGGACAACGCCTGCGCGCACGCCCTGGCCCTCAGTCCCCGCTTCCGGATACCCGAGACGACCCGGCACGCGGACTCCCTGTGCCGCCGGGCCCTGCGCGAGGCGCGGTAGGTGGGCAGGTAGGCAGGTACGTAGGTAGGTAGGTAGGTAGGTAGGTAGGTAGGGCGGAGTCGTCAGCGGACGTCCGCCACCCGGAAGCGGATCCCCGCCCGCCGGAGCCGCTCCAGCAGCGCGTCGCCCATCGCCACCGCCGTGGTCAGCTGTCCGGCCCGGGCCGGGAGTTCGTCGTACGCGAGGCACAGCGCCGACTCGGCCAGCATTTTGGCCGTGTCCCCGTACCCCGGGTCGCCGCCCGACACCTCGGTGAAGACCCGCCGGCCGCCGCCCTCGCCCACGAAGCGGACCGAGAACCAGCTGCGCGCCCGGCGTTCGGCGTCCGGGCCGGAGCCCGGCTCCCAGCGGTTCATCAGCCAGCGCCGCGCGGGCGGGATCTGGGCCAGGGCGGCGGCCGCGCCCACGGCCGCCGTGCCGCCGACCGCCACCGGCAGGTGCTTGACGGAGGCGTAGTGCCGGTAGCGGAAGTCCGGGCCGTAGCGCTCCAGGGCGGCCGCCGAACGGGCCACCACCTGCGGATCCAGGGTGGGCAGCGGCAGCGCCCAGCGGCCCGTCTCGCGGCTGAACCGCGGCGCCCCGACCGGCCCCCGGGCCCGGCGGCCCAGCAGCCGCGGCTCGTGCAGCCGGCGCCGCCGCGCGGCGGCCAGGGTCTGCGGGCCGCGGCTGAACGCGGTCAGTGCGGAGGCGAGCGTTCCGCCGGAGAAGAGCCCGTGGCCGCTCATGAAGCCGTCGACGGTGAGCGGTACGCCCTCGGGCAGCCGGCCCACGGTGAAGTACGCGCCGAGGTCGGCCGGGACGGAGTCGAAGCCGCAGGCGTGCACGATCCGCGCGCCGGTCTCCCGGGCCCGCGCGTCGTGCTCGACGAACACCCGGTCCACGAACTCCGGCTCGCCGGTCAGGTCCACGTAGTCGGTGCCGGACTCGGCGCAGGCCGCGACCAGTTCCCGCCCGTACAGGACGTACGGGCCGACGGTCGTCGCGAGCACCCGGGTGGCGGCGGCCAGCTCGCGCAGCGCGCCCGCGTCGGAGGCGTCCGCGCGCAGCAGCGGCAGCTTCGCGCACGCCGGGTCGAGGGCGGCCAGGCGCTCGCGCAGCCGCTCCAGCTTGGCCGTGTCACGGCCCGCGAGGGCCCAGCGGCAGCCGGCCGGGGCGTTCGCCGCGAGGTACTCGGCGGTCAGGGACCCCGCGAAACCCGTCGCGCCGAAGAGTACGACGTCATACGTGCGTTGTGCGTCGACGTGGCGAACCTGTCCAGTCACCCTCGCTCCTCCGGGCCGATGTCGGTGGCTGAGGCTAGCGTGAGGAGCGACTGCTCGTGCGAGCGGTTGGGCCCGCGGGAGTGAGGAGGCTTCGGTGAAGGCTGCGGTGCGCAAGTGGGAGCAGGTGCGCGAGTTCGCGCTCGGGCTGCCGGAAGCGGTCGAGGAGTTCCCGTGGGGACCCGAGGACTGCGTGATCAAGGTCAACAAGAAGATCTTCGTCTTCCTGGGCAACACGGACGGGCCGAACCCGCCCGGGCTGTCGGTCAAGCTCAAGGACGAGGCGCTGCACGGCCACGCGATGACCGCGCCGGGTGCCGAACCCACCGGGTACGGGCTGGGCCGCTCGGGTTGGGTGTCGGTACCGCTGGGGGAGAAGGGGGCGCCGAGCGCGCAGATGCTGTGCGAGTGGGTGGAGGAGAGCTACCGCACGGTGGCCCTCAAGCGCCACGTCAAGGTGCTCGACGAGCGATCGGGCGCCTCGTGAGCCGTGCGGGCGGGACGGACGGGGTGGACGCGACGCCCCTGGGCTAAGCGCTTGCTCAATCGGCCCGGCCCGGGGGCTTGTGCTGCGCGGAACGCGTTCCTAGCATCGCTGGTGTTACATCAGTTGTGTCATACGCGCGGACGGCGGACGGACGCCGGGATGCTGGGGGCTCGATGGCAGAGACAGGCAACGCTCCGCACGCTCCGCACGGTCCGCTCGCGGGCGTACGGGTCGTCGAGCTGGCGGGCATCGGTCCCGGACCGTTCGCCGCCATGCTGCTGGCCGACCTCGGCGCGGACGTCGTCCGCGTGGACCGGCCCGGCGGTGGCGCCCTCGCGGTCGACCCCGCGTACGACATCACCAACCGCAACAAGCGCTCCGTGCTGCTCGACCTGAAGTCCGCCGAGGGCCCCGCCCGCGTGCTGGACCTGGTCGAGCGCGCCGACGTCCTCGTCGAGGGCTTCCGCCCCGGGGTCGCCGAGCGGCTCGGCGTCGGCCCGGCCGACTGCCACGCCCGCAACCCGCGGCTGGTGTACGGCCGGATGACCGGCTGGGGGCAGGAGGGCCCGCTGGCCCGCACCGCCGGACACGACATCGCGTACATCGCCGTCACCGGCGCCCTGGGCATGATCGGCGATCCGGACGCGCCCCCGGCCGTCCCCGCCAACCTCGTCGGGGACTACGCGGGCGGCTCGCTGTACCTGGTCATCGGTGTCCTCGCCGCCCTCCAGCACGCCCGCACCACCGGCACCGGCCAGGTCGTCGACGCCGCGATCGTCGACGGCACCGCCCACCTCACCGCCATGATCCACGGGATGCTGGCGGCCGGCGGCTGGCAGGACCGGCGCGGGGCCAACCTCCTCGACGGCGGCTGCCCGTTCTACGGCACCTACGAGACCGCCGACGGCGGGTACATGGCGGTCGGCGCGCTGGAGCAGCAGTTCTACGACACCTTCACCGAGCTGCTCGGCATCAAGGACGAGGCCCCGGCCCGCAAGGACCTGGCGCGCTGGGGCGAGCTGCGCGAGGCGGTCGCCGCCCGCTTCAGATCCCGTACGCGCCAGGAGTGGACGGCCGTCTTCGAGGGCTCCGACGCCTGCGTGGCCCCCGTGCTGTCGCTGCGCGAGGCCCCGCACCACCCGCACCTCGCCGCCCGGTCCACCTTCACGGAGGCCGGCGGGATCACCCAGCCCGCGCCCGCGCCGCGCTTCTCGGCGACACCGGCCACGGTCGTCACCGCCCCGGCCCTGCCGGGGGCGGACACGGCGACCGTGGCCCGCGACTGGGACGTACCGGCCCTGGCCGCCCCCGCGCCGGACCCCAACGCCCCCGCGCCGGACCCCAACGCCCCCGCGCCGGACCCCAACGCCCCCGCGCCGGACCCCAACGCCCCCGCGCCGGACCCCGGCACCCCCGCCCCCCTCGATCCGACTGCCACGGCCGGCGGTGCGCAGGGCGCCGCCGGGAAGGACGACGCCTGATGCACCTGTCCATGCTGCTCGACTACGCCGGCGATCCGCGCCGCGCCGCCGACGAGGCGGCCGCGCTCGAGGCGGCCGGCCTCGACGCCGTCTGGGTCGCCGAGGCCTGGGGCTTCGACTCCCCGACGATCATGGGCTACCTGGCCGCCCGCACCGAGCGGATGAAGATCGGCTCGGCCATCCTCAACGTCTACTCCCGCACCCCCGCCCTCGTCGCCCAGACCGCCGCCGGCCTCGACGCGATCTCCGGCGGCCGGGCCCTGCTGGGACTGGGCGCCTCCGGCCCGCAGGTCGTCGAGGGCTGGCACGGGAGGCCGTACGACAAGCCGCTCGGCCGCACCCGCGAGACCGTCGAGCTGTGCCGGCGGATCTGGCGCCGCGAGACCATCGACCACCACGGCATCACCGACATGCCACTGCCGCCCGAGCGGGGCGGCCGGCACGGCAAGCCGCTGAAGATCCTCACCCGCCCCGTGCGCCCCGCCATCCCCGTCTACATCGCCTCCCTCGGCCCGGCCAACGTGGCGCTGACCGCCGAGATCGCCGACGGCTGGCTGCCCACCCTCTTCCTCCCCGAGAAGGCCCGGGACGTCTGGGGAGCGCCGCTCGCCGAGGGCGCCGCCCGGCGCGACCCGGCGCTCGGCCCGCTGCGGACCGTGGCGGGCGGCCTGCTCGCCATCGGCGAGGACGCGGCCGCCGTACGCGACCTCGCGCGCCCCCAGATCGCCCTGTACGTCGGCGGCATGGGGGCGGTCGGGAAGAACTTCTACAACGACCTCGCCGTCGCCTACGGCTACGGGGACGCCGCCCGCCGGATCCAGGAGCTCTACCTCGCCGGCCACAAGCGCGACGCCGCGGCCGCCGTCCCGGACGAGTTCTGCGAGCTGATGACGCTGTGCGGGCCCGAAGGATACGTGCGCGAGCGCATCGAGGCCTTCCGCGAGGCGGGCGTCACCATGCTGAACGTCACGCCGGTCGGCCCGGAGCCGGCCAAGCTCGTCGAGACCGTCAAGAACTGGCTGTAGGGGACCCCGATGCAACGCCGCATCTTCGATGCCGACCACGACGCGTTCCGCGAGACCGTCCGCACCTTCCTCGCCAAGGAGGTGCTCCCGCACTACGACCAGTGGGAGAAGGACGGCATCGTCAGCCGCGAGGCCTGGCGCGCGGCCGGCCGGCAGGGCCTGCTGGGCCTGGCCGTACCGCAGGAGTACGGGGGCGGCGGCAACCCCGACTTCCGCTACGCCGCCGTCATCGCCGAGGAGTTCACCCGGGCCGGGGCCGCCGGGCTCGCCATCGGGCTGCACAACGACATCATCGGCCCGTACCTGACCTCGCTGGCCACCGACGAGCAGAAGCGGCGCTGGCTGCCCGGCTTCTGCAGCGGCGAGACCATCACGGCCATCGCCATGACCGAGCCGGGCGCCGGCTCCGACCTCCAGGGCATCAGGACGTCCGCCGAGGACCGCGGCGACCACTGGGTGCTCAACGGCTCCAAGACCTTCATCTCCAACGGCATCCTCGCCGACCTGGTGATCGTCGTGGCGAGGACGACCCCCGAGGGCGGTGCCCACGGCCTGTCGCTGCTCGTCGTCGAGCGCGGCACGCCCGGCTTCGAGCGCGGCCGCAACCTCGACAAGATCGGCCAGAAGGCGCAGGACACCGCCGAGCTGTTCTTCCACGACGTGACGGTGCCCAAGGAGAACCTCCTCGGGGAACTCAACGGCGCGTTCGTGCACCTGATGACCAACCTCGCCCAGGAGCGCCTGGGCATCGCCATGGCCGGCATCGCGGCCGCGGAGCACCTGCTGGAGATCACCACCGGGTACGTCAAGGAGCGCGAGGCCTTCGGCCGGCCCCTGTCCAAGCTCCAGCACATCCGCTTCGAGATCGCGGAGATGGCCACCGAGTGCGCCGTCACGCGCACCTTCCTCGACCGGTGCATCGTGGACCACTCCAACGGCGAGCTGGACCACGTGCACGCCTCGATGGCCAAGTGGTGGGCCACCGAACTGCAAAAACGCGTCGCGGACCGCTGCCTCCAGCTGCACGGCGGCTACGGCTACATGACCGAGTACCGGGTCGCACGGGCCTTCACCGACGGCCGCATCCAGACCATCTACGGCGGGACGACCGAGATCATGAAGGAGATCATCGGCCGCTCCCTCCTCGGCTGAGACCCTCCTCCGCCACCGACCCTGACCTCCCCGAAAGGCTTGACCAGTGAGCAGCGAAGCGTACGTGTACGACGCGATCCGCACCCCGCGCGGGCGCGGCAAGGCCAATGGATCCCTGCACGGCACCAAGCCGATCGACCTGGTGGTGGGCCTCATCCACGCGCTGCGCGAGCGCAACCCCGGCCTGGACCCGGCCACCGTCGACGACATCGTCCTCGGCGTGGTCAGCCCCGTCGGCGACCAGGGCTCGGACATCGCGCGGACCGCGGCGATCTCCGCGGGGCTGCCGGACACCGTGGCGGGCGTCCAGGAGAACCGCTTCTGCGGCTCCGGTCTGGAGGCCGTCAACCTGGCCGCCGCCAAGGTCCGCTCCGGCTTCGAGGACCTGGTCCTGGCCGGTGGCGTGGAGTCGATGTCCCGGGTCCCGATGGCCTCGGACGGCGGCGCCTGGTTCAACGACCCGATGACGAACTTCAGCAACAGCTTCGTCCCGCAGGGCATCGGCGCCGACCTGATCGCCACCATCGAGGGATTCTCGCGGCGCGACGTGGACGAGTTCGCCGCCCTCTCCCAGGAGCGGGCCGCCACCGCCTGGAAGGAGGGCCGGTTCGCCCGGTCCGTCATCCCGGTCACCGACCGCAACGGCCTGGTCGTCCTCGACCACGACGAGCACATGCGGCCGGGCACCACCGCCGACTCGCTGGCCAAGCTCAAGGCCTCGTTCGCGGACATCGGCGACCTCGGCGGCTTCGACGCCGTCGCGCTGCAGAAGTACCACTGGGTCGAGAGGATCGACCACGTCCACCACGCCGGCAACTCCTCCGGCATCGTCGACGGCGCCTCGCTCGTCGCGATCGGCTCCCGCGAGGCCGGTGAGCGGAACGGTCTCGCACCGCGTGCCCGGATCGTCTCGGCCGCCGTCTCCGGCTCCGAGCCCACCATCATGCTCACCGGCCCCACCCCCGCCACCCGCAAGGCCCTCGCCAAGGCCGGGCTGACCATCGACGACATCGACCTGATCGAGATCAACGAAGCCTTCGCCGGTGTCGTGCTCCGCTTCGTCAAGGACATGGGCGTCAGCCTCGACAAGGTCAACGTCAACGGCGGCGCCATCGCGCTCGGCCACCCGCTGGGCGCCACCGGAGCCATGATCCTCGGCACGCTCATCGACGAGCTGGAGCGCCAGGACAAGCGCTACGGCCTCGCCACCCTCTGCATCGGCGGCGGCATGGGCATCGCCACCGTCGTCGAGCGACTGTGAACCGTCCTGATCCCGCAACCGACACGCCACCGACAACGGAAGCAGAGAACATGAGCGAGTCCAGCACGATCCGCTGGGAGCAGGACGAGACCGGAGTCGTCACCCTCACCCTCGACGACCCCCAGCAGTCCGCGAACACCATGAACCAGGCGTTCAAGGACTCCATCGCGGCGGTCGCGGAGCGCGCCGAGGCCGAGAAGGACTCCATCCGCGGCATCGTCGTCACCTCCGCCAAGAAGACCTTCTTCGCGGGCGGCGACCTCAAGGAGATGATCCGCCTCCGCCCCGAGGACGCCCAGCTCGCCTTCGAGACCGGTACGGCGATCAAGTCCTCGCTGCGCCGCATCGAGACCCTCGGCGTCCCCGTCGTCGCCGCCATCAACGGCGCGGCCCTCGGCGGCGGTTACGAGATCGCCCTGGCCTGCCACCACCGCGTCGCCCTCGACGCCCCCGGCTCCAAGATCGGCCTGCCCGAGGTCACCCTGGGCCTGCTCCCGGCCGGCGGCGGTGTCACCCGTACCGTACGGCTGATGGGCATCGCCGACGCCCTGCTCAAGGTGCTGCTCCAGGGCACCCAGTACAGCCCGCGGCGCGCCCTGGACGCCGGCCTGGTCCACGAACTGGCCGCCACCCCCGAGGAGATGCTCGCCAAGGCGCGCGCCTTCATCGACGCCCACCCCCAGTCGCAGCAGCCCTGGGACGTCCCCGGCTACCGGATCCCGGGGGGCACCCCGTCGAACCCGAAGTTCGCCGCCAACCTCCCGGCGTTCCCGGCCAACCTCAGGAAGCAGCTGAACGGGGCCCCGTACCCGGCCCCGCGCAACATCCTGGCCTGCGCCGTCGAGGGCTCCCAGGTGGACTTCGAGACCGCGCAGGTCATCGAGGCCCGCTACTTCACCGAGCTGGTCACCGGCCAGACGGCCAAGAACATGATCCAGGCGTTCTTCTTCGACCTCCAGGCCGTCAACGCCGGCCGCAGCCGCCCGCAGGGCATCGCCGCGCGCCCGGTCACCAAGGTCGCCGTGCTGGGTGCCGGCATGATGGGCGCGGGCATCGCGTACTCCTGTGCGCGCGCCGGGATCGAGGTGGTCCTCAAGGACGTCACCCCGGAGGCCGCCGAGAAGGGCAAGGCGTACTCCCGGGGGATCCTCGACAAGGCGGTGGCGCGCGGGCGCACCACCGAGGCCGAGCGCGACGCGCTGCTCGCCCGGATCACCCCGACCGCGGCCGTCGCCGACCTCGCCGGCTGCGACGCCGTCATCGAGGCGGTGTTCGAGGACACCGGCCTCAAGCACAAGGTGTTCCAGGAGATCCAGGACGTCGTCGCGCCCGACGCCCTGCTGTGCTCCAACACCTCCACGCTGCCCATCACCGGCCTGGCCGAAGGGGTCGCGCGCCCGGCCGACTTCATCGGGCTGCACTTCTTCTCGCCCGTCGACAAGATGCCGCTGGTGGAGATCATCAAGGGCGCGCGCACCGGTGACGAGGCCGTCGCCCGCGCCTTCGACCTGGTCCGGCAGATCAACAAGACGCCCATCGTGGTCAACGACTCGCGGGGCTTCTTCACCTCCCGGGTCATCGGCCAGTTCATCAACGAGGGCGTCGCGATGGTCGGCGAGGGCATCGAGCCCGCCTCCGTGGAGCAGGCCGCCGCGCAGGCGGGCTACCCGGCGAAGGTGCTCTCCCTGATGGACGAGCTGACCCTCACCCTGCCCCGCAAGATCCGCAACGAGACCCGCAAGGCCTTCGAGGCCGAGGGCCGCGCCTGGAGCGAGCACCCGGCCGACCGGGTCATCGACCGGATGGTCGACGAGTTCGAGCGGCCCGGCCGCAGCGGCGGGGCGGGCTTCTACGCGTACGACGAGGCCGGCAAGCGCGCCGGTCTGTGGCCGGGGCTGCGCGAGCACTTCACCAAGCCCGGCAGCGAGATCCCGTTCGAGGACATGAAGGAGCGGATGCTCTTCGCCGAGGCGCTGGACACGGTGCGCTGCTTCGACGAGGGCGTGCTCACCTCGGTCGCCGACGCCAACATCGGCTCCATCATGGGCATCGGCTTCCCGGCCTGGACGGGCGGCGTGATCCAGTACATCAACGGCTACGAGGGCGGCCTGCCCGGCTTCGTCGCCCGCGCCCGCGAGCTCGCCGGCACCTACGGCGAGCGCTTCACCCCGCCGGCCTCGCTGGTGGCGAAGGCCGAGCGCGGCGAGACGTACGCCGACTGACGCGACGTCAAGCAGCCCCGCCGCGGGCGGCGTTCACTCCCCGGACTCGTTGCCGGAGACGAACGCCGCCCGCAGCTCCTCCTTCAGCGACCGCTGGAACGCGGTCACCAGCGCCTGTACCACCATCGGCTGCATATGGGCGGACAGCGCCTTCATCGACTCCACCCGTTCGGGGTCGTCCTCCCCTTCGGTGAACGGCCCCCACACCTCGTCCCGGAACAGCCGCGTCAGCTCGTGCGCCGCCGACCGGGTGTGCTCCGTGAGCACCTGACGGGCCGCCAGGATCGTCTCCCGCGCGATCGGTACGTCCAGCAGGGCCACCCCGAGCCGCAGCAGCGCCAGGTCCACCCGGTAGCCCTCGCCGGTCTCGCGCAGCACGTTCATCGCGGCCAGCCGCGCGACGTCGGAGTCCGACAGGGCCCGCCCCGCCCGCTGCTCCAGCTCCTCGCGCGCGAACTCCTGCGCCGGCTCCGGCGCCCAGCCGGCCACCAGCGCCCGGTGGATCGCCAGGTCGTGCGGGCTCAGATCGTCCGGCAGCGCGTCGAGGTAGCGCTCGATCGCCGACAGCGTCATGCCCTGGTGCTGGAGCTCCTCGATCAGCGCCAGGCGCGAGAGGTGCTCCGGTCCGTAGTGGCCCACCCGACGCGGTCCGATCACGGGAGGGGGCAAAAGCCCGCGCGTGCTGTAGAACCGTACGGTACGGACGGTGACACCCGCCCGGGAGGCCAGCTCGTCGACGGTGAGCGTGGGTCCGGGCGCCTGGGTGGTCATCGTCTGCCGCCTCGCTCTCTGATCCACGGCTTGGGTTCAACAGTATTGCTGTCGCACCAATGATGTGAAACGGCCAGGAGCTGCCCATGACCACGAATCTGCGACTGCCCGGACGACCCGACGAGCTCACCCTCCCCGCGTTGCTCGCGCGCAACGCCGCCGAGTACGGCGACCTGCCCGCCCTGTCCTGGCGCACCGCCGCCGGATCCGGAGCCGGAGCCGGAGCCGGAGCGGGCACCGGCGCCGGAGCCGGAGCCGGAGCCGGAGCGGGCACCGACCCGGGCTGGACCACGCTGACCTGGGCCGAGACCCGCCGCACGGTCGCCGTCCTCGCCTCCGGCTACGCGGCCCTCGGTGTCGGGCGCGGCGAACACGTCCTGATCATGATGGGCAACCGGCCCGAGCACTGGCTCACCGACCTGGCCCTGGTCCACCTCGGTGCGGTCCCCGTCACCGTCTACGGCACCTCGGCCCCCGAGCAGATCGCCCACATCGCCCGGCACAGCCGCGCCCGCGTCGCCGTCGTCGAGGGCGCCCGGGAGCTCGCCCGCTGGGAGCCGCTGCTGGCCGACCCGGGCGTCCCCCTCGAACGCCTGGTCGTCGCCGAGGCCGCGGACGCCGGACCGCACCGCACGTACGGCTCCCTGCACGCCAGCGGCGCCCGGCTGCACAGCGCCGACGCCTTCGAGAAGGGCTGGCGCGAGACCCGCCCCGAGGACCCGCTGACCGTCGTCTACACCTCGGGCACCACCGGCGACCCCAAGGGCGTACGACTGACCCACCGCAACATCCTGCTCCAGTCCGTCCGCCTGGACCGGGGCGTCGAGCTGCCCGAACACGCCGAGCACATCTGCTACCTGCCCTTCGCCCACATCGCCGAGCGGATCCTGGGCATCTACCTGCCGCTGCTGCGCGCCGCGCACGTGCGGATGTGCGCCGACCCGGCCGCCGTCGCCGGCGCGGTCCGCGAGCTGCGCCCGGTGCAGTTCTTCGGCGTGCCCCGGGTCTGGGAGAAGCTCGCCGCCTCGGT
The DNA here is from genome assembly GCF_044748145.1 of Streptomyces sp. NPDC090022. Classification (NCBI taxonomy): domain Bacteria; kingdom Bacillati; phylum Actinomycetota; class Actinomycetes; order Kitasatosporales; family Streptomycetaceae; genus Streptomyces; species Streptomyces sp. NPDC090022. The sequence goes on from NZ_JBIVFN010000007.1 coordinate 267,724, forward strand.
GCGGGCGGCCCTGGCCCACCTCCCCGAGGAGCAGCGGCTGGCCATCGAGCGCGCGAACGACGTCGCCCGCGCCCACACCGGGCACCGCGAGCGCGGCGAGGCGGTGCCCGAGGAGCTGGCCGCCTCGTACGCGCGGGCCAAGGAGCGGGTCCTGGACCCGCTGCTGGGCATGGCCGGGCTGGACCGGCTGCTGTGGACGGCCAGCGCCACCGCCCCGATGCCGCAGGACGTGGTGCGGTTCTGGGCGGGCTTCGGCATCACGATCATGGATGCCTGGGGGCTGACCGAGACCTCCGGGGTGTGCACCCTCAACAGCCCCGACGGCTTCCGGCTCGGCTCGGTGGGCCGGCCCATCGAGGGGCTGGAGCTGCGCGTCGCCGAGGACGGGGAGATCCTGACCCGCGGCCAGACCGTGTTCGGCGGCTACCTGCGGCCGGACGGATCCCTGGAGGACGCCTGCGACGCCGAGGGCTGGTTCGCCACCGGCGACGTCGGACGGATCGACGAGGACGGCTTCCTCTGGCTCACCGACCGCAAGAAGGAGCTGATCATCACCTCGAACGGCAAGAACGTCTCGCCGGCGCTGGTGGAGAACACGGTCAAGGAACACCCCCTGATCGGCCAGGCCCTGGTCCACGGCGACGGCCGCTCGTACCTGGTGGCCCTCCTGGTCCTGGACCCCGAACTGGCCCCCGTCTGGGCCGCGTCACACGGCATCGAGGCCCCCTCGCTGACCGCCCTCGCCGAACACCCGGCGGTGCAGGAGGAGATCGCCCGCGCGGTGGAGACCGCCAACGCCCGCCTCAACCGCACCGAGCAGATCAAGCGGTACCGCGTCCTGACGGAGGAATGGGGCCCGGACTCGGGCGAACTGACCCCGTCCCTCAAACTCCGCCGCCGCATCGTCCGCACCAAGTACGCGGACCTGATCGACGGGCTGTACGAGACCCCGTGACGCAGGCGCGCGGCGCGGTACGCCGGCGGGGCGGACCCGGAACCGTTCCGGGCCCGCCCCGCCGTCACCGTTCGGCGGACGCCGGTCAGCTGCCGGTGACCGGGTAGTGGTCGCTCAGGTTGTCGTACGTGTAGTCCGTGCCCCAGCTGCTCACGGTCCAGGGGGCCGACTGCTCCTTGATCACGTTGTTGTTCCAGGCCGCCGGGCGGGCGTGGCCCGTGCGGTGCAGGACGTAGTCGAGGTCCTCGCGCGGGTCCGTCGGGTAGCGGTACTTCGCGATCGAGTTGGCCGCCGTGTCGAACGAGTACGGGTGGCCCGTGCGCGAGTCGGCGCCCGTCAGGCCCGCGTTGGCGAGCATCGTGGCGTACTCGGGGGTGCGGGAGTCGACGTTCAGGTCGCCCGCCACGATGACCTGCTCGTTCGCCGGGATGTTCTTGCCGTCGAGGAAGGAGTCGATCGTGCGGAACTGCCGCGCGCGCATCTCCGCCGCCTCGCCCGCGCCGCAGCCCGGGTCCGTGGACTGCGCGTGCGTGCCGACCACGTGCACCTTGGTGCCGTTCACGTTCAGGACGACGTACACGAAGCCCTTGTTGGACCACCAGTCCGCGCCGCACGCGTCCTTGTAGACCCACTGCTCCTTGCGGACGATCGGCCACTTGCTGAGGATCGTCACGCCGCCGTCCTCGGGCGTGGTCGAGGAGTACGCGCCGCCCGTGGCGTCCCAGCCGGACTTGCTGCGGCCCATGACCGGGGTCTGGTACGGGTACCGGCCCGCCGAGTTCGCCTTCAGCGCGTCCGAGGACGAGTTGTCGAAGGCCTCCTGGAGCACGACCACGTCGTGGCCCTGGTAGAACGAGGTCTTCGGTATCTCCCGCGCCCGGTGGTCCTGGCCCCAGTTCGGGTACAGGTTCTTGCTCATCAGGAACACGTTGTACGTCAGGACGCTGACCCGCGGCGTCGAGGTGGACTCGGCGGCGGTGGCGGCGGGGGTCGCCGTGGCGACGAGAGCGGCGGTGGCGACGGCCGCGACGGCCGTGGCGGCGGCCTTGTTCCGCAGGTGCTTGCTGAGCGGCATGGACTCTCCAGCATCGGAGTGGGGGAGATCGACCGCGCCATCAAAGCAGCCGCAGTTACCTATGGGTAACACCCCGGACAAGAGTTTCTGACCGGAGTACGGCCAGTCCGCGCCGGACCCCTCTCTCGCATACTGGAACCATGACGAATCCGCAGCTCACGCCCTCCGCCACGGCACGCACCGGCACCCGCCGCGACCCCGAGCCGCCGCCGCCCGGAGGAGTGCTGTGGACCATCTCCGGGGACGTGCGGGCGCTGCTCATGCTCCCGGCCGCCTTCACGATGCAGGTCGCGCACCCCGCCATCGCCGCGGGCGTCGACGAGTACTCCGTCTTCCGCACCGACCCCTGGGGCCGCGGCGAACGCTCCCTGCGCTCGGTCCAGCTGTGGGTGTACGGCGGTGCCGAGGCCGCCGAGGAGGGCCGCCGGGTGCGCCGGCTGCACAAGGACATCCAGGGCACCGACACCCGCGGCCGCCGCTACCACTCCCTCGACCCGGCCTGCTACTCCTGGGTGCACGCCACCGGCTTCCCCGTCTACACGTACGCCGCCCGCCACCTCTTCCGCCGCTTCACGCCCGAGCAGGAGCGCGCGCTCTACACCGAGTGGCTCCAGGTGGGGCGGATCCTGGGCCTGCACGACCGGGACATGCCGCAGACCATCGAGGAGTACTGGCCGTACTACCACCGGATGCTCGCCGAGGAGATCGGGCCGACCGCCGTCGCCCGCGAGCTCGTCGCCACCGACGTACCGCTGCCGTGCCCGAAGGGCGGGTCCCTGCCGGTACGGGTGCTGCTGCGGCTGACCTGGCCGCTGCTGCGCCGGCTCTTCCTGCGCTTCCGGGCCTTCGTCACCGTCGGCTACATGCCCCCCGACGCGCGCGCCGCCATCGGGCTGGAGTGGACCGACGCCCAGGAGCGCACGCTGCGCCGGCTCAGCACGGCGGTGCGCCTGATCGTGCCGGTCCTGCCGGAGCGGCTGCGCTACCTGCCGATCGCCCGCGCGGCCCGGGCACGGTGGCGCGCCGCCGCCCGCTGAGGGGCGACGGCGCGCCGGCCGCACGCGGATCCGGTCAGTGCTCGTGGACGGTGTTCGTCGCGGCGATCTTCTTCCACGACTTCGGCTCGGTGGGCCCGGTGTCCTCGCCGGGAGCGGCGGAACGCGCCTTCGGGTCCGCCGCCTTCGGGTCCTTCGAGTCCGCCTTCGGGTTCAGGGCCGAGGCGGCCGGCTTGCCCGGGGTGTAGAGCCAGGTCTCGAACAGCTGGGCCAGCGGCTCGCGCGACACCTTCTCCGCGTAGCGGACGAAGTCGCCGACCTTGGCGTTGCCGTAGGCCCGCTCGGTCGGCCAGCCCCCCAGGATCGCGAAGAACTTCTCGTCGCCGATCTCGTTGCGCAGCGCCTGCAGGGCGATGGCGCCCCGGTCGTACACGGCCCCGTGGAACTGGTTGTCCGGGCCCGGGTCGCCCGGCTTGACCTGCCAGAACGGGTCCTCGGCCGGGCGCGTGGCGTACGCCCAGTCGGCGAGCTCCTGAGCCGTGCCCTCACCCTCCTTCTCCGACCACAGCCACTGCGCGTAGCGGGCGAAGCCCTCGTTGATCCAGATGTCCTTCCAGCCGTCCACCGAGACGCTGTCGCCGTACCACTGGTGGGCCAGCTCGTGCACGACGACCGAGACGTTGGCGCCGTTCGCGAACTGGCGCGGGCTGTAGAACGGGCGGGTCTGCGTCTCCAGGGCGTAGCCGCTGGGCACGTTGGGCACGTAGCCGCCGAGCGCGTTGAAGGGGTACGGGCCGAAGACGCCCTCCAGCCACTCGGTGACCTCGCCCGTGCGCTCGATGCTCGCGCGCGCCGCCCCGGCGTTGTCGCCGAGCGCCTTGCTGTAGGCGTTGAGGATCGGCAGGCCGCTCGCGGTGGTGCCGGTGGTGATGTCGAACTTGCCGATGGCGAGCGTGGCCAGGTAGGTGGCCTGCGGCTTGTTGGAGCGCCAGTTGTAGCGGGTCCAGCCCAGGCGCGAGGACTGCGACTGCAGGACGCCGTTGCTGATCGCCTGCGTGCCGTCCGGCACGTTGACGGACACGTCGAACGTGGCCTTGTCCAGCGGGTGGTCGTTGCTCGGGAACCACCAGACGGCCGAGTCCGGCTCCTGGGCGGCGACCCCGCCGTCCGGGGTACGGTGCCACGCCGACCAGCCGTCCACCGTGAACTCCGAGGGCTTGCCCGCGTACTTCACGACCACCGTCAGCGGCTTGTCGCGCTTCAGGGAGGACGCCGGGGTCACCTCCAGCTCGTGGGCGCCGGACCGGGCGAACGTGGCCCTGGCCCCGTTGACCCGCACCTCGCTGACGTCGAGACCGAAGTCCAGGTTGAAGCGGGAGAGGTCCTGCTGGGCGGTGGCCAGCAGGGTGGCCGTGCCCTCCAGGCGGTCGGTGTCGGGCTCGTACTTCAGCCTCAAGTCGTAGTGCGAGACGTCGTATCCGCCGTTGCCGCTGGCCGGGTAGTAGGGGTCGCCGATGCCCGGGGCGCCCGGAACGGAACTCGCCGCCGACGCCGGGATCGCCAGCAGCAGGGAGGCGGCGAGCACGCTCGGGGCGATGACTCTGCGGTACACGAGTGCTCCAAGGGGTAGGGGAGGGGGCTCCGTTCGACCGTATTCACCCCTCGCGTCCCCCGTCATGTCCATGGCCCCCGCTGTCACGCAATCGCCATTCGGCCGTCACACCGATGGCCCGCGGACCCGTCCCGGCCGCGGGCCGACCAGCGCCCGCAAGCCATGTCCCGTCCCGGTGACCGGATGCCGGCCCGCCGGTACGGGGCGGAAGAACGGCCGGAATGCGCGGGGTGGCCCACCGTTCCCGCGGCCGGGTGCCGCGTGGCCGGGGTGGACCTGGTCACCTACCAAGCGGTCGCTTAGGATGCTGCGTATGACGCTTCCTCCCCGGGCCGCCCGCCGCGCCTGGCACGCCGCCATCAACCCGCTGCACGCCACCGTCTACTTCTCGCCGGACTTCTTCAAGGAGCTCGCCGCCCTTGGCGTCGAGGACCGGATCGCCGCGAGCCTGGCGGGCCGGTCCGCCGCGATGGGGGCCGTCGGCCCCGGGGTCGTCGCCGCCTCCTTCTACAACTACAGCCACGACCTCATCTCCCGGCACCTGCCCGCCGTCTGGCGCACCGCGGGCCCCGCCGAGGTCGTCGCCGCCCGCTACCGGGCCGCCGACGCCACCCTGCGCCGGCTGCTCGGCGAGGAGACCCTCGCCTCCGCCGGGATGGCCGAGGCCGCCGCCCTCGCGATGCGCGCCACCGAGGGCTGCACCCGGCACGCCCGGCCGCTGTACGCCGCCCACGCGGACCTCCCCGTGCCCGAGGAGCCGCACCTGCGGCTGTGGCACGCCACCACCCTGCTGCGCGAGCACCGCGGCGACGGCCACCTCGTCGCGCTGCTGTCCGCCGGACTGGACCCCGTCGAGGCGCTGCTCACCCACACCGCCACCGGCAAGGGCATGAGCCCCAAGTGGATCAAGGCCACCCGGGGCTGGGACCAGGAGACCCTGGATGCCGCCACCGCCCGGCTGCGCGGGCGCGGGCTGCTGGACGCCGACGGCGAGCTGACCGAGGCCGGCCGGGACCTGCGCGAGCACGTCGAGACCGAGACCGACCGGCTCGACGCCGGGCCCTACGAGCACCTGGGCGCGGACGGCCTGGCCCGCCTGGCCGAACTGGGCGGCGGCTTCGTGCTGACCGCGGTCGCCGCCGGGGCCTTCCCCGCCGACCTCTTCGGCAAGGGCTGACACCGGGACCCGGCACGACACTGACACCGAGGCGTGACGCCGAAGCCCGACGCCGCGGCACGGCGGCCTGACACCACCGCCGCCGATGGCCACCGCTTATCCGGTCCTGCCGTACCCACCTGCCACAATGGCAGCCTTCCAGTGCATACGAAGGCGGGACCGAGAAACGTGACCACGTCCATCGAAGGCAGGATCGCCGAGGAGCTCGGCGTACGGGAACGGCAGGTCAAGGCCGCCGTCGAGCTGCTCGACGGCGGCTCCACCGTGCCGTTCATCGCGCGCTACCGCAAGGAAGCGACCGAGATGCTCGACGACGCCCAGCTGCGCACCCTCGAGGAGCGGCTGCGGTATCTGCGCGAGCTGGAGGACCGCCGCGCGGCGATCCTGGACTCCGTCCGCGAGCAGGGCAAGCTCGACGCCGAGCTGGAGGCCCGGATCAACGCGGCCGACACCAAGGCCCGCCTGGAGGACATCTACCTGCCCTTCAAGCCCAAGCGCCGCACCAAGGCCCAGATCGCCCGCGAGGCCGGCCTGGAGCCGCTCGCCGAGGGGCTGCTGGCCGACCCGTCCGTCGAGCCGGCGGCCGCCGCGGCCGCGTTCGTCGACGCCGACAAGGGCGTGGCCGACCCGGCCGCCGCCCTGGAGGGCGCCCGCGCCATCCTCACCGAGAAGTTCGCCGAGGACGCCGACCTCATCGGCGAGCTGCGCGAGCGCATGTGGGGCCGCGGCCGGCTCGCCGCGAAGGTCCGCGAGGGCAAGGAGGAGGCGGGCGCCAAGTTCGCCGACTACTTCGACTTCGCCGAGCCCTTCACCGCACTGCCCTCGCACCGCGTCCTCGCCATGCTCCGCGGCGAGAAGGAGGACGTCCTCGACCTCACCCTGGAGCCGGAGGAGCCCGGCCAGACGCCGGGCCCCTCCACGTACGAGGGCATGGTCGCCCACCGCTTCGGGATTGCCGACCGCGCCCGCCCCGGTGACAAGTGGCTGGCCGACACGGTCCGCTGGGCCTGGCGTACGAAGATCCAGGTCCACCTCGGCATCGACCTGCGGATGCGGCTGCGCGCCGCCGCCGAGGACGAGGCCGTCCGCGTCTTCGCCGCGAACCTGCGCGACCTGCTGCTCGCCGCCCCGGCCGGCACCCGCGCCACCCTCGGCCTGGACCCGGGCTTCCGCACCGGCGTCAAGGTCGCCGTCGTCGACGCCACCGGCAAGGTCGTGGCCACCGACGTCATCCACCCCCACGTCCCCGCCAACCGGTGGGACGAGGCCCTCGCCAAGCTGGCCCGGCTCGCCAAGGAGCACGCGGTCGAGCTGATCGCCATCGGCAACGGCACCGCCTCCCGCGAGACCGACAAGCTCGCGGGCGACCTCATCACCCGTCACCCCGAGCTGAAGCTCACCAAGGTGATGGTCTCCGAGGCCGGCGCCTCCGTGTACTCGGCCTCCGCCTTCGCCTCGCAGGAACTCCCGGACATGGACGTGTCGCTGCGCGGCGCGGTCTCCATCGCGCGCCGCCTGCAGGACCCGCTCGCCGAACTCGTCAAGATCGATCCGAAGTCGATCGGCGTCGGCCAGTACCAGCACGACCTGTCCGAGGTGAAGCTCTCCCGCTCCCTCGACGCGGTCGTCGAGGACTGCGTCAACGGCGTCGGCGTCGACGTCAACACCGCCTCCGCGCCGCTGCTCTCGCGCGTGTCGGGCATCAGCGGCGGCCTCGCCGAGAACATCGTCGCCCACCGCGACGCCAACGGCCCCTTCCGCAGCCGCAGGGCGCTCAAGGACGTCGCCAGGCTCGGCCCCAAGGCGTACGAGCAGTGCGCGGGCTTCCTGCGCATCCGCGACGGAGAGGACCCCCTCGACGCCTCCAGCGTGCACCCCGAGGCGTACCCGGTGGTCCGCGCGATGGGCAGGAAGGCGGGCGGCGAGGTCGCCGCGCTGATCGGCAACACCGCCGTCCTGCGCTCCCTGCGCCCGGACGACTTCGTCACCGAGTCCTTCGGCCTGCCCACCGTCTCGGACATCCTGCGCGAGCTGGAGAAGCCCGGCCGGGACCCGCGGCCCGCCTTCCGGACCGCCACCTTCAAGGAGGGCGTGGAGAAGCTCGGCGACCTGGCCGCCGGGATGATCCTGGAGGGCGTGGTCACCAACGTCGCGGCCTTCGGCGCCTTCGTGGACATCGGCGTCCACCAGGACGGCCTGGTCCACGTCTCCGCGATGTCGAAGACCTTCGTCAAGGACCCGCGGGACGTGGTCAAGCCCGGCGACATCGTCCGCGTGAAGGTCATGGACGTCGACATCCCGCGCAAGCGGATCTCGCTGACGCTGCGCCTGGACGACGAGGCCGCGGCGGACGGCGCGGCGGGCGGCGCCCCGCGCCAGCGCCAGGAGCGCGGCGAGCGGGCCGACCGCGGCGAGCGCGGTGAGCGCGGCGACCGCGGCGAGCGCGGTGAGCGCGGCGACCGCCGGGGCGGCGGGCGGCCCCCGCAGCAGCGCGGCGGCGGTTCGGGCCGCCGGGACCGGGACAACAGCCCGCCGCCGGCCAACAGCGCGATGGCCGACGCCCTGCGCCGGGCCGGGCTCACCGGCCCCGACAAGCGGCGCGGCTGACCGCGCCGGGGCACACCCTCCCGTACAGGGGCTCCTGATGGCCGAATAGGGCCCCTGTACAGGGCTTCTTCTTGCTCGCGCGGCAGAGGATCGGTAGGCATGGTGGAACGCCCGTTCGCCGACCCGGCGTACGGGCCCACCCCCACACCCTCGGGACGTCATGCCATCGACCGACCATGCCTACTCACGCTGCCCGAGCAAGGGTCCGAAGAGGGAGCACATGCCGTACCGGCAACCCAGCCTGCGCAAGAGGTGTGAGGCAATTCTCGGCCATCTGGACATGCCGCATCCGTTCTCCCTCGACGCGCTGTGCGCGCGCATAGCCGAGCGGCGCGGCCGCCCCATCAGACTCCACCCGCTGCCCAAGGAAGCCGCCGAGTCCGGCGTGTGCGGCCTGTGGGTCGGCACCAGCAGCGTCGACTACGTCTTCTACGAGGCCCAGACGACGCCCCTGCACCAGGAGCACATCGTCCTGCACGAGCTCGGCCACATCCTGTTCGGGCACAACTCCCTGGAGGGCGAGGAGTCCGGCGGCTCGGCCCCGGTCATCCTCGGGCGCACCAACTACACCACCCGCCAGGAGCAGGAGGCCGAGATGCTGGCCAGCATGATCCGCACCAGCGCCGGCCTCGGGCCGGCCGGCGAGTCCCACGGCACCCTGGCCAAGCTGGAGTCCGCGATGGGCTACCACCCACGGGGGAAGCGCCATGGCGGCTGACCTCACCCTCGCCCTGGCCGGTGGACTGGCCGGTGGCCTGGCCGGGCTGACCGACCTCGCCGCCGCCGGCGTGGCGACGGCCGCGCCCGCCGCGCCCGTGCCGCCGGTGCCGCCCGTGCCCGCCGTCCAGGCCTTTGGCGACGCGCTCGCCGTCCCCAGCGTGGTGTGCCTGTGGATCGCGGTCCTGCTGCGCATCCCGGCGGCCCTGAAGTCCCCGCAGCAGCGCGGCCTGCTCCTCGCCGTCGCCACCGCCGCCGCCGCGATGACCCTGAACCTGCCCGACGTCGTCACGTACGCCATGCGCAACCCCGACCACTCGCACACCGTCGGGCTCATCCGCAACCTCATCGGGGTCCTCTCGGCGGGCGCCGTCCTGTACTTCGTCGCCGCCGCCACCCAGGGCCGCCGGCTCCGGCTCGCCGCCCTCGTCACCACCGTCGCCCTGCTGAGCGCCCTGCTCGCCCTCGACGCCGCCGCACCCGACCACGGCACCCACACCATCCCGCCGCAGGGCGATCCCGTGCCCTCCCTCGCGTACTGGCTCGTCCTCATCTCGGCCCACCTGCTCGCCAACACCACCTGCGTGTTCGTCTGCTGGCGCTACGGGCGGCAGGCCGAGAGCCGGGGACTCGCCGTGGGCCTGCGGCTGTTCGGCCTCGGCACCGCGCTCGCCGGACTGTTCTGGTTCGCGTACCTGCTCAAGGCGCTCTTCGGCAGCACCTGGGCCATGCCGTACCTGCCCCTGCTGATGAACCTGCACGGGTTCCTGCGCGCCGCGGCCATCCTCGTGCCGACCCTGTTCGTCCTGCGCACCGCCTACGCCGACATCACCACCACCTGGCGGCTGTGGCCGCTGTGGCACGACCTGGTCCAGGCCGTGCCGCACGTCGCGCTCACCAAACCGCGCGCCACCCGGCTCGTCGAGCTGCTGTGGCCGCCCGTTCCGCGCAACCTGCTGGTCTACCGCAAGGTCATCGAGACCCGGGACGCGATCCTGATCCTGGGCGAGTACGTCCCCCCGGGCGTCCGGGAGCTCGCGGAGACCCACGTGTCGGGCGCCGGCGTCCCCGCCCCCCGGCGCAGCGCCGCGGCGCTGGCCTGCGTCCTGAAGGAGGCCCGGCGCAACATGCTCGACGGCCTCCCGCAGCACCAGCAGCAGGACGGGCGCCAGCAGCCGCCGGCCCCGGCCGGCACGGGCGCCGCCGCCGTCCCGGCGGGGGCGGAGGGCAGCGACCTGGAGGACGAGACGACCTTCCTGGTGGCCGTCGCCCAGGCCTACGGCTCGGCCACCACGCACTCCTTCACGCCCGCGACGGCGGGCGGCACACCCGGACCACCCAGGAAGTGACGTTCTCTTGACCACCGTTCTGATCACCGGCGCCAGCGCCGGCCTCGGCGCGGCCTTCGCGCGCGGCTTCGCCGCGAAGGGCTGCGACCTGGTCCTCGTGGCCCGCGACAAGGAACGCCTCGGCGACGTCGCCGAGACCCTCGGCCGCGCGTTCGGCGTACGCACCGAGGTCCTGCCGGCCGACCTGCTCGACCCGGCCCAGTGCCGCACCGTCGAGGACCGGCTCACCGACGCCGGCCGGCCGGTGGACATCCTCGTCAACAACGCCGGCTTCGGGCTCGCGGCGCCGTTCCCGTACAGCCCGGTCGAGGACGAGGAGCGGATGCTCGACCTCCTGGTGCGGGTGCCGATGCGGCTCACCCACGCCGTGGTGCCGGGGCTGCGCGAGCGGCGCCGGGGCGCGGTGCTCAACGTCTCCTCGGTGGCCGGCCTGCTGCCCACCGGTACGTACGGCGCGGCCAAGGCCTGGATCACCGCGTTCAGCGAGTCGCTGCGGGTGGACCTGGCGCCGTACGGGGTGCGCGTGCTGGCCGTGGTGCCCGGTTTCACCCGCACCGAGTTCCAGGAGCGGGCCGGCATGGACGTCAGCGCCCTGCGCGACGCCGTGTGGCTGGAGGCCGACGCGGTGGTGGCCCAGGCCCTCAAGGACCTGGGCCTGCGCCGCCCGCTGAGCATCACCGGCTGGCGTTACAAGGCGTACGCGGTGGCGGTCCGCCACCTGCCGCGCACCCTGGTCGCCCGGAAGATGGCGCGGACCCGGCGCCCGCCCGCGGACAGGCCGGCCTAGAAGTCTGCTGAAGATCTTGTTGTAGGGGTCGTCCGGTCGTGGGCCGGGCGGCCCTTTGCGCTATGTGGTGGCGGGGTTGAGGCAAGGCCGCGTAGTTAAGGGCTCGCCCGTTCTGTCAAGCGGTTCGGGGAAGTCGGGGCACGAGGACGGGGCTCCGCGTAGGACAGGAAG
>NZ_JBIVFN010000008.1:0-275124 GCF_044748145.1 Streptomyces sp. NPDC090022
AACAGCACCATCGGCATCGCCATGCTGCTGGGCCGCTTCCTGCCCATGGTGTTCGTCCTCGCGCTGGCCGGCTCGCTGGCCGAGCAGAAGCCCGTTCCCGAGACCGCGGGCACGCTGCGCACCGACAAGCCGCTCTACACCGGCCTGCTCGTCGGCACCATCCTCATCGTCACCGGTCTGACCTACTTCCCCGCCCTCGCGCTGGGCCCGCTTGCCGAAGGGCTCGCCTCATGAGCACCATCACCCCCACCCGTGCTCCGCACGACGACCTGCCCACCGGGCACAAGCCCCCGGCCGGGCGTGTCGGCGGAGGGCTCTTCGACCCCAAGCAGCTCATCAAGTCCTTCCCCGACGCGATCCGCAAGCTCGACCCGCGCATCATGATCAAGTCGCCGGTCATGTTCGTGGTCCTCGTCGGCTCCGTGGTCACGACCGTGCTGGCCTGTCTGGACCCGACGGACTGGTTCGGCTGGGCGATCACCGCCTGGCTGTGGCTGACCACGATCTTCGCCAACCTGGCCGAGGCCGTCGCCGAGGGCCGCGGCAAGGCGCAGGCCGACACCCTGCGCAAGGCCAAGACCGATTCCGTCGCCCGCCGCCTGACCAAGGACGGCAAGGGTGAGGAGCAGGTCCCCGGCACCGACCTCAGGATCGGTGACCTGGTGGTCTGCGAGGCCGGCGACATCATCCCCGGCGACGGTGACGTCGTCGAGGGTGTCGCCTCCGTGGACGAGTCCGCGATCACCGGCGAGTCCGCCCCGGTGATCCGCGAGTCCGGCGGCGACCGCAGCGCGGTCACCGGCGGTACGAAGGTCCTCTCCGACCGGATCGTCATCAAGATCACGACGAAGCCCGGTGAGACCTTCATCGACCGGATGATCAGCCTGGTCGAGGGCGCGGCCCGGCAGAAGACCCCGAACGAGATCGCCCTCAACATCCTGCTGGCGTCCCTCACCATCGTCTTCCTGCTGGCCGTCGTCACCCTCAAGCCGTTCGCGATCTACGCGGGCGCCGACGACCAGACCTCGCTCATCGTCCTGGCGGCCCTGCTGGTCTGCCTGATCCCGACCACGATCGGCGCGCTGCTCTCCGCGATCGGCATCGCCGGCATGGACCGCCTGGTCCAGCGCAACGTCCTGGCCATGTCCGGCCGGGCCGTCGAGGCCGCCGGTGACGTCTCCACGCTGCTGCTCGACAAGACCGGCACCATCACCCTCGGCAACCGCCAGGCCGCCGAGTTCCTCCCCGTCAAGGGCACCACGGAGGCCGAGGTCGCCAACGCCGCCCAGCTCTCCTCCCTGGCCGACGAGACCCCCGAGGGCCGTTCCATCGTCGTCCTGGCGAAGGAGAAGTACGGGCTGCGCGAACGCCACCAGGGCGAGCTCGAGCATGCCACCTGGGTCGCCTTCACCGCCCAGACCCGCATGTCGGGCGTGGACGTCGACGGCAGGAAGATCCGCAAGGGCGCGGCCGGATCCGTCATCACCTGGGTCGAGGAGCAGGGCGGCCAGGTCTCCGACGACGCCGACCTCCTCGCCAACAAGATCTCCGAGGCCGGCGGCACGCCGCTGCTGGTCGCGGTCGAGGACGCCAAGGGTGCGCGCGTCCTGGGTGTCATCCACCTCAAGGACGTCGTCAAGGAGGGCATGCGGGAGCGGTTCGACGAGCTGCGCCGCATGGGCATCAAGACGGTCATGATCACGGGTGACAACCCGCTGACCGCCAAGGCGATCGCCGAGGAGGCGGGCGTCGACGACTTCCTCGCCGAGGCCACCCCCGAGGACAAGATGGCCCTCATCAAGCGGGAGCAGGCCGGCGGCAAGCTGGTCGCGATGACCGGTGACGGCACCAACGACGCCCCCGCCCTGGCCCAGGCCGACGTGGGCGTGGCCATGAACACCGGCACCTCGGCCGCCAAGGAGGCCGGGAACATGGTGGACCTGGACTCCAACCCCACCAAGCTCATCGAGATCGTCGAGATCGGCAAGCAGCTCCTCATCACCCGGGGCGCGCTCACCACCTTCTCGATCGCCAACGACGTCGCGAAGTACTTCGCGATCATCCCGGCGATGTTCGCGGTGGCGTACCCGGGCCTGGACAAGCTCAACATCATGGCGCTGTCCTCGCCGGAGTCCGCGATCCTCTCCGCCGTCATCTTCAACGCGCTGATCATCATCGCGCTCGTACCGCTCGCCCTCAAGGGCGTCCAGTACAAGCCGTCCAGCGCCGACAAGATGCTGCGCCGCAACCTCGGCCTCTACGGACTGGGCGGCCTGATCGCCCCGTTCATCGGCATCAAGCTCATCGACATGATCATCTCCCTCATCCCCGGAATCGGCTGATCGCCAGTGAACACTTCCGTATCCAGCACCTTGCGTCTGATCGGCGCGGGCCTGCGAGCCCTCCTCGTTCTGACCGTGATCTGCGGGGTCCTCTACCCGCTCGCCGTCACCGGGATCGCCCAGGCCCTGTTCAACGACAAGGCCAACGGGTCCGAGATCAAGGACAAGAGCGGCCAGGTCGTCGGCTCCGAGCTGATCGGGCAGACGTACAACCTGCCCAAGCAGAACCCGGACGACGCGGAGGAGGCAGCCCGGCCGGACCTGAAGTGGTTCCAGCCGCGCCCCTCCAACGGCCTGGGCAGCAACAGCGTCAACACCCAGTACTCCCTGATCCTCTCCGGTGCCACCAACCGCTCCGGTGACAACGGCGCCGTGAACGGCCAGTGCACCAAGGACGCCGAGGAAGGCACCCTCTGCGCCCAGGTCATCGCCGCCAAGGACGCGGTCGTCGCCGACAACTCCACCGCGACCTACCAGGTCAAGCCCGAGGACGTACCGGCCGACGCCGTCACCTCCTCCGGCTCCGGCCTCGACCCGCACATCTCCCCCGAGTACGCCGAGCTCCAGGTCCACCGGGTCGCCGAGCAGAACGGCCTCGACGTCAAGCAGGTCGAGAAGCTCGTCGAGGACAGCACCGAGAGCCGCACGCTGGGCTTCATCGGCGAACCCCGCGTCAACGTCCTCAAGCTGAACACCGCTCTCAGGGACCTGGTCAAGGGGTGAACCCCGGGCTGTTACGCACCAGGCCGCCCTCTGTCGTGCCCCGCACCGAAGAAAGGCTGCACACCCCATGACCCGGGTGCTCGTGGTGGAAGACGACCATCAGCTCGTGCGCGCGCTCAGGATCAACCTGCAGGCGCGCAAGTTCGAGGTCGAGGAGGCCGCCGACGGCGGGGCGGCCCTGCGCAGCATCGTCGCCCGCAAGCCGGACGTCATCCTCCTCGACCTCGGCCTGCCGGACATGGACGGCGTCGATGTGATCAAAAGTGTGCGCGGCTGGAGCCGGGTACCGATCCTGGTCCTGTCCGCCCGGCACACCTCCGAGGAGAAGATCAGGGCGCTGGACGCCGGCGCGGACGACTACGTGACCAAGCCGTTCAGCATGGACGAGCTGCTGGCCCGGCTGCGCGCCGCCACCCGGCGCCAGGAGGAGCCGGTCCGCTCCGACGCCCCGCCCCTGATCACGACCGACGATTTCACCATCGACCTGGTCGCCAAGAAGGTGCTGCGCGGCAACCGCCCCGTACGTCTGACCCCGACCGAGTGGCATCTGCTGGAGATCCTGACCGCCGCCCCCGGACACCTGGTCAGCCAGCGCCGGCTGCTGCTGGAGGTCTGGGGTCCGACGTACGCGGAACACACCAACTACCTGCGGGTCTACATGGCCCAGCTGCGCCGCAAGCTGGAGCCCGACCCGTCCCGGCCGCGGTACCTGATCACCGAGCCGGGCATGGGATACCGCTTCGAGCTCTCACCGGGCCCGGCCGTCCCTGGCTGACGGACCCCGCTCCCCCCACACACGAACCCCCACGAAGGAAGAGAAGCCGGCGGCATGGGACGCGGAAAGCTCCGGATCTACCTCGGCGCGGCACCGGGCGTCGGCAAGACGTACGCCATGCTCTCCGAGGCGCACCGCAGGGTCGAGCGCGGCACGGACTGCGTCGTCGGCTTCGTCGAGCACCACAGCAGGCCGCGCACCGAGGTGATGCTGCACGGCCTGGAGCTCGTGGGGCGCCGGGAGATCGAGTACCGGGGCGGCACGTTCACCGAGATGGACGTGGACGCCCTGCTCGCCCGGCGTCCCGCCGTCGCGCTGGTGGACGAGCTGGCGCACACGAATGTGCCGGGCTCGCGCAACACCAAGCGCTGGCAGGACGTGGAGGAGCTGCTCCAGGCCGGTATCGACGTGGTGTCCACGGTCAACATCCAGCATCTGGAGTCGCTGGGGGACGTGGTCGAGACGATCACGGGGGTGCGTCAGCGCGAGACGGTGCCGGACGAGGTCGTACGGCGTGCCGACCAGATCGAGCTGGTGGACATGTCGCCGCAGGCGCTGCGTCGGCGGATGGCCCACGGCAACATCTACAAGCCGGACAAGGTCGACGCGGCCCTGTCGAACTACTTCCGCCCCGGCAACCTGACGGCCCTGCGCGAGCTGGCCCTGCTCTGGGTCGCCGACCGGGTCGACGAGTACCTCCAGGAGTACCGGGGCGAGCACAACATCCGCACCACCTGGCAGGCCCGCGAACGCATCGTGGTGGGCCTGACCGGCGGCCCCGAGGGCCGTACCCTCATCCGCCGGGCCGCGCGCCTGGCGGAGAAGGGCGCCGGCGGCGAGGTCCTGGCCGTCTACATCGCGGCGAGCGACGGACTCTCCTCCGCCTCGCCCAAGGAACTGGCCGTCCAGCGGACCCTGGTCGAGGACCTCGGCGGCACCTTCCACCACGTCATAGGCGATGACGTCTCGCACTCCCTGCTGGAGTTCGCGCGCGGGGTCAACGCCACCCAGATCGTCCTCGGCGTCAGCCGCCGCAAGAGCTGGCAGTACGCCTTCGGGCCCGGCGTGAGCGCGACCGTGGCCCGGGAGTCCGGCCCGGACCTCGACGTCCACATGGTCACCCACGACGCGGTGGCGAAGGGGCGCGGGCTGCCGATCGCTCGGGGCGCGCGGCTGGGGCGGTCGCGGATCATCTGGGGCTGGCTGACCGGAGTCGTCGGGCCGGGGCTGCTGACGCTGCTGCTCAGCCAGGTGGTGCCCGGCCTCGGGCTCGCAAACGACATGCTGCTCTTCCTGGCGCTGACGGTCGCCGCCGCCCTGCTGGGCGGGCTGCTGCCGGCGCTGGCGTCGGCGGCGGTCGGCTCGCTGGTGCTCAACTTCTTCTTCACGCCGCCCCTGTACCAGCTGACGATCTCCGATCCGCGCAACATGGTCGCCCTCGCCATCTTCGTGGGCGTGGCCGTCTCGGTGGCGTCGGTGGTGGACCTGGCGGCGCGCCGCACCCACCAGGCGGCCCGGCTGCGCGCCGAGTCGGAGATCCTCTCCTTCCTCGCGGGCAGCGTGCTGCGCGGCGAGAACTCCCTGGACGCCCTGCTGGAGCGGCTGCGCGAGACGTTCTCGATGGACTCGGTGGCGCTGCTGGAACGGGCGAGCGAGGTCGACGCCTGGAGCACGGCCGCGTCCGTGGGCCCGCACCCCGTGGGCCGGCCCGAGGACGCGGACGTCGACATGCCGATGGGCGACACCATGGCCCTCGCGCTCTCGGGGCGGGTGCTGCCCGCCGAGGACCGGCGCGTGCTGGGTGCCTTCGCCGCGCAGGCGGCGGTGGTCCTGGACCGCCAGCGCCTGGTGGACGAGGCGGAGAAGGCCCGCGAGCTCGCCGAGGGCAACCGGATCCGCACCGCCCTCCTCGCGGCCGTCAGCCACGATCTGCGGACCCCGCTCGCCGGGATCAAGGCGTCGGTGACCTCGCTGCGCTCCGACGACGTCGAGTGGTCCGAGACCGACCGCGCCGACCTGCTGGAGGGCATCGAGGAGGGCGCCGACCGGCTGGCCGCGCTGATCGGCAACCTGCTCGACATGTCCCGGCTGAACACGGGCACCGTCGTTCCGCTGATCCGCGAGACCGACCTCGACGAGGTCGTGCCCATGGCCCTGGGCGGGGTCCCCGAGGACAGCGTCGACCTCGACATTCCCGAGACCCTGCCGATGGTCGCCGTGGACCGGGGGCTGCTGGAGCGGGCGGTGGCCAACATCGTGGAGAACGCCGTCAAGTACAGCCCCGACGGCCAGTGCGTGCACGTGTCGGCCAGTGCTCTGCGCGACCGGGTGGAACTGCGGGTCGTGGACCGCGGGCCCGGCGTCCCCGACGAGGCCAAGGGGCGCATATTCGAACCGTTCCAGCGGTACGGCGACGCCCCGCGCGGCGCGGGCGTCGGCCTCGGCCTCGCGGTCGCCCGCGGGTTCACCGAGGCCATCGGCGGCACCCTCACCGCCGAGGACACCCCCGGTGGCGGCCTCACCATGGTCCTCACCCTGCCGACGGCGGGCGGCGCCGCTCCGGTGACGCCGGAACTGCCGACGTCGGCGGTCACGTGAGCGCGGCGGCGCCGCCGTCCTCGGCGGCACTGTCAGACCCCACTGCCACCATCTGGCGTATGGACACGCAGCAGTTCTGGCAGCTGATCGAGGACGCCCGCGCCGAGGCCGGGGGCGGGGCCGGCGGGGAGGAGATCGCCGAGCGCGCGAGCGCGCTGCTCGCGGGGCGGACGGTGCCGGAGATACTCGGGGCCCAGCAGGTGCTGTGGGACCTGCTGGCCGTCTCCTACACCCACCCGCTGTGGGCCGCCGCCCACCTGGTCAACGGCGGCTGTTCGGACGACGGCTTCGACTACTTCCGGGGCTGGCTGATCACCCAGGGGCGGGAGGTCTTCGAGCGGGCCGTGGCCGATCCGGATTCGCTGGCCGGGCTCGCGGGCGTGGTGGAGAGCCTTGCCGGGGGCGGCGAACTGGAGTGCGAGGACACCCTGGGGATCGCCTGGGCGGCGTACCGGTCGGCGACGGGGCAGCAGATACCCGACGGGGCGTTCGGCATCAGCTATCCGGCGCTCGACCCCGACTGGGGCTTCGACTTCGACGACGAGCGGGAGATGGCGCGGCGACTGCCCCGCCTGGCCGCGCTCGCGCACGGCTGAGGCGGGCGCGAGGGGGAGGCGGGCGGGCGGGGCAGCAGGGACAGCCGCGGCGGGGGCCGCCGGCCGTCAGCCGGCCGGGGCGTTCTCCGGGGAGACGCCGAGGACGCGCACGGCCTGGTAGTAGGTCCAGGCGGTGGCGTCGCAGGAGCTCTTCTTCGCGCCCGAGTACTGCGCGCAGATCCGCTTGAGGTCGGCGTAGAAGGCGTCGTCGAGGCGGTTCTTGTGGGCGCTGAAGGTGCCCGCCGCCTTGTAGTTGCGGTAGCCGAAGTCGTGGCGGGCGCAGGAGGTCTGGAAGGGGAACCCGAACGGGTTGTCCGGGGAGCTGGAGCAGTAGTCGGTGCTCCAGTTGAAGTGGTAGGCGGCCCAGCGGGCCTGGTTCCCCCGCGCGGCGGCCCAGGCGTTGAAGCTGGCGGAGCTGGTCTGCGTCCAGCTGCTCAGCACCGTCGGTTTGTCCGCGGGGACCGCCGACGCCGGGGTGGCGAGGGCGAGGACACCGGCCATGGCGGCGGCCGTCAGTGCGGGGGCCAGATGGCGACGCATCGAGTTCCTCCTCGTGTCGGGTGAGTGCTCACCGTCGGAGGAAGGGATATCGCGGATCGACAGCGCAGTTGTATGGCCCGGCTAAAGCATCGGTTACGGCTGCGTGACCCCTCGGCTCGATGGCTACGAGCCGTCAACTCATGCAGGGGTATGGGCTGTTGATGGGTCACTGATGGATCCGGGCGCGAGGCCGGACGCTGCCGGGGCCGGACGGGGGCGGCCGGCCGGCGTCCACCTGTAGGGGGATCCGTGTGCTACTTGAGGCAGAGTTCGGGTTGGCTCCGTGGAGCGATGCGCCGGAGGGGGCCCGCGGGTCACTCTGGGAGACATGAAGCGTCCTTTCGTCATCGCAGCCGCCACCGTCGGGGTCCTCGCGACCGCCGGGTTCGCCCTGCCCAACCTGCCGCCGAACGCACTGACGCAGACCGTCCACGACCGCCTGTTCCAGGAGAAGGAGCGGTCCTTCGCCTCCGCTGCCGACGCGCACGGCCGCGGCGACGGGGCGTTCGCGCTGCCGGAGTGGATACCCGAGGACGCCAAGAACGTGAAGGTGAAGGTCCGTACGAGCGGCGAGGGCAAGCTGATCCGCTTCACGCTCGGCAGGACCCCGCTGGAGGCGCCGCACTGCGCCGCGCGGCCCAAGCCGGTCGGGGCGCCGGAGCTCGCCGCGAAGTGGTGGCCGTCCGACGCCCGGCACGACGGGCGGGCGGAGTGCCGGGACGCCCTGCAGTACCAGGTGGTCGTCAAGGGCCGGCGGGTCTACGCGTGGACGAACGGCGACGCGTCCCCCGACGCACCGCCCGGCGCGAAGTTCCGGGGCTAGGGTCTGTCGGTGTCCCGGCGGTCTTGGGGCACGTGGGGCACGTGGGGCACGTGGGCCCCATGGGGCACCTGGGCCCCGCGGGCCCGTTGCGGACCGGCTCCACTACGCTCGTCGGATGATCGAGTACGTGAACCAACTCGGCGCCGCTGCCCCGCGATCCGGTGCGCTCCCCGCCGGCCGGGCCGTGTCCGTGTGGTCGCTGGACACCACGCTCGACGTCGTCGGCGGGCACCCGGTCGCCGACGCCCTGCCGCTGCTGGACGGCGCCGAACGCACCCGGGCCGGGAAGCTGCTGCGCGTCGGTGACCGGCACCGTTACCTGGCCTCGCACCTGGGCCTGCGACTGCTGCTCGGCGGTTTCCTGGGCCTGGCCCCCGAGCGGGTGGAACTGACCCGCGAGGACTGCCCGTGCTGCGGCGAGCCGCACGGCCGCCCCGCCGTCGTCGGCGGCGCGGCCCACTTCTCGCTCTCGCACAGCGGGGACCTCGCCTACCTCGCCTTCGCCCGGGTGCCGGTCGGGGTCGACGTGGAGGCCGTACCGGGCCCGGACGCCGTCGCGGACGTCCTGACCAGCCTGCACCCGGACGAGAGCGCCGAACTGCGGGCGCTGTCCGACGCCGACAGGCCTGCCGCCCTGGCCCGCCTGTGGTCCCGCAAGGAGGCCTACCTCAAGGGCACCGGCACGGGCCTCGCCCTGGGGCTGGCCGATCCGTACGTCGGCTCCGCGCCCGACCCGGCGCCGGTCACCGGCTGGACCCTGTCGGACCTGCCCGCCCCGGCGGGCTACGCGGCGGCTCTGGCGGTTCGCGACGCCTGAGGGCCCCGCGCGGCCTACGCCGGCCGCCATGGACGTCCGCCCCGCGCGCACACCCGCCGAACTCGCGGCGGCATGGGTGGGCGTCGACACGGGCAACGAGGCGGCGCTGGCCACGTACGCGGCGGCCGGGGCACAGGACGAGGGCGAGTTCACGATGCGGGGCTGGCCCCTGGCACCGTAGGCCGGGCACGGCCGATCGCCGCCGTTCGGGGCCTCCGACCGGGGTGGATCGGGGCCGGGGCGGCTCCTCGGGAAACCACCCCCCGGCCGCGTGTCGTGCGGCCACTCGGCGCACCCTCCGCGCGCCCGGACGGACGCTCGCCGAGCATCTCGGCATGACCTCACTCACCGCACTGCTCCCCGCTGCCGCCCTGCTGGCGACGGCCGCCCTGGGCACCGCCCCGGGCCTGTCCCCCGGCCGTCCGGACGACGGCCGGCCGGCGGCCGGGAAGGACACCGCGCCGTACGTCGTCGTGCTCAAGGAGACCGTCGCCCCGCGCGCCCTCACCCGGGCGCTCGCGACCGAGGCCGCCGAGGCGGGCGACGACGTCGGGCACGTCTACCGGACCGTGCTCGACGGCTTCGCGGTCCGCACCACTGCCGCCCGGGCCGCCGAACTCGCCGCCGATCCACGGGTGGCGTACGTCGAGCCGGACACCGAGTACCGGATCAGCGACACCCAGCCGACCGCGCCCTGGCCGCTGGACCGGCTGGACCAGCGGGGGCTCCCGCTCGACTCGGCCTACACGTACGGGCAGACGGGCACGGGCGTCACCGTGTACGTCGTGGACACCGGGATCAACACCTACCACCGGGAGTTCGGCGGCCGGGCCCGGGCGGGCGCGAACGCCGTGTTCCTGGAGGGCCCGGACGACTGCAACGGGCACGGCACGCACGTCGCGGGAAGCGTCGGCGGCGCGACGTACGGCGTGGCCAAGGGGGTACAGCTGGTCGGCGTGAAGGTGGCCGACTGCCGTGGTTCGGCGCGCCTTTCGTCGATCCTGCGGGGCCTGGACTGGATGGTCGACGACGCGACCGCCCGCCGCGCGCTGCCGGCGGTGGCCAACATGAGCCTGGGCGGCGACCGCAGCCAGAGCATGGACAGCGCGGTGCAGCGGGCGATCCGGGCCGGTTTCACCGTGACGGCGGCCGCCGGGAACGCCGGTACCGACGCGTGCGGGTCCTCGCCGGGGCGGGTCGCGGAGGTGGTCACGGTGGGCGCGAGCGACCGCGAGGACCGGCGGGCCGCGTACTCCAACCACGGGCCGTGCGTGGACCTCTTCGCCCCGGGGAGCCGGGTCACCTCGGCGTGGATGGGGCTGCCGAGCGCGGTCCGGTCGATGTCCGGGACCTCGATGGCCGCCCCGCACGTGGCGGGCGTGGCGGCCCTGCTGCTGGCCGCGCACCCGGGCGCCACGCCGGCCCAGGTGAGCGGGGGGCTGCTGCGTGACGCCCTGCCGGACGCGCTGACCGGCGTCCCGGCGAACACCCGCAACCTCCTCCTCCACCACCCGGCTCCGGCCCCGGCCCCGCTCCCGGCCACGGACCCGACTCCGGCCCCGACTCCGACTCCGACTCCGGCCCCGGCCCCGGCAACCCCGTAGCCACCCCGCTCGGGCGCGGCGCCCGGGTTCACCGACCGGTCGGTATTCATGGGGATACACCCCTGTAACCGCCCCGGCCTGATGGGACATCAATTTCTGTGTGCTTCGGGCGAAAGGAAGTCATTGACTTCTCATCACGGCGACGCGTCAATGGCCGCCACCGCACCGGCTCGGCCGTCCCCGCACACACGGGTGGGGGGAGGGGATTCGTCATGACGAAGGAGTCGCGACCCAGTGAGTACCAGAACGTTCCGACGAAGAGTGCTGGCCGGGGCGGGAGCCCTCTCCCTGGCCCTGACGGGTGGCGTGGTGGGCCTGGCGGGGACGGCGCAGGCGGCGACCAGGACCACTCCGGTCTACGTGAAGTGCGATGCCCCCGCTCCCCAGCCGGACGCGGAGGGCAGCCAGGACTTCACGGTCACGCTGCCGGACGGCGCCAAGGCCGGTGACACGGTACCGATCACGATCGACCCCGGTCTGTCGCCGATCGTGCCGATCCTGACCATCGACAGCGTCAACGTCATGAAGGCCAAGCTGCTGGTCGGCGGCGCCGCCCAGACCGTCACGAGCGCGGCGATACCCAGCCACCAGGAGGGCGGCGTCAAGGCCGATCCGCCCGCGTTCAGCGGCACCATCACGATCCCGGACGGCACCGAGGGCACCACGGTGCAGGTGGCGCTCGACCAGTTCATCACCGACGCGGACATCGGCGGAGCCGTCTACACCACGACGTGCACCCCCTCTCCGCGGCCCAGCGCCTCGATCGGCTCGGTGGCGGTCGAGGCCCTGCCCAAGGACCCGGTCACCACGAAGGTGACGCCCAACAGCGGCAAGGCGGGCACCGCCGTCGTCGCCACCGGCGCCAACTTCCCGGCCGGCCCCGTCACCTGCTCCGCGCTGCTGGCGGGTGCGGCGACCGGTGACACCGGATCCGGCAGCGCCGACGCCTCCGGCGCCGCCAACTGCTCCCTCACGGTCACCAAGAAGGCCGACGAGATCAAGATCAACGGATCGGCCGGCGCCGGCCGCGCCTTCGTCTTCGTCGAGGACGTGCCGGGCGTGAAGAACCCGGTCGACGTCGAGGTCCTCCCCGGCCCGCTCGGGATCGGCCCGCAGGCCGGCAACCCTCCGGTGGACTTCGGCAAGGTCACCATCAACGGCAAGCCGCAGTCGGTCGTCGGGCAGTTCAACGCCATGGCCGTGCACGACTTCCGCGGCGGCTCGCTCGGCTGGGACGTGACGGCGACCCGTACCCCGTTCCTGAACGAGACCACCGGGCACGCGATGACCACGGCGCAGATCGGCATCCAGCCGGCCTGCACGGTCACCAACGCGGACAGCCCGAGCACCTGCACCGCCGGTGCGCCCGGTGCGATCACGGACACCCCGATGAAGATCGCCTCCCAGGCGGCCGGCGGGGACCAGCTGACGGGCGGCGAGTTCGCGATCGGCGGCGCGGGGATGATCCAGCTCCCGCCGTTCATGTTCGCCGACACGTACCAGTCGGTCGTCACCTTCTCGATCGCCTGACCGACCGACCCGGCCGGAGCCGGTCCCGGTTCCGGCCGGTCCGGTTCCGGTTCTGCCGGAGCCTGTCCCGGTTCCGGCCGGTCCCGGTTCCGCCGGTCCCCGGGGTGGGGGGGGGGGGGCCCGGGGCCCCCCCCCCCCCCCCCCCCCCCCCCCCCGCCCCCCCCCCCCCCCCCCCCCCCCCCCCCAACCCCCCCCCCGCCCCCCCCGGGGCCCCCCGGGGCCCGCCCCCCNNNNCGGCGGGGGGGGGGGGGGGGGGGGGGGGGGGGGGGGGGGGGGGGGGGGGGGGGGGGGGGGGGGGGGGGGGGGGGGGGGGGGGGGGGGGGGGGGGGGCCGGCCCCCCCCCCCCCCCCACCCCTCCCGCCTTCCCTGGAGACCCGCCCATGCGCACGCGCACGCGACTGTACGGCCCGCTGTCCGTTCTGCTCGGCCTGCTGGCCCTGGCCGGCGCGGGGCTGCTGCCCGCCGGCAGCGCGGCCGCCGCCGACAACGGGACCTGGGGGGTGTTCCCGACGCCTCCGGCGGGGGCCGCCATGACCGACCGCGCGTACTTCTTCCACCAGGGCGCGGCCGGGACCGCCGTCGCCGACAGCGTCACCCTCCTGAACTCCTCCGACCGGGAGCTGACGTTCCGGGTCTTCGCCACCGACGCCGTGAACACGCCGGCGGGCGGGGCGTTCGCCCTGCTGCCGGTGGACCAGAAGCCCAGGGACGTCGGTACGTGGATCCAGTTGCCGCCGGAGACCGCGCAGGTCGTGAAGGTCCCGCCCAAGGGGCGCAAGGACGTGCCGTTCACCGTGAAGGTGCCCGAGGACGCGGCCCCCGGTGACCACGTCGGGGGGATCGTCGCGCTGGGCACCGAGGTGGAGGGCGTCCAGCAGGAGGGAAAGGTCCAGGTCGGGGTACGGCGCCAGGTCGGCGCGCGGCTGTACTTCCGGGTACCGGGGCCGCTGACGCCCGCGGTGAGCGTGGAGGAGGTGAAGGTGAACCGGCGCGCGCCGCTGCTGCCGTGGCTGCGGGACGCGTCCGCGACGATCTCGTACACGCTGGTCAACCGGGGCAACGTGGTGGTCGAGCCGAAGGTGGCGGTGGACGCGCGCGGGCTGTTCGGCCGTCAGGTGCTGGACCGTCCGGCGCGCGAGACGAAGCTGGTCCTGCTGCCGGGCCAGCGGGTACGGCTGACCGAGCCGTGGCCCGACGCGCCGCAGTCGGACTGGGTGACCGTACGGCTGACGGCGACGGCCACGGCGTACCCGGAGGTGGTCTCCCGGGCGGAGCGGGACTTCGTCGCCGTCCCGTGGCCGGCCGTGGGCGCGCTGCTGGTCCTGGCGGGCGGGGCCGTGGGCGTGCGGATCGTACGGCGCCGCCGGCGCGCGCCGCGGGAGGCGGAACCGGCCGCCGGCGCCCGGGACCTGGCCGGCACCCGCTGACACAGCCGGCACCCGCTGACACGGCCAGCACCCGCTGGCACGGCTAGCACCCGCCGGCACGGCTAGCACCCGCTGACACGGGCGCGCCCCCCGCGGTGAGGGTGCGGGGGGCGCGCCGGTCCGCCCGCGGCCCGGGGGCGGGCCGTGGGAGGGGCCGGGGTGCCGCCGCTCGGGGCGGCGGCGGGCCGGGTCAGTGGTTGCGGGGGAAGCCCAGGTCCACGCCGGCCGGGGCCTCGGACGGGTCCGGCCAGCGGGTCGTGACGACCTTGCCGCGGGTGTAGAAGTGGATGCCGTCGTTGCCGTAGATGTGGTGGTCGCCGAAGAGCGAGTCCTTCCAGCCGCCGAAGGAGTGGTAGCCCACCGGGACCGGGATCGGGACGTTGACGCCGACCATGCCGGCCTCGATCTCCAGCTGGAAGCGGCGGGCGGCGCCGCCGTCGCGGGTGAAGATCGCGGTTCCGTTGCCGAACGGCGAGGCGTTGATGAGGGCCACGCCCTCCTCGTAGGTGTCGGCGCGCAGCACGCACAGCACCGGGCCGAAGATCTCGTCGCGGTAGGCGTCGGAGTCGGTCTTGACGCGGTCCAGGAGGGACAGGCCGATCCAGTGGCCGTTCTCGAAGCCGTCGACGGTGTAGCCCGTACCGTCCAGGACCACGTCCGCGCCCTGGTCGGCGGCGCCCTTGACGTACGAGGCGACCTTGTCGCGGTGGGCGGCGGTGATCAGCGGGCCCATCTCGGAGGTGGGGTCGTTGCCGGGGCCGATCTTGATCTTCTCGGCGCGCTCGCGGATCTTCTCCACCAGTTCGTCGCCGATCGAGCCGACCGCGACGACGGCAGAGATCGCCATGCAGCGCTCGCCGGCCGAGCCGTACGCGGCGGAGACGGCGGCGTCGGCGGCGGCGTCGAGGTCGGCGTCCGGCAGCACCAGCATGTGGTTCTTGGCGCCGCCCAGCGCCTGGACGCGCTTGCCGTTGGCGGAGGCGGTGGTGTGGATGTGGCGGGCGATGGGGGTGGAGCCGACGAAGGAGACCGCCGCGATGCCCGGGTGGGCCAGGAGGGCGTCGACCGCCACCTTGTCGCCGTGGACGACGTTCAGCACGCCGTCGGGCAGACCGGCCTCCTTCGCCAGCTCGGCCAGCTTCAGGGAGGCGGAGGGGTCCTTCTCGCTCGGCTTGAGGATGAAGGTGTTGCCGCAGGCGATGGCGAGGGGGAACATCCACATCGGGACCATCGCCGGGAAGTTGAACGGGGTGATGCCCGCGACCACGCCGAGCGGCTGGCGGATGGCGGACACGTCCACGCGGTGGGAGACGGACGTGGACAGCTCGCCCTTGAGCTGGGTGGTGATCCCGCAGGCCAGCTCGACGATCTCCAGGCCGCGCGCGACCTCGCCGAGAGCGTCGGAGTGCACCTTGCCGTGCTCGGCGGTGATCAGCTCGGCGATCTCGTCGCGGTGGGCGTCCAGCAGGGCGCGGTAGGCGAAGAGCACCTTGGTGCGGGCGGCCAGCGAGGACTGGCCCCAGGAGAGGAACGCGTCCCGGGCGACCTGTACCGCCGCGTCGACCTCCTCGGCGGAGGCGAGCGCGACCTGGGTGGTGACCTCGCCGGTGGCCGGGTCGGTGACCGGGCCGTAGTTGCCCGACGCGCCCTCGACGGTCTTGCCACCGATCCAGTGGTTGACGGTCTTCATGCTTGCTCCTTCACAGATGGCGACGTCGCTGCGCGGTGTGCCGGGCGTACTCTTCGCGGGCCGCCGACGCCGACGCACGGGTCGCGGTCTCGGCCACAGGAACATCCCACCACGCCGTCGCAGGGGGTGGGCCCGACACAGTGTCGGGCGTTCGGGTCTGTGTGTAGACACATGTGGGACGGTCCGCGGCCCGCGCCCGGGAGAGGGCTTCTCGCAGGTCACGGATGGTGTGGGCGCGGATGACGGCCATCCCGAGGGAGGCCGCGTTGGCCGCGAGGTCCACAGGGAGCGCGTCGCCGTCGTAGGCCCCGTCCGGGCCCCGGAAGCGGTACGCGGTGCCGAAGCCCTCGCCGCCGGTGGCGGCGGACAGGCCGCCGATGGAGGCGTAGCCGTGGTTGTCGAGGATGACCACCTTGACCGGGACGCCCTCCTGGACGGCGGTGACCAGCTCGGTGGGGTTCATCAGGTACGTCCCGTCGCCGACCAGGGCCCACACCGGGCGGCCCGGCTCGGCGAGGGCGGCGCCGAGGGCGGCGGGGATCTCATAGCCCATGCAGGAGTAGCCGTATTCGACGTGGTACTGGCCGGGTCCGCGGGTCCGCCACAGCTTGTGCAGGTCGCCGGGGAGCGAGCCGGCGGCGTTGATGATCACGTCGTCGGCGGTGACGATCTCGTCGAGCAGGCCCAGGACCTGGACCTGGGTGGGAACGGCGTCGGGGTCGGGGGTGGCGTACGCCCGGTCCACGCGCCGCTCCCAGGCGGCCTTGGCCTCGGCATGGCGGCTGTCGCCGTGGTGCCCGGCGAGCTCGGCGCGCAGCAGGTCCAGGGTCTCGCGGGCGTCGCCGACCAGTGGGTGCGCGGCCAGCTTGTGGGCGTCGTACGGGTCGAGGTTGAGGCCGACGAAACGGACGCCGGGGTGCTGGAAGAGGGTCCCCGAGGCGGTGGTGAAGTCCGTCAGCCGGGTCCCGGCCGCGATCACCAGGTCGGCGCCGCGGGCCAGGCCGTTGGCGGGCGCGGTGCCGGTGTGGCCGATGCCGCCGACGTCGGCCGGGTGGTCGTACGGCAGGGCGCCCTTGCCGGCCTGGGTGGCGGCCACCGGGATCCCGGTGGCCTCGGCGAACGCGGCCAGCGCGGCCTCGGCCCCGCTGTGCCGGATGCCGCCGCCGGCGATGATCAGCGGGCGGGCGGCGGCCCGTACGGCCGTGGCGGCCGCGGCGAGCTCGGCGGCGTCGGGGCGGGGCCGGCGGACGTGCCAGACGCGGTCGGCGAAGAACTCCTCCGGCCAGTCGTACGCCTCGGCCTGGACGTCCTGCGGCAGCGCGAGGGTGACGGCGCCGGTGGCGACGGGGTCGGCGAGCACCCGCATGGCCTGGAGCGCGGCGGGGATCAGGGCCTCGGGACGGGTGACGCGGTCGAAGTAGCGGGAGACGGGGCGCAGGGTGTCGTTGACGGAGACGTCCCCGGCGTGGGGCACCTCCAGCTGCTGCAGGACGGGGTCGGCGGGCCGGGTGGCGAACGCGTCGCCCGGCAGCAGCAGGACGGGCAGCCGGTTGACGGTGGCCAGCGCCGCCCCGGTGACGAGGTTGGTGGCGCCCGGACCGATGGAGGTGGTCACGGCGTGCGCGGAGAGCCGTCCGCTCTGGCGGGCGTAGCCGACGGCGGCGTGCACCATGGCCTGCTCGTTGCGGCCCTGGAGGAACGGCATCTCCTTGGCGCCCGTCTCCAGCAGGGCCTGCCCGATGCCCGCGACGTTGCCGTGCCCGAAGATCCCCCAGGTGGCGGCGATCAGCCGGTGCCGCCGCCCGTCGCGCTCGGTGAACTGGCGGGCCAGGAACTCCACGAGCGCCTGCGCCACGGTCAGCCTTCGCATGCCTGCTCCTCCTCCTGCGCCCGGTAGAAGGGCAGCCGCGGGTCGAGGTCCTGCGCGGCCCAGGTGTCGCGGATCCAGCCGTGGTCGGGGTGGTCGCGGATGAGCCACTCCCGGACCGGGCCGGGGCCCGCCATCACGTTCAGGTAGTACATGTCGTGGCCGGGCGCGGCGATGGCCGGACCGTGCCAGCCGTCGGGGATGAGCACGGCGTCACCGCTGCGCACCTCGGTGAGGATGTCGGTCTTCCCCGCCGGGGAGGGCGTGACACGCTGGTATCCCACGCCGGGCGTGGCGCCGTGCGGGGCGATCTCGTAGTAGTAGATCTCCTCCAGCTCCGACTCCTGGCCCACATGGTGCTCGTCGTGCTTGTGCGGCGGGTACGAGGACCAGTTGCCGCCGGGGGTGAGCACTTCGACGGCGATCAGCCGGTCGCATTCGAAGGCGTCGGCGGCGGCGAAGTTGTTGACCTGCCGCGAACAGCTGCCGCGCCCGCGCATCTCGATGCCGACGTCCGCCGCCGGCCCGTACCGGGCGGGCAGCCGCCGCCCGCACGCGGCCCCGACGACGGCGAACCGGCCGCCGCCGTCCGAGCGGACCTCGGCGTCGGCGTCCCGCGGCAGGTAGGCGAAGTCGGTGGCCCGGTGGAACACACTGTCGCGGCCACGGAGGGTGAACCGCTCGGTCCGCTGCTCCTGGGAGGAGGCGGCTGTGCAGGCGACCGTGCAGGCGCCCGCCAGCGGCAGGACGATCCACTCGTACGTGCCGGTGGCGTACGCGTACGTCTCCCCCGGCGCCAGCTCCAGCACCCGCAGCCGGGTCCGTGCCAGCCCGTGTTCGGCGATCAGCGGCACGACGCGAGCACCTCCTCCACCTCGTCGGGGCGCGGCATCGCCGTCGAGCACGCCAGCCGGGAGGCGACGATCGCGCCCGCCGCGTTCGCGTACCGCAGGACGCGGGGCAGTTCCCAGCCTGCCAGCAGGCCGTGGCAGAGGGCACCCCCGAAGGCGTCGCCGGCCCCGAGACCGTTGACCACCTCGACCGGCACCGGCGGCACCTGCGCCTGCGTGCCGTCCCGGTGGACGGCCAGGACCCCCTCCGGGCCGAGTTTGACCACGGCCAGCGCCGGTCCGGCCGCCAGCAGGGCGCGCGCCGCCTCCCGCGGGTCGCGGCAGCCGGTGGCGATCTCGCACTCCTCGGCGTTGCCGACGGCGACGCCCGCCAGGGCAAGCGCCCGCTCGTAGTACGGCTGCGGCTTCTCGTCCCACAGCATCGGACGCCAGTCCAGGTCGAAGACGGTCAGGCCGCCGGCGCGGCCGGCGGCGCGGTCTGCGGCTTCGGCCCGCGCCGACAGCGCCGCGAACGTCGCCTCCCGCGAGGGCTCCGCGCTCAGTCCCGTCCCGGTCATCCAGAACACGCGCGCCGCGCGCACCGCGTCCAGGTCCAGGTCCCCGGCCCGGATCTCCAGATCGGGCGCCTTCGGCAGGCGGTAGAAGTACAGCGGGAACCGGTCGGGCGGGAAGATCTCGCAGAACGCCAGCGGCGTCGGGTACGCGGCGACCTCCGCCACCCACCGGTCGTCCACCCCGAATCCCCGCAGCTCCGACCGCAGATACGCGCCGAACGGGTCCGCCCCGGTCCGGGTGATCACGGCGGTACGCCGCCCCAGCCGGGCCGCCGCGACGGCCACGTTCGCGGCCGAGCCGCCGAGGAACTTGCCGAAGGTGTCGGCCTCGGCGAGCGGTACCCCGGTTCTGAGAGGGTAGAGATCCACCCCGATCCGGCCCATCGTGATCAGATCGAACGGGTCGGTGGTCACAAGCAGTCCTCCCAGTCTCTGCGAACGAAGCGACCTAAGGTGGCCGTTATGACGTCCTCCCCTTCCGCGCTGACCCGTATCCGCATCGGCTCGGCACCGGACTCCTGGGGTGTGTGGTTCCCGGAGGATCCGCGCCAGACCGGCTGGGAACGCTTCCTCGACGAGGTCGCGGACGCCGGCTACGCGTGGATCGAGCTCGGCCCGTACGGCTATCTGCCCACCGACCCGGCCCGGCTGCTCGCGGAGACGGAGCGGCGCGGGCTGAGGGTGTCGGCCGGCACGGTCTTCACCGGACTCCATCACGGTCCCGCCGTGTGGGAGGACACCTGGGCGCACGTGTCGCGGGTCGCGGAGCTGACGCGGGCGGCGGGCGCGGCGCACCTGGTCGTCATCCCCTCCTTCTGGCGGGACGACAAGACCGGCGCGGTCCTGGAGGAGCGGACGCTGGACGCCGGCCAGTGGCGCGAACTCGCCCGGCAGACCGAGCGGCTGGGACGTGAGGTGCAGGACCGCTACGGGCTGCGGATCGTGGTGCACCCGCACGCGGACACCCACATCGACACCCCCGAGAACGTGGCCCGGTTCCTGGACGCCACCGATCCCGGCCTGGTCTCCCTCTGCCTGGACACCGGGCACTACGCCTACTGCGGCGGCGACAGCGTGGAGCTGATCGAGACCTTCGGCGAGCGGATCGGCTACCTCCACCTCAAGCAGGTGGATCCGCGGATCCTGGCCGAGGTCGTCGCCGGGGAGGTGCCCTTCGGGCCGGCCGTGGCCCGCGGGGTGATGTGCGAGCCGCCGGCCGGGGTGCCCGCGCTGGAGCCGGTGCTGACCGCGGCGCAGAAGCTCGGCGTGGAGCTGTTCGCCATCGTGGAGCAGGACATGTACCCCTGTTCCCCGGACCGGCCGCTGCCGATCGCCCGGCGGACCCGGGCCTACCTGCGCTCGTGCGGTGCCTGAGGGGCGGGCGCCACTGCGTTCCACACCGCGAAGTTCCACACCGCGAAGATCTGGACCAGGGGAGAAGGGGGAGTCGGTATGAGCAGTGTGCTCGGGATCGCCGTCATCGGTACGGGGAGGATGGGCGCCGACCACGTCCGGCGGATCGGCAGGACGGTCGGCGGCGCCCGGGTGGTGGCCGTGGCCGATCCGGACGGGGACCGGGTCAAGGAGGTGGCGGCGGGCCTGGACGGGGTGAGCGCGCACACCGATCCGGCCGCCGCGGTCGCCGCACCCGGGGTGGCGGCGGTGCTGATCGCTTCACCCGGTCCGGCGCACGAGGAGGCCATCGGGCTGGCCCTGGCCCGGGATCTGCCGGTGCTGTGCGAGAAGCCGCTGACGCCGGACCCGGCGGGCGCGCTGCGGGTGATGGAGGCCGAGCAGCGGCTGGGCCGGCGACGGATCCAGGTGGGGTTCATGCGGCGGTACGACGCCGAGTACGAGCGGCTCAAGGAGCTGCTGGACGGGGACGGGATCGGGCGGCCGCTGTTCCTGCACTGCCGCCACCGCAACGCGTCCTCGCCGTCCTTCTTCACCAGCGACATGCTGATCAGCGACTCGGTGGTGCACGAGGTGGACGCGGCGCGCTGGCTGCTGGGGCAGGAGATCACCGCGGTGTCGGTCATGGCGCCGCGGCCGTCGGGCGCGGCTCCCGAGGGGCTGCGCGATCCCCAGCTGGTGCTGCTGGAGACCTCCGGCGGGGCCCTGGTCGACGTGGAGATCTTCGTCAACTGCGGCTTCGGCTACCAGGTGACCTGCGAGGCGGTCGGCGAGCGGGGCAGCGCCCGCATCGGGGACGGCGCCGCGATGGTCGTGCAGTCCGCGGGCCGCTGGGGCGGGGAGATCGTGCAGGACTACACGGTCCGGTTCGCCGACGCGTACGACCGCCAGCTGCGCCGCTGGGTCGCGGCGACCCTGCGCGGGCGCGTCGAGGGGCCCGACGCGTGGGACGGCTACGCGGCGGCCGCGGTCTCCGAGGCGGGCCTCACGGCCGGGCGCACCGGCACCCGGACCCCGGTGGACCTGGTGGAACGGCCGCCCCTGTACCGCTGACGGCCGTGTGCCACATCCGTCACAGAAGTTCGCCGTCTGTGACATGTGTCCGCATCACGCGGGTTTTCCGTCACAGGCGTTCAACAGCTCCTCCCCCGCCTTCACCGAGCGTCGTTCTCCGGGCACAACTCGACTGATCGTCAGCGTCAGCGCCCACGCCCCGGCTCCCCCGACGGCCTCCCGGCCGCCCCTGGGGCGTGGACACAGGAGGTGTGCCATGACCGACCGAAAGCTGTGGTCGTACAAGGAGATCGCCGCCCACATCCGGGTACAGCCGGACACGGTCCGCTCCTATCGCAAGCACGGACTGCTGCCCCCGCCCGACCATGTGGAGGGCGGCAAGCCCTACTGGTACGCCGACACCGTCCGCGCCTGGGTGGCCCGCCGCCCGGGCAACCGCGGCCGCCGCGAGGACTGACCCCGCGGCGGCCCCCGCGGGCCGCCCTAACGGCTGCCGGCCGTCACCTTCCCCGGGTCCGGGTCCGGGTCCGGACCCGGGTCCGGACCCGGCTTCGGCTTCGGCTTCGGTTCCGTCCCGGCGGGGGCGGGGGCCGCGGCCGGTGCCGTGGCCGGCGGCGCGGCCGCCGCGGTGGCCGACTCGCCCTCGCTCAGCCCGAACCGGTCATGCAGCCGGCGCAGCGGACCGGGTGCCCACCAGGTGGCCCGCCCGGTCAGCTTCATCACGGCCGGGACGAGCAGGCTGCGCACGACCATCGCGTCCATCAGCACTGCCAGGGCGATGCCCAGCCCGAGCATCTTGGTGTTGGTGACCCGCGAGGTGCCGATGGCCACCATCACCACCGCCAGGATCACGGCCGCCGCGGTGATCAGTCCGCCGGTGCGGGCCAGCCCGGTCCGCACCGCCCCCTCGTGGTCGCCGGTGCGGTCGTACTCCTCCTTGATGCGGGATATGAGGAACACCCCGTAGTCCATGGAGAGTCCGAAGGCGATACAGAACATCAGCACCGGCAGGGTGGTCTCGATGTCTCCGGTGGCGGTGAAGGAGAGCAGGCCCGAGAGGTTGCCGTCCTGGAAGACCCACACCACCGCGCCGAACATCGCGGTCAGGCTCAGCGCGTTGAGCAGCACCGCCTGGAGGGGTATGAGCACACTCCCGGTGAGCAGGAAGACCAGGACGAGGGTCGCGACCACGATCAGCGCCAGGGCCCGGGGCAGCTGCTCGGCTATCGCGTCCTGCGCGTCGACCAGTTGCGCCGCCTGCCCGGTCACCGCCGTGCGGAACGGGGCGTCCACCGCGCGCACCTCGCCGACCAGGTCCTGGGCCCGCTGACCCACGGCCTCGCCCTCGCCGAGGACGCTGAAGTACGCGTACGTCCCCGGCTGCCGCGCGGTCACCGGGCCGTCGACGCGGACCACGCCGTCCAGCGCCCGGAGCCGGTCGCGGTACGCGCCGTACTCCGCCTCGGTCGCCGGGCCCTCGGCGAGCACCACCAGGGCGGCACCGGGGCTGCCGGGGAAGCCGTCCCGGATCTGCTGCTGGACCACATGCGACTCTGCCGTGCTCGGCAGCTGCCGGTCGTCGACCGTGCCGAACTTCACCCCGAGGAAGGGCAGTCCGAGCAGCAGCAGACCGGCCGTCGTGGCCACGGCGAACAGCGGGGCCCGGCGCATCACCAGCGTCGCCGAGCGCGCCCAGCCCCGCCCGGGCTCCACCGCGCCGGTCCGCTCGCCCCCGGCGACCGCCCCCTCGGCCGGCCGTCCGCCCCGCCGCCACAGCCGCCGCAGGTCCAGCGCGTCGACCCGGTCCCCGAGGAGCACCAGCGCGGCCGGGAGCAGGATCAGCGCCGCGGCCGCCGCGATCAGGACGACCGCCATCCCGGCGTACGCGAAGGAGCGCAGGAAGTACATCGGGAAGAAGAGCATCGCCGAGAGCGCGACCGCGACGGTGAGCGCCGAGAAGAGCACGGTGCGCCCGGCGGTGCGCAGGGTGATCCCGACCGCCGTCACCGGATCCCGCCCGGCGGCGCTCTCCTCGCGGAAGCGGCGCACGATGAACAGCGCGTAGTCGATGGCGAGACCGAGCCCCAGGGCGGTGGTGAGGTTCTGGGCGAACACCGAGACGTCGGTGAACTCGGTGAGCACGCGCAGCACCGCGTTGGTGCCGAGGATCGCGACGATGCCGACGCCGAGCGGCAGCAGGGCCGCCACCGCGCTGCCGAAGACGAGGACGAGCAGCACCAGGGTGACCGGCAGGGCGATCAGCTCGGCCCGCAGCAGGTCCTCCTGGATGGTGGTGGTCACCTCGCGCTGTACGGCGACGGGCCCGCCGAGGGAGACCGTCACCGGTCCCTGCGTGCCCCGGTAGGCGGGGGCTATCCGGTCGAGCACCTCGGCGGTGGTCTTCTCGTCGCCCAGCACCCGGGCGGTGATCAGTGCCTGGTGCCCGTCCTCGGAGCGGAGCGCGGGCAGGCGGGTGCGCCAGTACGACCCCGCGGCGGTGATCCCCGGCTCGGTGCCGAGCGCGGCGGTGAGCCGCTCCGCCTCGGCGGCGACGGCGGGGTCGTCCACGTCGGCCCGGCCGGCGTCGACGAGCAGCAGCAGGTTGGGCTGGGAGTCCGGGAACTCCCGCTCCAGGGCCTCGGCGGCGAGCGTGGACCGGGCGTCGGGATCCTCCCAGCCGCCGCCGGCCATCCGGTCGGCGACACCGCCTCCCGCGAACACGGCCAGGGCCGTGACGACCAGGGCGAGCAGCAGCGACAGCCGCGGCCGGGCGGTGACGAGACGGGCCCAGCGACCCCCCGGTGGCTTGATGTCCAGCGTCTTCTTGACTGCGGGCATGGCGCAGTGTCCCCCTATGACCGGCATGGCCCTCTAGACTGGCAAATACGAGCTACTGCTCGCGTTTCTCAAGAATGCGAGTGGTTCCTCGTGTTTGTCAATCACCCACAGGACCCAAGGGGTTGAAGTGCAGTCGGAGACGACCGACCAGCCGGAGCGCGAGCCGGAACCGGAGCGCACGACGGAGCAGCAGGCCGAGCGGGCGACCGGGCGGAAGACGGCGAAGGCGGTGAAGACCGCGAAGACCGCGAAGACGGCCGCCGCGCCGCGCCGCCGCCAGGCCCGCGGCGAGCGCCGGATCGAGCAGCTCCTGAGCGCCGCGGCGGGCGTGTTCTGCCGCAGCGGATACGCCGCCTCCAGCACCAACGCGATCGCGCGCGAGGCCGGCGTGTCACCCGGCACGCTGTACCAGTTCTTCCCGAACAAGGAGGCCATCGCCATCGAGCTGGGCGGCCAGCTGCTGCGGCGCGCCCACGAGATGCACGGCCAGGTCTTCCTTCCGGAGAACCTCGACAAGCCGCTCCCGGAGCTGATCGACGCCGTCCTCGACCCGGTGATCGCCTTCAACTGCGAGAACCCGGCCTTCTGGGCCCTCATGCACGGCTCCGGCATTCCCGGCATCACCCAGGAGCACGACGAGCTGCACGCCGGCCTGGTGTCCCGTATCGAGGTGATCCTGCGCCGCTTCCGCCCGGACGCCGGGCCGGCCGAGCTCACCCGGGTCTCCCTCATGATCCTGGGGATCTTCAAGTCGTCCCTGGACCTGATCCTGGCCAGCGAGGGGGCCGAGCGCGACGCGTACGCCGCCGAACTGAAGACGGTCCTGCGGCTCTACATGGAGCCCGCGCCCACCACGACCCCCCTGGCGCCCGGCCACGCTCGCATCCATACCCCCTAGGGGTATATAGTCGGGAGTGGCGGGAGGACGGTGGCCCGGCAGGTGTCCCCTGCGCGCCCCGCCCCGACGCCGACCGGACACTTTCCCGAAGAGGAGAACGAGATGACCGCCGAGACGGAATCCCAGACCACCACCGTCTACCGGGTGACCGGCATGACCTGCGGGCACTGCGAGGGCGCGGTGACCGCCGAGCTCGCGGAGCTGCCCGGCGTCAGCTCGGTCAAGGCCGTCGCCGCCACCGGCGAGGTCACGGTGGTCTCCGCGCACCCGCTCACCGAGGCCGACGTCCGCGCCGCGGTGGACGAGGCGGGCTACGAGCTCGCCGGCCAGGCGTAGCACCGGCACCCGCCCCCTCCTCGCCCGCCGGGCCGCACCCGGCCAGCCGCCGCTGGTCCCGTACGGCCCGGCCCACCCCGACGGAACGTGACATGAGCAGCAGCACAGTGCACGACGGCGGACCCATAGCTGCCGAGGTAGAACTGACGATCGGCGGGATGACCTGCGCCTCCTGCGCGGCCCGCATCGAGAAGAAGCTCAACCGGATGGACGGGGTCACCGCCTCGGTGAACTACGCCACCGAGAAGGCGAAGGTGTCCTACGCCGGCGGCGTCGAGGTCGCCGACCTCATCGCCACCGTCGTCCGCACCGGCTACACCGCCGCGGAACCCCCGCCCCCGGCCCCCGCCCCCGAGCCCGGCCCGGAGCGGGAGCCGCAGGCCGGCGGCCGGGCCGCCGCGGCCGGGCGCGACCCCGAACTGGCCGCGCTGCGCGAACGGCTGCTGGTCAGCGCCGTGCTCGCGGCCCCCGTCGTCCTGCTCGCGATGATCCCCGCCCTGCAGTTCGACAACTGGCAGTGGCTCTCGCTCACCCTCGCCGCCCCCGTCGTCGTCTGGGGCGGCCTGCCCTTCCACCGGGCCGCGTGGACCAACGCCCGGCACGGCGCCGCCACCATGGACACCCTGGTCTCGGTCGGCACCCTGGCCGCGTTCGGGTGGTCCCTGTGGGCGCTGTTCTTCGGCCACGCCGGCATGGCCGGCATGCGGCACGGCTTCGACCTCACCACCCGGCGCGGCGACGGCTCCTCCGCCCTCTACCTCGAAGTCGCCGCCGGCGTCGTCACCTTCCTCCTGCTCGGCCGCTACCTGGAGGCCCGGGCCAAGCGGAAGGCGGGCGCCGCGCTGCGGGCGCTGCTGGAACTGGGCGCCAAGGACGTGACCGTCCTGCGGGCCGGCGCCGAGGTGCGGATCCCGGTCTCCGCGCTGGCCGTCGGCGACCGCTTCGTCGTACGCCCCGGCGAGAAGATCGCCACCGACGGCACGGTCGTCCAGGGCAGTTCCGCCGTCGACGCCGCCATGCTGACCGGCGAGTCCGTACCCGTCGACGTCACCGCCGGGGACACCGTCACCGGCGCCACCGTCAACACGTCCGGACGGCTGGTCGTCGAGGCCACCCGGGTCGGTGCCGACACCCAGCTCGCGCGGATGGCCCAGCTGGTCGAGGACGCCCAGAACGGCAAGGCCGAGGCCCAGCGGCTCGCCGACCGGATCTCCGCCGTCTTCGTCCCCGTCGTCCTGCTCCTGGCCCTGGGCACCTGGGTGGTCTGGCTGCTGGCCACCGACGACGCCACCGCCGCCTTCACCGCCGCCGTGGCCGTCCTGATCATCGCCTGCCCCTGCGCCCTGGGGCTGGCCACACCGACCGCGCTGATGGTCGGCACCGGGCGCGGCGCCCAGCTGGGCATCCTGATCAAGGGCCCGGAGGTACTGGAGTCCACCCGGCGCGTGGACACCGTCGTCCTCGACAAGACCGGTACGGTCACCACCGGCCGGATGACCCTCGCCGGTGTCCACCCCGTACCGGGCGTGACCGAGGCCGAACTGCTGCGCCTGGCGGGCTCCCTGGAGCACGCCTCCGAGCACCCCGTCGCCCGCGCGGTGGCCGCCGGCGCCGCCGAGCGGGTCGGCGCCCTGCCGGTCCCCGAGGGCTTCGAGAACGTCCCCGGCCTCGGCGTCCGCGGCCATGTCGACGGGCACACCGTCCTGGTGGGCCGCGAACGGCTGCTGACGGACGCGGGGATCGCCCTTCCCGAGGACCTGACGGCCTCTCTGAAGGCCGCCGAGACCTCCGGCGCCACGGCGGTCCTGGCCGCCTGGGACGGCACGGCACGCGGGCTGCTGACGGTCGCCGACGCGGTCAAGGAGACCAGCGCCGAGGCGGTGGCCCGGCTGCGCGCCCTCGGCCTCACCCCGGTCCTGCTCACGGGCGACAACCGGGCCGTGGCCGAGACCGTGGCGCGCGAGGTCGGCATCGACGAGGTGATCGCCGAGGTGCTCCCGCAGGACAAGGTGGCCGTCGTACGCCGCCTGCAGGAGCAGGGCCGTACGGTCGCCATGGTCGGCGACGGGGTCAACGACGCGGCGGCGCTGGCGCGGGCCGATCTGGGGCTGGCCATGGGCACCGGCACGGACGCCGCCATCGAGGCGGGCGACCTGACCCTGGTCCGCGGCGACCTGCGGGTCGCGGCGGACGCGATCCGGCTCTCCCGGCGGACCCTGGCCACCATCAAGGGCAACCTGTTCTGGGCCTTCGGATACAACGTGGCGGCGCTGCCCCTGGCGGCCGCCGGACTGCTCAACCCGATGATCGCTGGGGCGGCGATGGCCTTCTCATCGGTGTTCGTCGTGACGAACAGCCTGCGGTTGAGGTCGTTCCGGTAGGGGTTCACCTTCTCTATCCATCCACATCTCCTTCACAGGAGACGCAGATCACAGTGATGGGAACGTAACCATCCGGGGCCGGTATGGGTCTAATGGGTCGATGCCAGGAAGTCTTGGGGGACGTCTGGCACCGCAGGCCGGGGCACGTGCCCGAGGGGAAGCTTTGAGCGGCCTTCCCGATCCGTACGGGTCCCGGCAGACACCGACGCCCTGGTCCGGGTCCCGTGGGGGGAATCCGTTCCGGGGAAAGGAAAGCGCCCCGTCCGTCGACCCGTGGGGGGATCGACGGCGGGGCGCTTTTCGCTGGCCTCAGCCGCTCAGCGGGGCTCGACCGGGACGGATCAGCGGGCCTCTACGGGCACGAAGTCGCGCAGGACCTCGCCGGTGTAGATCTGGCGCGGACGGCCGATGCGGGAACCCGGCTCCTTGATCATCTCGTGCCACTGGGCGATCCAGCCGGGCAGCCGGCCGAGCGCGAAGAGCACGGTGAACATCTCGGTGGGGAAGCCCATGGCCCGGTAGATCAGGCCGGTGTAGAAGTCCACGTTCGGGTAGAGGTTGCGCTCGACGAAGTAGTCGTCGGCCAGCGCGTGCTCCTCCAGCTTGAGCGCGATGTCCAGCAGCTCGTCGCTCTTGCCGAGCTGCGAGAGGACGTCGTGCGCCGCCGCCTTGATGATCTTCGCCCGGGGGTCGAAGCTCTTGTAGACGCGGTGCCCGAAGCCCATCAGGCGGACGCCGTCCTCCTTGTTCTTCACCTTGCGGATGAAGGAGTCGACGTCGCCGCCGGTGGCCTGGATGCCCTCGAGCATCTCCAGCACCGACTGGTTGGCGCCACCGTGCAGCGGGCCCCACAGGGCGCTGATGCCGGCGGAGATCGAGGCGAACATGTTCGCCTGCGAGGAACCGACCAGACGCACGGTGGAGGTCGAGCAGTTCTGCTCGTGGTCCGCGTGCAGGATCAGCAGCTTGTCGAGCGCGGAGACGACCACCGGGTCGAGCTCGTACTCCTGGGCCGGCACGGAGAAGGTCATGCGCAGGAAGTTCT
Source organism: Streptomyces sp. NPDC090022 (assembly GCF_044748145.1). Lineage (NCBI taxonomy): Bacteria > Bacillati > Actinomycetota > Actinomycetes > Kitasatosporales > Streptomycetaceae > Streptomyces > Streptomyces sp. NPDC090022. Next base: position 28,663 of record NZ_JBIVFN010000008.1, read on the forward strand.
CGACGTAGCCGAGGTCGTTGCGCGGGTAGACCACCGGGTGGCCGACCGACTTCTTGTACGCGTACGCGGCGATCGTCGGGAGCTTGGCCAGCAGCCGGATCGTCGAGAGGTGGCGCTGCTTCTCGTCGAACGGGTTGTGGCTGTCCTGGTAGAACGTCGACAGCGCGCTGACCACGGAGGACAGCATCGCCATCGGGTGCGCGTCGCGCGGGAAGCCGTCGTAGAAGCGCTTGACGTCCTCGTGCAGCAGCGTGTGCTGGGTGATCTCGTTGCGGAACGACGCGAGCTGGTCGACGGTCGGCAGCTCCCCGTTGATCAGCAGGTACGCGACCTCGATGAAGGTCGAGCGCTCCGCCAGCTGCTCGATCGGGTAACCGCGGTAGCGCAGGATGCCCTGCTCACCGTCGAGGTAGGTAATGGCGGACTTGTAGGCCGCGGTGTTCCCGTAGCCGCTGTCCAGGGTGACCAGACCGGTCTGGGCCCGCAGCTTCGCGATGTCGAAGCCCTTGTCGCCTACGGTGCTCTCGACCACCGGGTAGGTGTATTCACCGTCCGCGTACCGGAGTACTACAGAGTTGTCGCTCACGTCATCCCTCACCGACGTAGTGCCTCTTCTTCGAGGTGCCCTGACTGCCTCTACCTTCCCCCATTTGGCGCAGGAGAGTGCACTCGGGGTCGGCCTTTGGTTCTTCTGACGGCACTGAGTGCCGCCAACCTGCTCATCCTGCCCCCTCCGCACCGGTGCAGGAACCCAAAATGATCGATCATCTAGGTGATGTTTCCCACCGGTATGCGGCCGGAGAGCCTGGCCGCGACCGCCGTGTGCCTCCTGCCTGCGGAAACGGTACGCACCGCCTGACCGAGTGCCTTGCGGGACCCGACCAGCACGACCAGTTTCTTCGCCCTGGTCACGGCGGTGTAGAGCAGATTCCGCTGGAGCATCATCCAAGCCCCGGTGGTGACCGGGATCACTACCGCCGGGTATTCACTCCCCTGGGAACGGTGGATGGTGACGGCGTACGCGTGCGCCAGCTCGTCGAGCTCCGCGAAGTCGTAGCCGATCTCCTCGTCCTCCTCCGTACGCACCGTCAGGCGCTGTTCGACCAGGTCGAGACCGGTGACCACGCCCACGGTGCCGTTGAAGACACCATTGGCACCCTTGTCATAGTTGTTACGGATCTGGGTGACCTTGTCCCCCACCCTGAACACCCGGCCGCCGAACCGCTTCTCGGGCAGGTCCGGCCGGGCCGGGGTGATGGCCTGCTGGAGCAGCCCGTTGAGATTTCCGGCACCGGCCGGCCCGCGGTGCATGGGGGCGAGCACCTGGACGTCCCGGCGCGGGTCGAGGCCGAATCTGGCCGGAATACGCCGGGCGGCGACGTCCACGGCGAGCCGGCCGGCCGCCTCGGTGTCCTCCTCGGGGAAGAGGAAGAAGTCCGGCAGGCCGTCCGTGATCGGCGGCACCCCGGTGTTGATCCGGTGGGCGTTGGTGACCACGCCGGACTGCTGCGCCTGCCGGAAGATCCGGGTGAGCCGGACGGCGGGCACCGGCCCGCCCTCGGCCAGCAGGTCCCGCAGCACCTCCCCGGCACCGACCGACGGCAGCTGGTCCACGTCCCCGACCAGCAGCAGGTGGGCGCCCGGTGCCACCGCTTTGACCAGCTTGTTCGCCAGCAGCAGGTCGAGCATCGAGGCCTCGTCGACGACCACCAGGTCGGCGTCGAGCGGCCGGTCGCGGTCGTACGCCGCGTCCCCGCCCGGTTTGAGCTCCAGCAGCCGGTGCACGGTGGACGCCTCGGCACCCGTCAGCTCCGCGAGCCGCTTGGCGGCCCGGCCGGTGGGCGCGGCGAGCACCACCTTGGCCTTCTTGGCCCGCGCGAGCTCCACGATGGAGCGCACCGTGAAGGACTTGCCGCAGCCCGGACCGCCGGTCAGGACCGCCACCTTGCGGGTCAGCGCCAGCCGCACCGCGTCCCGCTGCTCGCGGGCGAGGTCGGCCCCGGTCCGGCCGGCCAGCCAGGTCAGCGCCTTGTCCCAGTCCACGTCCTGGAAGGACGGCAGCCGGTCCTCCTCGGCGTGCAGCAGCCGCCGCAGCTGTCCCGTCAGGGACAGCTCGGCCCGGTGGAAGGGCACCAGGTAGACGGCCGTGACCGGATCGCCGCCGTCGGGGTCGGGCACCTGCTCGCGCACGACCCCCTCCGGGTCGGCGGCGAGCTCCGCCAGGCATTCGATGACCAGGCCCGTGTCCACCTGGAGCAGTTTGACCCCGTCGGCGATGAGCCGCTCCTCGGGCAGGTAGCAGTGCCCCTGGTCGGTGGACTGCGACAGCGCGTACTGCAGCCCGGCCTTGACCCGTTCGGGGCTGTCGTGCGGGATGCCGACGGCCTGGGCGATCCGGTCGGCGGTCAGGAAGCCGATGCCCCACACGTCGGCGGCGAGCCGGTAGGGCTGGTTCCTGACCACCGAGATGGAGGCGTCGGCGTACTTCTTGTAGATGCGCACGGCGATGGAGGTGGAGACGCCGACGCCCTGGAGGAAGACCATGACCTCCTTGATGGCCTTCTGCTCCTCCCAGGCGGCCCCGATCAGCTTGGTGCGCTTGGGGCCCAGGCCCGGCACCTCGACCAGCCGCTTGGGCTCGCTCTCGATGACGTCGAGGGTGTCGGTGCCGAAGTGCTCCACGATGCGGTCGGCGATCCGCGGGCCGATGCCCTTGATCAGTCCCGAGCCGAGGTAGCGGCGGATGCCCTGGATCGTGGCCGGCAGCACCGTCGTGTAGTTCTCGCACATGAACTGGCGGCCGTACTGCGGGTGGGAGCCCCAGCGGCCCTGCATGCGCAGCGATTCGCCGGGCTGCGCGCCGAGCAGCGAGCCGACGACCGTCAGGAGATCGCCGGCGCCGCGGCCGGTGTCGACGCGCGCGACGGTGTAGCCGCTCTCCTCATTGGCGTAGGTGATCCGCTCCAGGACCCCTTCGACCACCGCGAGACTGACTGTGCCTTCCAAGGACATGCCCCGACGTTACCGTCGTGCTCCGACAGCCGGTCGGCCCTGTGGACAACTCCGCGAAACGGGCGCGGGAGCACGATGAAGGGGGCCCGGCCTCGCAGCCGGACCCCCTCACGGTTACCCCTCCCTCGTCGGACTTCCCGATCCCCCCAGATCCCCTCCCGGAAGTACCGACGCCCCATACGACCCGCGACCCCCGCGGACGGTTGCACGCCGGAGCCGGACTTTATCTTTCTGTTACCAAAGCGGAGTCCGAGGTGCCGACACACCTCCCGGGCCTTAGCGTTCCGGGCATGAGCGAATCCTCCTTCCAGGACGACGTGCTGGGCGAACTCGGCGACGACAGGCTGGGCGAGATCGCCTCGCTCCTGGGCACCGACGAAGCCGGTGCCCGCGACACCGTCGCCACCACCGTCGGCGCCATGGCCGGCGGCCTCCAGCAGAAGGCCGACGCCGACGACGCCGACGGCGAAGAGGTCCGTCAGGCCCTCTCGGCGGCGGCCGAGCCGCCCCCGCAGGGAATCGCCACGCTCGGCGGCGGGCTGCTGGGCGGCGGGCTGCTCGCCGGGGTGCTCGCCAAGGTGAGCAAGCCCGTGGCCACGGCCGTCGCGAAGAAGACCGGCATCCCCGCGCCCACCGTCTCCCGCGTGATCGAGATGGTGATCCCGGTGGTGCTGGCCGTCGTCGCCAAGCGCGCGGCCGCCCGCAAGACGGGCGCCGCCGCCCCGGGGACCCAGGGCGGCCCGGGTGCCCAGAACGGCCAGGGCGGCCAGGGCGGCCAGGGCGGTCTGGGCGACCTGCTGGGCGACATCCTCGGCGGCGCCAGGAAATAGCCCCCCGAAGCCAACCCCCCACCGGCGGCGGGAAGTCGGCGGTACGGGTGCCGGGACCGCCCGCGGTCGGCCTACACTGCGGCCATGGCGGGCCTGGAGAACGTACGACTGCGCGATCCCGAGCCGGGCGGCCTGGGCTGGATCGTCCAGCGCCACGGCGCCCTGTACGCCGCCGAGTACGGCTGGAACACCGACTTCGAGGGCCTGGTGGCCCGGGTCGTCGCCGACTTCGCACAGGACCACGACCCGTACCTGGAACGCGTGTGGATCGCCGAGCTCGACGGCCGGCCGGTCGGCTCGGTGATGTGCGTACGCGAGGAGGGCGCGCCGGGCACCGCCCGGCTGCGGCTGCTGCTGGTCGAGCCGGAGGTCCGGGGCCTGGGCATCGGCGCCCTCCTCGTGGACGCGGTGGTGGAGTTCGCCCGCTCCGTCGGCTACCGCGAACTGGTGCTGTGGACCAACGACGTGCTGGAGTCCGCCCGCGCGGTCTACCAGCGGGCCGGGTTCATCCTGGTCGCCGAGCGGCAGCACCGCTCGTTCGGAGCGAGCCTGACCGGGCAGGACTGGCGGCTCCCGCTCCAGGAGGACTCACCGCGCTGACCGGGCCGCCCCCGTCGGCCGTACGGGCGCCGCGCGCCGGTGCCAGCGAGGTCACCGCGACCCCGCCGACCAGCAGCACGGCCGCCACCCAGCGCAGCCCCGAGACCTGCTCCCCCAGCAGCAGCGCCGCCGAGGACATCCCGAAGACCGGCACCAGCAGGCTGAACGGCGCCACCGAGGACGCCGGGTAACGGCGCAGCAGATAACCCCAGGCCGCGAAGCCGAACACGGTGGAGACCCAGGCGACGTAGCCGATGACGGCCGCCCCCGACCAGTCCAGGGCGCGCAGCGCGGCCAGGTCCCGCTCGGGGCCCTCCAGCACCAGCGAGAGCAGCAGCAGCGGCACCACCGGCACCGTGCACACCCACACCATGAAGTTGAGCGCGTCGGGCGGGGCGGCCTTGCGGGTCAGCACGTTGGACACGCCCCAGCAGGCGGCGGCCGCGACCACCAGGGCGAAGCCGAGCACCGGCCCGGACGCGCCGCCGTCCACGGCGGCCACCGCGATCCCGGCGAGCGCCAGCGCCATGCCCGCCAGCCGGACCGGACCGGGGCGCTCGCGCAGCGCCCACGCCGCGAACAGGGCCGTGAAGACGGCCTGGACCTGGAGCACCAGCGAGGACAGTCCGGCCGGCATGCCTGCGGCCATGCCGGTGAACAGCAGTCCGAACTTGGCGACCCCGAGGGCGAGCCCCACCCCGATGATCCACTTCCAGGCCACCTTGGGCCGTCCGACGAAGAACACCGCGGGCAGGGCCGCGACCAGGAAGCGCAGGGCGGACAGCAGCAGCGGCGGGAAGTGGTCGAGCCCGATCTCGATGACGACGAAGTTGACGCCCCAGACGGCGGCGACGAGAACGGCGAGTGCGGTGTGTGCGGGACGCATGCTCCGAGCATCGGCCCGCCGACCATGTAGCACCAGCGCGGATCTCTTCCGTGTTGGATGAAGCGGTGCTTACGATTGGGCCATGCTCGACCTGTCCCGGCTGCGCGCTCTGCACGCCGTCGCCGTCCACGGTTCGGTCGCGGGCGCGGCGGCCGCCCTCGGCTACACCCCCTCGGCCGTCTCCCAGCAGATCGCCAAGCTGGAACGCGAGACCCGCACCACGTTGCTGGAGCGGCGCGGGCGCGGGGTCCAGCTCACCGAGGAGGCCCGCCACCTCGCCGGGGCCGCCCAGGAGTTGCTGGCGATCGTGGAGCGGGCCGAGACCACCCTGGAGGAGCGGCGCGGGCGGCCCAGCGGGCTGCTGACGGTGGCCGCGTTCGCCTCCGCCGCCCGCGGACTGCTGCCCGGCGTCCTGGCGGAGCTGGCCCGCGAGCACCCCGCGCTGGACGTCCGGCTGACCGAGGTGGACCCGCACCTGTCGGTGGACCTCGTGGCCAAGGGCGTCACCGACCTCGCCGTCGCCCACGACTGGGACATCGCCCCGCTGCCGGCCCCCGAGGGCATCGAACAGGCCGTCATCGGCGACGACCTGTGCGACCTCCTGGTCCCCGCCGGGCACCCCTTCACCGCCCGGCCGGTCGTCCGCCGCGCGGACCTGGGCGGCCAGCGCTGGGTGTGCCAGCCGCCCGGGCGGGTCTGCCACGACTGGCTGATGCGCACCCTGCGCGCCGCCGGCCACGAACCCGACATCGCGCACGTCGCCGAGGAGAACCACACGATCGTCGCCCTGGTCGCGGCCGGGCTCGGGGTGGCGGTCGTACCGCGGCTGGGCACCGGCGCGCTGCCGCCGGGGGTGACCGCCGTACGCCTCGAACCGGCGCCCGTACGCCGCCTGTACGCCCTGTGGCGCACCGGCGCCGCCCGCCGGCCGGCGATCACCGAGGCCGTCCGTATCCTCCGGGCGCACTGGCCGCAGCCTCGTACGGGGGACCCGGCGAGTGTCCCCGGAGCCGCGGCGGGCGGCGCGCAGTAGCGTGCCCGGATGCCGACTCCCGCATCCCGCCGCACCCTGCTGACCGCGGCCGCCGTGGCCGCCGTATCGGCCGTCGGCGCCTCCGCCGCGGCCCTGCGGCACCATGTGCACGGCTCCGCGCACCCCCCGGACGCGCGGTCCCGCACCCGGGACCTGGTGGCCCGGATGAGCCTGGAGGAGAAGGTCGGGCAGCTCTTCGTCAGCCGGGTGTACGGGCATGCGGCGACCGCTCCGGACCCGGCCGACGCGCAGTCGAACCTGACCCACTTCGGGGTCCGCACGGCCGCCGAGCTCATCGGCCGCTACCACCTCGGCGGGATCATCTACTTCGCCTGGGCCCACAACACCCGCTCCCCGCTCCAGATCGCCGAGCTGTCCAACGGGCTCCAGCGGGCGGCCGCGAGCGCCGGCGCCGGGATCCCGCTGCTGCTCTCCACCGACCAGGAGCACGGGATCATCGCCCGGATCGGCAAGCCGGCCACCCTGTTCCCCGGCGCGATGGCGCTGGGCGCGCAGGCCCGCGGCGCCGGGTCCACGGCCGCCGCCGGCCGGGCCGCGCGGATCGCGGGCGCGGAGCTGGCGGCCATGGGCATCCGGCAGGACTACGCGCCGGTCGCCGACGTGAACGTGAACCCGGCGAACCCCGTGATCGGCGTCCGGTCCTTCGGCTCCGACCCGCGGGCCGTCGCCGCGCTGGTGGCGGCCCAGGTGGCGGGCTATCAGGGGGCCGGGATCGCCGCCACGGCCAAGCACTTCCCCGGGCACGGGGACACCGAGACCGACAGCCACGTCGGGCTGCCGGTGATGCGGCACAGCCGCGCGCAGTGGGAGGAGCTGGACGAGCCGCCCTTCCGGGCGGCGGTCGAGGCGGGCGTCGACGTCGTCATGACCGCCCACATGGTCGTCCCCGCGCTGGATCCGTCCGGGGACCCCGCCACCCTGTCGCGGCCGGTCATCACGGGCGTGCTGCGCGAACGGCTGGGCTTCCGCGGGGTGGTGGTCACCGACGCGCTCGACATGGCCGGCGTACGCCAGAAGTACGGGGACGACCGGGTGCCGGTGCTGGCGCTGCTGGCCGGCTGCGACCAGCTGCTGAACCCGCCGGACCTGCCGCTGGCGTACCGCAGCGTGCTGGCGGCGGTGCGGTCGGGGGAGCTGACGGAGCGGCGGATCGAGGAATCGGTGACGCGGATCCTGCTGCTGAAGGCCCGCCGGGGCCTGTTCGAGGACGCCTCCACGACGGCGGAACGGGTCGCGGCCACCGTCGGGACCCCGCAGCACCTGGCCGCCGCCGACGAGATCGCGGCCGGCACCACCACCGTGCTGGCCAACCCGCTGGGGCTGCTGCCGCTGGACCCGTCCGGGAGCCCGAAGCTGCTGGTCACCGGAGCCGACCCGGTCTCCCCCAGCGGCACGACGGGGCCGCCGACGGCCGTCCTGGCCCGGGAACTCGCGGCACTGGGCTGCGCGGCGACGGCCGTGCCGCCGGGCCGGGCGGTGGCCGCGGCGCCGGACTGCGAGGCGGTGCTCGTGTGCACGTACAACGTCCCGGAGGGCGCGAGTCCGCAGCGCACGCTGGTGGCGGACCTGGTCGCGACCGGCGTCCCGGTGGTGGTCGTGGCCGTGCGCAACCCGTACGACCCGGCCCGGCTGCCGGTGTGCGCGGCCGAGGTGGCGACGTACGCCTGGACGGACGTGGAGATGCGGGCGGCGGCCCGGGTCCTGACGGGCACGGTCCGCCCCACGGGCCGCCTCCCCGTCCCGGTCCCGGGGCGCTACGCGCTGGACCACGGCCTGGACTACTGAGCGGCCTCGGCCGGGCTCCAGGACGGTCTCACCGCCCTGCTGCAAGGCGGGCCCCGCCGGGCCCCCGTCGCCGTGCGCGGCGCGCGGGGGCCCGGGGGGGGCAGGAACGCCGGGACTACGGCCGCAGTTGCCGCTCCTGCCTGAGGTCCTGCTGGTCCAGGACGGCGTCCGGCGCCGCCAGCGGCGCCGCCCCGGCCGGGTCCAGCCGGGCGGCCGCCGGGGCGACCCCCGCCCACTGCTGGATCTTCGCGGTGGCCAGTGCCCTCTCGCCCTCCATCAGCCTGGCGACGTTCGCCCCGTGGTTGGCGCCCGGCGCGGTCATCACGTAGCTGTCGCGGGCGTTGTAGCCGATCCGGAACGGCTCGGCGCCCCACGGGTCGTTCTGCCCGTACACGAACAGCATCCGGTCGGCGTTGTCACGGACCCACCGGTCCACGTCGGCCATGGCCCACGGCTGGAAGGTCATGGGGATGTCGCGGGGCACGAAGTTGCGCGGCGGCTGGTAGCCGTAGCGGCTCAGGTCGCCCAGGTGCGGCTGCTTGATGTCGGGCGCGCCGAGCTGGGTGCCCGCCTGGTAGTAGTACGGCGTGTACGTCGCGAGCCCCTGGTCGGTGTAGGCGGAGAAGCCGGAGATCGCGTCGACCGAGTCCCAGATCTGCTGGTCGGTCGCGGTCGCGGCGACCGGGATCGAACCGCAGTCGGCGACCAGGCTGTACTGCCAGAAGGCCCACACGTAGTCCAGGACGACCGCCTCGTAGGCCCTGTCCAGGTCGCCGACGGTGGTGAAGGTGTAGCCATTGTCGGCCGCGTAGGCCGCGTACCTGGCCTCCAGCGGTTCACGGCGCACCAGCGCCTCGCGCTGCACCGCGTTCAGCTTGTCGCGGCACTCCTTGGTGCCGACCTTCTTGAAGAACCGGTCGTACGCCGAGTCCTCCTGGTTGACGACGTCGTTGGGCGCGACGTACGCGACGACCCCGTCCATGTCGTCCGGGTAGAAGCGCTCGTAGTAGGTGGCCGTCATGCCGCCCTTGCTGCCGCCGGTGGCCAGCCAGTTCGCGGGGTAGATCTGCTTCAGGGCGGTGAAGAGGCGGTGCTGGTCGCTGGCGGCCTGCCAGATGTCGAGGTGGGCCCAGTTGGCCGGATCGGGCCGCGAGGGCGTGAAGAACCGGTACTCCAGGGACACCTGGTTGCCGTCGACGATGGTCGTCGGCTCGCTGCGGCGCGGGTTGGTGTTGACGTTGTAGCCGGAGGTGAAGAACACCGTGGGCCGGGACGTGTCCTTGTGCAGCAGGGTGAGCCGCTGCCGGAAGGTGCCCTTCCACGGCTGCCGGTGGTCGACCGGCTGCTCGTAGTTCAGTACGAAGAACCGGTAGCCGGTGTACGGCTTCTCCTCGATCAGGCTCATCCCCGGAACGGCGAGGATCTGGTCCTTGATGTCCGGGCCGGCGGCGGGACCGGCGGCGGTAGCCGCCTGTGCCGACGCACCTGCCGCGCCCATGGTGCCGATGAGCACCACGAGCGCCAGCAGCCATCTGAACGCCTTGCGCATGCACCCTCCCCTGGAGTTCACTGCGGTCGCCGTGAACCTAGCGGTGCCAACACGCTGGTGAACAGAGGAAGTTGGGCCGGAAATCGGCCACACAACCGGTCAGGGGCGCCCTGCGGGGATCAGCACAGGACCCAGCCCGAGGAGACCGGCTCCGCCCCCACGTGCCCCCGCACGAACACGCAGCGGCTGATCGCGTGCACGGTGACGGGGCCCGCGAACCGCCCGACGGGGCGCCGGCGGCCGTCCGCGCGGAACCCGGCCGAGGCCTGGACGGGCACGCCACCGCGCGGCTGGATGCTCACGCCCAGCTGGCCGCGCGGGAGCGGCCGGTGCGCAATCGTCACTGCACAGGCGTGGGTCCGGGTCTTGTACAGCCGCACCTCACCGGCGGAGACGGTCATGGTGTGCACCAGCCGGCCCTCGCAGCCGCGGCGCGCGGCCTGGGCCGACGGTGCCGTCAGCAGGCCCACCAGGGCCAGGGCCAGGCCGGCCGCGCACACCCCGAGGAACCGGCCCGCGCGCCGGCCGGGCCGCCGACCAGCCCACCGGCCCGCCCATCGGTCCGCCCATCGGTCCGCCCATCGGCCCGCCCGCCGGCCCGCCCTCCCGCACCTGTGCACCACGATTCCCCCGCTGTCGGTCGTACGAACACCGTCGTACGTACGTCCGTACGACGCGCCAGTCCCCGGGAAGGTTGCGTTCCGCGACGGCCGCCGGGTGCCACCGGCCCCGCCCGGGATTCCGCCGGGGGGGGGCGGGCCGGGTCAGGCCGCCGCCCGCTCGTCCTCGCCGACGAACGTGCGCCACAGCTCGGCGTACCGGCCGCCCCGGGCCAGCAGCTCGGCGTGCGTGCCGTCCTCGACGACCCGGCCGCGGTCCATGACCACGACCCGGTCGGCGCGGGCGGCGGTGGTCAGCCGGTGCGCGACGACGAGGGTGGTGCGCTTGCCCACGAGCCGCTCGGTGGCCTGGGTCACCTGGGCCTCGGTGGCCAGGTCCAGGGCGGCGGTGGCCTCGTCGAGCAGCAGCACGTCCGGGTCGACGAGCTCGGCGCGGGCCAGCGCGATCAGCTGGCGCTGGCCGGCCGAGAGGTTGCGGCCGCGCTCGGTGACGGCGTGCAGGTAACCGCCGTCGAGGGTGGCGATCATGTCGTGGGCGCCGACCGCGCGGGCGGCCGCCTCCACCTCCGCGTCGCTCGCGCCGGGGCGCCCGTACGCGATGGCGTCGCGCACCGTCCCCGGGAAGAGGTACGCCTCCTGGGGGACGACGCCCAGCCGGTGGCGGTACCCCGTCAGGTCCAGTTCGCGCAGGTCGGTGCCGTCGGCGGTGACCCGGCCGGCGGTGGGGTCGTAGAACCGGGCGACCAGCTTGACCAGGGTGGACTTGCCCGCTCCGGTCTCGCCGACGAAGGCGACGGTCTGGCCCGCCGGTATCCGCAGGTCGATGCCGGCCAGCGCCTCGCCCTTCTCCCCGCGTTCGGCGGCGGTGCCGTACGCGAAGTGGACGTCCTCGAAGGCGATCTCGCCGCGCAGTGCGCCGGCCTCGCGGGGACGGGCCGCCGGCGGGGTGCTGGTCGGCTCGCGCAGCAGGTCCTGGATGCGGCCGAGGGAGACGGTGGCCTGCTGGTAGCCGTCGAAGACCTGGGAGAGCTGCTGGACGGGCGCGAAGAACAGGTCGATGTAGAGCAGGTACGCCACCAGCGCGCCGGTGGTCAGCGTGCCCGCCTCGACCCGGCCCGCGCCGACGACGAGCACGGCGGCCGCGGCGAGGGAGGACAGCAGCTGGACGAAGGGGAAGTAGACCGAGATCAGCCACTGGCCGCGCACGCGGGCCTCGCGGTACGAGGAGCTGCGCGCCGCGAACCGCTCGGCGCCGGAGCGCTCGCGCCGGAAGGCCTGGACGATGCGCAGGCCCGCGACGGACTCCTGGAGGTCGGCGTTGACCACGCTGACGCGGTCGCGCGCCAGTTCGTACGCGGCGACGGACTTGCGGCGGAACACGATCGTGCCGATGACCAGCACGGGCAGGGTCGCGAAAACGATCAGCGCGAGCTCGACGTCGAGGACGAGCAGCGCGACGAGGATGCCGAGGAAGGTGAAAACGGAGACGACGGCGGTGACCAGACCGGTCTGGAGGAAGGTCGACAAGGAGTCCACGTCCGTGGTCATCCGAGTCATGATCTTGCCGGTCAGTTCGCGCTCGTAGTAGTCGAGTCCGAGCCGCTGGAGCTGGGCGAAGATCTTCACGCGCAGGGCGTAGAGCACGCGCTCGCCGGTGCGGCCGGTCATGCGGGTCTCGGCGAACTGCGCCGCCCACTGGGCGACGACCACGGCCAGCGCGAGGCCGGCCGCGACCCAGACCGCGGCGAGCAGGCCGCGCTCCACGCCCTGGTCGATGCCGTTGCGGATCAGGATCGGCAGCAGCAGCCCGGCGGCCGCGTCGACCGCGACCAGGCCGAGGCTGATGGCGAGCGGGGCCCAGAAGCCGCGCAGGAGGTGGCGCAGCGTGTAGTTCTTCTCGGCGGCCGCGGCCCGGTCCTCGTCGACGTCGGGGGTGTCGGTGGCGGGCGGCAGCGCGGCCACCTGGGCCAGGAGTTCGGGGGTGGCTGGCATGCCGGCCACCGCGCCGGCCATGGAGGGCGGCCCGCCCGCGGGGGCGCCGGTGCCGGCGGCGGGGGCCAGGACCGTGTCCTGTTCCTGGCGCCGCCACAGCTCGGGGGTGACGCCGTCGACGGCCCGGCGCTTGGCGCTGACCGGCTCGGAGTCGATCTCGGCCTCGATCTCCATGTCCCGTTCGAGGTCGCGTTCGCGGTCGAGCTCCCGGTCGAGCTCGCGGTCGAGCTCGGCGAGGGCCTCGGCGTCCGCCTCGGGCAGCCGGGGCGAGCCCGAGGCCAGCGCGTCGGGGTCGGTCAGCAGCCGCCGGAAGAGCGCGGAGCCGCGCTCCAGCTCCTCGTACGTACCGACGGCGGCGAGCCGGCCGTGTTCGAGGACGGCAATCCGGTCGGCGAGGGCCAGGGTGGAGCGGCGGTGGGCGATCAGCAGGGTGGTCCGCCCGGCCATCACCGATCGCAGGGCCTCGTGGATCTCGTGCTCGACGCGGGCGTCGACGGCGGAGGTGGCGTCGTCGAGGAGCAGCAGCCGGGGGTCGGTGAGGATGGCGCGGGCGAGCGCGATGCGCTGGCGCTGACCGCCGGAGAGGGTGAGGCCGTGCTCGCCGACCTTGGTGTCGTAGCCGGCGGGCAGGGCCTCGATGAAGCCCTCGGCCTGGGCGGCGCGGGCGGCGGCGCGGATCTCCTCCTCGGTGGCGCCGGGGCGGCCGTAGGCGATGTTGGCGCGTATGGACTCGGAGAAGAGGAACGAATCCTCCGGTACGAGTCCGATGGCCGCGCGCAGCGAGTCGAAGGTCAGCTCGCGCACGTCGTGGCCGCCGACGCGGACGGTGCCGCCGGTGGCGTCGTAGAAGCGGGGCAGGAGGAGGGAGACGGTGGACTTGCCGCTGCCGGAGGCGCCGACGACGGCGACGGTCTCGCCGGGCGCGATGCTCAGGCTGAAGCCGTCGAGGACCGGCCGGGCGGGGTCGTAGCCGAAGGAGACGTCGTCGAACTCGACGGTGGCGGGCGCGTCGGCCGGCAGCTCGGTGGTGCCCTCCTCGATCACCGGTTCGGTGTCGATGAGCTCCAGCACGCGCTCGACGCCGGCACGGGCCTGCTGGCCGACGGTGAGGACCATGGCGAGCATGCGCACCGGGCCGACGAGCTGCGCGAGGTACGTCGAGAAGGCGACGAACGTGCCGAGGGTGACCCGGCCGTTGGCGGCCATCCAGCCGCCGAGGGCGAGCATGGCGACCTGGGCGAGGGCCGGTACGGCCTGGAGGGCGGGGGTGTAGCGGGAGTTCAGCCGGATGGTGCGCATCCGGCCGGCGAAGAGCCGGCGGCCGGTCTCGCGGAGCTTGCCGGTCTCCTGCTCCTCCTGGCCGAAGCCCTTGACCACGCGGACGCCGGTGACGGCTCCGTCGACGACGGTCGCGACGGCGGCGGCCTGGCCCTGCGCGTACCAGGTGGCGGGGAAGAGCTTGATCCGGCTGCGCTGGGCGATGAACCACAGGGCCGGGGCCATGAGGAGGGCGACCAGCGTCAGCAGCGGCGACAGCCACAGCATGATGCCCAGCGAGATGCCGAAGAGCAGGAAGTTCCCGATGGTCATCGGGAGCATGAAGAGCAGGCCCTGGATGAGCTGGAGGTCGCTGGTGGCGCGGCCGACGACCTGGCCGGTGGACAGCTCGTCCTGGCGGCGGCCGTCGAGGCGGGCGACGGTGTCGTACATCTCGGTGCGCAGGTCGTGCTGCACGTCGAGGGCGAGGCGTCCGCCGTAGTACCGGCGTATGTACGTCAGCACGTACACGGCCGCCGCCGCGCCTATGAGCAGGCCGGCCCAGACCGCCATGCTCTTCGAGTGGTCCCCGATGACATCGTCGATGATCACCTTGGTGACCAGCGGCACGAGGGCCATGACGGCCATCCCGCCGAGCGACGACCCGAGCGCGAGCAGCACGTTGGCCTTGTACCGCCAGGCGTAGCCCGCGAGCCTCCTGGCCCAGCCCTGTTTCCCGCCCGTCTTCGCCCCAGCCGCAGCCACGTGGGCCTCCCCGTCCGTCTGTGTCGTCCGTGCGTCCTGCCGGAAGCCCCAACGCTCCGACCGGCGGTTTTCATCCCGCTGACACAATCGAACGATTTGCCGTCCCTCCGGGCGAGCGGCGGGCGGCCGTCTGGGTACGCCACCTCACCGCGTCTGAGTACGCGGCCGGATCCGGGCCGGGCGCCCGCGTGCGAGAGTGCTCGCGAGGGGGAGCCGGGGGGCTCCCCGGCGACGTGGGGGGACACGTGGACCTGTTCGACGGCGAACTGGGCGGCCGCGACGAACCGGGCGCGGGCCCGGGAGGCGGCTGTTCCTGGTTCTCGGTGGTCATCGTGGGAATCTTCGTACTGCTGGCGGTGCTGGTCCACCAGTTCTGGAACTGGGTGGGCGACCTGTTCTAGCGGGCCTCGAAGTCGTACTCCAGGACGTAGGCGGAGGAGTCGAGCACCATCTCGTTGACCTCGACGACGCGGCCGTCCTCGGCGAAGGCGGTCCGGACGACGAGCACGACGGGCGTCCCGGCGCCGAGCCCGAGCCGGGCGGCCTCGTCGGCGTTCGGCATCCGCGACCGCACCTCCTCCCGGAACCGGGCGGGCCCCTGCCCCAGCTCGGCGAGCCGGGCATAGATCCCACCGGGCCCGGTGTCCGGCTCGGTGACGGGCGTCCCGGCGACGAGGGCGGCATCGAGGTAGGAGGTGGCGAGCATGACGGGCTTCCCGTCGAGCAGGAACCGTCGGCGGCGAACGCACGCGGGCGCACCCGGCGCGAGTCCGAGCAGGGCGCCGACCGCATCGGGGACCACCTCTTCGGTCACCGAGACGAGCTCGACCTCGGGGTCGCGGTCCTGGGTGTCCGCGGCCCAGATGGATCGCCCTTCGCCCCACACGTCCGCGGCGAGCCGCTGGATCCCGCGCCGCCGGATGAGCCGGAACTCGCGCACGAAGACCCCGGCCCCCTTGCGGGCCTCGGTCAGTCCCTCGGCCTGGAGGACACCGAGCGCCTGCCGTGCGGTCATCCGTGCGACGTCATACGTGGCCATGAGGTCGTTCTCACCGGGCAGCCGGTCGCCGGGCCCGTACTCGCCTGCCTCGATGGCGGCCTTCAGTGCGGCAGCGATCCGCTGGTACTTGGGCTGCCGTGCGGCGCCATTCCTGGGCATGCGGTCCTCCCTGATCATCTCTAGTCATCCTAGGCACCCCCTCGCCCAGACGCGTTGGCACGCGCGTCCGACCCTTGATGACGGGTGACATCTCTAGAGAAACGCTTGACTGCGACACAGACTGACCGCTTCACTTGACGAACTATCTCTAGAGAGGTGATTCGGCGTGGCGATGTCACAGTGCGACGAGATCTTCTGGCTCATTCCACGCAGTGGTCGCGCTCCGGGCCGGGCCAGGGCCCTCGTGCGCGGACAACTCACCCACTGGGCCGTGGACGAGGACACGGCCGACACGGCCGAGCTGTTGCTCTCCGAGCTGGTCACCAACGCCGTCCGGCACAGCCGCTCCCCGCAGGGGCGGGACCTTGGAGTACGGCTCGCGCGGTACGACGGCGTGCTGCGCGTGGAGGTGGCCGACGCCGGGCCGCTGGTCAAGCTCACGCCGCAGGTGGTGGCCGACTGGGACGAGCGGGGACGGGGGCTCGCGATCGTGGCCGCGCTGGCCGAGCGGTGGGGGCAGTGTCCCCGGCTGCACGGGATCGGGAAGGCCGTCTGGGCCGAGGTCAGAGCGTGACCGGGCTGCCGGGCCTCAGGGTGACGGCCGGCCTACCCAGGCCACCGGTTGGCCCGTGGTGCGGGCGATGGTTTCGAAGTCCTTGTCGCGGTGGAGCAGGGTCAGGCCGCTCAGCTCGGCGGTCGCCGCCACGATCAGGTCCACCGGACCCGCGCTGCGGTGCTCGCCCCGGTCGGTGAGCATCCGCTGGACGGCGCGGGCCCGGTGGTACACGCCGTCGGGGACGGGGGCCCAGTTGAACAGCTCCGCCAGCAGGTCTTCCTTCTCCAGGCGGTCGCCCAGGGAGCGGGCCGAGTAGAGGATCTCCAGCTCGGTGACCTCACAGATGGCCACCACGCCCTCGATCAGGTGCTGGCCGAGGGCCTTGCGGACGGCCGGATCGGTCAGGACGCGGACCACGGCCGACGTGTCGATCAGGTGGGTCACCGGACTCACCGCCGGTAGTTCTCCTTGTCCAGGAGGAGGTCGAAGTCTCCCCGCTCGCCCATCTCGGCGAGCCGCTCCAGCGCCCGGAGGCGACGGTGCCGCTTGGCGACCTCCAGAAGGGCCGCGTTGACCGTGTCCTTCTTGGTCCTGGTGCCCAGTATCGAAGCCGCTTCGGCCAGCGCGTCGTCGTCCACGTCCACGAACAGGTTGGACATATATGCCCCCTAGGGACTGAACCTATGGAACCTATGGACTTCGCAGCATAGCGCGACTACGGCAGGTGGGTCGGGGCGAACATCTTGAGGGTGGCCGGGAGGACGACCACCGAGGGGCCGGGGGTGGTCAGGGCCTTCTTCAGGTCCGCCGTCAGCGACTCGGGCGTGGTCGTGGTCGACGGGATGCCGAAGGACGCGGCCAGGGCCGCGAAGTCCGGGCGGGTGAGATCGGTGCCCGTCGCGCAGCCGTACTCGCGCAGGATGCCGTAGCCGCCGTCGTCCACGATCAGCCAGGTGACGTCCAGGTCGTGCTGGCGGGCGGTGGCCAGTTCGGCGATCGAGTACATCGCGCCGCCGTCGCCCGAGACGGCCAGGACCGGGGTGCCCGGTTCGGCGACGCACGCGCCCAGCGCCGCCGGGAAGGCGTAGCCCAGGCCGCCGGCGCCCTGGGCCGAGTGCATCGTGTTGGGGTGGCGGGCGTCGAAGGCGGACCAGGCCCAGTACGACAGGACCGTCATGTCCCAGAAGGACGGCGAGCGGGCCGGCAGGGCCGCGCGGACCGAGGCCAGCAGGGACCGCTCCAGGGCGACGTCCTGCGTGGCCAGGCGCTCCGCGATCTCCGCGAGGACCGCCGCGACGCGCGCCGGCGCGTCGGGGTCCCGGCGCTCGGCAACCGTCTCCAGCAGGGCCTGGAGCGCCAGACGGGCGTCCGCGTGGATGCCGAGCGCCGCGTGGTTGGACTCCAGCTTGCCGAGGTCGGCCTCGATCTGGACGACCCGGCCCCCGGGGAAGAACGTGTGGTAGTTCGAGGAGAGTTCACCCAGACCGCTGCCGACGACCAGCAGGACGTCCGCGTCCTCCAGGAAGTCGGTCATGTGGCGGTCCTCCAGCCAGGACTGGAGGGAGAGCGGGTGCGTCCAGGGGAAGGCGCCCTTGCCGCCGAAGGTGGTGACCACCGGCGCGTCCAGGCGTTCGGCGAGCTGCCTGAGCTTGCCCGCCGCGTCCGCGCGGACCACGCCACCGCCCGCGATGATCACCGGGCGGGCGGCGTTCTCCAGCCAGTGCGCGGCGAGCGCGGTGAGCTCCGGGCGCGGCGCCAGCTCGTGCGGGGTCGCATCCACCCCCGTGACCTGCGGAATCACGGTCTCGGCGCGGAGCACGTCCTCCGGGATCTCCACCCACACCGGGCCGTGCGGGGCCGTGAGGGCCGACTCCCAGGCCTGCGCGACCGCCGTGGGGATCTGGGACGGCGTACGGGCGACGTGGACGGACTTGACCACGTCGCGGAAGGAGGCGGCCTGGTCGCGCAGCTCGTGCAGGTGGCCGCGCCGGCCACCGCCGAGACCGGCGGTCGGCACCTGGGAGGCGATGGCGAGGACCGGGGCGGAGGCGGCCGCCGCCTCCATCAGGGCCGGCAGGGCGGTCAGGGCGCCCGGGCCGGTGGACAGCAGCAGCGGGGTCGCCTCGCCGGTCATCCGGCCGTACGCGTCGGCGGCGAAGCCCGCGTTGTTCTCGACGCGGAGCCCGACCAGGCGCAGGTCGGAACGGCCGACCGCGTCGAACAGGGCGAGCGCGTGCTGCCCCGGCAGACCGAAGACGGTGGTCGCGCCGAGGCCGCGCAGCGTCTCCACGACCAGGTCCCCGCCCGTACGGCCCGGTGGCGGCGCCAGGGCGGCCGCCGTCTGGGCCTCGGTGGGACGGAGTACCAGGTCGTGGTCGTGCGTCACGTGCGCCTACTCGCCCTTCGGGTTCGCCTTCGCCGCCGCGATCTGGCGGCTCATGATCGTGGTCAGCTCGTACGCGGTGTGCGAGGCCGCGACCGAGGTGATCTCGGCGTGATCGTACGCCGGGGCGACCTCGACCACGTCGGCGGAGACGAGGTTGCAGGAGGAGAGCCCGCGGATGATCTCCAGCAGCTCGCGGGAGGTCATGCCGCCCGCCTCGGGGGTGCCGGTGCCGGGCGCGTGGGCCGGGTCGAGCACGTCGATGTCGATGGAGATGTACAGCGGGCGGTCGCCGATGCGCTGGCGCAGCTGGTCGGCGATCTCGTCGGCGCCGCGGCGGTAGACGTCGGCGGAGGTCACGATGCCGAAGCCCATCTTGGCGTCGTCGTCGAGGTCCTGCTTGCCGTAGAGGGGGCCGCGGGTGCCGACGTGGGAGAGCGCCTCGGTGTCGAGGATGCCCTCCTCGACGGCGCGGCGGAACGGCGTGCCGTGGGTGTACTCGGCGCCGAAGTAGGTGTCCCAGGTGTCCAGGTGCGCGTCGAAGTGGAGGAGCGCGACCGGGCCGTGCTTCTTGGCGACCGAGCGGAGGAGCGGGAGGGCGATGGTGTGGTCGCCACCGAGGGTCATGAGGCGGGAGCCGGCGGAGAGGAGCTCGTCGGCGGCGGCCTCGACCGTCTCGACGGCCTCGTTGATGTTGAAGGGGTTCACGGCGATGTCACCGGCGTCGGCGACCTGCGCGAGGGCGAAGGGGGAGGCGTCCTGCGCGGGGTTGTACGGGCGCAGCAGGCGCGAGGCCTCACGGATGGCGTTGCCGCCGAAGCGGGCGCCGGGGCGGTAGGACACACCGGAGTCGAAGGGCACGCCGACGACGGCGACGTCGGCGGAACCGACCTCGTCGAGGCGGGGCAGCCGCGCGAACGTCGCGGGGCCCGCGTAGCGCGGGATGCGGGAGGAGTCGACCGGTCCGCGCGGCGTCTGCTCGGTGCTCATGGGGTGCCCTTCGTGAGGTCCTACTGTGCGGTCCTTCGAGCGTACGGCGCGGCCAGGAGGGCGCGAAGTGTACGTTTCCTCCATACAGACCTGCTCGCATGTCCGGAGTATCCATGGACGAATCCCGCATACGGGATGTTCCGGCCCCCGCCGGGAGCCCGGCCTCGCCGGTGCCGCCCGTGCCGCTGGGGGCGCTGCTCGCCGACCGGGAGCTGGGGCTGCGGCACCTGGCGGGGCCCGCCGAGGCGGCGGTGCACGGGGTGCACGCCTCGGAGATGGCCGATCCGGCGCCGTACCTGCTCGGCGGGGAGCTGCTCCTGACGGCCGGGGCCGCTGACGCGGCGGGGGCGCACTCCGAGGCCGCCGAGGGCCTCGCCGCGGCCGGCGGGTACGACCGGTACGCGGCCCGGCTCGCGGCGGCGGGGGCCGCCGCGCTCGGCTTCGGCGTGGCGCCGCTGCACGCGGAGGTCCCGCCGGCGCTGGCCGAGGCGTGCGCGCGGCACGGGCTGCCGCTGCTGGAGGTCCCGCCGCGCACCCCGTTCACCGCGGTCGCCCGGGCCGTGTGGCGGCTGATGGCCGAGGCCCGGACCCGCGAGCTGCGCCGGGTGACCGAGGCCCAGCAGGCCCTCGCCGCCGCGGCGGCCCGCCCCGACCCCGTCCCGGCGGTGCTGTCGCGGCTCGCCGCCGGCCTCGGCGGGTACGTCGTGCTGTGGCCGGACGGCCGCACGGCGGGCGGCCCTCCGCCGGCCGCGGCGGGGGCCCGGGAGGCACTGGACGCGCTGCTGGCCCGGGTGGGGCGGCCCGGCGGCCCGGCCACCGCCACGGACCAGGCGGGCGGCTGGCACCTGGCGGCCCACGCCCTGGGCCGGCACGCGGACCGGCAGGCCGCCCTGGGGACCGCCGCCCCGGTCCGGACCCCGGGGGACCACACGATCGCCTCGGTCGCGGCGGTCCTGCTGACGCTGCTCACCGCCGAGCGGCCGGCCGGGGAGCAGGCCGCGGCGCTGACCCGGCTGCTGCTGGGCGGCTCTCCCGCCGCGGCGCTGGGCGGCCCGGGCCCCTGGTATGCCGTCCACGCCCGCGGCGGCACGGACCCGCGGGGCCTGGCCGCCGCGCTGGGCACCGTACTGGCCGATCCGGACGGGCCGGCCGTACGGCTCCTCACCGACCGGGATCCGGCCCCGCAGCCCGGGTGGCGGCTCGGGGTCAGCGCCCCGGCCGCGCCGGACGCCCTGGCCGTGGCCGACGCGCAGGCGCACCGCGCCCTGGCCCGCGCCGAGGCGGCCCGTACGGCCCTGGCCCGGCACACCGAGCCGGGCCTGGCGGGCCTGGTCGGCGAGGCCGAGGCCCGCGCCCACGCCGAGGCCCTGCTCGGGCCGCTCTCCCCCGCCCTGAGGGAAACCCTGCGCGCCTGGCTGGCCCACCACGGCAGCTGGGACCGCACGGCCGCGGCGCTGGGGGTCCACCGGAACACGGTCCGTCAGCGGATCGCCCGCGCCGCGGCGCTCCTGGACCGAGACCTCGACGACACCGACGTGAGGATGGAGCTGTGGTTCGCCCTCAGGGCCCTGTAACTGATCGTTTCAGAATGGGTTGGGCTGGGCTTCTTGCGCTTGGCGATGAACCTGGTGGTGCAGCATCTGCCTGGCGGCGGTGTTCGGGGTGTCCATCCCTCTCTCGTTCCTGCCTGTGGGCTCCGGCGCGCACTTGTGCCGGCTCACGGCACGGGTGGTGCTTGCCACGGCCCGCCGGATCGAGCACCGCGCGCTCGTCCGGTAACCGACCGTCTCGACGGTGTCGGCCGGCGGACACGGCTCTGCGGCGCTCGCAAGGCGCACCCTTCCGGTCCCACCAGGGACAATGGCGGGGAACGCACACTTCCTCGTCAGAAAGTCCGGCATGAACGACTCCGCCTTCAACATTCGCGAATGGGGCGAGGAGATGGCACCGCTGGCCGTCGCATTCGCCGACGGCTTCGAGGAGGTGCATTCGTATACGCCGGGCGAGTACAGGGTGGAGACCGTCACGGCGCAGGACGGCGCCCGGGCCGTCGCGCTGCTCGCCGGGGAAGGCGTCACCGGTGCGCTCCTGGAGTACTACGCGACACTCGGCGCCGTCGAGCTGCCGGACCTGCACATCGGCATCTGGATCGCCGACGCCGAGCGGGTCGCCGAGGGCATCCTCGCCGGCGCCCTCATGCCGGTGACCGGAGCGGTCGACGACACGGTGACGGTGTTCGCCACCGACGGCGGCGGGAACCTGTACGCGGTCAGCCCCTCCACCGGATCCGTCTGCCACCTCATCGGAGGGGCCTGGGACGGCACCAGCCTCGACGTGAGCGAGACCGGCTACCGCGTCGTCGCCCCTGACCTGTGGGCCTTCCTCGACCAACTCCGCCAGGACCTCCGGCAGGCCCTCGCGGAACGGCCGGCCCTGAAGGCAAAGGTGACGTGCTGCGACAACAGCGAAAGCCATGTCGTCAGCGACGCCTGGTCACCGGAGTACCTCCGCTGAGAGCTCCGCCGGCCGCACCGGTCGAATCAGAGGGACTTTCGAAGGCGCCGGAGGCAGATGATGCCGCAGGCGAGGTGGAGCAGGCCCTGGTGGAGGTCGGCGCGTTGCTCGTAGCGGGTGCGCAGGCGCTTGAACTGGCGGAGCCAGGCGAAGGCGCGCTCCGCGACCCAGCGCACTTTGCCGAGGCCGGAGCCGTGGGCGTGGCCGCGTCGGGCGATCATCGGCTTGATGCCGCGCTTCCAGAGTAGGCGGCGGTACTTGGCGAAGTCGTAGCCCCGGTCGGCGTACAGGCGCCGGGGCCTGTGCCGCGGGTGTCCTCGCAGTCCGCGGATTGGCGGTATCGCGTCCAGTAGGGGCAGCAGCTGGGTGATGTCATGTCCGTTGCCGCCGGTGAGCGTCACGGCGAACGGAGTGCCCCAACGGTCCACGATCACATGGTGCTTGGAGCCCGGGCGAGCGCGGTCGACGGGCGAGGGGCCGACATGATGGCCCCCTTTGAGGGCCCGGACGTGCGAGCCGTCCACGGCACAGGCGTCCAGGTCCAGCAGGTCCGCGCGGCGCAGTTCGGTCAGCAGCGCGGTGTGCAGGCGGGGCCAGACGCCGGCCTCGGTCCAGCCCCGCAGCCGGCGCCAGGCCGTCACGCCGGAGCAGCCCACGGCCTGCGCGGGGACATCGCGCCAGGCGACACCGGTCCGCAGCACGGAGACGATGTCAGCCAGGGCCGCCCGGTCCGGAACCCGCAGCCGCCCGGGGTGGCGGTGACGCCGTCGGGGAGCGGGCGGCAGCAATGGAGCCACCCGCTCCCACAGACCATCCGGAACAAGATCTACACGCACCCGGACAGCCTGCCGACCAAGATCGCCAAGCACGGGCGGGTCGTGGGAGGTGAAGACGAGCTGTGCACCCTTGGGGTTGGCCTGGGGTCGTGGACCCGCCGCCGGGGCGCAGGCCCCGGCGCGTCCTGGCCCGCGCCGAGGCGGCCCGTACCCCGCTCGCCCGCCACACGGATTGCGGCGTCACGGGTCTCGTCGGCGCGGCGGGGGCCCGCGCCGGCCCCCTCCCTCTCCCCCGCCCGCCGGCGCGCCTGGCTGGCCCACCCACTGCAGCCGGGACCGCACGGCGGCGGCGCACCGGGTCGGGTCCCGTACCGGCCGGTCGCCGGTACGGGGATAAGAAGCGCGGGTCCCGGAAAGGACGCGCCACGCCCGCGCGGCTCAGCGGTTGAAGGCGGGGAACGCGAAGCGCTGGGCTATCTTCAGGCCGTCGCCCTTGGCGTCGGTGCTGTTGACCGAGTAGACGAGGGTCCTGGACAGGTCGCGGGTGGCGGCGACGACCGTGTGGTAGCCGGGGCGGGCACCGGTCTTGCCCCAGATCTCCTTGCCGTTCACCTCCAGGCGCTGCAGGCCCGCGCCGCGCGTGGCGCCCGGGACGTCGGGGACCGTGAACATCTCCTGGAGCTGCGGTCCGGGGACGATCCGGCCGCGGAAGAGGGCGACGAGGAAGTGTTCGAGGTCGCGGGTCGTGGAGATCATGTCGCCGGCGGCGAAGCGGTCGGACATGTTCCATTCGGTGACGTCGACGGTCTTGCCGCCGATCAACTGGTAGCCGCGGTTGTGGGGGCCGTGGATGCGCGGATCGGTGCCCCGCGGGAAGGAGGTGCCGGTCATGCCGACGGGGCGGAAGATCCGTACCTCGGCCTGGTGGGCGTACGTGTCGCCGGTGACCTTCTCGATCAGCATGCCCAGGATCGTGTAGTTGATGTTGTTGTAGTCCTGCTGCGTGCCCGGGGCGAAGGCCGGGCCCTTGGCCACCCCCGCGGCGACCGACTGCTCGGGCGTGATCGTCTCGAAGCGGTGCGGGAACTCCTCCTCCACGGTGTCGCCGAAGGTGAGCCCGCCCTGGATGCCGCTGGTGAAGTTGAGCAGGTTCCGGACGGTGACCGGCTCGGTGAACGAGGCCGGGAGCAGGCCGGGAAGGTAGGCGCCGACGGGGGCGTTCAGGTCGACCTTCCCCTCGGCGGCGAGCTGGAGGACGAGGGCGGACGTGACCATCTTGGTGGTCGAGCCGGCCCGGAAGCGGGCGTCGGACAGGGCCGGGGCAGCGGTCCGCAGGTCGCGTACGCCTGCGCTGCCCGTCCAGCGGCCCTCCCCGCCGACCCGGATCAGCGCGGCGGTCGCGTCCTGGTCCGGCAGCCCGGCGATGGCGGCGCGCAGCGCGGCGACGTCGGGCCCGCGCCGGGCGTCGACGACCGCCCCGGCAGCGGAACCGGCAACGGCACCGGCACCGGCACCGGCGACGGTCGCGGCCGGCGCGGGTCCGGTCGCGGCCAGCGCGGTGGCGGTCATGGGCCCTGCCGTCAGGCCGAGCAGGAGGACGGCGGCCAGGGCGGTACGGGTACGGCGGTTCACGGGCGGCTCCCGGTGATCGGTACGCGGAGTTCGACGATCCGGCGACAATGGCGCGGTCGTCGTGGACACCTTCCATCGTGGTGATCACCGAAGGCCTGCGGATCCTCCGCGCAGACGACCCGCGCGGGCCCCGTCCCCTGGGGGTCGCCCGGCCCCGGCTCTCAGGGGTTCCCCTGACCTCCGACTCTGGACAGTGGCCATAACTCGCCGGTAACTTGTATATGAGCAAGCGCTTAGACATGGGCGGCGGAGCGCCGCGACCGAAGGGAGTCCGGCCGTGCGCCGTACCGTTTTCAACGAGGACCACGAGGCGTTCCGCGAGACGATCCGCGCCTTCATCGAGGCCGAGGTCGTCCCCGTCTACGACGAGTGGTTCGCCGCCGGCCAGGCGCCGCGCGACTTCTACCACCAGCTCGGCGAGCTGGGCGTCTTCGGCATCAACGTCCCCGAGGAGTTCGGCGGCGCGGGCCTGGACACCCACAAGTTCGAGGCCGTCCTCTACGAGGAGACCTCCCGCGCGGGCGTGAACTTCGGCGGCTCCGGCGTGCACGTGCTGCTCGCCCTGCCCTACATCAAGATGCTCGCCACCGATGAGCAGAAGAAGCGTTTCCTCCCGAAGTTCGTCTCCGGCGAGGAGATGTGGGCGCTGGCGATGACCGAGCCGGGCACCGGCTCCGACGTCGCGGGCATGAAGACCACCGCCAAGCTCTCCGAGGACGGCACGCACTACGTCCTCAACGGCGCCAAGACCTTCATCACCGGCGGTGTGCACGCCGACCGCGTCATCGTCTGCGCCCGCACCTCGGCCCCGAGCGAGGACGACCGCCGCTTCGGCATCTCCCTGTTCGCCGTGGACACCAAGTCCGAGGGCTACTCCATCGGCCGCAAGCTCGACAAGCTGGGCCTGAAGACCTCCGACACCGCCGAGCTGGCGTTCGTCGACGTCAAGGTCCCCGTCGAGGACCTGCTCGGCGAGGAGGGCAAGGGCTTCTACTACCTCGGCCACAACCTGGCCTCCGAGCGCTGGGGCATCGCCTTCGGCGCGTACGCCCAGGCCGCCGCCGCCGTCCGCTTCGCGCAGCAGTACGTGACGGAGCGCACCGTCTTCGGCAAGCCGGTCGCCCACTTCCAGAACACCAAGTTCGAGCTGGCCGCCTGCCAGGCCGAGGTGGACGCCGCCCAGGCCGTCGCCGACCGCGCCCTGGAGGCCCTGGACGCCGGCGAGCTGACCCCGGCCGAGGCCGCCTCCGCGAAGCTGTTCTGCACCGAGGTCGCCCACCGCGTCATCGACCGCTGCCTCCAGCTGCACGGCGGCTACGGCTACATGAACGAGTACCCGATCGCCCGCCTGTACGCCGACAACCGCGTCAACCGCATCTACGGCGGCACCAGCGAGATCATGAAGTCGATCATCGCCAAGTCGATGGGGCTGTAAGTCGCCTTGAGCGAGGCACTCACCGATCTCCTCGATCTGCTCGACCTGGAGCAGATCGAGGAGAACATCTTCCGCGGCACCAGCAGGACCTCCCTGGTGCCGCGCGTGTTCGGCGGGCAGGTCGCAGCGCAGGCCATGGTCGCGGCCGGCCGGACCGTACCCGCCGACCGCACGGCGCACTCGCTGCACTCGTACTTCCTGCGGGCCGGTGACCCCGGCGCGCCGATCGTCTACTCGGTCGACCGGATCCGCGACGGGCGGTCCTTCACCACCCGCCGGGTCGTCGCCGTGCAGCACGGACAGCCGATCTTCCACCTCTCGGCGTCGTTCCAGACGTACGAGGAGGGGCTGGACCACCAGGCGTCCATGCCGCCGGCCCCGAACCCGGAGACCCTGCCGACGGCCGCCAAGTCGCTCCCGCACTACCGGGACATCTTCCGCGACCCGGGCACGGTCGAGCGGCTCATCGACGCGCGCGGCGCGGTGGACCTGCGCTACGCCACGACGCCGCCGTGGGGCAGCGTCGGCGAACCCCTTCCGCCGCGCTCGCAGGTGTGGTTCCGTACGGCGGGCAAGCTCGCCGACGACCCGATGCTGCACATCTGCCTGGCCACGTACGTGTCCGACATGACGCTGCTCGACGCGGTGCTGCTCGCGCACGGGCGCGGCGGCTGGGCGGTCGGGGACGTGGTCGGCGCCTCCCTGGACCACGCGATGTGGTTCCACCGCCCGTTCCGGGCCGACGAATGGCTGCTGTACGACCAGGAGTCACCCTCGGCCCACGGCGGCCGGGGGCTCGGCCAGGCCCGTATCTGGACCCAGGACGGCCGGCTGGCCGTGACCGTCATCCAGGAGGGCGTGGTGCGCGTCCCGCGCGCCTGACGCCCGACCCGTCCCCTCAGTCCCCTCAGCTCCCTCAGTCCCACCAGAAGCCCCAGTACCCGGAACCGGCGACGGCCTCGTCCGCGTACGCCCGCACGCTGCCGCAGCCCTGCCACACGTTGTCGGGGCAGAAGGCGAAGTGCTCGGCGGCGACCGGGAGCGCCCCGGCCGTCGTCCGGGGCGGGGCCGCCACCGACACGTGGAGTTCGTCGAAGCCGAGGGCGACGACGCGGGCGCCGAAGCGGTCCTCCCAGGACCGCAGGACGGTGCTGATCAGGGCCGTGTCGGCGACATGGTTCACCGGCCCGCGCCAGCCCATCGCGGTGGGTACGTCGGCGCCCCGGCCGGCGGGTATCAGCGCCAGCCGGGGGCTCGGCAGGGCGCCGTCGCGGATCAGCTCGTCGGCCAGGGCGAGCGCCGCCCCGTCCGGGTCCTCCTCCCCCGCGACCCCGTGCTCCGCGAGCCCGGGCCAGTCGCGGCCGAAGGGGGCTATGAGCCCCGCGCCGTCGGGCCCCTCGCCCTCCTCGGGGTCGGGCACGACCCCGGCCCACCACGTGCGCAGGACCGGCTCGACATGGTGGTCGCCGGGATCGGACATCGCGGCGGGGCTCAGCTCGTCGCGGGTCCACCAGCCCTCCAGGCCGCGCCGCTCCTGGAACAGCACCGCCTGGAGGCCGGCGGCCGCCAGGGCGGGGCTGCGGGCGGCGGCGAGCGCGCCGACACCCACGGGCGCGTCGGACACCCACAGCAGCGGCTCGCGGCGCCCGCGCGGCCACCGCCGACCGCCGGGGCGCGCCACGAGCGTGCCCGGCGGCAACTCCAGGTCCAGGGACCGGCCGTGCGGGTCGTCGGCCAGGACCGACAGCGGGTTCTGTTCCTTCGGCGGATTCGTCACGCCTTCGACGCTAACGGCCGCCACTGACAACGCCCGTGCGCCGCACGGACCGTGGCGACCGGGGCGGCGGGGCGGCGGGGCACCCCGGAAACCCGGGCGGCTACTGCCCGGGCTTCGCCTTGAGCTTGGCCCAGACCGCCTCCAGCGCGGCTATGTCCGCGTCGTCGAGACGGTCGTCGAACACCTCGGCCAGGGCCTCGCGGCGGGTGGCGTCGGCCTCGGCGAAGGCACGGCGGCCCGCCTCGGTGAGGGCGATCCCCACGGACCGGGCGTCCGTCGGGGAGGGGACCCGCTCGACCAGGCCGCGGGCCCGCAGGGCGTCGGCGACCCGGGAGACCTGGCTGCGGCTGAGCAGGGTCCTGGCACCCAGCTCGGAGGGGGCGACCGGCTCACGCCGGACGCTCAGCCACAGCATCACCTCGAACCACGACAACGGCAGGTCGTGGCGGCGCGTGAGGGCCTGGTCGACGCGTGCGGTGAGCGTGGTGCCGGCCCAGACCAGTCCGTAGAAGGCGTGATCGCGCGGGGTGAGGCCGTCCAGGTTGAGTTCGTCGTGCGCCATGACACGAGGATACCGGGTTGCGTGCACACGCACACAAAGTTAATGTGTGTGTGCACGCACAAATCTAAGGAGCCTTCCATGACCACCCCCAGCACCGGGACCACCAAGACCGTCCTCATCACCGGCACCTCCTCCGGCATCGGCCTGGCCGCCGCGGTCGCCGCCGCCGGGGCGGGCTGGCTGGCCGTCGCCACCATGCGCGACACCGGCCGGGCCGACGCCCTCCTCAAGGCCGCCGAGGAGGCCGGGGTCCGCGACCTCGTGCAGGTCAAACAGCTGGACGTGACCGACGCGGACTCCGTCGCCGCCTGCGTGGCCGAGGTCGTCGCCGAACACGGCCACCTCGACGCGGTCGTGAACAACGCGGGCGCCGGCTTCGTCGGCACCATCGAGCAGCACGGCATGGAGAAGCTGCGGGAGGTCATGGAGGTCAACTTCTTCGGCGTCGCCGAACTCACCCGGGCCGTTCTCCCCCACCTGCGCGCCTCGGGCGGCCGGGTCATCACCGTGACCAGCGTCGGCGGCGTGGTCGGCCAGCCGTTCAACGAGTCCTACTGCGCGGCGAAGTTCGCCGTCGAGGGCTTCATGGAGGCCCTGGCCCCGGTCGCCGCGTCCGCGGGCGTCCAGGTGGCCGTCGTCGAACCGGGCGCCGTCTCCAGCGAGTTCGTGAACAACATCGAACTCGACGTACCGGCCCTGCTCACCGCGGCCGGGCCGTACGCCCCGGCACTCCGGGGCTACATCGACCACGCCATGCGGTCGTTCGGCAGCGACACCGCGCAGACCCCGCAGGAGGCCGCGGCGCCGGTCGTCGAGGCGCTGACCGCCGAGACGATGCCGTTCCGGATCCAGACCTCCGACTGGGCCCGCGACTTCGTGGGCCGCAAGCTCACGGACCTGGACGGCTCGGCCGTACAGACCGAGACGACCGCCTGGCTCGGCTAAGCGGCGGCTAAGCGGCGGCTAAGCGGCCTGTATCGAAAGTGGATCTCGGGCGTGCGAGGATCCTGGTTCATGGACCCGGCGGCAGCTGATCGACGGCATACGGTGGCGGACCCGGACCGGAACGCCATGGCGGGACGCTCCGGAGCGGTACGGGCCCTGGGGCCGGGCGTACGACCTGTTCCGCCGCTGGCAGCGGGACAGCGCCCTGGCCGCGGATCTTCACCGAACTGCAGGACCTGGCCGACGCCAGGGGCCTGATCACCTGGGACCTCGACGTCGACTCCACTGGCTGCCGGGCACACCAGCCCGCCGCCGCGGGGCGAGGGAAAGGGGGACCTGCAACAGCGGCCCATGTCGATCGTGGTCACGGCCGGGCAGTGCGGGGACCCCCACAGTTCGAGCCCGTCCTGGAGAAGGTCCGCGTGCCCCGCATCGGGCCGGGCAGGCCCCGCACACGGCCCGATCGCGTGCGCGCCGACAACGCGAGGACCGTCAGCGGTGGCCCAGCACGTTGACCACCCGGCCGTTGGGGTCACGGACGAGGAACCGGCGCACCCCCCACTCCTCGTCCTGCAGGGGGTGAACGATCTCCGCGCCGCTCTCCCGCATGGCCGCGTAGGCCGCGTCCACGTCATCCACTTCGACGCTCATGTCGGGCGTGACAGGTGCGGTCTTGTCACTGACCATGAAGCTGATCTGCGCTGTCGGACTGGACGGGGACGCGAGCGTCATGATCCAGCCGTGGTTCATGACCTCCTCGAATCCGAGCAGGCCGTAGAACTCCCGGCTCTCCTGCGCAGCCTCCGACTGGACATTGGGTACGACACGGCGAACGGCCATCGGTAACTCCAAGGTGACAACAGACCGGCATTGAGGCTCTCCAGGAGTACAACGCCACACCGGCCGCCGTACAGACCGAGACGACCGCCCGGCTCGGCCAGTGCCGCGCGGCGGACCACGGCCAGGGCCCCCGGGCCGCCGGCGCCGTGCCGGAGGCCCGCGGGCGGGCCTACAGCAGGCCGGCCGCCGACAGCAGGTACGCCACCATCGGGTCGTAGAAGCGCGGGTCGCGCACGTGGTCGTCCAGCGGGACCGCGACCTGGAGGGTGCCCTCCACCTCACCGATGAACAGGGCGGGGTCGTTGCAGTCGGCGTAGCCGACGGCGTCCAGCCCCCGCTGGGCCGCGCAGCCCGCCCACCCGTGGTCGGCGACGACCAGATCGGGCTGGGAGCGGTTCTCGGCGGCCAGGCCGTCGAGGATCGCGGCCATCGGCTCCGGCGAGTGCGTGTGCCACAGCGTCGCGCCCCGCTCCTGGACGGCGACGTCGGCGACCTGCCACACCGAGCCCTCGTCCGCGGTCAGGCCGCGCGGGATCACCACGATCTCGCAGCCGGCGGCCCGCAGCGCGGCCGCGGTCGCGCGGTGGACATCCAGGAGCCCACCCGGGTGACCCGTGGCGAACAGCACGCTCTGCTGGTCCAGCGCGGCCTTGCGCAGGCGCGCCGCCATCCGCTCCAGACCGTCGGCCGTGAGCTCCGGGTCGATGGTGTCCTGGCCGAAGCGGTGGGCGGGGTCGTCCACGACGCCGACCCGCTCGGCCATGACCGCGAGGACGTCCTGCTCGTCCGTCCAGCGGTCGCCGAGCTCCAGGCCGAGCCAGTAGTGGCGGTCGCCGTTCGCGAGCTTGCGGTAGTGGGAGAGGTTGTTCTCCCTGGGCGTGGCGACCTGCCCCGCGATCCGGGTGCGGACCAGGTGGTCGACGAGTTCGGCGCGGCTGGGTACGGACGTCTCAATCGGCTCTATCGGCATGATGCACATTCTGCCGTCGCCGCGCCCGGGGCGCGGCCTGCCGTCCCATCAACCGGACAGCGCGGCAAAGGCTCCGTGCGCCAGCCGGCGCAGCAGCGACTCCGTCGCCGCCCGCCCCAGCGACCCCAGGTGCGGGGTCGAGTTCAGCAGGCCGAAGACCGCGTGCACCGCGACCCGGGTCTCCGCCTCCGGCACCTCGGGATGCAGCTCCCGTACGACCTCCACCCACAGCTCGACGTACTGCCGCTGGAGCTGGCGCACCAGTTTGCGGTCGGCTTCGCGCAGCCGGTCCAGCTCGCGGTCGTGCACGGTGATCAGCGCCCGGTCGTCGAGCGCGAAGTCGATGTGGCCGTCGATCAGGGAGGACAGGACGGCCGCCGGGCCGCCCGTGGCCTCGGCCACGCGGCGCCGGCCGCCGGTCAGCAGCCGCTCGCTGATGCCGACCAGCAGCTCGGCCAGCATCGCGTCCTTCCCCGCGAAGTGCCGGTACAGGCCGGGGCCGCTGATGCCCACCGCGGCCCCTATCTCGTCCACGCCCACACCGTGGAATCCGCGCTCGGCGAAGAGGCGGGCAGCCTCGCCGAGGATCTGCTCGCGACGGGTGGGGGCGGCCGCTGAAGTGCTCATGGGAATCCATTCTAGACAGGGCCGTTAGCGGTCGTTAACCTGGCCGTGTACGCGTTAACGCTCATTAACCGAGCAAGGGAGCTCGAGCGATGCAGCAGGCACCAGTGCTTCACAGCGCCGCCGATCCGGCGTCCGAGGCCTGGCGGACCAACGAGGCCGCCCACCAGGAGCTCGCGGAGGGCCTGCGTGCCCGGCTCGCGGCGGCCCGCGAGGGGGGCGGGGAGAAGGCCCGCGCCCGCCACACGGCCCGCGGGAAGCTGCTCCCCCGCGACCGTGTCGACACCCTCCTCGACCCCGGCTCGCCCTTCCTGGAGCTGGCCCCGCTGGCCGCCGAGGGCATGTACGGGGGCGCCGCCCCGGCGGCCGGCGTGATCGCCGGCATCGGGCGGGTCAGCGGCCGCGAGTGCGTGGTCGTCGCGAACGACGCCACCGTCAAGGGCGGCACCTACTACCCGATGACGGTCAAGAAGCACCTGCGCGCCCAGGAGGTCGCGCTGGAGAACCGGCTCCCCTGCCTCTACCTCGTCGACTCCGGCGGCGCCTTCCTGCCCCTGCAGGACGAGGTCTTCCCCGACCGCGAGCACTTCGGCCGCATCTTCTACAACCAGGCCCGGATGTCCGGCGCCGGCATCCCGCAGATCGCCGCCGTGCTCGGCTCCTGCACCGCGGGCGGCGCGTACGTGCCGGCGATGAGCGACGAGGCCGTCATCGTCCGCGGCCAGGGCACGATCTTCCTGGGCGGACCGCCGCTGGTGAAGGCCGCCACCGGCGAGGTCGTCACGGCCGAGGAGCTCGGCGGCGGCGAGGTCCACTCCCGGACCTCCGGCGTGACCGACCACCTCGCGGAGGACGACGCGCACGCGCTGCGGATCGTACGGAACATCGTGGCGACCCTGCCCGCGCGCGGGGCGCTGCCCTGGAAGGTCGAGGCGCCCGAGGAGCCGAAGGTGGACCCGTACGGGCTCTACGGCGCCGTCCCGGTCGACTCGCGCACCCCCTACGACGCCCGCGAGATCATCGCGCGGCTCGTGGACGGCTCCCGCTTCCAGGAGTTCAAGTCCGAGTTCGGCACGACGCTGGTCACCGGGTTCGCTCGGATCCACGGCCACCCGGTCGGCATCGTCGCCAACAACGGCATCCTCTTCTCCGAGTCCGCCCAGAAGGGCGCGCACTTCATCGAACTGTGCGACCAGCGCGGCATCCCCCTCCTCTTCCTCCAGAACATCTCCGGCTTCATGGTCGGCCGCGACTACGAGGCGGGCGGCATCGCCAAGCACGGCGCGAAGATGGTCACGGCCGTGGCCTGCACCCGGGTCCCGAAGCTGACCGTGGTCGTCGGCGGCTCCTACGGCGCGGGCAACTACTCGATGTGCGGGCGGGCGTACTCGCCCCGCTTCCTGTGGATGTGGCCCAACGCCAAGATCTCCGTGATGGGCGGCGAACAGGCCGCCTCCGTGCTGGCCACGGTCAAGCGCGACCAGATCGAAGGCGCCGGGCAGGAGTGGGCGGCCGAAGAGGAGGACGCCTTCAAGGCGCCGATCCGGGCGCAGTACGAGGAGCAGGGCAACGCGTACTACGCCACCGCCCGGCTGTGGGACGACGGGGTCATCGACCCGCTGGAGACCCGGCAGGTGGTGGGGCTCGCCCTGACCGCGTGCGCCAACGCCCCGCTGGGTGAGCCCGGCTTCGGCATCTTCCGAATGTGACGTGTGACGTGAGGACCTCTTCGATGTTCACGACTGTTCTGGTCGCCAACCGAGGCGAGATCGCGGTCCGCGTCATCCGCACGCTGCGGGCGCTGGGCGTGCGGTCGGTGGCCGTCTTCAGCGACGCGGACGCCGACGCCCGGCACGTACGGGAGGCCGACACGGCCGTCCGGATCGGCCCGGCGGCGGCCGCCGAGAGCTACCTGTCGGTGCCCAAGCTGATCGACGCGGCCCGGCGTACGGGAGCGCAGGCGGTCCACCCGGGCTACGGCTTCCTGGCGGAGAACGCGGCCTTCGCGGCCGCCTGCGCCGAGGCCGGGCTGGCCTTCATCGGGCCGCCCGCCTCCGCGATCTCCCTGATGGGGGACAAGATCCGCGCCAAGGAGACGGTGAAGGCGGCGGGCGTGCCCGTGGTGCCCGGCTCCTCGGGCAGCGGCCTGACGGACGCGCAACTGGTCGCGGCCGCCGAGGAGATCGGCATGCCGGTGCTGCTGAAGCCCTCGGCGGGCGGCGGCGGCAAGGGCATGCGGCTGGTACGCGACGCCGGCCTGCTGGCGGACGAGATCGCGGCGGCGCGCCGCGAGGCCCGCTCCTCGTTCGGCGACGACACGCTGCTGGTGGAGCGGTGGATCGACCGGCCGCGCCACATCGAGATCCAGGTGCTCGCCGACGCCCACGGCAACGTGGTCCACCTGGGCGAGCGCGAGTGCTCGCTGCAGCGCCGCCACCAGAAGGTCGTCGAGGAGGCGCCGAGCGTCCTGCTGGACGAGAAGACGCGCGCGGCGATGGGCGCGGCGGCGGTGGACGCGGCCCGCTCGTGCGGGTACGTCGGCGCGGGCACGGTGGAGTTCATCGTCCCGGGCGGGGACCCGTCCTCGTACTACTTCATGGAGATGAACACCCGCCTCCAGGTCGAGCACCCGGTGACGGAGCTGATCACCGGGCTGGACCTGGTGGAGCAGCAGCTGTGGGTGGCGGCGGGCGAGTCCCTCGGCTTCTCCCAGGACGACGTCACGCTCACCGGGCACGCGATCGAGGCCCGTGTCTGCGCGGAGGACCCGGCCCGCGGGTTCCTGCCGTCCGGCGGTACGGTCCTGGCCCTGTCCGAGCCGGACGGCGGCCCGGTGCGCACCGACTCGGGCCTGACGGCGGGTGTGCCGGTGGGGTCGACGTACGACCCGATGCTGTCGAAGGTCATCGTCCACGGGCCGGACCGGGCCACCGCGCTGCGGATGCTGCGGGCGGCGCTGGCCGACACGGTGATCCTGGGCGTCCAGACCAACGCCGGGTTCCTGCGGCGGCTGCTGGCCCACCCGGACGTGGTCTCCGGTGACCTCGACACCGGTCTGGTCGAGCGTGACCTGGACGGACTGCTGCCGGAGGGGGTGCCGCCGGAGGTGTACGCCACCGCCGCGCTGCTGGCCGACCGGGGGCTGCGCGGCCACCGGGGCTCCGCCCCGGACCCCGGTCCTCGAACGCCGGACGGGCCGAACACGTGGGTCGATCCCTTCGACGCCGGCGACGGCTGGCGCCTGGGCGGCGTACCCGCCTGGACGGTCCACCACGTACGCCTCCCGGGCCGGGACCCGGTCGAGCTCCGGACCCGGACACCCGGTGCGGACACCGAACTGCTCCTGGCGGACGGCGCCGACCATGCTGCCCCGCCGGCCCGTGGCCGGATCGTCGCGTTCACCCCGGACGCGGTCACCGTCGAACTCGGCGGTGTCACGCACCGCTTCGCCCACGCCGCCTCCCCTGAGGGGGTCTGGCTCGGCCGGGACGGCGACAGCTGGCACGTCCAGCGGCACGACCCCGTCACCGCCAAGGGCGCGGCCGGCGGCGGCGCCGACACGCTCGCCGCCCCCATGCCGGGCACCGTCACCGTCGTGAAGGTCGCCGTCGGCGACCGGGTGAGCGCCGGTCAGAGCCTGCTCGTCGTCGAGGCGATGAAGATGGAACACGTCATCTCCGCCCCGCACGCCGGCACCGTCAGCGAGCTCGACGTGACCCCCGGTACGACCGTCGCCATGGACCAGGTGCTGGCCGTGGTCACCCCGGACGAGGACGAGGAGGGCGCATGACCGGCCTGCCCATGACCGTGCCCGCCCCCGAGCTGCCGGCCCGGGTCCGGATCCACGAGGTCGGCGCCCGCGACGGCCTCCAGAACGAGAAGTCGGTCGTCCCCGTCGAGGTGAAGGCCGAGTTCATCCACCGGCTGGCCGCCGCCGGGCTGACCACCATCGAGGCGACCAGCTTCGTGCACCCCAAGTGGGTCCCGCAGCTCGCCGACGCCGAGCAGCTGCTGCCGCTCCTGGCCGACGTACGGGCGGACCTGCCGGTGCTCGTGCCCAACGAGCGGGGTCTGGAGCGGGCGCTGGCGCAGGGGGTGACCCGGATCGCCGTCTTCGGCTCCGCCACCGAGACCTTCGCCGCCCGCAACCTCAACCGTACGGTCGACGAGTCCCTGGCGATGTTCGAGCCGGTGGTCGCCCGCGCCCGGCAGGAGAAGGCCCACGTGCGCGGCTACCTGTCGATGTGCTTCGGCGACCCCTGGGAGGGCCCGGTCCCGGTCCACCAGGTGGTCCGGGTCGCCAAGGCGCTGATCGACCTCGGCTGCGACGAACTGAGCCTGGGCGACACCATCGGCGTCGCCACTCCCGGGCACGTCCAGGAGCTGCTGAGCAGCCTCAACGAGCACGGCGTGGGCACCGACCGGATCGGGGTGCACTTCCACGACACCTACGGCCAGGCCCTGTCCAACACCCTGGCCGCCCTCCAGCACGGCGTCACCACCGTCGACGCCTCCGCCGGCGGCCTCGGCGGCTGCCCGTACGCCAAGAGCGCCACCGGGAACCTCGCCACCGAGGACCTGGTGTGGATGCTCGACGGCCTCGGCATCGAGACCGGGGTCGACCTGGCCGCCCTCACCGCCACGAGCGTGTGGATGGCCGAGCGGCTGGGCCGTCCCAGCCCGTCCCGTACCGTCCGCGCCCTCTCCCACAAGGAGTAAGAGACCCATGTCCCTCGACCACCGGCTCACCCCTGAGCACGAGGAACTCCGTCGCACCGTCGAGGAGTTCGCGCACGACGTCGTCGCTCCGAAGATCGGCGACTTCTACGAGCGGCACGAGTTCCCGTACGAGATCGTCCGCGAGATGGGCCGCATGGGCCTGTTCGGCCTGCCGTTCCCGGAGGAGTACGGCGGCATGGGCGGCGACTACCTCGCCCTCGGCATCGCCCTGGAGGAGCTCGCCCGGGTCGACTCCTCGGTCGCCATCACCCTGGAGGCCGGCGTCTCGCTGGGCGCGATGCCGATCTACCGCTTCGGTTCCGAGGAGCAGAAGCGGCAGTGGCTGCCGAAGATGTGCTCCGGCGAGGTGCTGGGCGCGTTCGGCCTGACCGAGCCGGGCGCGGGCTCCGACGCCGGCGGGACCCGCACCACCGCCGTCAAGGACGGCGACGAGTGGGTGATCAACGGCTCGAAGTGCTTCATCACCAACTCCGGTACGGACATCACCGGGCTGGTCACGGTCACGGCCGTGACGGGCCGCACCGAGGACGGCCGGCCGCTGATCTCCTCGATCATCGTGCCGTCGGGCACCCCCGGCTTCGCGGTGGCCGCCCCGTACTCCAAGGTCGGCTGGAACGCCTCGGACACCCGCGAGCTGTCCTTCGACGGCGTACGGGTCCCGCTGGCGAACCTGGTGGGCGAGGAGGGCCGCGGCTACGCGCAGTTCCTGCGGATCCTGGACGAGGGCCGGATCGCCATCTCCGCGCTCGCCACGGGCCTGGCGCAGGGCTGTGTGGACGAGTCGGTGAAGTACGCCAGGGAGCGGCACGCCTTCGGCCGCCCGATCGGCGACAACCAGGCCGTCCAGTTCAAGCTGGCCGACATGGAGATGCGCGCGCACATGGCCCGCATCGGCTGGCGCGACGCGGCCTCCCGGCTGGTCCTCGGTGAGCCGTTCAAGAAGGAGGCGGCGATCGCGAAGCTGTACTCCTCGACGGTGGCCGTGGACAACGCCCGCGAGGCCACGCAGATCCACGGCGGGTACGGGTTCATGAACGAGTACCCGGTGGCCCGGATGTGGCGCGATTCCAAGATCCTGGAGATCGGCGAGGGCACCAGCGAGGTGCAGCGCATGCTGATCGCCCGCGAGCTGGGCTTCGCCGGCTAGGCGGACGGGGCACGGTCCGGGCGCCGGGGTGCACCATCCGGCGCCCGGATGGCCGGATTTCGCCGGTCTGCGTGCGGCCGGGGGCGGTCGGCGAGCGGTCGGTGCGAGGAGTCGATGCGAGGGGGCCCGAAAAAACTTAGGGCCCCCTTATCGTTTTCGGCCAAGGTTAGGCTAACCTTCCCTCCGAACGGCCCAGTGGCCGCCCGGCACGCACGAAAACGGACACCGACATGCCCAAGTCCCGCAGTTCCCTCCTCACCCGCCGCGGTCTGATCGCGGCCGGCGGCGCCCTCGGCCTCGTCGCGACGCTCACCGCCTGCGGTGGCTCCGACAAGAAGGCCGACGCGGACGCCAAGGACAAGGGCGCGGCGGCCTCGGGCCCCTGGACGTTCAAGGACGACCTGGGCAAGGACATCAGCCTGAAGGCCAAGCCGAAGAACATCGTCGCGTTCACCGGCACCGCCGCCGCGCTGTACGACTACGGCGTGCCGGTCAAGGGCGTGTTCGGCCCGACCAAGGCGGCCGACGGCAAGCCCGACGTCCAGGCCGGCTCGATGGACATCTCCAAGGTCGAGATCCTCGGCAACGTCTACGACGAGTTCAACGTCGAGAAGTACGCCGCCCTCCAGCCCGAGCTGCTCGTCACCAACACCTGGGACGGCTCGTACTGGTACGTTCCCGAGGCCTCCAAGGACAAGATCCTGAAGCTGGCCCCGGCCGCCGCCATCTCCACCGGCGGCGACGCGACCCTCGACAAGTCCCTGCAGCGCACCGCCGAGCTCGCGCAGGCCCTGGGCGCCGACATGAACGCCAAGTCCACCGTGGACGCCAAGGCCCGCTTCGAGGCCGCCGCCGCCAAGGTCCGCGAGGCCACCAAGGCGAACCCGGGCATCAAGGTGCTCGTCGGCTCCGGCTCGGACCAGCTGTTCTACGTCTCCACCCCGAAGACCTCGGCCGACCTGAAGTACTTCGAGACCCTGGGCGTCGAGTTCGTCACCCCGGAGCAGGACAAGCTGGACGCCGGCGGCTTCTTCGAGAGCCTCAGCTGGGAGAACGCCGGCAAGTACAAGGCCGACCTCGTCCTCCTCGACAACCGCACCGGCACCCTGCAGCCGGAGCAGCTGAAGGCCAAGCCCACCTGGGCCGAGCTGCCCGCCGTCAAGGCCGGCCAGGTCACCCCGCGCGTGACCGAGCCGATCTACTCGTACGCCAAGTGCGCCCAGATCCTGGAGGACCTCGCCAAGGCCATCCAGAACGCCAAGAAGGTCGGCTGACCGCTCCAAACCGCACTCGGGGGAACTCACCGCATGACCGTCTCCGCATCCGACGCCCCGGCCGTCGCCCACTTCCGCTTCTTCGAGCTGGAGGTGCTCCGCACCCGGCGCCTGGGCCACTCCTTCCTGCGGGTCACGTTCGGCGGTGAGTCCCTCGCGGACTTCCGCTCGGGCGGCTACGACCAGAGCCTCTCGCTCTTCCTCCCGCTGCCCCACCAGGAGCACACCGTCCTGCCGTCCACGGACGAGGACACGTGGTTCGCCGCCTGGCGCGGCGTCCCGGACGAGGAGCGCCCGGTGATGCGCTCGTACACCGTGCGCGAGCAGCGCCGTATCCCCGACGGCACCGACGGCAGCGTCGAGGTCGACATCGACTTCGTCCTGCACGGCGACGCGTCGCCCGCCTCCGCTTGGGCGGGGCGGGCCTCGGCCGGCCACCGCATCATGGCGATCGGCCCGGCCGTCGCCGAGAACAAGTCCGTCCGGTTCCAGCCGCCCGCCGGGACCGACGCGCTCGTGATGTACGCCGACGAGACCGCGCTGCCGGCGGCGGCGGCGATCCTGGAGCGGCTGGACGCCGGCCTTCCGGTCACGGCCTTCTTCGAGGTCCCGCACGCGGACGACCGGCTGGAGCTCGCCACCCGCGCGGACGCCGACATCACCTGGATCGTGCGCGAGGGCTCCGGCCCCGGGCGCACCGAACAGGTCCTGGCCGCCCTGCGCGGGGCGGCCTTCCCGGACGCGGGCACGCCGTACGGCTGGATCGCCGGCGAGGCCGGCACCGTCCGCGCGGTGCGCCGCCACGTCGTGCAGGAACGTCACTTCGACCGGCGCGCGGTGCGTTTCACCGGTTACTGGCGCCTCGGCGCGAGCGAGGAACAGCTGTTGGCGGAGGCCTACGCGGGCCAGGCACCCAGCGAGGATCCCAACTCCGCGCTGTAGAGGTATCTTTGCGCGAAGAGCCCCGGTTTGTACCGGGGCTCTTCGTTATTTGTTCATCAAATAAGGTTAGGCTAACCTAAACCAAGCAACTCCCGCCCCACTCTTCCCTGCCCGGAGGAACTGTTGATGCGTTCGCATCTGCTCAATGAGACGACCGCTGACCTCTACCGGCGATCCGTCACCGAGGGCGTCGAACGCGTGGCCGCCAAGCTCGCGTCCACCGACAAGCCCCACACGGGCATATCCGTCGACGACCTCGCCCCGGTCATCGCCGGCATCGACCTGGACCGGCCGCTGGCCGACCCGGCGGCCGCCCTCGACGAACTGGAAGAGGTCTACCTGCGCGACGCGGTGTACTTCCACCACCCGCGCTACCTCGGCCACCTCAACTGCCCGGTCGTCATCCCGGCCGTGCTGGGCGAGGCGATCCTCTCCGCCGTCAACTCCTCCCTGGACACCTGGGACCAGTCCATCGGCGGCACGCTCATCGAGCGCCGCCTCATCGACTGGACCGCCCAGCGCATCGGCCTCGGCCCCGGCGCGGACGGCATCTTCACCTCCGGCGGCAGCCAGTCCAACTTCCACGCCCTGCTGCTGGCCCGCGACGAGGCCTGCCGGACCGTGATGAAGAACAGCGAGCGCGAGCTGCCCAAGTCCGAGGTGCTGCCGAAGCTGCGCATCTTCACCTCCGAGTGCAGCCACTTCTCCGTGCAGAAGTCCGCCGCCATGCTGGGCCTGGGCTACGAGGCCGTCATCTCCGTCCCCGCGGACCGCAACCGCCGCATGGACACCGCCGCCCTGGCCCTGGAGCTGGAGAACTGCGAGCGCGACGGCCTCTTCCCGATGGCCGTCGTCGCCACCGCCGGCACCACCGACTTCGGGTCCATCGACCCGCTCCCCGAGATCGCCCGCCTGGCCGCCGAGCACTCCGCCTGGATGCACGTGGACGCCGCGTACGGCTGCGGACTGCTGGTCTCCCCCACCCGCCGCCACCTGCTGGACGGCATCGAGCTGGCCGACTCGGTCACGGTGGACTACCACAAGTCCTTCTTCCAGCCCGTGTCCTCCTCCGCCATGCTGGTGCGCGACCGCGACACCCTCAAGCACGCCACGTACCACGCGGACTACCTCAACCCGCGCCGCATGGCCGAGGAGCGGATCCCCAACCAGGTCGACAAGTCGATCCAGACCACGCGCCGCTTCGACGCGCTCAAGCTCTGGATGACCCTGCGCGTCATGGGCGCCGACGGCATCGGGCAGCTCTTCGACGAGGTCATCGGCCTGGCGGCCGAGGGCTACGAGGTCATCGCCGCCGACGCGCGCTACGAGGTCGTGGTCCGGCCGCAGATCTCGACCCTGGTCTTCCGCTACGTCCCGGAGGGCGACGTACGCCCCGATCTGGTGGACGAGGCCAACCTGCACGCGCGCAAGGCCCTGTTCGCCTCCGGCGACGCGGTCGTGGCCGGCACCAAGGTGGACGGCCGCCAGTACCTGAAATTCACGCTTCTCAACCCGCAGACCACGACGGCCGACCTGCGCGCCGTCCTCGACCTCCTCGCGTCCCACGCCGAGCAGTTCCTGGGAGAATCCCTTGTCCACGCCTCGTGACCCCCGCCGAGAGCTCGACTTCATCGGTATCGGCCTCGGCCCCTTCAACCTGGGGCTCGCCTGCCTGACCGCGCCGATCGACGAGCTGAGCGGGCTCTTCATCGAGTCGAAGCCGCACTTCGAGTGGCACGCGGGCATGTTCCTGGACGGCGCCCACCTCCAGACGCCGTTCATGTCGGACCTGGTGACGCTGGCGGACCCGACCTCGCCGTTCTCGTTCCTGAACTACCTCAAGGACCAGGACCGGCTGTACTCCTTCTACATCCGGGAGAACTTCTACCCGCTGCGCACGGAGTACAACGACTACTGCCGCTGGGCCGCCGACCGCCTCGAGAACGTCCTGTACTCCACCTCCGTGACCGAGGTGACGTACGACGAGCAGGCCGGGGTGTACCTGGTCGCCACCGACGCCGGTGAGACGTACCGCGCCCGCCGGCTGGTGCTGGGCACCGGCACCCAGCCGTACGCCCCGCCGGCCTGCCAGGGCCTGGGCGGCGACTTCGTCCACAACTCCGCCTACATGCAGAACAAGGCGGAGCTGCAGAAGAAGAAGTCCATCACGCTGGTCGGTTCCGGCCAGAGCGCGGCGGAGATCTACTACGACCTGCTCTCCGAGATCGACGTCCACGGCTACCGGCTCAACTGGGTCACCCGCTCCCCGCGGTTCTTCCCGCTGGAGTACACGAAGCTGACCCTGGAGATGACCTCCCCCGAGTACGTGGACTACTTCCACGCGCTGCCGGAGGACACCCGCTACCAGCTGGAGACCCAGCAGAAGAACCTCTTCAAGGGCATCGACGGCGAGCTGATCAACGCCATCTTCGACCTGCTCTACCAGAAGAAGGTCTCCATGCCGGGCGCCGTCCCGACGACCCTGCTGACCAACAGCTCGCTCAACAGCGCCGCCTACGACTCCTCGACCGGCGCCTACACGCTCGGCCTGCGGCAGGAGGAGCAGGAGCGGGACTTCTCCCTGACCACCGAGGGCCTGGTGCTGGCCACCGGCTACAAGTACAACGTGCCGGAGTTCCTGAACCCGGTCCGCGAGCGGCTGAACTTCGACGGCCGCGGGCGCCTGGACGCGGCCCGCAACTACACCGTCGACGCCGCCGGCACCTCGGTGTTCCTGCAGAACGGCACGACGCACAACCACTCCATCACCTCGCCCGACCTGGGCATGGCGGCGTACCGCAACGCGTACATCGTCGGGGAGCTGCTCGGCCGCGAGTACTACAAGGTCGAGAAGTCGATCGCCTTCCAGCAGTTCACCGCCCCCGAGGGAAACCTGGCATGAGCACTACCGAGACCACCGGAACCACTGGCACCACCGGCAGCACCGGCAGCACCGAGATCCGCTTCACCCGCACCGACGACGCACTGGGCACCTTCGCCGTCCGGCCGCTGGACCCCTTCGCGGACGCCGAGCTGCTGCACGGCTGGGTGACGCACCCCAAGGCCGCGTTCTGGATGATGCAGGAGGCCTCCCTCCCGGACGTCGAGCGCGAGTACATGCGCATCGCGGCGCACGAGCACCACGACGCGTTCATCGGTCTGCACAACGGCGAGCCCGCCTTCCTGATGGAGCGCTACGACCCCTCGCAGCTGGAGCTGGTCGGCCTCTACGACGCCCAGCCGGGCGACGTCGGCATGCACTTCCTCGTCGCGCCGAGCGACACCCCGCTGCACGGCTTCACCCGTGCCGTGATCACGACCGTCATGGCGGCCCTGTTCGCCGACCCGGCGACGAAGCGCGTGGTCGTCGAGCCCGACGTGCACAACACCGCCGTCCACGCCCTGAACGAGGCCGTCGGCTTCGTGCCGGAGCGGCCGGTCCAGAAGCCGGAGAAGGAAGCCCTCCTCAGCTTCTGCACCCGTGCCCAGTTCGAGGCCGCCACCGGAATCTTCGCGAGCTGCCAGGAGGCGGCGATATGACCCTCCCTCTCTCCGACGGGCTCTCCGGCGCGGTCGCACACCTCGACCCGGAGCTGTGGGCCCGCGCCAACCGGGCCATGGTCCGCAAGGCGCTGGCCGAGTTCTCCCACGAGCGGCTGCTGACCCCGGCCGACCTCGGCGAGGGGCAGTACGCGGTCCGCAGCGACGACGGCAGCGTGGAGTACCGTTTCACCGCCGCCCGGCACGCCCTGGACCACTGGGCGGTCGACGAGGCCTCGGTCACGCGGACGGTCGGCGGCGAGCAGCGTCCACTGGACGCGCTCGACTTCCACATCGAGCTGAAGGACACCCTGGGCCTGAGCGCGGAGGTCCTGCCGGTCTACCTGGAGGAACTCTCCTCCACGCTGGCGGGCTCGGCGTACAAGTACACCAAGCCGCAGATCCCTTCCTCCGTCCTCGCGAAGTCCTCCTTCCAGGACATCGAGACGGGCATGACCGAGGGCCACCCCTGCTTCGTGGCCAACAACGGCCGGCTCGGCTTCGGCGTCCACGAGTACCGCGCGTACGCCCCGGAGACGGCCACCGCCGTCCACCTGGTGTGGGTGGCGGCGCACCGCTCGGTGACCACCTTCACGGCGGGCGAGGGCCTGGACCACGACTCGTTCCTGCGCGAGGAGCTGGGCGAGACGGCGGTGGCGGGCTTCGCCGCGAAGCTGTCCGCCCTGGGCCTGGACCCGGCGGACTACCTCTACCTGCCGATCCACCCGTGGCAGTGGTGGAACAAGACGACGGTCACCTTCGCGGCCGAGATCGCGAACCGGCGCCTGGTGCTGCTGGGCGAGG
The DNA here is from genome assembly GCF_044748145.1 of Streptomyces sp. NPDC090022. Classification (NCBI taxonomy): domain Bacteria; kingdom Bacillati; phylum Actinomycetota; class Actinomycetes; order Kitasatosporales; family Streptomycetaceae; genus Streptomyces; species Streptomyces sp. NPDC090022. The sequence continues at coordinate 72,623 of NZ_JBIVFN010000008.1, forward strand.
GCGAGGACGCGTACCTGGCGCAGCAGTCGATCCGCACCTTCTTCAACACCACCACCCCCACCAAGCACTACGTCAAGACGGCGATCTCCGTCCTGAACATGGGCTTCATGCGGGGCCTGTCGGCCGCGTACATGGAGGCCACCCCGGCGATCAACGACTGGCTGCACCGCCTGATCGAGTCGGACGAGGTGCTGCGGTCGGTCGACTTCTCGATCATCCGCGAGCGGGCGGCCATCGGCTACCGGCACATGCAGTACGAGCGGGCGACCGACCGCTACTCGCCGTACCGCAAGATGCTGGCGGCGCTGTGGCGCGAGTCCCCGGTGAACTTCCTGCGGGACGAGGACGAGCGGCTGGCCACCATGGCCTCGCTCCTCCACGTGGACTCCGAGGGCAAGTCCTTCGTGGGCGCCCTGATCGCGGAGTCGGGCCTGCCGCCGGCGGAGTGGCTGGCTCCATACCTCCGCGCGTACCTGGTCCCCCTCCTCCACTGCTTCTACCAGTACGACCTCGCGTACATGCCGCACGGCGAGAACACCATCCTGGTGATCAAGGGCGGCGTCGTGCAGCGGGCGATCTTCAAGGACATCGCCGAGGAGATCGTCGTCATGGACCCGGACGCGGTCCTGCCGCCGGCGGTGGAGCGCATCCGCGCGGACATCCCGGAGGACATGAAGCTCCTGTCGATCTTCACGGACGTCTTCGACTGCTTCTTCCGCTTCCTGGGCTCGATCCTGGCCTCCGAGGGCATCTGCGAGGAGTCCGTGTTCTGGCGGGCCGTGGCCGACTGCGCCCACGACTACCAGGCTTCGGTCCCTGCCCTGGCCGACCGCTTCGAGCGCTACGACCTCTTCGCGGACGAGTTCCAGCTGTCCTGCCTCAACCGCCTGCAGCTGCGCAACAACAAGCAGATGGTCGACCTGGCCGACCCCTCTGCCGCGCTCCAGCTGATCGGCAACCTCAAGAACCCCGTCGCGCCGTACGCGCGGCGGTGATCGCGGGGCGGGTCCGTCCCGGCCGACTACGGTCCCTCGGCCGGGACACCCGCCCCCACCCGCGTCGGCGGGTTCGCGAAGCCCTGACTGGCCCTCTTCGCGGACCCGCCGCGCCCTTTTGTTCAGTGGGGCCTCAGCGCCCGCCGAAAGTCGGTGACGATCCGCCGGTACCCGGTGTGCCCGGTCCCACGCGCGTGCCGCAGCGCCCACACGTCGGCGGCCCCCTCCTCGTCCCCGGCCCCGGACCCCTCATGACACGAGGTGCACTCCACTTCGTAGATGGCCCCACTCCCGCTCCGGTCGGCGGTGAGCAGCCAGTTACTCATGCCTCCCCCTTCACGGACACCTCGGCCCATACCCGCTTCCCGGGCCCGCCGCGCTCCCCGACGGCCCACCGGTCCGCGACGGCCGCCACGAGCCATAACCCGCGCCCGCCGTCCCCGTACGGCGCCTCCTTGAGGACGGGCCGCACCGGGCAGGCGTCGTGCACCTCCACCCGCACGCCCCGCGCGAGCCGCACGTAGCGGGTCTCGATCTCCCGGTCCCGGGGCGCGACGGCGTGCCGCACGGCGTTGGTCACCAGCTCGGACGCCACGAGCAGCGCGTCATCGGTGACCTCCTGGAGCCCCCACCGCAGGAGCGCCTCCCGCAGTTCCTCCCGCGCGAGCCCCACGCACCGCGGCTCCCGCCGCCACCGCCGCACGACCTCGTCGCTCTGCCCACACCCGCTCACCGGCACACCCCGATAAAATGCAGCACGTTGACGCTCCTCTGGTTAAGCGTTGGCCATGCCCCCGGACTGTTGGCCCAGTCGCGGGGGTTTTACGCGTCCGACATCACGCATCGTCGTGACGCGGGCACCCGTTGATGGCGCCAGCCTGCTCCGGACCACGCTCAAGTGGCAAGCCAATCCGAGCGATTGGCAAAATTGCCAACCATAGTTCCCTCCTGTGAGTGACTCCGTGCCAGCATGTGGATCTGCCGGGCCGGGAGAGCAAGACTTGTCGGCAGCAACGGAAGGGACACGTGCCCGTGACAGCACCAACCGTGCGGCGCAGGCGACTTGGCTCAGAACTACGCCGTCTTCGCGAGGGCGCGAAACTGAAGCTCGAAGAGGTCGAGGCGCGATCAGGTCTGAGCGCGTCGAAGGTGTCACGCATCGAGAGCGCCACCCGTGGAGCGAAGCCCGCCGACGTCGAACGGCTCCTGACCGTCTATGGCGTGGACAGTCCCGACGTGCGCACCTTCCTGGTCGCACTGGCCAGGGACGGCAGCAAGCGCGGATGGTGGCAGACGTACGAGCTCACGCCCAGGTACGCCGACCTGATCAGCATGGAACACGACGCAGTCACCTTCTGCACATTCGAGCCCATGCTGATCCCCGGGCTATTGCAGACCGCCGGATACGCCCGCGCCGTCATCAGCACGCTCAGCATGTCGGCCACGGCCGAGGAGATCGCGCCCCTGGTGGAGGTCCGCATGGCGCGGCAGTCGGTGCTCACCCGGCCGGATCCACTGAGGCTGCACGCCGTCATCCACGAGGCAGCCCTCACCGCCCGCGTCCCGGGCCTCGGCGTCATGCGCGATCAGCTGCAACGGCTCGCCGACGCGGCCGCATATCCCCACGCGACGATTCAGGTGCTCCCGTTGGAGTCCCCGTTGCACCCGGGAGCGGCGGGCGGCTTCGCCACGCTCGGTTTCGGCCGGCCTGGACTCGACGTCGTCCTGCTGGAGCAGCTTGACCGCAGCCTCTACATCGAGGAGCCTCACGAAGTGGCCCACTACGCCCACGCGTTCGAACGGCTCACCGCTTCGGCCCTGTCGCCGGACGAGTCGCTTTCGCTCATCTCCGCGAGAAGGGATGCCACACAGTGACGACTCAGGCACTCGAACCGCCCCAGGCGGCGCTGCGGTGGCGGAAGAGCAGTCACAGCGGCGCCGACACCAACTGCGTCGAGGTGGCCGTGACGGCCGACGGCGGGCGGGCCGTACGGGACAGCAAGGACACCGCCCGCCCCGGCATCCACTGCACCGGCGGAGCCTGGGCGGCGTTCCTCCGCGGAGTGGAGCGCGGCTAGCTAGGGCACGTCGAAGGCGGGGGCGCTGCCGTAGGACGTGGTCTCAGTGCCCTCGTGGACGAGGGTCCACTCACCGGGCGCGCGGGGCGGGGTGGAGGTCAGGACCACACCGCCCCGGCCGGTCGTCAGGTCGGCGACGGGCTGCCAGAGCGAGCCGCCGTACGGGATGTACTCCAGCCGGACCCGGAGCCCGGCGGGGGCTCCGATGTACCCGCCGTTGTCCCAGTCGGCAAGGGTCAGGCGGCCGACCACGCCGTGCGGGTAGCCGGGGCGTGGGCGTTTGGGGAACACGTCGATGGTGAGCTGGGACAGCCTCTGGATGCGGACGGAGTCGAGGTTGCCCGCGGTGACCAGGCCCCCGGAGCCGGTGTGCGGATCGAAGTCGTTGGACGTGACCAGGGCCCAGAGGCGAAAGGTGCCGGCGTCGGCGTTGGTGAGCGTGCCGCTGTTCACGGTGAAGGTGAACCGGCAGGTCGCGCGGGTGGGGCTGGTCGGTGTACAGATGCTGCTGCCGGACGGGGGGCGGTCGGACGTGAGATCGGTCGGACCGGGGCCGTCCAGGATCGCCTCGCCGCCGTCGGGCCGGATGCCCGAGTCGTCCTCGGCGTCGAACGAGACGCTGAAGGTCCGGGATCCCTCCGGACCCACCGCCACTACCGAGGGGTGGATGTTGCCGGACAGGATGCGCGGCGGAATGGCGCGATCGGCCCGAGCCGCGGTGGGCGCGGCGAAGAGCGTGAGGGCTGCAACGGCGGTGGCGAGGGTGGCGGTGACGGGTCTGCGCATGGGAACCCCCTGGAGTGTCTCGTGCGCACACCGTAGGACGGGCTCGTCACCTTGTTGAGGGGGCCGACGCCGACGGGTACCGGCCCATGACAGTCGGGACGCGCTCGTGACAGCCATGACCCGACGGTCACCGAGCGGCCGACCTTCACCGCCACCCGCACCTGAGTCCCGGCCGTTCCGCCCCCGGAACCTGAGCCGGGTGCCGGGCCATGTCCCATGAGTCCCCGCCCGGACATCAGTGCACCGGTCGGCTCACGTCGGCTCCACGTGCCTCACCCGCCCCGGAGCGTGACGTACCAAGAGGCCGGAACCGGGACGGTGAGACACCCGATACGACAAGACTTCTGACAGCTACCTCACCAGGACCACCCGGTGATCACAACTCGATACGCGCCCCAACCAATCGGTCGCCTTGCCCTCCAGCCAATCCAGGACCCAGAGGGACCGGTCGAGTTCGCGCTGGTGGACGTCGGGCCGGCGGCGGGCCAGCTCCCGGTGCACGGCCACCGCCTCGGTGACCGTGGCCAGGGCTCCCTCCCACTGCCCGAGGTCACTCAGCCGGACGGACAGGTTGTTCAGGCTGGCCGCGAGCCCGGGGGTGTCTCCCACGGCACCTCCGGTGAGCGGTGGAAGGCGATTCCCTGCGCGTCCAGACGGGCCGTCTGGGCCGCCAGACGCAGCCGGTAGCGGTCCCAGTCGTGGGCGGTCGCCGGGGACCAGCCGAGTTCGGCGATACCCAGGACGCGGGGGAAGGCCAGGTGCTCCAGGTCCGCCACCGTCGCCACGGTCTCCGTCCACAGCGGCGCCTCGACCCCGAGCACCGAGGACTCCGGCACCCCGTCCAGATACGCCCCCGGGTCCCAGTCGTAGGCGCGGCGCACCGGGACGTACCCGGCCCACGCCAGGCCCGGCTTCGTCGCCTTGTCGTACTTCATGTCCAGGTACGCGTGGTCGGCCGGCGAGAGGATCACCGGGTGGCCCGCCTTCGCCGCCGCGGCCACCTTCGCCCGCTCCGCGGCCGCCGTCCGGTCGTGCCCCCACCACTGCAGGACCGCGCCCGGAGCCGGCCTCGCCCCGGCCAGCTGGTGCCAGGCGACGACCCGCTTGCCGTACGCCGCCACGGTCCTCTGCGCCCGGTCCATGAACGCCGCGTAGTCCGCCGCGGGCGTCGCGTTCGCCTCGTCGCCGCCGATGTGCAGGTAGCGGCCCGGGGTGAGCTCGGCGACCTCCCGCAGCACGTCGTCGACGAAGGCGTACGTCAGCTCCTTGCCGACGCACAGCGAGCTGAAGCCGACCTTGGTCCCGGTGTACCGCTCGGGGGCCTTCCCGTCGCAGTTCAGCTCCGCGTACGAGGCGAGGGCGGCGTTGGTGTGGCCCGGCATGTCGATCTCCGGGACCACCTCCACGTACCGCTCGGCCGCGTACCGGACCACCTCGCGGTAGTCGTCCCTGGTCCACGCCCCGCCCGGGCCGCCGCCGACCTCGCTCGCCCCGCCGTACGCCGCCAGCCGCGGCCAGGAGGCGATGTCCAGGCGCCAGCCCTGGTCGTCGGTGAGGTGCAGGTGCAGGGTGTTGACCTTGTACTGGGCGAGCTGGTCCACGTACCGCTTGACCTGCTCCACGGTGAAGAAGTGCCGCGCGATGTCCAGCATCGCCCCGCGGTACGCGAACCGGGGCCGGTCGGTGATCCGCCCGCCCGGCACCGTGCCGCGCCCGGCCGCCGGGACCAGCTGGCGCAGGGTCTGCACGGCGTGGAAGAGCCCGGCGGGCGTGCGCGCGGTCAGCGTCACGGCGGCGGGGGCGGAGTCCAGCCGGTAGCCCTCCTCCCCCAGCTCCCGCGTGCCCTCGCCGCCGTCCAGCCGCAGCACGATGCCGGAGCCCGCCCCGGGGCCGCCGGAGCCGTCGGCCACCGGCAGCGGCGGGGCGCCGGGCGCGCGCAGCGCCTCGGCCAGCCGCTCGCCGATCCGGCGCACCTCGGCGTGGCCGGGAACGGTACGGATCACCGTGCCGGGGGCGAGCTCGTAGCCGGGGCCGCCGCCCTGGGCGGAGACGGGGGCGGGCAGCAGCCGTTCGTACGGCGCGAGGTCCACCGCGCGGGACCGCCCGCCGGCGCTCGCGCCCCCGGTGCTCGCGTCGCCGGGCTTCGCGTCGGCGGGGCTGCCGCCCCCGGCCGCGGTGCAGGAGACCGCGGCCACGAGGGCCAGCAGGACGCCGAACGTGCGCAGGACTCTCATGTCCACCAGGTATAGGCCCCAACTCCCGCCCCGTCGTGGGTGCGAGAATCGAAGGATGGCGGAAATCATCCAGAAGGACGGCACTTGGAGCTTCGACGGGGACGCGGTGCACATCGTGCCGGGCCGCGACAAGGGGGTCGGCCTGCTGCGCCAGACCCTCGGCGCGGTGACCGTGCCGCTGCACGCGATCGCCGGGGTCAGTCACGAGCCCGGCCGCAAGGCGGGCCGGCTGCGGCTGCGTGACGGGGCGGACCCGCTGCTGCGGGTGACGGCCGGACGGCTGCCGGACTCCTCGGACCCGTACCAGCTGACGGTGGAGCCGGACCGTACCGGCGTCGCCGAGTACCTCGTCGACGAGGTCCGCAACGCGCTGCTGCTGGACCAGGTGGACGCCGGCCCGGTGGCCACGTACCTGCTGCCCGGCCCCCCGGTGCCGCTCACCGTGGGCGCGGGCGACGGGACCGCGGCCTTCGACGGCTCCCGGGTCTCGCTGACCTGGAACTGGAAGACGGAGGAGGCCAAGAGCTCCGGCGGCCCGCGCACCTTCGCCGTCGAGGACCTCGCGGCGGTGGAGTGGTACCCGGCGATGGGCCTGGACAACGGCTACCTCCGCTTCACCCTGGCCTCCGCCACCGGCTCCGCGCCCGAGCCGAAGTACGACCCGCACAGCGTGGAGCTCTTCGGATTCAAGAAGGACCCGCTGATGGCGCTGGTCGCGGCGGCCGTGGCCGTCCGGATGCCGCACCCGGCCGCCGCCCCCTCGGGCCCGGCCGCCGAGGCGGCCCTGACCAAGGAGCTCGACCGCGCCCCGGAGGGTGCGCAGGATCACGACGCCCTGCTGCGGCGGCTGCGGGAGCTGGGCGAGCTGCACCAGGGCGGGATCCTGACCGCCGACGAGTTCGCGGCGGCGAAGCAGGCCATCCTGCGGCGGTTCTGAGCCACCTCCCGCATCCATCCTGGTCCAGACCAGAGGGATCCTGCCCGATATCGGGCAGGATCTTTGCGTTCCCGGGCGCGACCGGTCAGTATCTACGGGTGCTCGACCGCCGCCCGTCGCATGACGACCTTGTGGACCACCTGGTGCGCAGCACCGCGCTGCAGCGCGGTGAGGCCGCCCGGGTGATCCTCGACGTCCTCGCGTACTTCGACGAGACGACCGAGGAGTTCGTCCGCCGCCGCCACCGCGAACTGCAGTCGGGCGGCGCGGTCAACGCCGAGATCTTCGAACGGATCGCGGCCGAGCTGCCGCACCGCGCGGTGGCGCCGGCGGAGCTCTCGCTCCGGCAGCTGCGCCGCATCGTCTACGGCTGAGCACCACCACACGGCAACACCTCAGGAGGGGCAGAACTCTATGTGCGGAATCGTCGGATACATCGGCAAGCGTGACGTGGCACCGCTGCTGCTGGAGGGCCTGCAGCGCCTGGAGTACCGCGGGTACGACTCCGCGGGCATCGTCGTCAACAGCCCGAAGTCCGGCGCGCTGAAGATGGTCAAGGCCAAGGGCCGGGTCCGGGACCTGGAGGCGCGCGTCCCCAAGCGCTTCGCGGGCACCACCGGCATCGCCCACACCCGATGGGCCACCCACGGCGCGCCCAGCGACATCAACTCGCACCCGCACCTGGACCCCGAGAACAAGGTCGCCGTCGTCCACAACGGCATCGTCGACAACGCCGCCGAGCTGCGCGCGAAGCTGGAGGCCGACGGGGTCGTCTTCGCCTCCGAGACCGACACCGAGGTCATCACCCACCTGATCGCCCGCTCCCAGGCCGACTCCCTGGAGGAGAAGGTCCGCGAGGCGCTCAAGGTCATCGAGGGCACGTACGGCATCGCCGTCATGCACGCCGACTTCGCCGACCGCATCGTCGTCGCCCGCAACGGCTCGCCGGTCATCCTCGGCATCGGCGAGAAGGAGATGCTGGTCGCCTCCGACGTGGCCGCGCTGATCGCCCACACCCGCCAGGTCGTCACCCTCAACGACGGCGAGATGGCCACCCTCAAGGCCGACGACTTCCGTACGTACACCACCAGCGGTACGACGACGAACGCCACCCCGGAGACCGTGGAGTGGGAGGCCGCCTCGTACGACATGGGCGGTCACGACACGTACATGCACAAGGAGATCTCCGAGCAGCCCGACGCGGTCGACCGCGTGCTGCGTGGCCGGATCGACGACCGCTTCAACACCGTCCACCTGGGCGGCCTGAACCTGGACCCGCGCGAGGCGCGCGGCATCCGCCGGGTGAAGATCCTGGGCTGCGGCACCTCCTACCACGCGGGCCTGATCGGCGCGGGCCTGATCGAGGGCATGGCCCGGATCCCCGCCGACGCCGAGCCGGCGTCGGAGTTCCGCTACCGCAACCCGGTCGTGGACCCCGACACCCTCTACATCGCGGTCTCGCAGTCCGGTGAGACCTACGACGTGCTCGCCGCCGTGCAGGAGCTCAAGCGCAAGGGCGCCCGCGTCCTCGGCGTGGTCAACGTGGTCGGCTCGGCCATCGCCCGCGAGGCCGACGGCGGCGTGTACGTGCACGCCGGCCCCGAGGTCTGCGTGGTGTCCACCAAGTGCTTCACCAACACGGTCGTGGCCTTCGCGCTGCTCGCCGTCCACCTCGGCCGGATCCGGGACCTGTCGGTCACCGACGGCAAGCGGATCATCGAGGGCCTGCGCAAGCTGCCCGAGCAGATCCAGGAGATCCTGGAGGGCGAGGAGGACATCAAGAAGCTGGCGGCCGAGTACGCCGACGCCAAGTCGATGATGTTCATCGGCCGCGTCCGCGGCTACCCGGTCGCGCTGGAGGCCTCCCTCAAGCTCAAGGAGATCTCCTACATCCACGCCGAGGCCTACCCGGCCTCCGAGCTCAAGCACGGCCCGCTGGCGCTGATCGAGCCCTCGCTGCCGACGGTCGCGATCGTCCCGGACGACGACCTGCTGGAGAAGAACCGCGCGGCGCTGGAGGAGATCAAGGCCCGCAGCGGCCGGATCCTCGCCGTCGCCCACCGGCCGCAGGAGAAGGCCGACCACACGATCGTCGTCCCGAAGAACGAGGACGAGCTCGACCCGATCCTGATGGGCATCCCGCTCCAGCTGCTGGCGTACCACACGGCCCTGTCCCTGGGCCGGGACATCGACAAGCCGCGCAACCTGGCGAAGTCCGTCACCGTCGAGTAGTCGCGACCGGGCGACCGGGGGCGACGCCCCCGGTATGCGCAGAGGCCCCTCGTGCACCGTGTGCACGAGGGGCCTCTCCCGTTCCCCGCCGTGGGCCCCGCCGTGGCGCGGGGCCGCGCGTCAGCTCGAGGCGACCGCCCCGCGGCCGGACGCCTTGCCGAGGGCCATGGGCCATGTGGCCAGCGCGGCCGTGGTGCCGTACCAGGCCAGCAGCCCGGAGACGGCCGCGACCCAGCCGCCGGCCTTGGCCAGGCCGCCGCTGTCGGCGAAGGACGCTATCGCCAGCAGCACCAGGGACAGGAACAGCAGCCCGTACATGCCCTGGCTGAACAGCCCGCTCGCGGCGCTCACCGTGAGGGTCAGGGCGAGCATGGCGAACAGGACCAGAAACGTTCCGGCTGCGCCGTCGGAGACCTTGTCCCCGGCTCCGCTGGCCCAGGTGAACCAGAAGGCGCCGAGACCGGCGAACGCCGTGCCGTTGAAGCCGTTGCCGCCGCGGAACTCCAGGAGCCCGAGGAGGAAGAGGCCGATGCCACCGACGAAGGTGGCGAGGGAAACGGAATCCGCCGCGGACACACCGTCGATCACTCCGGTGTGGCCGATTCCGAAGGCGAGAAGGGTCAGCCCCAGAGCCAGGTGCCCCAGGGTCGAAGTCGTGGCCGTGCTTCCCGCGGAGACGTCATTGTCCACGGCGGGCTCCCTTCGATCTGCAGTTTTGTGCTGCTACCCAGCGACTTTTATCTACCCTTTACAAGGGAGCGCAACCGCACGATCCGCAGTCGGCCGGTCACGGAGGGATTACGGAATGACAACGACGGGCCGCTGGGCCCGCTTGGCGAGCCGGCCGGCGACGGAGCCGAAAATGCGCCCCACGATGCCGTGCGTGGAACCGACCACGATGGCGTCGGCCGAGTACTCGCGGCCGACCTCCTCCAGCTCGTGGCAGATGTCCCCGCCGCGCTCGACCAGGATCCACGGCACCTCGGCCAGGTAGTCGGCGCAGGCCAGTTCCAGGCCCAGCACCTCGGTGCGGTGGTCGGGCACGTCCACGAAGACGGGCGGCTCGCAGCCCGCCCACACCGTGGTGGGCAGCCGGTTGGCCACATGGACGATGATCAGGCCCGATCCGGACCGGCGGGCCATGCCGATCGCGTAGGCCAGGGCCCGCTCACTGGAGGTCGAGCCGTCGAAGCCCACCACGACGCCGTGCCGGAAGGCCGGGTCGCACGGATGGCGTGCCTCTTCCACCGCGCGCAGATCGGCCGACGCGGGGTCGGCGAGGCGCTTGCGCTTGCGGTCCGCGGGTTCGGGGTATTCGTGACCGGCCATGGGTGTCTCGGCGAAGAGTCCTCAGAATTCGGCAACGGAGGGTGACGGAGCTTGCGTCCGGGAAGCATCTTCCCAAGCCCTTACCCACCAGGGTACGGCGACACTCCTGTCCAGGACAGGGCTTGCCGCCCTTGGAGAGCGTCCCACGGAGCATGCCGGAGCGGGGCCGCCTTGGCAATGGCCGCTGGCGCATACAGGCAGTGACGAGCCACCTGTTGGGCACAGTGACCGAGTCGGGCCGCGCCGCGTTGGTCATTCGTCCGACCGTCCAGGAAGAGCCCGCAGGGAGCACGCCGTGCCCGGCCATCCGGTTCACCCCGTCCAGCCCGCTCAGCCGACGCAGTCAGCCCACCCCGCCCACCACCACACCCACCCCACCCACCCCGCTCCCCGCCACGGCGTTCACCCGTCCGTGCGCCCCGCACGCCGGCCCCGGCACGACGACCCTGCGGGTGACGTGGTGCGCTGGGCGGCCTTCAGCTGCCTGCTCGTCCCCGTGGTCCTCGTCGTCTACGGAACGTCCTTCGACGGGGCGGCGGTGGCGACCCTGGGCCTGGTCGCGGTCACGGCCGCGTGCCGGGTGATGCTGCGCCACTCCGAGAGGACGGCGCGAACGGCCCGAACGGCAGGGACGGCACGGCCGGTACGGACCGCGCGGCGCGCACCGGCCGCCCCGGCCCCGGTCCCCGCCCGGGCCCTCGCGGCCGGGCCCCTGCCCTCCGCGCACCGCGGCCGGCACTCCCGCTCAGGAGCCGGCGCGCACCGCGGCTGCCACGCCTCCGGCGGGTTCTCCCCGCACGACTGACCGGTTCGCACACGCGCGCCCGCATGTTTTCAGCCAACTTCGCGACCCCTGGCAACCGTTGCCGGAATGTCCACCCAACCCCCCTACCACCAGCGACGACGGAGCCGGGGTGCCGCGAGGACCCTATGTGTACTGGCCACAGGCGGACGGCGTGCTTCCCCCCAAGGTCGCGGAGTGGAACGCTTCCTGATCGAATGCTTTTCGCCAAGTTGCCAAGTCGACATAGCGCTGCGTGCTGAACTTGTCACGCCGACACCACGGGACGCAGTAGATTCGATCATGTATTTACGGCGGGGGACCACGTGCAAGGCCGAGGGGAAACGTGCAGGTGCGACCAGACCAAGGAGTCGCGACACCCAAGGGGGGCTTAGCGCCATGAGCCAGGACTCCACCGCCGTCGTCGCGGACGCCGGCCGGAAGCTCGCGGGGCGGCGCCGCAGGGAGATTGTCGCGGTGCTGCTGTTCAGCGGCGGTCCGATTTTCGAGAGTTCCATTCCACTCTCCGTGTTCGGCATCGACCGGCAGGACGCGGGAGTTCCACGCTACCGACTGCTCGTGTGCGCCGGTGAGGACGGTCCGCTGCGGACCACCGGCGGGCTCGAACTGACCGCGCCGTACGGGTTGGAGGCGATCGCCCGGGCAGGCACGGTCGTCGTTCCGGCCTGGCGCTCCATCACATCGCCGCCGCCTCCGGAGGCGCTGGACGCCCTGCGTCAGGCGCACGAGGAGGGCGCCCGGATCGTCGGACTGTGCACGGGGGCCTTCGTGCTCGCCGCCGCCGGTCTGCTGGACGGCCGGCCCGCGACGACGCACTGGATGTACGCGCCGACGCTGGCCAAGCGGTACCCGTCCGTCCACGTCGATCCGCGCGAGCTGTTCGTCGACGACGGCGACGTGCTCACCTCCGCGGGCACCGCGGCCGGAATCGACCTGTGCCTGCACATCGTGCGCACCGACCACGGCAGCGAGGCGGCCGGGGCCCTGGCCCGCAGGCTCGTCGTCCCGCCGCGGCGCACGGGCGGCCAGGAGCGCTACCTCGACCGGTCCCTGCCGGAGGAGATCGGCGCGGACCCGCTGGCCGAGGTCGTCGCCTGGGCACTGGAGCACCTCCACGAGCAGTTCGACGTGGAGACGCTCGCCGCCCGTGCGTACATGAGCCGGCGGACCTTCGACCGCCGCTTCCGGTCGCTGACCGGCAGCGCGCCGCTGCAGTGGCTGATCACCCAGCGGGTGCTCCAGGCACAGCGGCTGCTGGAGACCTCCGACTACTCGGTCGACGAGGTCGCCGGACGGTGCGGGTTCCGTTCGCCGGTCGCGCTGCGCGGGCACTTCCGGCGGCAGCTGGGGTCCTCCCCGGCGGCCTACCGCTCCGCCTACCGGGCGCGCCGGCCGCAGGCCGACGTACCGGTGTCCGAGCTCTCGGGCGGTCCGGTTCCGCACCAGCGCACCCCGCAGCCCCAGCGGGCCGCGGCCGCGCTGGCGGCCACCGGCCCGACCGTGACCGAGCTCTACGCCCCGGGCCGCGCCCTGCGCGAGCACGCGTAACGCCCGGACGGCACGGCACACCCTGCGCGAGGTCCCCGCACCGGTCACCACCGGTGCGGGGATCTGGCGCATAAAGTGGACGCATGAACGATCGCATGGTGTGGATCGACTGCGAGATGACCGGGCTCTCGCTGACGGACGACGCACTTATCGAGGTGGCCGCACTGGTCACCGACTCGGAGCTCAACGTGCTCGGCGACGGCGTGGACATCGTGATCCGCCCGCCGGACGCCGCACTGGAATCCATGCCCGACGTGGTGCGCGAGATGCACACCGCCTCCGGCCTGCTCGAGGAGCTGGCCGGCGGTACCACCCTGGCCGACGCCGAGGCGCAGGTCCTGGCGTACGTACGGGAACACGTGAAGGAGCCCCGCAAGGCTCCGCTCTGCGGGAACTCGGTCGGCACCGACCGCGGCTTCCTGCTGCGCGACATGCCCGCGCTGGAGAGCCACCTGCACTACCGGATCGTGGACGTGTCCTCGGTCAAGGAGCTGGCCCGGCGCTGGTACCCGCGGGCCTACTTCAACAGCCCGCCGAAGAACGGCAACCACCGCGCGCTCGCGGACATCAAGGAGTCCATCGCCGAGCTGCGCTACTACCGCGAGGCGGTCTTCGTGCCGCAGCCCGGTCCGGACTCGGACACCGCGCGGGCCATCGCCGCCAAGCACGTCCTGCCGGCCGAGTAGCGCGGCGGCGGGAGCCCCGGAGGAGGGGTGGCGGGAAACGGGGGAGCGAGCACCCTTCCGGACCCTGTACCCTTTTCTTCGGCCGGTCGGTTTCCGACCGGACATGGTGGGTGTAGCTCAGTTGGTAGAGCACCTGGTTGTGGTCCAGGTGGCCGCGGGTTCGAGTCCCGTCACTCACCCTGATCGGAAGGTCCCGGTCCGCGCGAGCGGACCGGGACCTTCCGCGTTCTGCGGGACCCCGGCCCGGTCCGGTCCGAAGGACCCGGCCTACGACGACTGCCGGACCACCAGCTCGGTCGGCAGCACCACGGACGGGGCCGGTTCCGCGGCGCCGCCGTCCCGCGCGATCCGCTCCAGCAGCACCCGCGCCATCGTCCGGCCCATCTCCTCGATCGGCTGGCGCACGCTCGTCAGCGGCGGGTCCATGTGCCGGGCCACCACCGAGTCGTCGAAGCCGACCAGGGCCACGTCCTCGGGGGTGCGGTGTCCCGCCGCGCGCAGCTCGTGCCGGGCCCCGGCGGCCATGACGTCGGAGGCGGCGAAGACGGCGTCCGGGGCGGGGCCGCGGGCCAGCAGCTCGCGCATGGCCCGGCGGCCGCCCTCCTCGGTGAAGTCGCCGTACGCGATCAGCGCCTCGTCCGCGCGGTGGCCGGCCTCGGCCAGGGCCTGCCGGTAGCCCTCCAGGCGGCACTGGGAGGCGTACACGTCGAGCGGGCCGGTGATCGTCGCGATCGTGCGCCGGCCGCGGGCCAGCAGGTGCCGTACGGCGGCCCGGCCGCCCTCCAGGTTGTCGGAGTCCACGCACGGCAGCGGTTCGTCGGCCGAGCGGCGGCCGCTGATCACGGCCGGGATGCCCAGCTCGGCCAGCAGCTCCGGCAGCGGGTCGCCGGCGTGCACCGAGACCAGCAGGACGCCGTCCACGCGGTGCCCGGACAGGTACTGCGCCAGCCGGCGCCGCTCGCGGTCGGAGCCGGCCAGGGTGAGCACCAGCTGGACGTCGGTCTCGGCGAGGGCGGCGCCGACCCCGCGGACCACGTCCGAGAAGTACGGCTCGGCGAAGAACCGGTCCTCCGGCTCGGGGATGACCAGGGCGACGGCGTCGGTCCGGTTGGCCGCCAGGGCCCGGGCGGCCCGGTTGGGTACGTAACCCAGCTCGGCCACCGCGGCCTCGACGGCCGCCCGGGTGTGCTCGCTGACCTTGGACGACCCGTTGATCACGCGGGACACGGTGCCGCGCCCGACCCCGGCCCGCACGGCCACCTCCTCCAGGGTCGGCCGTCCCCCGCCGCGCACACGCCCGTTCATGGCTTCCTCCCGATGGTGAATCTACCCCTTGACGCCGGTGGGAGCGCTCCCACACTGTGGCACACAACACACGGCACGTTCACTCCTCAAGGAGGACGCACATGCGAGCCCGAAGAGCCCGAGGAACCCTGGCCGCCGTCGTGGGCGCCGCCCTGCTGCTGGCGGGCTGCGCGCAGGACCCGGCGGACGGCCCGGAGGAAAGCGGCAAGGGCGGCGGCAAGGGCAGCGGCGCCGCGCGCGTCACCCTCACCGTCGGGGTCTTCGGGGCCTTCGGCCTCAAGGAGGCCGGCCTGTACGACGCCTACATGGAGCAGAACCCGGGTGTGCTGATCGAGCAGACCTCGATCGAGCGGAACGAGAACTACTACCCGCAGCTGCTGACCCACCTGGGCACGGGCAGCGGACTCGCCGACATCCAGGCCGTCGAGGTCAACAACATCGCCGAGATCACCGCGACGCAGAGCGAGAAGCTGGTGGACCTCGGCAAGGTGGCCGGGGTGGACAAGGCGGCGTACCTGCCGTGGAAATGGGCGCAGGGGACGGCGAAGAACGGCGCCACGGTGGGGCTCGGCACCGACATCGGGCCGCAGGGCATCTGCTACCGCAAGGACCTGTTCGCGGCGGCCGGGCTGCCCACCGACCGGGCGGCGGTCGGGGCGCTGTGGGCGGGCGACTGGAACAAGTACCTGGAGGCGGGCCGGCAGTACAAGGCGAAGGCGCCCGCCGGGACCTCCTTCGTCGACTCGGCCTCGGGCGTGATGGCGGCGGTGACCGGCGGCAGCGCGCAGCGCTTCTACGACGAGCAGGGCAAGGTCGTGTACAAGACCAACCCGGCGGTGCGCGCGTCCTTCGACCTGGCCGCGTCCTTCGCGACGGAGGGCCTGAGCGCGAAGCTCCAGCAGTTCACCCCGGCCTGGGACCAGGCGTTCGCCAACGGGACGTTCGCCACCGTGTCCTGTCCGGCCTGGATGCTCGGCTACATCCAGGACAAGGCGGGCCCGGCGGGCCAGGACAAGTGGGACGTGGCACAGGCCCCCCGGCCCAGCAACTGGGGCGGCTCGTTCCTGGTGGTGCCCAAGGCCGGGAAGAACGCGGCGGAGGCGGCGAAGCTGGCGGCGTGGCTGACGGCGCCCGCGCAGCAGGCCCGGCTGTTCGAGAAGCGGGGCAGCTTCCCGAGCGCGAGCGCGGCCTACGCCCTGCCGACGGTCTCGGGGGCCAGGCACGCCTACTTCGGGGGCGCGCCGATCGGGGAGATCTTCGCGCAGGCGGCGCAGGGGGTGCCGGTGACGGTGGTCGGCCCCAAGGACCTGGTGATCGCCCAGAACCTGGCCGACATCGGGATGCTCCAGGTCGACCAGAAGGGGCGGTCCCCGGAGGAAGGCTGGCAGGCGGCGGTCAAGGCGATCGACAACGCGCTGGACCAGTAGCCGATGGCCGACGAGACGACGGGGACCGCGGTCCTGCCCACGTCCTCCCGCGCACCGCGGGAGGACCGGGCGGGCCGGGCGGGCCCGGCCTGGCGGTCCCGGCGCTACCGCTGGGACCTGCGCCTGAGCCCGTACGCGTTCGTGGCGCCGTTCTTCCTGTTCTTCGCCGCCTTCGGGCTCTTCCCCCTGCTGTACACGGGCTGGGCGGCGCTGCACCAGGTGGAGCTGACCGATCCGGACGCGATGCGCTGGGTGGGCCTGCGCAACTTCAGCCGGCTGCTGGACGACACGTTCTTCTGGAACGCGCTGCGCAACACGGTGACGATCGGGCTGCTGTCGACGGTGCCGCAGCTGGCGGTCGCGCTGGGGCTGGCCCATCTGCTGAACTACCGGCTGCGCGGCTCGACGTTCTTCAAGGTCGCCGTCCTCACCCCGTACGCGACCTCGGTGGCGGCGGCCACCTTGGTCTTCGTGCTGCTCTTCGGCCGGGACCACGGGATGGTGAACTGGGCGCTGGACCTGGCCGGGTTCGGGCCGGTGGACTGGCAGAACGGCACCTTCGCCTCGCAGTTGGCGGTCTCGACGATCGTGATCTGGCGGTGGACGGGCTACAACGCGCTGATCTACCTGGCGGCGATGCAGGCGGTGCCGGGTGAGCTGTACGAGTCGGCGGCGCTCGACGGGGCCTCCCGGTGGCAGCAGTTCTTCCACGTGACCGTGCCGTGCCTGCGGCCGACGATCCTGTTCACCTGCGTGGTCTCGACGATCGGGGCGACGCAGCTGTTCGGCGAGCCGCTGCTGTTCAACGGCGGGGCGGGCGCGACGGGCGGCTCGGACCACCAGTTCCAGACGCTGGGCCTGTACCTGTACGAGCAGGGCTGGGTGAACCTGCACCTGGGGCGGGCCTCGGCGATCGCGTGGACGATGTTCCTGATCCTGCTGCTGGTCGCCGGGGTGGCGCGGCTGCTGCGCGGGCGGGGTGAGCGGTGAACTCACTGCGCGCGAGCCGGCTGACGTATCTCGTCCTCGGTCTCTTCACGGCGGTCTCCCTCTTCCCGCTGGTGTGGACGGCGGTCGCGGCCTCGCGGACCAGTACGCGGCTGGCGCAGACCCCGCCGCCGTTCTGGTTCGGCGGGAACCTGGGCCGCAACCTCACCGTGGCCTGGAACGACGCGAACATGGGCACGGCCCTGCTCAACACCGTGGTGGTGGCGGGCACGGTCGCCGCGGGCACGGTCCTCTTCTCGACCCTGGCCGGGTTCGCGTTCGCCCGGCTGCGGTTCCGCGGCCGCCGGCTGCTGCTGATGCTGGTGGTCGCCACCATGCTGATCCCGCCGCAGCTGAGCGTGGTGCCGCTCTACATGCTGATCGCGAAGCTGTCGTGGACCGATCAGCTGCAGTCGGTGATCCTCCCCTCGCTGGTCTCGGCCTTCGGGGTGTTCTTCATGCGCCAGTACCTCACCCAGGTCCTCCCGGCGGAGCTGGTGGAGGCGGCCCGGGTGGACGGCGCGAGTTCGCTGCGGATCGTGTGGCACGTGGTCTTCCCGGCGGCCCGCCCGGCGATGGCGGTCCTGGGCATGCTGACGTTCGTCATGGCCTGGAACGACTTCTTCTGGCCGATCGTGGCGCTCACCCAGAACGGCAGCCCCACGGTCCAGGTGGCCCTGACGGGCCTGGGCCGCGGCTATATCCCGGACCAGTCGGTGATCATGGCGGGCGCGCTGCTGGGCACGCTCCCGCTCCTCCTCGTCTTCGTCGTCTTCGGCCGCCAGATCGTGGGCGGCATCATGCAGGGAGCAATCAAGGGATGAGCACACCCACGACGCTGACCTTCCCGGAGAAGTTCCTCTGGGGCGCGGCCACGGCGGCCTTCCAGATCGAGGGCGGCGCGGACAGCCGCGGGCCGTCGATCTGGGACACCTTCTGCCGCACCCCGGGCAAGGTGCACGCCGGTGACACGGGCGACGTCGCCGTGGACCACCACCGGCTGTGGCGGCAGGACGTACGCCTGATGGCGGAGCTCCATCTGAACTCCTATCGCTTCTCGGTCTCCTGGCCACGGGTACTGGCGGGCGGCATCGGCTTCTACGACGCCCTGGTGGACGAACTCCTGGCGTTCGGCATCGAGCCCTGTCTGACGCTGTACCACTGGGACCTGCCGCAGTACCTGGAGGACGCGGGCGGCTGGGCGGAACGGGAGACGGCGTACGCCTTCGCCCAGTACGCACATGACGTCGGCGCGGTGCTCGCCGACCGGGTCCGGTTGTGGTGCACCCTCAACGAGCCCTGGTGCAGCGCCTTCCTCGGCTACGCCTCGGGCGTGCACGCCCCGGGCCGGACCAGCCCGGCGGACGCGCTGCGCGCGGCGCACCACCTCAACCTCGCCCACGGCCTGGCGGCGCGGGCGCTGCCCTCCGCCGCCCACGTCGGCATCGCGCTCAACCCGAGCGCGGTCCGCCCGCTGACGGCCTCCCCCGCCGACCGGGACGCCCGGCGCCGCATCGACGCGCTGGCCAACCGCGTCTTCACCGGACCGCTCCTGCACGGCGCCTATCCCGACGACCTGCTGACCGACACGGCCACCGTGACGGACTGGTCGTTCGTCCACGAGGGTGACGAGAGCCTGATCCAGCAACCCCTGGACTTCCTGGGGGTGAACTACTACAGCCCCGCCGTGGTCTCGGCGGCCACCGCCGGCGACGGCCCCCGCAGGGACGGCCACGCCACGACCGTCCACTCCCCCTGGCCCGCGGCGGAGACGGTGGCCTTCCACCAACCCCCGGGCGAACGGACCGACATGGACTGGTCCATCGATCCGACGGGCCTGTACGACCTGCTGATGCGCTTCTCCAAGGAGGCCCCCGGCCTGCCGCTGATGGTCACGGAGAACGGCGCGGCCTACCCCGCCGACCTCCACGACCCGCTGCGGATCGCCTATCTGGAGGCCCACCTGACCGCCGTCCACCGGGCCCTGTCGGACGGCGCCCCGGTCGAGGGCTACTTCCTGTGGTCCCTGCTGGACAACTTCGAGTGGTCCTACGGCTACAGCAAGCGCTTCGGCATCGTCCACGTCGACTACGCCACCCAGATCCGCACGCCCCGGTCCAGCGCCCACTGGTACGCCCGGCTGGCCCGCACGGGCCGGCTGTGAGCAGCGGGGGCGCGGGTCAGGAGAAGGCCTCCGCGTGGTCCTCGGCCCAGGTCTCGAAGGTGCGGGCGGGGTGGCCGGTCAGACGCTCGACCTCGTCGGTGACCGACATCGCGATCCCGTCCTGGGCGGCCCAGTGGGCGAGCAGGGCATCGGCATAGGAGCCGGGTACGAAGCCCTCCACGTCGGCCTTCCACTGCTCGGGGGTGATGGTCTCGAAGGGGACGGACCGACCGAGGACGCCGGAGAGGACCGCGAGCTGCGCGGCGAAGGTGAGGGACTGCGGGCCGGTGAGCGTGTACGCCCCGCCGGCCAGGGCGGGGTCGGAGAGGACGGCGACGGCCGCGTCGGCGATGTCGGCCTCGTGGACCGGGTCGGCGTACGCACCGGGGTAGGGCAGCCGGATGGGCGTCCCGGACTTCATGGCCCAGGCCCAGCCGAGGGCGTTGCTCGCGAAGGCGCCGGGGCGCAGCAGGGTGGTGCGCAGCGGCGAGGCGAGCAGGGCCTGCTCGACCGCGAGGTGGGAGGCGGCCAGGGCGTTCTCGGTGGCGTCGGCGCCGAGGACGCTGGAGGAGGACAGCAGCACGACATGCTCGACGCCGGCGGCGGTGGCCTCCTTGACGAAGGCGTCGATCGCCGCCGCCTCGGCGTAGAGGAAGACGGTGCGGATGCCCTCCAGGGCCGCCGGGAAGGTGGCGGGATCGGTCAGGTCCAGATGCACGGCGCCCGGGGCGCCGGACGCACCCGACGCGCCGGGAGGCCCGGGCTCGCGGGAGCCGAGGCGGAACGGGATCGCGCGCTCGGCCAGGCGGGCGGCAACGGCGCGGGCCACGGCGCCGCGGCCACCGGTGACCAGGACGGACGGCCCGTACGACGAAGACGACACCGACGACGTGGCTGACGCGGACAGAGACCGGGACGGAGACGGCGACGCGGACGCGGACGCGGATGCGGATGCGGATGCGGATGCGGACGGGAACGATGCCGGGAGGGAGGCCGCGGACATGGAAGGCTCCTTGTGATCGGACGCGACACGGCTACAATCTCCGTGACGCAGATTCTGTGCGACGCATTCCCTGCGTCACACAGATAAATTTGGAGCACGGAGAAGCCGATGTCAACCGATTCCCCCCGTTCGGGTGAATGGAGCCGCGCGGAGCTGCTCGCGCGCGTCATCACGGAGAGCCAGAAGCACTACGCCGACTACTCCGTCTTCAACCAGGCGATGGCCGACCACGTCGGCCTGCACCCCACCGATATGCAGTGCGTGGCCCTGCTCGACCTCGAACCCGACCCCGTGAGCACCGGCGACGTCGCCCGCCTGACCGGCCTGACCTCGGGTTCCGCCACCCGCCTCGTCGACCGCCTGGTCAAGGCAGGCGTCGTCGAACGGCACGCGGACCCCCACGACCGCCGCCGTTCCCTGGTGGCCCTCTCCCCCACCGCCCGCACCCGCATCTCCACCGCCTGGGACACCCCCGGGCGCGCGTTCGGCGAGGTCCTGAGCGGCTACTCCGACGCCGAACTGGCCGTCATCGCCGACTACCTCCACCGCACCGCCGCGGTCGGCCGCGAGCAGGCCGAACGCCTCTCCCACACCCCCCACGCGGCCCCCGGCACCCCCTGACAAGCGGGTGCGCGGGTGCGCGGGTAAATCGATGGGTGCGCGCGGCCGCTCAGCCCGGGGTCGCCGCCATCGCCTTCAGGCCCCGCTCCAGACCTTCGCGGTCCATCACCGGAGCGACCTCGATCTCGGCGCCCAGCTCCATGAACAGGCCCTCCAGCACCGGCGGCAACGACGCGCTGTCGTCCATGTCGAAGACGATCCAGCAGGAGCGGACGCCCTCCGACAGGCCGAAGTAGGCCGCCTCCGGCTGGAGGGCCTTCAGCAGCTTCTCCATCGTCCGCTGCAGCGACCCGCTCTTGAGGGCCTCGTTGCCCGCGGTGGTGTCGATGTGGGCCCGGAGCATGACTCTCATGCGTGGCTCCCTTCCGTCACGCCCACCCTCGGCGGCCCCACCGGGGGCGGCAACTGTTGCGCACCCGTCAGTGGCCGCCCCAGGCCCCGCCGCCGCCCGCGCCCTGGATGTGGAAGTTGAAGTCGGTGTGCCCGAGGGTGCCCATCAGGCGCAGCCAGACCGGCAGCAGCATCTCCGTGCCGCGCGCGGACTCGATGCCACCGAGGTCCAGCACGCTCGATTCCGGCCAGCCGAAGGAGTACAGCAGCTCCCGCACCGTCTTCTTGGCCTCCGCGTCCTCGCCGGAGACGAAGACGTGGTGCTCGCCCGCGACCCGGCTCGGGTCGACCATGACGGCGCAGTTCATGGTGTTCAGGGACTTCACCACCCGCAGGCCCGGGAAGGTCCGCTGGATCCGCTCCCCGAGGCTGTCGGTGTTCACCGGGTCCAGCGAGGGCGGAAACCCGTGGCTGAAATCCAGCGGGTTGGCGATGTCCAGCAGCACCTTGCCCTCCAGGTGGGCGGCGTCGGCGGCGGCCAGCGCGTCCAGGCTGACCCGGCCGCCCGTGGCGTTCACCAGCACCTCCGCGGCCGCCGCGGCCCCGGCGAAGGGCGCCAGCGCCACGTCGGGATGGGAGGCCTGCCAGACGGCGTACGGGCCCACGCCCGTCTCGCCGGGCTCCGTACGCGCGAGGGTGGCGGCCGGGTCACGGGTGCCGATGACCACCTCGTGGCCGAGCGAGACGAGCTTGGCGGCAACGGTCCGGCCGACGATTCCGGTGCCGAGGACGGCGTAACGCATGGCGGACTCCTTCTGGAGCGGGACGGACGAGTCCAGGATGCCCACGCCGGAGTGGAAACGGGTACCGCGCCGTACCGGGGACCCGCCCCCTCACCCCCGTCGCTTGCGCCGCCCCCGCCGCGCCTGCGGCCCGCCCGCACCGCCCCGGCTGCGCCCGTCCAGCGCGATCCACACCCGCACCTCGGTGCCGCCGAGCACCGAACGCCCGATCCGTACGTCGCCGCCCGTCGACTCCGCCACCCGGCGGACGATGTCCAGCCCCAGCCCGGTGGAACCGTCCCGGCCCCCGTCGTTGCCGCGCCGCAGCGCGGCGTCCGGGTCGGCGATCCCGGGGCCGGCGTCGGAGACCAGCACGATGACCGCGTCCCCGGCGTCGTGCACGTCCACCGCGAACGGGGTGCCCTCGGGGGTGTGCCGGAAGACGTTGCCGAGCATGGCGTCCAGGGCGGCCGCGAGCTCCGGGCGGGCCACCGGGATCCGTACCGTCCGGTCGACGCCCGCGAGGCGCACCTCGCGGCCCTCGTCCTCGGCGAGCGCGGACCAGAAGTCCATCCGGTCGCGGATCACCTCGGAGGCGTCGCAGCCCGCGCCGGCCCCCTGCGTCGCCGGCCGCTGCTCGCGCGCGGTCCGGATGATCGTGTCGACCTCGCGCTCCAGCTGCTCGACGGCGGCCCGGGTCTGGTCGGCGGCCGGTCCGTCCCCGAGGGAGGCCGCGTTGAGCCGCAGCACCGTCAGCGGCGTCCGCAGCCGGTGCGAGAGGTCGGCGGCCAGCTCCCGCTCGTTGGCGAGGAGTTCGACGACCTGGTCCGCCATCGAGTTGAACGCCACGGCGGCCGACCGCAGTTCCTTGGGCCCGGCCTCGGGCACGCGCGCGCCGAGCCTGCCCTCGCCCAGCTGGTGCGCGGCGTCCGCGAGCCGCTCGGCGGGCCGCACCAGACGGGCGCCGAGCCGGTCGGCGACCGCCACCGAACCCACGATCAGGGCGAGCCCGACGCCCGCGAGGACCAGCCAGGCGGTGGTGACCCCGTTGCTGACCTCGCTCTCCGGTACGAAGATCTCCACGACCGCGATGTCGCCGGTGCCGATGGCGGTGGGCTGGAGGAGCGCCGAGCCGCCGCCCGGCACCGAGGCGGTGGTGGCCCGCCCGTACTCGCGGGTGCGGGCCACGTCACCGGCGGCCGCCCGGGCCCTGCCGATGGTCACCTCGGCCGCCCCGCCGACCCCCGGCACGTGCACGGCCATCCGCTCGGCAGCGCCCATCTGGGTGGACTCCACGGCCTTGCGCAGCTGCTGCGGGTCGGTGGTGATCGACAGGGTGGGCCCGATGGTGGCGGCCTGCCGCTCGGCGTTGGAGAACGCCCGGTCGCTGGCCATCTCCTGGACGACCATCCCCAGCGGTACGGCGAACGCGACGACCACCATGGCGGTGACCGCGAGGCACACCTTGACCAGGGCCCATCTCATCGCGCGCGCCCCCCGCCCGCCGCACGGGCCCTCTCCATGACGCCCGCCGCACCCGCCCCGCTCACGCGGGTGGCTCCAGCTTGACCCCGACACCCCGCAGGGTGTGCAGATAGCGGGGGTTCGCAGCCGTCTCGCCCAATTTGCGCCGCAGCCACGACAGATGGACGTCGATGGTCTGGTCGTCCCCGTACGACTGCTGCCAGACCTCCGCCAGCAGCTCGCGCCGTGCCACGACCACCCCGGGCCGGCCGGCCAGGAAGGCCAGCAGGTCGAACTCGCGCCGGGTCAGGTCCAGTACGGCCCCGTCCAGCTCCGCGAGACGGCGCAGCGGGTCGATGGCCAGCCCGCCGACCCGCAGCACGCGCGAGGGCGGTTCCGCCCCGGCGGCGGCCCGGGCGCGGCGCAGCACGGCGGCCATCCGGGCGGAGAGGTGTTCCACGGAGAAGGGCTTGGTCAGGTAGTCGTCGGCGCCGGCGTTGAGCAGCCGGACGATCTCCGTCTCGTCGTCCCGCGCGGTCGCGATGATCACCGGGACGTCGGTGATGCCGCGCAGCATCTTCAGCGCCTCCGACCCGTCCAGGTCGGGCAGCCCGAGGTCCAGGATGACCACGTCGAAGCGGTGGTGGGCGACTTCGCGCAGGGCCTCCAGGGCCGTACCGACGCTCCGCACGGTGTGGGAGGCATCGGTGAGGTGCCGGATGAGGGCGGAACGCACGAACTGGTCGTCCTCGACCACGAGCACACTTGCCATGGGCGGCACCGTACGCCATTCGGGGGACCGCGCGGGGTGGCGGTCCACCTCTGCGACGCGTGGTGCAGTATGTGCCCTGATGCGACGAGGACTGGTACACGCTTTCGCCTGGACACTGGCCACCGGGGCGGCGGTGACGCTGTCGTGGTGGGGCGTGCACACGGTCATGTCCGGTACGGCGTACGACCGGCCGCTCGCCGTTCCGCTCACCACGCAGGCCCTGTCCTCGGCCACCCAGGGCACGCGGCCCCCGGCTCCGTCCGCCTCGCCCGGCACCGCCGCGCCCTCGGCGCCGGCCCCCTCCGCCCCGCCGTCCGCGTCCGCGTCCGCCGCGTCCCGGCCGCCGGCCGCCGCGAAGCCCGCGCCGAGCCGGCAGCCGTACGGCGGCGGGCCGGCGAAGGAGGGCACGGGCGATGTGAAGGGTTACACGGTCCCCGGCGGCCGGGTGGTCTTCGACCTCGGCGCCACCTCGGCGGAGCTGGTCTCGGCGACGCCCGCGGCCGGATGGCGGATGCAGGTGTGGAAGCAGCCGTTCATGATCCGGGTCACCTTCACCCGTGACGGCCGCGAGTCCTCCGTCTTCTGCACCTGGCACGACCACCCGCCGCTGGTGGAGTTCGACGAGCGCTGAAGGGCTGAAGGACAGAGCGCACCGGTCAGGACCTGGACTACCGGAACACCGACGGCGGCGGCGCCGGCGAGGCCACCGCCGAGGCGTCGGCCACCGGGGCCGCGCCGCCCGTGAAGTCCGCCAGGTCGCGGCCGTGCAGCACCCGGCCGGGGTGCGGGTCGCCGGCCACCCGGCGGGTGAACTCGGCCACCGGGAGCTCACGGTCGGACGCCACCAGCACGGCATTACCGAAACGTTTCCCCCTGAGGACCACCGGGTCCGCCGCCAGCGCCAGCCGCTCGAAGCGGACCGCCGCCGTCGCGATCTGCCCGCGCAGATGGGCCAGCGGCGGGCCGTCGGCGAGGTTCGCGACGTACCACCCGGTGGGCGCCATCGCCCGCCGTACGTCGTCCAGGAACTCGGTGCTGGTCAGGTGCGCCGGGGTGCGCGCCCCGCTGAACACGTCCGCGATCACCAGGTCCGCCCAGCCGTCCGGCACCTTGGCGAGTCCGGCCCGGGCGTCGACGGCGCGGACCCGTACCCGTGCCTGCGGATCCAGCGGGAGGTGCTCCCGTACGAAGGCCACCAGGCCCGCGTCGATCTCCACGACCTGCTGGGCGGACCGGGGCCGGGTGGCCGCGGTGTAGCGGGCCAGGGTGAAGGCACCGCCGCCCAGGTGCACCACGTTCAGCGGCTGCCGGGCCGGGGCGGCGAGGTCGACGAGGTGCCCGATCCGGCGCTGGTAGGCGAAGTCCAGGTGCGCCGGATCGTCGAGGTCCACGTGGGACTGCGGGGCGCCGTCGATCAGCAGGGTGAACGCCCGGGGGCGCTCCCGGTCGGGGGCCAGCTCGGCCGTACCGCCGTCGACCTGTCCCACGACCGTCTCGGCGGCCGCCGTCCGTCCACTTCTCCTGCCCTTTGCCACGCCCCCATTATCGCTGGTCAGAGCCGGGCCCTCGCGGCGGCGAGCCAGCGGCCGGCCAGCGGCGGGGACCGGGACGCCCGGCGCCGGTGCGAGGTCTCAGTGGCAGCCGTCCGCCGCCTCGATCAGGCGGGCCGCCTCGCCGAGGGCCGCGCGCAGCACCTCGGGGTCGGTCAGACCGCCGGTGACCTCCGGCGGCAGCAGCCAGGCGGTGGGGCCCGCGGCGGGCGCGTCGCCGAAGCGCATCCCGCGCCCGTTGGTCTGCGTACACGCGCTGCCCGGCATGTCCCAGGCGTCGGCGGTGCCGGGCGGGACCAGGAAGCCGAGGGTGTCGCCGGATCCGTCGTGGAGCACCGGACCGACGCCGGCGGCCGGGGTCGGTGAGGCGCGCAGGATGATGTCCACCGCCTCCAGTCCCTGCCGGGTGGGCACGGTCACCAGATCCGGGGCCGGGGTCGCGCCAGGCTCGGGCGCGGTGCTCGTTCCACTGCTCTCCATGCCACCCTCCAACAAGGGAACCCCTCCTCGATGCTCGAGTCCGCATGGTTCAACGCACCGGAACGTCAACGGTGGCGGCGCGAGAACGCCGCAAAGGATGGCACTTCATGGCGGATCGCGGGTGAGATATCCCTTTTGTAGCCAAACACCGTGTGGCGCCACCGGTGTCGGCGGTACGTTCATGCGCGCCGGACCCCACCCGTCACCGGCACTCTTCCTCGCCAGAGAGGCCAGGTCCATGGCGGCGTCCCCCCACGCACCGAACGCCACGTTCCGCCGGCTGCGCGGGCAGCGTTCGCCCGCCGAGTTCGCCGCCCTGGTGCGCAGGGCGGCGAAGGAAATCGGAGAAACGGTTTCCTGCGACGCCCGCTACATCGGCCGGGTCGAGTCCGGCGAGATCCGCTGCCCCAACTACGCCTACGAGCGGGTGTTCCTGCACCTGTTCCCCGGCCGCACGCTGACCGACCTCGGTTTCGCCCCGCGCGAGGTGGTGCGCGGCCGCTCGGCCCGCGTCCCGGCCGCCCCGTCCCCCACCCCCCACCCCTCCAAGGAGAGCGACGTGCTGCGTCGCGCGTTCATGGCGGGCGGCTCGGCGACCGTGGCCGCCGCGACGCTCACCTTCAGCCTGCTCGGTGACCACCGCCCCCCTCCCGCGCGGGCCGGGGAGGCGGAGGTGGCCGCGGTGGAGGACGCCGTCCGCCAGATCCGGCTGCTGGACGACCGGCACGGCGCCGACGCCCTCTACCGCAGGGCCGCCGAGCCGCTGCGCGCCGCGTACGCGCTGCTGGACGCCGGGGCCGCCCGGCAGTCGACGGAGGACCGGCTGCACGCGGGCGCCGGCGAACTCGCCCTCTCGGTGGGCTGGCTGGCGCACGACTCGAACCGTTTCGAGGACGCCCGCTCCCACTACGCCGAGGCGCTGGCCACGGCCCGGGTCGCCGGGGACGCGGGCCTGGAGGCGCATGCCTTCTGCAACACGGCTTTCCTGGCCCGGGACTGCGGGCGGCCGCGCGAGGCGGTCCGGGCCGCCCAGGCCGGGCAGCGCGCGGCCCGGGGGCTGGGTTCGGCGCGGCTGCTGTCGCTGCTCTCGCTGCGGGAGGCGGGCGGCTGGGCGGGGCTGGCGGACCGTTCGTCCTGCGAGGACGCGCTGAGCCGGGCGCACACGCACTTCTCGCGGGGCGCGGTGGAGGCCGATCCGGAGTGGATGTCCTTCTTCGGCGAGGCGGAGCTGGAGTCGCTGGAGGCCAAGTGCTGGGCGGAGCTGGGCGAGTACGGCCGGGCCGCCCGGCACGCCCGGCGGGCGGCCGACCTCCAGGACCCGCACTTCGCGCGCAATGTCGCGCTGTACACCGCCGAGCTCGCCGACGACCTGGCCCGCGCGGGCGCCCCCGACGAGGCCGCCTGGGCCGGCGGCCGGGTGCTGGACCTGCTCACCGAGGTGCAGTCCACCCGGGTGCGGTCGCTGCTGGCGGGCACCGCGCGGACCCTGGTCCCGCACCAGCGCTCGCCGCGCGTCGGCGACTTCCTGGCCCGGCACGCCCCGGTCTGAGCCCCGCCCCGCTCTCGCAAGGGCACGGAAGGCGGGAGGGGGCGGGAGGGGGCGGCCGCGGTTACGCGTCCAGGTGCCCCGTGTCGTTCCAGCGCTCCAGGGCCGGCTCCCCGTACGCCCAGCCCAGGACGGACAGGGAGGTCGGGTCCAGCCGGATGCGCGCGCCGAAGGAGGCGTCCAGGCCGAGCCAGCGGGCCGCCAGGGTGCGCAGGATGTGACCGTGCGCGAAGACCAGGACGTCATGCTCGGCCGCGCGGGCCCAGCGCACGACCTCGTCGGCGCGGGCGGCGACGTCGGCGACCGACTCGCCGCCGGGGACGCCGTCGCGCCAGATCAGCCAGCCGGGGCGGACGGCCTGGATCTCGGCCGGGGTCATGCCCTCGTAGTCGCCGTAGTCCCACTCCATCAGCGTGTCCCAGGGATCGGCACGGGCGCCGAAACCGGCGAGGTCGCAGCTCTCGCTCGCCCGCAGCAGCGGGCTGGTGCGCACCTCGACGCCCGGCAGCCCCGCCCACGGGTCCTTGGCGAGCCGCTCGCCGAGGAGCTTCGCGCCGCGCCGGCCCTCCTCGAGCAGGGGGACGTCCGTGCGGCCCGTGTGCTTGCCGGACAGCGACCACGCGGTCTGCCCGTGGCGGGCCAGCAGGATGCGGGGGGCCATGTGCGTTTCTCCCAGGTTCGTGCCGGTCATGGCCGGTTATCGCCGGTTGTATCGTCCGACCATCATCCATCACAGGAACACCAGGCAACCCGTCCGTACATACGTGCGTCTTACACCGTATGACTCACAGGCCCCGGCCCACCCGTTGGTGGGCCGAACTGCTGCTCCTGGGGCTCGTCTACGCCGCGTACTCGGGCGGCAGACTCCTCGCCCGCGGCGACGTGCAGCTCGCCGTCGACCACGGGCTCGCGATCCTGCGCTTCGAGGGCGCCCTCGGGATGGACTTCGAACGGCCCCTCAACCGGCTGTTCACCGACCAGGCCTGGCTGGGCGTGCCCGCCGACTTCGTCTACGCCTCGCTGCACTACCTGGTGACCCCGGCCGTGCTGGTCTGGCTCTACCGCCGCCGGCCCGCCCACTACCGCCTCGCGCGCACCTGGCTGGTGGCGTCCACGCTGCTCGGGCTGATCGGCTTCACGCTGATGCCGACCTGCCCGCCACGGCTGCTGGACGCGGCGCACGGGTTCAGCGACACGATGGCGCAGTACAGCGGGTACGGCTGGTGGGGCGCGGAGGCCAGCGCGCCGCGCGGGATGGGCTCGTTCACCAACCAGTACGCCGCCATGCCGAGCCTGCACGTCGGCTGGGCCCTGTGGTGCGGCGTCCTGCTGTGGATGTACGGCCGCCGGCCCCTGGTACGGGCGTTCGGCGTGGCGTATCCGCTGGTCACGACCCTGGTCGTGATGGGGACGGCCAACCACTACTTCTTCGACGCGGTCGCGGGCGCGGCGGTCATGGGAGCCGGTTGTCTGCTGGCCCGGCGAATCGTTTTCCGCCGCGGCCCCACGATTGTCAGTGGCGGATGGGACACTTCCGCGGGTGAGCTCCTACCCGCCCAGCGGCCCTCCGCAGACGACTCTCCGGCAGCGGCTCGCTGACCTGCGCGGCCCCGCCGTGCCGCCCCGCCCGCTCGACGCCCGGGCGCTGGCGGCGCTCGCCGCCAACCCCGGCTGCGGCAGACGCGCCCTGCTGGACGGGGCCGGGGTCGACAAGACCGCGCTGGCCTCGGCGCTGGGCTCGCCCGCGGCCTTCGGCCAGTCGCAGTTCGCCATGATCCGCGGCAATTCCTTCGAGGCCAAGGTGAAGGGCGACGGCGGGGCGGAGCTGCTGCGCCTGGTCCACGAGCACCTCGGCGCCGGGGCCGAGCCGCCCGGCCGGGGCGCCCGCGTCCCCGACCTGACCGCCGCCGGCCCCGAGGGCCGTGCGGCCCGTACGGCGCTGGCGCTGCGCGAGGCCACCGCGGCCGGCCGCGACGAGGGCGCGTGGACCCTGCTGGACCACCCGATGCTGGCGCTGGAGGTGGCGGGCACCCCCGCCTATCTGGAGCCGGACGCCGTGGTGGTGCACCCCGACGGCCGCTGGACGGTCGTCGAGATCAAGTCCTTCCCGATGATCGACGGGGCGGCGGACGCGGCGAAGGTCGGCGCCGCCGCCCGCCAGGCCGCCGTCTACGTACTGGCGCTGGAGAAGACCGCCGACCTGCTGCCGCAGGCGCGGGTGGGGCACACGGCGCTGCTGGTCTGCCCCAGGGACTTCTCGAACCTGCCCACCGCGGCCGCCCTGGACGTCCGCAAGCAGCGCTCCGTCACCCGGCGCCAGCTGGAGCGGCTCACCCGCGTCGAGGAGCTGGCCGCCGCACTGCCCGCGGGCCTGAGCTTCGACGTGGCCCGGCCCGCCGAGGAGCTGACGGAGGCGGTGGCCGCGGTCGACGCGGTGTACGCGCCGGAGTGCCTGGCCTCGTGCGAGCTGGCCTTCCACTGCCGTTCCGCGGCGCGCGCCGCCGACACCGTCACGGCGCTGGGCCGCTCGGTCCGGGGCGAGCTGGGGGCGCTGACCACCGTCGGCGAGGCCCTCGCGGCCGCCCGCGGGGAGGGCGCCGGGGACGACCCGACCGCCGCCGCGCTGTACCGGGCGGCCCGGCTGCGCGCGGAGGCCCTGGAGATCGCGGCCGCCGATCCGTACGAGGTGCCGGAGGCCGTCGAATGCCCCTGCTGAACACGCTGGCCCGGCTGGAGGCCGTGCGCGCGGGCCGGGCCCAGCCGCTGGCGACCGTCCGGCACCGGCACATCGGCGCGGAACCGCTGGTGTTCGTGCCGCTGACCACGGCCGGTGAGGCCGGTGCGCCGCTGGGCGCGATGGTCGGCACCGACCGGCACGACCCGCGGATCCTCGTCGTACCGCAGCCGCGCGACCGGGACCTGCGCTGGGAGTTCCTGGCGGACCTCGCGGCGCGGGTCATGCCGTACCTCGACGGGTACGCGGACGTGGTGGAGCCGGCCGAGCGCACCGAGACCGACCCGGAGACGGGCAAGCGGGTCAAGGTGGAGACCGAGCTGTGCGTGGACGCGCCGCAGCTGATCGTGCCGAGCCGGGCGGGCATCGAGTACGTCCGGCTGCTGGGCCGGTCGATGCGGTTCCGGCGGACGGCGGAGGAGGACCCGGACAACCCCTACCCGGCGCCCACCCAGGTGCCGCTGCTGGGCCGCTGGTTCACGCACCTGGGCGAGCGCGCACGGGTGCCGGGCTCCTCGATGCTGCTGTCGGCGACCGATCTGCTGGCGCGGCACTGGGCGACCGGGCAGAGCAACCTGGAGGACCAGCACCTGGGCTCGCTGCTGGCCTGGATCGATCCCCCCGAGGGCGCTTCCGGGGCGGAGGCCGCGCTGCGCGCCGAGCACGGCCGGGACGCCGACGGCCAGCTGCTGGTGCCGCCGGCCGGTCCGGCCACCGACCCGGCCTTCGACAACAAGCTGCTGGCCCCGGCGATGGCGAAGTTCGACGCGGCCCGGGCCGGCGGGCTGCCGCGCGACGCGGACCCGGTGCGGCTGGCCGAGCGGGCGATCCGGCGCCTGGTCGTGGCGCAGATGGCGAACACCTGGTGGTCGGTGTGGGAGGCCGTCGACCTGATGCGCACGCTGCGGCCGGGCGAGCGGGCCGAGGAGCGCTGGACGCGCGACCGCTGGTCCTACACCGGTCACCGGGACCGGGTGCGGGCGGGCGAGCCCCCGCAGCCGCGCCGCGACGACGCGGTGACGGCGGCGCAGAAGCTGGCCACGCGCGAGACCGAGCAGGTCCGCCTGGACGCCCAGGAGGCGCTGGACGATCCGCTGGTGATGGCGGGCCGGCGGCTGGCGGGCGAGGCGTTCGCGGGCGAGGTCACCGAGGTGGTGATGGCGTGGACGGAGTCGAAGCGGCCCAGTCCCCGCCCGCTGGTGACGGTCGCCACGGAGGACACCCCGCAGCTGGCGGAGGCCGGCGGCGGCAAGGTGTACCGGGTGCTCGACGGCCGGACGCAGACCGCCGAGTTCGTCCGCTTCGAGGAGGACGGGCAGCTGGTGCTGCGGCTGCTGGACCGGATGGGCCGCGGCCGGGAGCCGGAGCCGGGCTCGGTGCCGGAGAAGGGCGACCGGCTGTGCTGGACGCTGTTCGAGCACGACGCCCGGGGCGGCCCGAAGCTGCCGGACCCGGAGAACACCCCGTGGACCCACGGCGGCCCGCCCGGATCGCCCGCCGCCGCGCTCTTCCCCCACCCCGTTGACGCCGTGACCGACGAGGACGTCCTGTGACCGCGACCGCGTTCGACCCGGGCACCGCCGCCGCTCGGGCCACCGAGGCGATCCTCGATGACACGCTCCACGGCACCGAGCGGGGAGTGGTCGTCGACTCCCCGCCCGGCGCCGGCAAGTCCACGCTCGTGGTCCGGGCCGCCCGCGAACTGGCCGGGGCCGGCCGCCGGCTGATGGTGGTCGCGCAGACCAACGCGCAGGTCGACGATCTGGTGCTGCGGCTGGCGCAGAAGGACCCGGAGCTGAAGGTGGGCCGGCTGCACAGCAGCGACGGCGACGCGTACGACCCGGCGCTGCGCGAGCTGCCCTCGGTCACCCTCTCGGCCAAGGCGGGCGATCTGGCCGAGCTGCCGATCGTGATCTCCACGGCCGCCAAGTGGGCGCACACGCAGGGTGTGGAGCCCTGGGAGCACGCGATCGTCGACGAGGCGTACCAGATGCGTTCGGACGCGCTGCTGGCCGTGGCCGGGCTGTTCGAGCGGGCGCTGTTCGTGGGCGACCCGGGGCAGCTGGACCCGTTCAGCGTGGTGGGCGCCGAGCAGTGGGCGGGTCTGTCGTACGACCCGTCGGCGAGCGCGGTCTCCACGCTCCTGGCGCACAATCCGCATCTGCCGCAGCACCGGCTGCCGGTGTCCTGGCGGCTGCCGGCGTCGGCGGCGCCCCTGGTGTCCGGCGCGTTCTACCCGTACACCCCGTTCCGCAGCGGTACGGGCCACGGCGACCGGCGGCTGTCGTACGGCGTGGCCTCGGACGGCTCGGGCCCGGACCGGGTCCTGGACGAGGCGGCGGAGGCGGGCTGGGGCCTGCTGGAGCTGCCCGCGCGGCACACCCCGCGCACGGATCCGGAGGCGGTACGGGCGGTCGCCCTGGTCGTACGGCGCGCGCTGGACCGCGGCGCGGTGACGGCGGACGAGCAGTCCCCGGACCCGCGGCCGCTGTCGGCGGACCGGATCGCGGTCGGCACGGCCCACCGCGACCAGGCCTCGGCGGTCCGCGCGGCGCTGGCCGAGCTCGGGGTCACGGGCGTCACGGTGGACACCGCGAACCGGCTGCAGGGCCGCGAGTACGACCTGACGGTGGTGCTGCACCCGCTGTCCGGCCGCCCGGACGCGACCGCCTTCCACCTGGAGACGGGCCGGCTGTGCGTGCTGGCGTCCCGGCACCGGCACGCGTGCGTGGTCGTGGCCCGGGCGGGCATCGCGGACCTGCTGGACGACCACCCGTCGACGGAACCGGTGCAGCTGGGCGTGACGGTGAAGTTCCCGGACGGCTGGGAGGCCAACCACGTGGTGCTGGCGCACCTGGCGGAGCACCGGGTGACGTGGCGGCCGTGAGGCCCGTCAGGGCCCTTCCTCCGCCAGCCGCTCGGTGATGGCGTCACCGAGCTGGGTCAGGGCCTCCATCTGGGCGGGGGTGAGCAGGTCGATCAGGTGCCGGCGTACGGAGGCCACGTGGGGCGGGGCGGCCTCGGTGATCGTCTCCAGCCCGGTCTCCGTGAGCCTCACCTCGGCGCCGCGGCCGTCGCAGGCGACCTCCTCGCGGCGGACGAGGCCGCGCAGCTCCATCCGGGTGATCTGGTGGGAGAGCCGGCTGCGCGACCAGAGCATGCGTTCGGCGAGGTCGCTGACGCGGCGGCGGTGACCGGGGCTCTCGCTGAGCACGGACAGTACGTCGTAGTCGGCTTCGGAGAGGGCGCTGTCCTGGCCGAGGTCGCGGGCGATCCGGGCGTTGACCAGGGGGAACATCCGGCGCCAGGCGCGCCAGGCGCGCTGCTCGGACTCCGTGAGCCAGGCGGGCTCGGCGGTCGGCGCGGGTTCCGTCATGCGGAGACTGTAGCTGTTGGGTGACACGTCATCTACCTGGTTGACACATCACACAGCGCCCGCTTTGATCAGTGACACGTCAACTACTACTCCCTGTCGGAGGCCGCGCGATGCCGCGTCTGCTCGTCCTGTCCACCAGCACCCGCCCGACCTCCCTCGGCCGCCCCCTCGCCGCCTGGGTCACCGAGACCGCGCGTGCGCACGACGGCTTCGCCGTGACCCCCGCCGACCTCGGCGAGATCGCCCTGCCGCTCCTGGGCGAGCCGGAGCAGCCGGCCACCGGCGTCTACACGCACCAGCACACCAAGGACTGGAGCGCGCTCGTACAGTCGGCGGACGCCGTGCTGTTCGTCATGCCGATGTACAACGGCAGCTTCAACGCCGCGCTGAAGAACGCCGTCGACTACCTCTACCAGGAGTGGAAGGGCAAGGCCGTCGGTCTCGTCAGCTACAGCGCGGGGCCGTCCGGGGGCGCGCCGGCCGCCGAGATGATCCGCACCGTGCTGGACCGCATCGGCACGCGTACGGCCGCGCAGGCCCCGGCCGTGGCGGGCATCCACACCCTGGTCGCCGACGGCGCCTTCCAGGCCCCGGAGGGCCTCGGCGGCCAGGTCACCGAGCTGCTCGACGAGCTGGCGAAGCTGGCTGCGGAGGCGTAGGGGCCTGGGCCCCACGGGGTGGTCTTGCGCGGGGTTGGACAATGGTGGATGGCCCGGAAAGCCGGCACCGACGTAGGAGGACAGGGATGGCAGAGCCCGAGCGGAGGCTGCGGCCCGCGCCGCTGCTCTTCGAGCCCGCGGAGGCCGCCGCGGACCCCGAGCACTTCTTCGACCTCGAGTCGATCGAGGACCCGGGCGAGCTGCTGGCACGTGCGACCGAGCTGACGCTGGCGTTCCGGGCGGCGCAGGACCGGGCGGTGGAGTTCCAGGCGATCGCCGCCGCGCAGCTGGCGGATCCGCGCCGCTTCGACCGGGTGCCGGCGGCCGCGATCGCCGAGCGGGCGGAGTGGACCGAGG
Organism: Streptomyces sp. NPDC090022; assembly: GCF_044748145.1. Taxonomy (NCBI): domain Bacteria; kingdom Bacillati; phylum Actinomycetota; class Actinomycetes; order Kitasatosporales; family Streptomycetaceae; genus Streptomyces; species Streptomyces sp. NPDC090022. The sequence goes on from NZ_JBIVFN010000008.1 coordinate 107,807, forward strand.
ACTACGCGCTGAAGATGATCGAGTTCGGCGAGGCCCTTCTCCGCGGGGCGCCGGACCCCGAATAACGCGGACCCCGCCCCCTGGCCTCCCCCGGATTCCCCCTGGCCTCCCCCGGATTCCCTCCGGGGGAGGTCCGGCCCCGCCCCGGCGGGGCCATAGCGCACTCCGGTGGGCGGCGTCCTCCGTTTGCGCAACTCTGCGCAAGCGACCGGGCACGCCCGGTACATCTGGTCCGCATGACGACGATGCTGACCGCGGACACGCGCCCCCACGTCACCCCGCACGGCGCCGCCTGGCTCGCCTCGGCCGCGCCGTACCCCCGCAGCACCCTCGCCCTCTGGCAGGCGCGGCCCGGCGCGCCCGCCGTGCTGCCGTGCGGGACCGTGTTCGACGTCGTCAACGTGCCCGTCGTCTTCGGGCGGCGGATGCTGGACCTGCTGTGGAACGAGGGGCCCGGGTCCGGGCCGGTGGCCGTGCACCGGGGGCGCATGCTGCTCCTCGCCGAGCCCGGCACCGCCGACCGGCTGCCCTCGCTGCTGCGCTGGGAGGAGTGGGAGGACGACGTCCCGAGCCCGCTGTGCCACGGCCGCGGGGACGCCGTGACCGTCCCGGCGCTCGCCGCCACGCCCGGCCCCTCCCGCTGGCTGGTGGCCCCCGACAGTCGCGACCCCTGGCTGCCCGGCCCCGAGGCCCTGCTGTGGGCCTGCGTCCGGGCCGGACGGGCAGAACGAGCCGGACGGGCAGGACGAGCCGGACGAGCAGGTCAGGCCCGTCGGGCCGGTGAGGCCGGTGCGGCCGATCGGAGCGGCCGCCACCGCGGACCTGCGGATATCGATTTTTCGTTCCGCCGGTCCGGGTGCTAATGTCTACGACGTCAGCAGGCGCCGCTAGCTCAGTTGGTTAGAGCAGCTGACTCTTAATCAGCGGGTCCGGGGTTCGAGTCCCTGGCGGCGCACGACAAGAGCAAGGCCCCCTTCGCGAGAAGGGGGCCTTGCTCGTCTGTCCACCGGCTACGTGGTGATCTTCACCGTGTACGCGCCCGACCGCGTCCGGTCCGCGACCTCGATCCGGATCCGCTCCCCCGGCACCGCGTAGGACTCCCCCACCTCCAGCGGCGCGTCCGCCAGCGGCGGGTACACCGATCGGTCCCAGCAGGCCTCCGACTCCGGGTGCGCGTCGAGGACCTCGATCGGGCCGCCGCCCGACGCCGCCTCGTTGCGCACCCGGTAGACCAGCACGCCCTCCGTGCACGTCTCCCCGTCGTTGCCGGCGGAGCCCCGCGCCTCGACGGCGATCGCGCTGCCCGGGCCGGTACGGACCACCGCCAGCCGGGTCCCCCCGCTGCCGCCCCGCGGCGGGGCCTCGCCGAGCGGGACCAGGGTGTGCAGCGAGGAGCCGTTCTGCACGCAGTCCACCTGCGCCGCGCCCAGCCAGCCCAGCTTCCACTTGTGCCAGCCGAACAGGTCCGGGGCCATGCCGAACTGGCTGCCCATGACGTCCCAGTCCCCGACGTACGTGTCCCAGTCCCCCTTGCCGTCCGTCGGCCGGTGGTAGAGGTCGGGCAGGTCGAAGACGTGGCCCGTCTCGTGGGCCAGGACGTTGCGGTCTGGCGGGTGCTGCTCGAAGACGGTCACGATGCGCCGCAGGTCCGTGCCGTCCGCCCGGATCGGACGGTCGAAGTTGACGACCTTGGTGGCGTCGGAGTCCACCCCGGGCGCGTCCGGGTCGGCCACGAAGTAGACGACGTCGTACGCCGAGAAGTCGACCTTCTCGTCCGCGGTGGCGACCGCGTCGCGCAGGTAGGCCGCCCGGTCCTCCGGGGCCCAGTCGCGCTGTATCCCGTACGCGGTGGACGCCTTGGGCATCTGGACCCACTCCGGCTGCGGGTGCGGCACCAGCGTGAACTTCCCGTACGAGGCGCGTTCGAAGAACTCGCTGGTCGCCGGGAAGTAGTCGCCCGTCAGCTCCTTCGGCGTGACCCGCGGCCCGGCGTCGGGGAAGGAGAGGAACACCATGACCGCGTTCAGGGTGCGCACGGGCCTGGGGTAGGCGCGGTTCCAGGTGTCCAGACCCAGGGAGTGGTGTGCCGCCGTACGGGTGAGGGCGCAGGGCCCGGCCCCCGAGTCGGCGACCGCGGGCCCCGCGACGAGAGACATGGCGGCGAGTGCCGTCAGGGAGGTGAGGGCGGCCGCGGCGCTGCGGGCGCGGTCGCGGTCGCGGGCGCGGTCGCGGTCGCGGTCGGGACCGTGGTCCCGGTCGCGGTCCCGGTCGCGGTCACGCTCCACTCCCCCGGGTGTCTGCTGTCGCGGCACATCGACCTCCGGTGGTGGTTTTTGCCATAACTCCTCCACCTTGCGGCGACTTACTGTCATATGTCCTGTTCCGCTGCCCCACGCGAGTGAGCGGACGGGCGCGCCGATGACCCCCGGCCTTCACGTCTCGCCTACAGAACGTCACGACCGATCACCTGAGATCAGCTGCGGAGTTTGCCTGCTCAGAGCCGTGCAGAAACGATCAGGCGGTACCCCCCGCCCGTACCGTCACGCTGACGAAGTGCTGCCCCACGGACGGCGACGCCGCTGGATAGGCCCGTGCGGGTGGCTCTATGATCGGCACACTTTCCTGCGCGGCCATCACGAGAACTGCGGGAGCGAGCGGTGAGCGGAACCTCAGAGGGAACCGGTTCGGCGGCCGACAGCATCCGTCCGGCCACTACGGAGCGTTACTCTCCGATGGCGGCAGGGCCGTCCCGGAGCGGCTTCGAAATGCGCGACTACCGGGCCGCGTTCAACGCCGCCCACCTCCCGATGGCCGTCGTCGACCGGGACGGATTCGTCGTCGCGGCCAACGACGCGCTGGCCACGCTGCTGGGCACCGAGCCGCACGCGCTCGTCGAGCAGCGGGCTGCCGAGCTCGTGGACCTGGCCGCCGAGGCCCGGACCTGGCAGGCGTACCGGGAGGTGCTGCGCGGCCGGCAGGCGCGGCTGCGCTGCACCCGCCGGCTCAAGCACCCCGACGGGCACTCGGTGTGGACCGAGGTCACGCTGGGGCCCGTACCCGGCAGCCGTGACGTGCTGCTGTCGGTCGCGGACATCAGCGACCGGCGCGACCTCCAGGCCCGGCTGCGGCACCTCCAGATGCACGACCCGGTCACCCGGCTGCCCAACCGGGCGCTGTTCTTCGAACGGCTCTCGGCCGCCCTGGAGTCCTCCTCGTACGAGCACGGTGGCACCGGCCGGATCGGGCTGTGCTACCTGGACCTGGACGGTTTCAAGGCCGTCAACGACACCCTCGGGCACCGGGTGGGCGACCGGCTGCTGACGGCGGTGGCGGCGCGCCTGACGACGTGCGCCGACCAGTCGGGGTACGGGCGCACGGGCGGCCACCTGGTGGCGCGGCTGGGCGGGGACGAGTTCGCGCTGCTGGTGGAGGACTCCACGGGCACCGAGCAGCTGGCCGACCTGGCCCGGTCCGTCCTGGCCGCCGTCCAGGAGCCGTTCGACCTGGCCGGGCAGCGGCTGTCGGTGTCGGCGTCGATCGGGGTGGTGGAGCGGACGACGGAGGGGACCTCGGCGACGGGGCTGATGCAGGCCGCGGACACGACGCTGTACTGGGCGAAGGCGGACGGCAAGGCCCGCTGGACCCTCTTCGACCCGGAGCGCAACGCGCACCGCATGACCCGCCAGGCCCTGTCCTCCACCCTCCGGCCGGCGGTCGAGCGGGGCGAGTTCGAGCTGGAGTACCAGCCGCTGGTGGACCTGGAGAGCGGGGCCGTGCGCGGGGTGGAGGCCCTGGTGCGCTGGAACCACCCGCAGTTCGGAACGCTGACGCCGAATCGGTTCATCGGAATTGCGGAAGAGGACGGGTCGATCGTCCAGCTGGGGCAGTGGGTGCTGCGTACGGCCTGCCGGCAGGCCCGGCGCTGGCAGATCGAGCACCCCAGCGACTCGCCGGTGTTCGTGTCCGTCAACGTGGCGGTGCGCCAGGTGTGGGACTCCGACCTGGTGGGCGATGTCGCGGAGATCCTCGCGGAGACGGGCCTCACCCCGCAGCTGCTGCAACTGGAGCTGACCGAGTCGGCGGTCATGGGCTCGGCCGGGCGCCCGCTCCAGGCCCTCCAGGCGCTCAGCGACATGGGCGTGCGCATCGCCATCGACGACTTCGGCACCGGCTACTCGAACCTGGCGTACCTGAGCCGGCTCCCGGTCTCGGTGCTCAAGCTGGACGGGTCCTTCGTCCGCGGCTTCCGCTACGAGGAGGGCACGCACCCCAACCCGGCCGACGAGACCATCGTCGAGGCCATGGTCCAGCTCGCCCACCGGCTGGGGCTGACGGTCACCGCCGAGTGCGTGGAGACGGCGGGGCAGGCGGCCCGGCTGCGGCGCGTCGGCTGCGACACGGGCCAGGGCTGGCTGTACTCCCGGGCGGTGGCGCCGGAACGGATCGCGGAGATGATCGTCACGCGGGAGGCCGTCGCCCCGGCCGCGGGGTAAGCCGGGGGGGCGGGCGGTACGGGCGGTACGGGCGCGCGAGGCCCGTGGAGGCTCCCCGGCGACCCGTCCATCCGAACCCGCTCACGTCCGCGGAATCCGGCCGGTATTGACACACCGCCACCCCGCACCCGGAATCCGGGGCGGGGCGGAGGCGTCGCTCGGCGCGGGGTGGGGGGATCAGCAGGCGCCGAGGTCCTTCCAGACACCCCATTCACCGGTGGTGCCCGGCGTCTCGTTCTGCGTCCACCACTGGGCCTTGTACGTGCGGCCGTTGTGGGCGACCTCGCTGCCGCCGGTGTAGACGGTGCCCGCGACGTACGCCGGGGTGGAGCCGCAGCCCGTGGGCGGGGTCGTCGGCGGCGTGGTCGGCGGGGTGGTCGGAGGCGTGGTCGGCGGGGTCGTGGGAGGCGTGGTCGGCGGGACCGTGGGGCCGCCCAGCGCGGTGTTGATCTGGTTCAGCAGCGTGATGTTGTTGTCCAGGCCGAGCAGGGAGTACATCATCGCGCCGGCCAGGCCGCGCTGCTTGCCGTAGTCCACCCGCGCCTGGATCGACTTCTGGTTCAGGCCGGTGAAGAACTCGCCGTCCTTGTAGAAGTACGAGGACTTCGACTGGTCGTCCCAGAAGGTGGTCGCCGGGTTGTCGACGATGCCGCCGAGCTCCTTGAAGTGCGCGATGCCGGCCTGCTGGCTCAGCGGACGGGCGCCCGAGCCGCCGGTGGCGCTCTGCGCGAGACCGTTGGTGGTGCCGGCGGGCACGCCCTTCCAGCCGCGGTAGTAGAACTCGTAGCCCAGCGTCAGCTTGTTCGCCGGGAAGCCGCCCGTGATGCCGTACGCCGGGTTGCCGTCGATCCAGGAGTCGATGGCGTTGTCGATCGAGTACTTCTCGGTGCCCGGCGCGATCGGGTCGGTCGGGTCGGCCGCGGACGGGTACAGCGGGGACTGGTGGTACGTCGGCCCGTCGCCGTCCCAGGCGCCGTGCATGTCGTACGTCATGATGTTGGCGTAGTCCAAGTACTGGCCGATCTTGTCGGTCTCGATGTACTTGATCTTGTCCTGGCCGGCCGGCAGGGCCGCGGTCAGCATGTACTTCTTGCCGCCGCCCGCCGCACCCTCGGCGTCGAGCTGCTTGCGGAACTCCGCCAGCAGGAGCGTGAAGTTGGCCTTGTCCTCGGGGCCGTAGTGGTTGCCCAGGTGGCCGCCGGAGGAGCCCGGGTACTCCCAGTCGATGTCGATGCCGTCGAAGATGCCGGCCGCGGTGCCGGGCCCGCCGAAGCCGCCCTCCACCGGGAGGTCGCCCTTGATGTACTGCTTGATGCAGGAGGCGACGAACTTCTTGCGGGAGGCGTCGGTCTTGGCCGCGTCGTGGAAGTACTTGGAGTACGTCCAGCCGCCCAGCGAGATGTTGATCTTCAGGTGGGGGTATTTGGCCTTCAGTTCCTTGAACTGGTTGAAGACGCCCACGATCGGCTGGTCCCACTTGTCGGCGACGCCGTCGACGCTGTCGGCCGCGCTGAAGGACTTCTGGTAATCGGCGTACGAGTCACCCGCGCCGTCACCGGCGTTCGGGTTGTTGTCGTCGCCGGCGGCCTTGTTCGCCTCGAAACACGTGAGCTCGGTGGGGTGGATGTTGCCGAACGAGTAGTTGATGATGTCCAGCTTGCCCGCGATGCCCCGGGTGTCGAGGTGCTTGGGATAGAAGGCGTTGCCGTACACGCTCCACTGGTCGTAGTACGCGATGCGCACCCCGCCCGCGGCGGCGGTCGTACCCGCGGTGGAGTCGGCGGCGGCGGCCGTGCCGAGACCCGCGAACGCGGCCAGCGCTCCGGCGGCGAGCGCGGCCGTGGCGGCGGCCGCGACAAGGGGTTTACGGATGTGCATGAACAGCCTCCGAATGTGGGAGGGGAGGATGTGACAGCCCGGGTGGAAGCAGTGATAGCGATCACGTGAACACCGCGTCAATGGTTTGCGCCAAATAAGGACTAGACCACTCGCGGCGTATTTTCCCAAGTCAGGGGCCTGACGTCACATCAGAAACCGCTCGCCACCCCTGGTGACGAGCGGGTTAAGGCTCCCTTGAGGAGGCCCGGCGCACGGTTTCGGCAACAAACCAGCCAAACCCCGTTCACGCGCGGCCGGCCGGGTCAGAGGGCGGCCGTCGGCATCCCGTACGCATCTGCGACGAGCTCGTACGACCGCAGCCGCGCCGCGCCGCTGTGCGCGTTGGTGGTCAGCATCAGCTCGTCCGCGCCCGTCCGCTTGGCCAGGTCGTCGAGCCCGGACCGGACCTCGTCGGGCGTGCCGTGCACGATCGTGGCGAGCCAGCCGTCCACGAACTCCCGCTCCAGCGGGGTGTACGGGTACGCCGCCGCTTCCTCGGGCGTCGGCACCAGCCCGGGGCGGCCCGACCGCAGCCGCAGCATCGACAGCGCGCCCGTGAGCACCTGGGCCCGTGCGGTGGCCGCGTCCTCGGCGGCGAGCGCGGCGACCCCGATGACGGCGTACGGCTCGTCCAGCACGGCGGAGGGGCGGAAGCTGTCCCGGTAGAGCTCCAGCGCCGGCACGGTGCCCGCCGCCGAGAAGTGGTGGGCGTACGCGAACGGCAGCCCGAGCTGCCCGGCCAGGCGCGCGCTGAACCCGGAGGAGCCCAGCAGCCACAGCGGGGGCCGGGCGGCCGGACCCTGCACCGGACCGGGGACGGCGTGCACGCGGGCGTAGGGGTGGCCGTCGGGGAAGTCGTCGTCGAGGAACCGGGTCAGCTCCGCGAGCTGGCGCGGGAACTCCTCGGCCGCCTCGTCCAGCCGGCCCGGCCCGCGCAGCGCGAGGGCGGTGCGCCCGTCGGTACCGGGGGCACGGCCGAGCCCGAGGTCGACGCGGCCCGGCGCCAGCGCCTCCAGGGTGCCGAACTGCTCGGCGACGGCGAGCGGCGCGTGGTTGGGCAGCATCACCCCGCCCGAGCCGAGCCGGATGCGGGAGGTGTGCGCGGCGAGGTGGGCCAGGATCACCGCCGGGGAGGAGCTGGCGACCCCGGGCATGGAGTGGTGCTCGGCGACCCAGTGGCGCTCGAAGCCACGGGACTCCGCCAGCCGCGCGAGGGCCACGCTGGTGCGCAGGGAGGCGTGGGCGGTGCTGCCGACGCCGACGGTGACCAGGTCCAGTACGGACAGCGGCACCGGCGCGGTGCCGCGGGCGGTGCCGCGGATCGGGTCGGCGGGGGTAGCGGAACCCTCGGTCCGGGGTTCGGAAGGCCCCTCGGTCCGGGGTACGGAAGGACCCTCGGTCCGGTGTGCGACGGGATCCTCGGCCCGGTGTTCGGAGGGACTCCCGGACCGGCGTTCGGAGGGGCTCTCGGTCTTTGGTTCGACGGGCCACCCGGTCTGGCGTTCGCCCCGCACCCCGGCGGCCGGCTCCTCCCGGCCCCCGACCCCGTCCCCGGCGTCACTCATCGTCGCTCCCCTCACATACCGCTCAGGTCAGTCCGCCCGTACGAAGGGATCGAACAGGCTGTGGCGGGCAGGCATTCCCGGCACACCGGGAGACTGCTCATGACCTTGGCATATGCCATGCGAGTGGCCACTGGCGAAGGGGCATGATTGAGCCATCAATCTCATCAACAGGCGCTCCACATGGGCCTCTTGATGGCTATCGTGGTAGGGCAAGCGGTAACAACCTGCTAGGGGGAAACCGTGGCGCTGAAGCCCGAGCCGACCGCGCCGTTCCACTCGGTGCAGTACGCCCTGCGCGTGCTGGAAACGATCGGACGGCACGCGGGCGGCGTGACCGACGTACAGATCGCCCGCGAGACCGGCCTGCCCGCCGTCCATCTCGCCCCCATGCTCCTCATGCTGCGCCGTGAGGGGTACGTCCTGCAGGTGTCGGACGGCGCGTACACGATAGGCGACTCGCTCGTCCTGCTCGGCTCGGGCATCGACCGCCAGCAGGCCCTGCACAACAAGCTGCAGGAGACCCTGGACCGGCTGCGGGACTCGGTGGGGGCCGCCGTCTACATCAGCCGGTACGTCGACGGCGAGGTCAAGATCACGCAGTTCGCGGACAGTCCGCGCACACCGAAGGTCCACGAGTGGGTCGACTTCCGCTCGGCGGCGCACGCGAGCGCCGTGGGCAAGTGCCTGCTGACGCAGCTCGACCAGAACGGGCGCCGCGACCACCTCTCCCGGCACAAGATCGCCCGTCTGACGTCGAAGACGATCGTCAACGAACGGATCCTGTTCTCGAAGCTGGACTCCCAGCCCGCCACGGTGCCGGTGCTGGACCTCCAGGAGTACGCGGTGGGGACGGTCTGCGCGGCGGTACCGATCACGGCCGGGGCCTCGGTCGGCTGCCTGGCCCTGTCGATGCCGGTCGAGCACGCGCACCGGCTGCGGGCCGCGGCGGACGCGCTGAACCGGAAGGCCGCGCCCCTGCTGCTGTCGCTGACGCTCTAGACGAGCCCCGGGCGCTGGGACCGCTGGAACCTCCGGAAACGCCTCAGGGCGGGTACCGGTGAACCGGTACCCGCCCTGAGCTTCAGGTGCGCCGCCAGGGACTCGAACCCCGGACCCGCTGATTAAGAGTCAGCTGCTCTAACCAACTGAGCTAGCGGCGCCTGCTGACAGAGAAAATACTACCTGGTCCCGAGGGGTGCTCGTGACCGCCACCCCGGGGCCGCCAAACGTGACCCCGGTCACCTCGGCCACTCCGGTCACTCTGGTCGCCCCGGCCGCGACAGGCCTAGCGGCCCAGCAGGTCCGCCCGCCCCTGCGCGGCGTACGCGGCGAGCAGCTCCGTCCGGTCCCGGCCGGTCAGCGGGCGGTACGCGGCGGACCCCGGCGGGCGCCACCAGACCGGGTCGGGGTGATCGGCGAAGCCGGCCCGGCGCAGGGCCACCCGGTGGATCTTGTTGGTCGCGGTGACCGGCAGGGCGGCGAGGACCCGTACGTAGCGCGGGGCCATCTTGGTGCCGAGGTCGGGCTGGGCCGCGAGGAAGGCGGTGAACGCCTCCGGGTCGAACGCGGCGGCGCCGTCACGCAGCGCGAGGGCCGCCATGACCTGGTCGCCCGCCCGCTCGTCGGGAACCGCGTAGACGGCGACGGCGCTCGCGGCGTCCCAGCGGGCCAGAATGTTCTCGATCACCGCGGCGGCGAGGTTCTCGCTGTCCACGCGCAGCCGGTCGTCCGTGCGGCCCGCGAAGTAGAGGAACCCCTCGGCGTCGCGGAAGAACAGGTCGCCGGTCCAGTACCAGCCGTCGCGGGTACGGGCGGCCTCCGCGCCGGGGTTGCGCCAGTAGCCCTCGAAGAGGCTGCGGCCCCGGTTGACCAGCTCGCCGATGGCCTCGGAACCGTTCAGCAGCCGGCCGTCGGCGTCCAGGCGGGCCGGCGGGCACTCCGCGCCGGTGGCGGGGTCGACGACGGCGAGGTCGTCCCCGGCGCCGGCCCGGCCGAGCGCCCCGGGCGGGGTGTCCGGGGTCCGCTGGACGGAGGCGCCGCCCTCCGTGGCGCCGTACCCCTCGACCAGCCGTACCCCGAACCGCTCCGCGAAGCGCGCCGCGTCCACGGCCCCGGCCTCGGTGCCGAAGCCGAGGCGCAGCGCGTGGTCGCGGTCCTCGGGGCGCGGCGGGGTGGCCAGCAGGTACTGGACGGCCCGGCCGACGTAGGTGAAGTAGGTCGCGCCGTACGCACGGACGTCGTCCAGGAACGCGGAGGCCGAGAAGCGCCGGCGCAGGGCGACGGAGGCGCCGGCCGCGAGGGCCGGGAGCCAGTCGGCGATGACGGCGTTGCCGTGGAACATCGGCATGCAGACGTAGTGGACGTCGTCCGGGCCGACGGAGAACCGGCGCGCCAGGGAGCTCCCGGCGGCGGCCAGCCGGCCCTGGGTGCAGATGGCGGCCTTGGGCGCGCCGGTGGAGCCCGAGGTGAAGTAGAGCAGCAGCCGGTCGGCGGGACCGGGGGCGCGGGCGGCGACGTCCTCGGGGCGGGCGCCGGCGTAGGGGGCGAGCAGGGCGGCGTACTCCTCGCCGAGCCCGGCGCCGTGCTCGCCTCCGTGCTCGCCGCCGCGCGCGGGGCTGTCGGTGACCAGGATCCGTACGCCGGGCAGGTCGAGCCCGGCGAGCAGCGGCAGGTGGGCCTGCTCGGTGACCAGCACGGCGCACTCGGTGTGCAGGATGTCGCGGGCGAGCTCGGGGCCGCGCCGGGTGGGGTTGATCCCGGCGACGGCGGCCCCGGCGAGGGCCGCCGCGCCGAGCCAGAACGGGAACTCGGGGGTGTTGTCGAGCAGCACCCCCACGTGCGGCTGCGCGCCCGGCGGCAGCAGGTCGCCCAGGAGCGCGGCGCGGGCGGCGGCCTCCTGGGCGGTCCGGTGGTGGCTGAGGACGGTGTCGCCGTACCGCAGCCCGGGCCGGTGGTCGCCCCATTGGCGCGTGATGAGCTCCGCGACGGTTCCGGGTGTGGTCCGCATGCGGCCGGAGGGTAGCTGACGATGAGTCAGAAATGAACGCCGGAGATCTGGACGCCGGAGATCTGGACGCCGGAGAACCGACCGCCGGAGAACCGACCGCCGGACCGGACGTCAGGACCCGACGTCAGGACCCGACGTCAGGACCGGACGTCAGAACTGGACGTCGGAGCAGGCGTAGAAGGCGTTGGCGGTGTCGTTGATGGTCCAGACGGCGAGGATCAGGTGGCGTCCGGTCTTGCCGCTGGGGAGCGCGCCCTGGTGGGAGAAGGTCATCGGCGGGCGGGCGCCGTTGTAGGCGATGGTCAGGAAGGGCTGGGACTCCAGGGAGGCGCGGGTGAGGGGCTTGGAGGGGTCCCAGCCGTTCTTGGTGACGTAGTACTTGAAGTCCGTGGTGGAGTGGTTGGCGGTGAACTGCCACCGGAAGGTGAAGTTCTGGCCACTGGTCAGCCGGGTGGTGGGCCATGCACCGGCACGGGGGTCGTCGAGCTCGGCGAACTGGCCGTTGCCGCCGGCGCATATCTTGCCGTCGGCGGGGCCGGCGGCCGGGAAGCCCTTGAGGCCCTCGACGCTCTGCGGCTCCCACTGGATCTGACCGCAGTTGGCGACAGTCCTGTTGGCACAGAGCTTCTGGCGGCTGATGGGGCTGTCGGTGTAGCCGTGACTGCTCGCGCTCGGCGCCATGAGGAGGGAGGCGCCGGCTATGAGACCGAGGCCGAGCGTGGCGGCGCCGGCCCGTCTGGCGGAGACGGTGCGGGTGTTACGCATGATGCTCCCTTGAACGTGGGGGGATGTCCGGTGAGCGTGGGGATGTGGGGATGACGGTTCCCCGGTGCGGCCGGCACCGGGGATCCAGGTCTAGACCAAGTCTCAGATTATTGACGCGAGTTGACGTTGTCCATACCAATCGCGGTGCGGGGTGGGGCGTACCGCTGGGCTATTCGGCGCGGCCGGTGTAGAAGGCGACGGTGAGGTCCTTGACCAGAGCCTTGCGCTCGTAGTCGTCGAGCTCGACCAGGCCCCGGGTGGTCAGCCGGTTGACGGTGTCGTCGACGGCGTCCACGACCGAGGTGAGCACGCTGTCGCGGTGCTTGGCGTCGATGGCGGCGACGCGGCGGCGCTGCATGGCGGCGGCGACCTCGGGCGCGTACTCGATCCGGGTGGGCTGGGCCGAGTACACCTCGATGCCGATGGCCTCGGTCTCGACGGCGAGCATCCGGGTCAGCGCGTCACCGACGGCCTCGGCGTCGCGGAGGGTGGGCGCGTCCTCGTGGAAGGCGTCGGCGGGCAGCTGGGAGAGCACGCGGGCCATGGCGGACTCGACCTGTTCGGCCAGGTACGCCGTGTGGTCGGCGACGGCGAAGGTGGCGCGGGCGGTGTCCTTGACCCTCCAGACCACCTGGACGACGACACGCAGGGCGAGGCCGCCCGCGTCGACGGCGGGCATGGGCTCGCTGCGCCAGTGGCGGATGCGTACGTCGACCCTGCGGCGCAGGAGCAACGGGCTGATCCAGAGCAGCCCGGCCCTGCGGACCGTGCCCCGGTAGCGCCCGAAGAGGGTGAGCACCCAGGCGTGGCCGACCTTGCCGCGGCCGAGACCGCCGAGGGCGAGCAGCGCGACGATGCCGAGGAAGGCGAGCGGGGGCCAGTGGTACGCCCGCAGCCCGGCGTACGGCCGGGGCTCGGCCCCGAACGCCGCCACCAGCTGGGCCGGCAGCACCCCGGCCCGCCACAGCACGCCCGCGCACCCGACGACCGCGACGAGCCCGACGAGCACCCCGGCCCACCCGGGCAGCACGGGCCCGCGCACCTCCCGCAACCGCGCGTCGCCGAGCGGCACACGGCGCGGGGGTACGGCGACGGGGCGCGCGGTCCGGGGCGCGGCGGGGGTGGGCGTGGGGGTGGGGGCGGTGTCGATCCGGTGCAGGGTTCCGGTGTCGGGGTCGGGGACGGTGTTCCGGTTCACCCCGGCCCGGCTGACGGCCTTCCCGGCGACGACGAACGAAGCCGCGGCCCCGGCGAGGGCGGCGGGACCACCGCCGAGCGAGGCGCCGGCGAGGCGAACCCTGCGGGTGCCGGGGGCGGGGTCGGGGTCGGGGGCTGGGGCGCCGTCCGGCGCGCCCTCGGACAGGGACACCGGGTGGGACCCGGTCCCCTCGGCGGTATCGGGGCGGGGTGGGGTGCTGGCGGGGGTCCCGTCGGCCGGGGCGGGGGTACCGTCCGCCAGGGCGGAGGTCGAAGCGGCGGATGCGGGAACACCGTCGGTCGAGGCCGGGGCGGGGGTGGACAGGTCCGGGGCGGACACGCCGACCGCCGTGCCTGGGTGGGCGGCGGCCGGGGCGGCCAGGTCAAGGGCGGGCGCGCCATCCGCCGGGGCCGGGTGGGCGGCGGCCGGGGTGGACAGGGCCAGATCGGGAACGCCGTCCGCCGGGGCCGGGGCCGGGGCGGGCAGGTCCAGGGTGGGAACGCTGCCCGTGGTGCCCGAGTGGGCGGCGGGGGCGGGGGGTTCGGCTGCCTCAGCCGGGGCGGAACCGGCCGGGGCGGGGGTTGCGGCCGCCGCTCCGTCGGGACGGGGTCCCACTCGGGGCGCGTCGTCGGCCGGGGCCACCGGAGGACGGGCCGGGCGGGGACCGTCGCCCTTCAGGTCCCGGCCTGTGGCGGCGGCGCCACGCGTGACGTCGGAGCGGGCAGGCACGCGTCGCGAGCCGTCGTCCGTCGTCCCCGTGCCGACTGCCGCATCCCCGGAGAGCGGGACCGCGGGGGCCGTGGCAGCGGGCCGGGAAGCCATGTGCGGTGCGCCGTCCGTGGGGGCCGGGCCGAGGGCCGACGGGGCCGAGGAGGCCGTGTCGGCGACAGGGCCGCGGAGAACGGCGGAGGCGGGTGCGGCAGCGGGGCCGGTGTGGGCCGCCGCCGGGGCGGGACCGGTGTCCGGGTGCCCGGCGAAGCCCAACGGGCGGACCGGCAGGGAGGTGTGCGCCGCGCCCTCGGCACGTGGCCGGCCGCCGGGGGCGGCGTCCGTCGCCTGCCCCACGAAGCCGTGTGCGACGGGGCCGGGGTCCGGCGCGGAGCCGTCGTACGACGGTTCCGCAGCGATGTCGGCGTCGACTCCGGAACCGGATACGTCCCTCGGCAAGGGTCCGGCGGACCGCACGGAGCCTGGCACGACGTGCGGTTCCGCGTCGGCGCGGACATCCGCCTCGGGTGCGGCACGGCGCTCCGCGTCCGACGCGGAGCGGGCCGCCGGGTGGGCGGCGTACGTGTCCCCGGGGAGGGTGCCACCGGTCAGTCCGTCGGCCGCGAGCGACCGCGACGCGTCACTGGCGTCCGGGCCGGACGGGGCCGTGCGTCCGGGTACGGAAGCGGCGGCCCAGCCGGTGGCGAACACCGGGTCGTCGGTGAACGCCCTCGTCGACGGCTTCCCGGCCCGTCGGCCGGCCGCCGCCGACTCCGCCGAGGACAGCGGCGAAGGGGCGCGCCCTTCGTCCGCCGAAGGGCGGGTGTCCGCGTATGCCGCCTGCGGGCCGTGGTCTCCTACCGGCCGCACGAACCGATCGGCCGCCGTCGACTCCGCGTCGGCGCGAGTGCCCGGACGGAGCCCGACCGCTGGGCCTGCCGCCGCCGATCCGCCGGACGCCCCCTCCAGACCGTCGGCGGCCACCGGCTCCGCCGGGGCCGAGGCGTGGGGTGCCGGGGACCCGGCGGGCCCGGCGGGCCACGCGGGGGCGGACGGGGTCTGCGGGAGGGGGCCCGACGGCTGTGGCGCGCGGGCTGCGGAGGGGCCCGAGAGAGGGGTCGCTGGGGACGGTGCAGCGGGCAGCGGCGGTCCCTGGGAGGCGGTCGGGGCCGGGAGCGGGTCGTCGACGGAGGCGGTGGGGCGCGCCGGGGCGCGGGGGACCGCGAATGGCAGGTCCGCCGGGACCTCCGTGACGAGGCTTCCGCCGACCGCCGTCAGCCGCGGCAGGTCCAGCGTGTCCACCTCGGCCATCGCGTGAGCCACGGCCTGCGCCACGGCCACCTCGACCCCGGGGGCGGGGATCCGCCCGTACTCCGCGGCCCGGGCCCCCGGCAGGTCCGCCTCGGGGACGGCCCAGGCCGGGACCACCCCGTACCCCGAGCTGACCGGTGCCGCGGGCGGCAGAGGCGGCGACAGCGGCGACAGCGGAGACAGCGGTGATGACAGGCGTGACGGGGTCAGCCGCAGGGTGCCCGTCGTGAACGTGGTGCGCGTGGGGTACATCGTTGCCTCCGTCATGCGAACAGCCGGCGCCAGGTTTCCGGGCCCGGGTAGCCGTCGGCCGAGGCGCCGCGCCAGCCCTGGGCGCGTTGGAAGGCCTCGACGTTGCGGCGGTCGGCCTCGGTCCAGCGGGCGCCCGGACCGGAGGTGTAGTGCGTACCGAAGCCCTTCTTGCGGAGCTGCCGCCCCAGCGCCTCGATCGAGGGGTGGCTGCTGCCCGGGCGGAAGACCCCCGCACCCGGGAACGCCGGGATCCGGTGCCCGGCGCCGGTGACGGGACGGGCGCCCGCGCCCGTGGCGGGACGGACACCGTTGCCCGTGGCGGGGCGGACACCGTTGCCCGTGGCGGGGCGGGCCGCGGCACCGCCTGTAGTCGGGCGGGCGCCAGTGCCCTTGACCGGACGAGCCGCAGCACCCGTAGCCGGGCGGACACCGTTGCCCTTGACCGGGCGGGCCGCGGCACCCGCAACCGGGCGGGCACCGTTACCCGTAGCCGGCCGGGCGCCGTTGGGCGTGGCCTGGGGCGGCGTGCCCGTGCGGATCGGGGTGATGTCCTTGCCCTGCTTCTGCACCAGCAGGCGCCAGGTGTGCTCGCCCGGGATGCCGTCCGCGTCCGCGCCGGTCCAGCCCTGCGCCTCCTGGAAGGCCTGCGTGGCCAGCCGGTCGGCGTCGCTCCACTTGGTACTGGCGCCCTTCGGGTAGAAGCGGCGGCCGCCCCGGTCGATCAGCATCCGGCCGAGCTGGGCGACGTACTCGTTGTCGGCGCCCGGCCCGAACTTCGCCGCCCCCGGGAACGTCTGCGAGATCGACCCCTGCGCGGCCGGCCCCGTCGGCGGTTGCGGCTGGGGCTGCGGCGTCGGCTGCGGCTGGGGTTGCGGCTGGGGCTCGACGCCGCCCGTCACGCCGGTGAAGCGGTACGGGAGGTACTTGGCCGAGTTCTTCCAGTACCCGTACGGCGTCGCCAGCTTCCGCGTGTTCGGCTTCGTCTGCTCGTACGCGATGTAGTGCGTCCGCGTGTCGTCCACCCACCCGCCGAAGATCACGACGTGCGAGCCCTTGTTGGGGTCGGCCGGGTTGTGGAAGAGCAGCATGTCACCGGGGAGCAGCTCATCCTTGGTGATCTTGGTGGCGAACTTGTCCAGGCTGCCGGTCCACTCGTTCGTACCAAGGTTCCACGCCATCGAGACGTAGCCGGAGCAGTCCTGCCGGTAGCCGTCCGTCCAGTACTTCTCCATGCTGTAGGGGACCTCGGCGTCCAGCCACAGCTTCGCCCGGTTGATGATCGTCGCCCGGTCGATCCGCTTCGCCGCCCCCGCCGCTCCCGCCTGCGGCCCGGGCCGGCCCGGCCGGCCGTGCAGCGGGGACCGCTTGCCCTGGGGCGAACCGGGCGGATCCTCGGCCTGCGGCGGGTCCGTCCGCGGTGGGTCGGTCCGCGGGGCTGCCGGGACGGCGTCCGGGGTCAGGGCAGCGGCCGTCCCCGCGCCGCCGATGCCGATGCCGGCGCCACCGCCGCCGCCCAGCACCACGCCGGCCGCCGTGGCCAGTACCAGCACGCGCCGGGCGCCGTGCGCGGCGGGGTGTCCGCCGTCCCGCAGCGCTATGGCCGGCGCCCGGCGGCGCTCGGCGCAGCCCTGGCAGGCGCAGTCGCCGGCAGGCTCGTACTCCTCGAAGACCGGAATCGGCATCTGCGGCTGTTGCATGCCCAACCCACTCCCCTGCTCGTCCACGTCTCGGTCTCGTCCCGGGCGGCAGCCGACAGCGCACATCTGGCGGGGCGTCAGATGTGGATCGACCGAGAGATATCGTGCACGAAAACCCCTCGAATATTCGTTAATCGGACAAGTCGGGCGTGGCTGGTCACGGGCACCGTGAAACGTGGGGTAGAGTTTTCTCTGTCAGCAGGCGCCGCTAGCTCAGTTGGTTAGAGCAGCTGACTCTTAATCAGCGGGTCCGGGGTTCGAGTCCCTGGCGGCGCACAGACGGAAGAAGCCCCTCGCGCAAGCGGGGGGCTTCTTCGTTGTTCAGGGAGGGACGTACCGGGACTGCCGGGACGTGCCGGCGGGGCTCAGACGTCGCGCGCGACGCCGCTTGTTCCCGTCAGGTACGCCGACACCACCACGTTCGCCGTGTACTGCTTGGCCACCTTGTCGTACGTCCCCCCGCACGTCACCAGGCGCAGCTCCGCCCGCCCCTTGACCCGCGGCCCGTACGCCTTGTGCGGGTCGAAGGCCTGCCGCTCGTAGACCTGCACGTCGTCGACGGTGAACTCGGCCACCGTCCCGTCGTCCCGTACGACGCGCACCTTGTCCCCCGGCCGGGCCGTGCTCAGCCCGTAGAAGACGGCCGGCTTGGACTCGGTGTCCACGTGCCCCACCAGCAGCGCGGTCCCGGCCGCGCCCGGCCGGGTGCCGTCGGACCACCAGCCCACGGTGCCCGGCCTGTCGTACGGCGGGGGGTCGATCGCGCCCTGCGCGTCCAGGCCGCGCGCGATCACCGGGGCCTGGATGCGCAGCGACGGTACGTCCAGGCGTCGCGGCAGGCCGGCGGCGGTCTGCGGGGTGTGCGCGGCGGGCAGGCCGACGACGTACGCCGATCCCCCGCCGCCCGGGTCCGGGGACGGCGCCTCGGTGATCTCCCGGCCCCACAGCCACAGCCCCAGCACGAGGACGGTCCAGGCGGCGGTGGTCAGCAGCCGGCCGCCGCCGCTGGCCCGGGGCTCGTCCGTCATCCGCGGGCCCCCTCGCTCACTCGGCGCTGCGGCGGCGCCGCATGGCCAGCGCCTTTCCGGCGACGGCGAGCGTGGCGACGGCCGCCAGTACGGCACCGATCACGGTGTGGGGCAGGCCGGGGCCGTCACTGTCGTGCTGCTTCTTCGCGGTCGACGCGGCGAGTTCGGCCGACATCCCGCCGCCGCCCGCGTGGACGGGCCAGACGGGCGTGGGGCGGTGATCGGGCCGGTGCTCGCCGTGGTGGTCGCCCTTCTGCCCGCTGCCGTGGTGGTCACCCTGGTGGCCGCCGCCGTGGCGGACGATCTGGATCGAGCCGGTCGCCTTGTCGTGCCGGCCGTCGCAGTTCACCCGGATGGTGTGCCAGCCCGGAGCGGCGTGTACGCGGATCTTCGCGTCGCCGAACAGCGGACTGCCGTGCCCCTCGCGGCCGAAGAGCTCGGCGTCGGCGACGAAGACCGGGGACTTTGCCCAGCCGCGACGGCCGTCGCAGCCGTGGACGCGCAGCTCGACCTCCTCCCCGGGGCGGGCGGTGGACGGGCTGACCGAGACCGTGCCCCGGTTGCCTTCGTCCGCCAGCGCGGCGGGAACGGTCACCGCGGAGACGGCCGTCAGGACGACCGCGGCGCCGGTGACACGGAGAGCGAGCAGAGCAGTGCGCATCGTGAACCTCCTCGTCCCAGAAGATTCACTCGCAGAGCGCCGCTCCGCATCCGGAGCGGCGCGCCGCTGATCCGTACGGGTTCAGAAGACCCCGCAGCCCGTCAGACCAGGTCGACGAGGTCCGCGATCGAGTCGACGATCTTGGTGGGGCGGAACGGGAACTTCTCGGTGTCCTCGACCGTGGTGAGACCGGTCAGCACGAGGAAGGTCTGCATGCCCGCCTCCAGACCCGCCAGCACGTCGGTGTCCATCCGGTCGCCGATCATGGCGCTGGACTCGGAGTGCGCGCCGATCGCGTTCAGGCCCGTCCGCATCATCAGCGGGTTCGGCTTGCCCGCGAAGTACGGCTTCTTGCCGGTCGCCTTGGTGATCAGCGCGGCGACGGCGCCGGTCGCCGGCAGCGGGCCCTCGGTGGAGGGGCCGGTCTCGTCGGGGTTGGTGCAGATGAAACGCGCGCCGGCGTTGATGAGGCGGACCGCCTTGGTCATGGCCTCGAAGCTGTACGTGCGGGTCTCGCCGAGGACGACGTAGTCCGGCTCGTGGTCGGTGAGCACGTAGCCGATGTCGTGCAGCGCGGTCGTCAGGCCGGCCTCGCCGATGACGTACGCGGTGCCGCCCGGGCGCTGGTCGTCGAGGAACTTCGCGGTGGCGAGGGCGGAGGTCCAGATGTTCTCGACGGGCACGTCCAGGCCCATACGGCTCAGCCGGGCCTGGAGGTCGCGCGGGGTGTAGATGGAGTTGTTCGTCAGCACCAGGAAGGGCTTGCCGGACTCGCGCAGCCGCTTGATGAAGGCGTCGGCTCCGGGAATCGGGGTGCCCTCGTGGATGAGGACCCCGTCCATGTCGGTGAGCCAGGATTCGATCGGCTTGCGCTCTGCCACGACTTCTCTCCGCTCTGCGGTGGCCTCTGACCTCTGGGGTCGGTTGGTCTCGACCACCCTATCGAGGTCCGGCGAACGGGTGACCCGGCGTCCGAACCGTGATCACGGGTCCCGCACGGGCCGGGCACGGCGGGGCCCCGGCACGGCCACGGCTCCGGCACGGCCACGGCCCTGCGGGGCCGTGGCCCTGCGCGGTGATCAGCCCAGGGTGACGTTGTCGACGGTCCAGTACCAGTTGTTGTTGCCGCTGTAGCGGAAGCGGACCTGGACGTCGGTGGCACCGGCCGGGACCTGGAGGCTGATGGCCTCGCCCTTGGCTACGGCGTCGGCGGTGTAGTTCTTGACCACCGTCGGGGTGCCGCCGTTGTAGGAGACCAGGACCTGCGCGGTCTGGCCGGCCTCCTGGCGGTAGTGGGTCTGGTAGCGCAGCGTCGCGACGGAGCCGCCGGCGACCGCCCACTTGGGCGTGATCAGCGTGGAGTCGAAGGTGCCGGTGTGGCTCTTGTCGTCCCACTCGTCGGAGTCGGCGACGGCGAAGACGTCACGGGAGCGGACGTTCAGCTCGCGCCACTGGTCGCGCTGCGCCTGGCTCCAGAACTCGTCGGTCGCGAACGCCCAGCCGGCCCACTCGGTGACGCCGCCGGTGCCCATCTTGGAGTTGTCCACCGACCAGCCGGCCGGCGGGGTGTGCGTGAAGCCCTTGACCCCAGCGGGTATGCCCGTCTCGTCCACGCGCGCCCGGAGGGCCGGGCGCAGGGCGTCGAAGGGGTCGCTGTCGGGGGCGTTCAGCGGTACGCCGTCCAGGCCGGCCGTGGAGACGCCGACGTGCTGGAGCGCGGTCGCGGCGACGTCGACGAGACGGACGTCGTCACGGACCGAACCGGCCGGGATGCCCGCGCCCTTGGCGATGACGAACGTGCCGCGCTCGGCGATGGAGGAGCCGCCGTGACCGCCGGAGCCGGTGTGCCCGTGGTCGGTGGTGACGAGGATCTTCCAGTTCTCCTGGGCGTACGTCGGACGCTGCTGGACGGCGGTGAGCAGCTGGCCGACGAGCGCGTCGACGCGGGCGATGGCGTCGAGGTACGCCTGGCTGCCGGCGCCGCTGGAGTGGCCGGCGGCGTCGACCTCGCCGAAGTAGACGAAGGAGGCGTCCGGGTTGCCGGTGCGCAGCTCGGTGGCGGCCGCGGCGGCGATCTTCGGGTCCTCGTTGCGGTAGCCGTCGCGGTCGCCCTTGAGGGAGAGGCGCTTGTCCACCTTCGGAGAGAAGATCGGGCCGTTCTGGTCGGTGGAGGTGATGGGCTCCCAGTCGGCGGCCGCGTAGGTGTTGAGCGCCGGGTTGGCGTTCTCGACGCGCGTCAGGAAGTCCGGGTACGCGGTGTAGTTCTTGCCGGTGAAGGAGTTGTCCTTCACCCCGTGCTTGTCGGGCCAGACGCCGGTGGCGATGGTCGACCAGCCCGGGCCGGAGGAGGTGGCGCCCATGGGGTTGGCGTACAAGGTGCTCTTGGCCGTGAGGCCCTGAGCCATCAGACCGTTGAGGTGCGGGGCGTTGGCGGCCTTGACGCGGTCGACGACCACGCCGTCCAGGCCGATGACGAGGACCTTGTCGGTGTTCGCAGCGGCGGCAGCGGCAGCAGCGGCGGGGACGGCCGCGGTCGCGGCGCCGGCCGGGGCGGCGGCGACGGTGGCGGCGATCAGGGCGGCGGCCGAGGCGGTCAGGGCCACGGCACGGCGTCCGGGCAGGACAGGGGACACGTACTCCTCCTGGGAGCAGGTGGTGAAGGACGGGGGTGCGGGTGCGGCACGCGTTTGGTCCAGACCCGTTATCAAAGCGATGCACGGGCGACCGGTCCAGAGCATGTCCGGCCCGCATGGCCGCCCGGTTAAGAGCTGATTGCGCTCGCCCGTCGGCCTCCGGGACGCGAGCCGCCACCCCGCGTGAACGCGGCGGTGCCCCGCCGGAGGATCCGACGGGGCACCAGGAGAGGAGCGCGCGTCCAGCCCTTCAGCCCTTCAGCCATGCAGCCGTTGAGCCGTTGAGCCGTTGAGCGTGCCGGACGTCAGCTGCCCGTCGCGGCCTTCCAGGCGTCCACGTACGACGAGAGGTTCTTGTCGATGTCGGCCCAGTCGGGCTCGAAGATCTCGACCCCGCCCATCAGCTTGGTGAGTTCGACGGCGTTGGCGTCGGTGGGCTTGACGTCCGTACGCGCCGGGAAGCCGCCGCCGACCTCGCTGACCAGCTTCTGCGCCTCCTCGCTGAGCAGGTGGTCCAGGAGCTTCTTGCCGTTCTCGGAGTGCGGGCCGTCGGCCACCAGGCCGGCCGCGTACGGGAGGGCGAAGCTGGTGGGCTTGCCGCCGTCCTTGGCGGGGAACCAGATGCCCAGGTTCGGCATGGACTTGGACTGGGCGAAGTTCATCTGCACGTCGCCGTTGGCCACGAGCAGCTCGCCCTTGTCGGTCTTGGGCGCGAGCTTGCTGGTGGAGGAGGACGGGCCGACGTTGTTGGCCTGGAGCTTCTTCAGGTACTCCATCGCCGGCTCCTTGCCGCCGAAGTCGTGCATCGACTTGATGAGCACGGCGGTGCCGTCGCCCGCGACGCCCGGGGTGGAGTACTGCAGCTTGCCCTTGTACTTGGCGTCCAGCAGCTCCTCCCACGTCGTGGGCGCGGCGGGGAGCTCCTTCTTGTTGTAGATGAACCCGAAGTAGTTGTTGACGACCGAGGTCCACTTGCCGTCGGGGGCCTTGTCGGCACCGTTGACCTTGTCGGAGCCCTGCGGCTTGTAGGACTGCAGCAGCCCCTTGCCGTCGGCCTGCTGGATGAACGGCGGCAACGTGATCAGTACGTCGGCCTGGGTGTTGGTCTTCTCGCGGACGGCGCGCTGCACCATCTCGCCGGAGCCGCCCTCGACGTACTTCACCTCGATGCCGGTCTTCTTGGTGAAGTCGGCGAAGACCCGGTCGTACCAGCCGTCGCCCTTGTCGCTCTTGAGGCCGTCGGCGCTGTAGACGGTGACGACCTTCTCGCCACCGCCCTTGGACTCGGCGGAACCGGAGGCGTCGGACGAACCGCCGCAGGCGGTGAGGGAGGCGGCCAGGGCGAGGCCGCCGGAGAGGGCGGCGAGGGGGCGGACGTAACGGGGCATGGCGTGGAGCTCCTCGGGACAGGGACTGCGGGGAGATGCGGGGCGGCGGGGGGGGTGCCGGGTACGGCTGGGGAGCGGCTAGCGGTAGGTGGCTCGGGTGCGGATACGGGAAACGGCCAGCAGGACGAGCAGGGTCGTGGCCATCAGGACCACCGCGACGGCGGAGCCGCTGAAGAGCGAACCGCGGTCGGTGGCAGTGAAGATACGGACCGGCAGCGGGAGCCAGTCCGGCGGGTAGAGCATCATCGTGGCGCTCAACTCGCCCATGGACAGGGCGAAGCAGAGTCCGGCCGCCGCCGTGAGGGACGGCAGCAGGAGGGGCAGCTTGACCCGCCACAGCACGTACGCGGGACGGGCGCCCAGGGACGCCGCCGCCTGCTCGTACGCGGGATCGAGACGGACGATCGCGGCCGACACCGACTGGTAGGCGAACGCCGTGACAAGGATGGTGTGCGCGAGGATGACGATGCTGCTGGTGCCGTTGAGCAGCAGCGGAGGCCGGCTGAAGGCGACGAGGACGGCGAGGCCGACGACCACGGACGGCACGGCGACCGGCAGCATGAACAGGGCGTCGAGCGTCCGCTTCCCGCGCTTCCTCAGGCCGGCGGCCGCCAGGGCCGCCCAGCTGCCGACGGTGAGGGCCAGCACGCTCGCCACCACGGCCGTCACCAGGCTGGTGGTCAGCGCCTCCAGGGACTCGCCGCGGACGGCCGCGGCGTAGTGCTCGGTGGTCGGGTCGGAGGGGAAGGCCCCGGACCAGTGGCCGGCGAAGGAGGCCGCGACGACCACGAGCAGGGGCAGGGCGAACAGCGGCAGGAAGAGGACCCCGAAGACGCCCCAGGCGGCCCAGCGGCCCGCCTTGCTATGCACCAGCACGCTTGCTCACCACCCGGTAGAGGCCGAACAGGCCGACGGAGATCGCGATGTTGACGACGGCGACCACACAGGCGGCCGGGTAGTCGGATTCGAGGATGGCCTTGCCGTAGATGAGCATCGGGAGGGTCGTGACGCCCTTGGCTCCGGTGAAGAGGACGATCCCGAACTCGTTGAGGCACATGACCAGGACGAGGCTGCCGCCGGCACCGAGCGCGGGGAGTGCCTCGGGAAGGATCACCCGGCGGATGATCCG
The DNA here is from genome assembly GCF_044748145.1 of Streptomyces sp. NPDC090022. Lineage (NCBI taxonomy): Bacteria > Bacillati > Actinomycetota > Actinomycetes > Kitasatosporales > Streptomycetaceae > Streptomyces > Streptomyces sp. NPDC090022. The sequence goes on from NZ_JBIVFN010000008.1 coordinate 131,520, forward strand.
GCCGGGTCGCGCGCCGAGGCTGGAGGCCACCTCCAGTTGCGCGGTGTCGAGCTGGGAGAACGCGGCCAGGAGCGGGCGCATGACGAACGGGGTGAAGTAGGTGATCTCCGCGAGGAGGACGCCCCACGGCGTGGTCAGGAAGTGGAACGGGCCCTCGGCCGCGCCGGTGAGGTCGGTCCAGACCCCGTTGGCCATCCCGACCGTTCCGTAGATGAACAGGAGGGCGAGGGTGATGAGGAAGGAGGGGAAGGAGAGGAAGACGTCGATGAACTTGGCGACGGCCCGCGCCCCGGGGAACGGCACGAAGGCGATGATCAGCGCGAGGGTGAACCCGAGGACGAGACACCCGACGGTGGCGCCGACCGCCAGCCACACCGTGGTTCCCAGCGCGTCCCGGAAGGCGTTCGAGCCGAAGACGCCGGCGTAGGCGGAGAAGGCGCCACCGCCGTTGTCGGGGGTGAGGGACTGCTGGACGACCAGGGCGAGCGGGTAGAGGAAGACGAGGGCGAGCACGGCGAGCGGGGGCAGCGCCCACACCCAGCCCGGTACGCCGCGCGGGCCGCGGCCGCGGCCGGGGACGGGGCCCGGGGCGGGATCGGGGACGGCGCCCGGGTGGGCGTGCGGCCGCTCCGGGAGCGTGCGGGTGTCCGTGGCCGGACCCGTGGCCTCAGCCATGGGACACCCCGGCCGTCAGGAGGACGGCGTCGCGGGGTTCGAAGTGCAGGGTCACCTCGTCGCCCAGGGCCGGGGTCTCGCGCAGTTCGGGGAGGTCCGCCGTGACGCGGTGGCCGGCCACGTCGACGTACAGCCGGTGTGTCGAGCCGCGCCACTGGACCTCGGCGATGCGCCCGCGCAGGGCGTTGGGCCCTTCGCCCAGGGACAGCAGGTGCGGGCGTACGCACAGGGTGGCGCGCGAGCCGGGAGCGGCGCAGCCGACGTCGAGGGTGAGGGCGCGGCCCTCGAAGACCGCGCCGGAGTCCGCCACCGTCACGGGCAGGAGGTTGGCGTTGCCGACGAAGGACGCGGTGAACTCCGTACGCGGGGCGCGGTACAGCTGCTGCGGGGTGCCGCAGTCCTGGAGGCGGGCGCGGTCCATGACGGCGATCCGGTCGGCGAGCGTGAGCGCCTCGACCTGGTCGTGGGTGACGTAGAGAATCGATACGTCGGGCAGTTCGCGGTGCAGCCGGGCCAGTTCGGCGAGCATCCCGGAGCGCAGCTGCGCGTCGAGCGCGGAGAGCGGCTCGTCCAGCAGCAGCACGCCCGGCCGGATGGCGAGCGCGCGGGCGATGGCGACGCGCTGCTGCTGGCCGCCGGAGAGCTCGCGCGGGTAGCGCTTGGCGTACGCGCCCATGCCGGTCATCTCCAGGGCCTCGGCGACCCGGGCGGGGATCTCGGCCTTGGGGGCCTTCTGCGCCTTGAGGCCGAAGGCCACGTTGTCCTCGACCCGCATGTGCGGGAAGAGCGCGTACTGCTGGACGACCATGCCGATGCCGCGCCGGTGCGGCGGCAGCCCGGTGACGTCGCGGCCGCCGATCAGCACCCGGCCGGAGACCGGGGTGACGAAGCCGGCGACGGCCCGCAGCGCGGTGGTCTTGCCCGAACCGGAGGGCCCCAGCAGCGCCATGACCTCGCCCGGCTCGACGGTCAGGTCCAGGGAGTCCAGGACGGTCGTGCCGTGGTAGGCGACCGAGACCGCGTCGAAGCGGATGCCGCTCACGGCCGCTCCAGGAGGGTGGGCAACTGCGCGACGGAGTCGAGCACGTGGGTGGCGCCGTGCTCCTCCAGGGCCTGGCGGCCGTGCGCGCCGGTCAGCACGCCCGCGACCAGGCCGGCGCCGGAGCGGGTGCCGCTGAGCATGTCGTACGCGGTGTCGCCCGCGACGACGATGTCGCGCACGTCGTCCACGGCGCCGGTGCGCAGGAACGCGGCGAGCACCATGTCCGGGTACGGGCGGCCGCGGCCGCCGGCGTCGGCGGGGCAGAGGGTGAGGTCGGCCAGGTCCTGCCAGCCGAGGGCGTCGAGGATGGCGTCCTGGGTGACCCGGGCGAAACCGGTGGTCAGGACGACCGTGCGGCCGCCGGCGCGGAGCTTTTCGATGGCCTCGCGGGCGCCGGGGACCGGCTCGATCAGGCCGCCGTCGACGAGTTCGGCGTACGCCTGCTCGAAGGCGGTGTTGGCCTGCTGGGCGAGGTCCTCGGTGCCGAAGAGGTGGCGGAAGACCGAGATCTTCGACTCGCCCATGGTGTCGCGGACGTACTGGAGCCTGGCGTCGTGGTCGGCGGAGCCGGGCTCGACACCGAGGCGCTGCGCGGCGCGCTCGAAGGCGCGCTCGACGAGCCCGCCGTCGGCGACGGTGGTACCGGCCATGTCGAGGACGACGAGCGCGCGCCGGTTGCTGTTGCTGTTGCTGCTGTTGCTGTTGCTGTTGCTGTTGCTGTTGCTGCTGTTGCTGTTGCTGTCGTTGGTGGGGGTGTTGTCGCTCATGTTCTCTACCAGCCCAGTTCGTTCGCGGTGGTCTCGGCTATGGCGGGCGAGCACGTCATGCCGCGGCCGCCGGGTCCGGTCACCAGCCAGACGCCGTCGCGCACCTGCTGGCGGTGGACGACGCGGGAGGTGTCGGTGCACTGGGCGTACACGCCCGCCCAGCGGTGCTTGATCTTCGGCAGTGGGCGGCCCAGGAAGGACTCGACGACCTCGGTGAGGTGGTCGTAGGGGTCTTCGAGGGTGTCGAAGGCGAAGGGGTGCTCGTACTCGTGGGTGTCGCCGATGGTCAGACCACCGTCCAGGCGCTGGACCATGAGCAGCTGCATCTTGTGCGCGGCGGCGATCGGGGCCTGCGCCTGCTCGGCGTTGAGCGCGTCCAGGGCGGCGGACTTGTACGCCGGGTAGTAGCGGAAGCTGTCGGCGTCCGCGACCGAGGTGGTCAGGGCCTCGCCGAGGGGCTCGGTCTGCATCATCTGCAGGCGTACACGGCGTACGGGCAGGTCGGGGACCAGCTCGCGGACCAGGCCGGACAGCCAGGCGCCGGTGGCCAGGACGACCGCGTCGCCGCGGTGGACGTCACCGTGGTCGTCGCGGACCGCGGCGGCGCCGACGACCTCGCGCACCTCCCGTCCGGGCAGGAAGGTGTAGCGGCCGGTCGCCCGGAGGGCCTCGCGCAGGTGCAGCTGGGCGGTGCGCGGCTCGACGGCGGCGTCGCGCTCGCACCACAGGGCGGCCTCGAAGTCGCCGCGCAGGGCGGGGTTGACGGCACGCGCCTCGTCGGCGGTGACCAGTCTGTAGCCACGGGCAGCGGCGTCGGGGCGGGCGGTGGCCGCCTCGGCGACCGCGTACTCGCGGGCGCCCCGGACCGGGGTCAGCGATCCGATGGCGCGGAAGCCCAGGCCGGGGACCTGCTCACCGATCCGCTCCCAGAGCTCGCGGGCCCGCAGGGCGGTGTCGAGCTCCTCGCCCCCGGCCCGGCCACTGACCCAGATCTGGCCGAAATTGCGCAGTGAGGCGCCGCGCGCCTCGACCTCACGCTCGATCTGGACGACCTCGTGGCCGCGTTCGACTGCTTGCCAGGCGTGCATGGTGCCGACCACGCCGCCTCCGACGACTATGACTCTCACGTCGGCAACGGTGGTCGCGGTCCATGACCCGGAAAGGTCCGACGGGCAACGGAACGGTGAACGGGCCTCGACGGTTGGACTAGACCCGTTATCTTTTTGTGATATGCAGGTGCCCGGTTCGGGCGTGATGCGCAGGTGGAGCGGGGCGGGAGCGGGCTATTCGGGACGCAGGTGGGTCGTAAAGCTGAACCGATCACCACGGTAGAGCGAACGGACCCGCTCGAGGGGACGGCCGTCCTGGTCGCGTGAGAAGCGGTGGATGAGAAGCATCGGGAGGGCCGGCGGCGTACCGATGAGCAGTGCCTCGCGGGGGGTGGCGAGGACGGTCTCCAGCTTCTCGTCGGCGTCGCCGAAGCTGATGCCGAGGCTGTCCTTCAGGTAGAGGTAGAAGGAGGAGTCGGGCTTGAATTCGACGTCCAGGCGGGGGGCGCGGGCGACCCGGATGTAGGTGCTCTCCAGGCCCACGCGCTCGTCGTCGGCGAGCAGGACGCGCTCCATGTGCCAGACGGGCTCGCCGGGTTCGGCGCCGAGGGCGGGGGCGAGGTCGGGCGGGCAGGGGAACTGTTCCAGACCGATGAGGTTACGGCCGGGACGCCGGCCCTGGCGGCGTACGCCTTCGGTGTAGCTGGCCAGCGACAACGGCTGTTCCAGCTTGGGTCCGGCGACGACGGTACCGCGCCCGGAACGCCGGAGCCGGCCCTCGAGCAGCAACTCGCGCAGCGCCTGGCGCACGGTCTCGCGGGAGACCTCGTACCGCTCGGCGAGATCGCGCTCGGTGGGCAGCAGCCCCCCTTCGCCGAGCTCCTCGACGAGCTCGGAGATGCGGGCCTTGACGGCGTAGTACTTGGGGATGCGCCCGTGCTCGGGAATGCCGGAGCGGACGGGCGAGCCGGGGCGGTGCTGGGTCGGTTCTTCCACGGAGGGACTGTACGGGGGAAAGGGGACGGGGGCGGTGCGCGGGTTGCCGCACGGACTTGGATCAGGACTGCCGTCTCAGACGGCGGGCCGCGACGAGCAGGGCGGCGCCGGCGGTGGTGGCGGCGAGGGCGGCGATGCCGTATCCGGCGGCGGAGCGGCCGGTCCGGTCACCGGCGTGGCCGCCGGTATGGGCCAGCGAACCCGCGGCCTCGGACGGCTCCTGCAGTCCCTCGACGCTGAACCGGTACGCACCGGCCTCGCCGACCCAGTCGCCGTCGTCGCCCTTGCGCTGGACGAGGGCCGCGTCGGCGAGGACCTCGCCGGTGGGGGCGTCGGGGGCGAAGGCGAGGCGCACCTTGACGGTGACGGTGCCGCCGGGGCCGACGGAGAAGCCGGGGAAGGCGCTGCCGCCGTCGAAGACGGCGACGATCTCGTCGCGGTCGGTGCGTTCGAGGCTGACATGGAAGGGGCCGCCGGGGGCGTCGAACTCCATGCGCAGGTGGGCGGGGCGCAGCAGGCGGGCCTGGTCGGTGAAGACGACGACGGGGTGGATGGCCGTGCAGTTGCCGGCGGTCATGTTCGTCAGGTCGAGGTACCAGGCCTGCGGGTCGCCGCCGGTCCGGTAGACGGCGGGGCCGCCGCGAATGCGGGCACCGATGGGGAAGGCGGTGCTCCTGCCGTCCCCGCAGGTGGCCTTCGCGCGGGAGGGCAGGGCGGGTGCGGGCCGGGCGCCCGGCCCGCCGCCGGAGCCGGACCCGACGTCCCGGGTGGGCGGCGGTACGGGCAGGCTGGCAGCCGCGGCGGTGGCGGCCGGCGCGGCGACGGCGGCCAGGACGGCGGTGAGGGCAAGGGCTTTGCGTGCGCGCATGAAGGGCCTTCGCAGCTCGCCGGACGATGATCTGACGAGGTGACAATCACCCCGCCCTCCCGCACCCTCCCACGCCGGCCCGCGATCCCCCTCCAAGACGCCACCCAGCACCGCCCGGTTTACCCCCATTCAGCCGAAACCGTCAAGCGCACGGAGCCGCGGCGGCGGGGACGGGAGCTACACCCACCGTGCTGCCCGGAAGGCAGCCCACCCCCTCCCCTGGGCCCTCCGAGGCCCGGGGGCCGCGAGCCGCGAGGCCGCGAGGCCGCGAGGCCGCGAGGCCGCCAACGCAGATCGGTACGCCGTACCGGCCCGGCCCTCCGACGGCGCACGGCCACCCCGTGGCGTGCCACCCACACGGGACGTGCAGCCACCCCCACCGAACACCGGGCACCGGGCGCTGCCACCGGCACCAGCACAGGCACAGGGCGACGGGCGACGGGGCGACGGGGCGACGGGGCGACGGGGCGACGGGGCGACGGGGCGACGGGGCGACCGTCAATCCGCCCGGCGCCGCCCGCGGCCCACCGTCACCCCGCCCGCCCAAACAGCCGCGGCCCCAGCACCAGCTCCGCCGCCCCCTCCGCCACGCCGCCCCCCGCCAGGCCGACCGATGCCACCACCGGCCCCAGCGCCCGCTCGGCCAGCACCTGCCGTACCCCGGCGACGAACACCTCCGGCGCCGCCCGTACCACCCGCCCGCCCAACCGCACCCGCTCCACGTCCAGCAGCGCGACCAGGTTCGCCGCCGCCTCCCCCAGCACCCGCGCCGCCTCCCGGACATCCCCCCGCGCCACTGCCGCCAGGCACAGCGCCTCCACGCACCCCCGCGCCCCGCACCGGCACACCGGCCCGTCCAGCAGCAGCACCTGGTGCCCGAACTCCCCCGCCCCCGACCGCACCCCCCGGTACACCTCGCCGTCCAGGCACAATCCGGCCCCGACACCCGTCCCCACGTGCACGTACGCCGAGCTGCCCGAACCCAGCCCCGCCGCCCCGGCGTTCGTGTCCTTGTCCAGGACCACCGGCCACCCCAGCCGCCCCGCCAGCACCTCCCGCAACGGGAATCCCGCCCATGCGGGGAAACCCGTCACCCGCCCCAGCACCCCGGACTCCCGGTCCAGCGGCCCGGGCGCCGCGACACCCACCCCCACAACCGGCACACCACCCCCCGTCGCGGTCGCCGCCCCGGCCCCGGCCCCAGCCCCGGCCCCGGCCCCGGCCACCATCCCCGTCACCGCCCCCACCGCCGTCGGCGCCACCACACCCACCGCCCGCACGACCGCGTCGACGACCGCCGCCGGGCCCTCCCCCAGATCCAGGCCCCCGCGCCACTGCGACACCACCCGCCCCGCCAGGTCCACCCGCACCACGCGCAGCTCGTCCCGGTCCAGGTGCACCCCCACCGCGTACCCGGCCTCCGGCACCAGTCGCAGCAGAGTGCGCGGCTTGCCTCCCGTCGACGCGCCCCGGCCCGCCTCGGCCACCAGCCCCTCCGCCCGCAGCCGCGCCGTGATCTTGCTGACGGCCTGCGGCGTCAGCCCCGTACGGTCGGCCAGTTCGCCCCGGCCGACCCCCTCGGCCCCCGCGCCCCGCAGCAGATCCAGTACCAGCGCCTCGTTGTGGCTCCGCAGCGCCGGCAGATTGAAGCCCACGGCGCCGCCGCTCGCCCCGCCGTCCCCCGTACCGCCCCTGGCACCCCTCTTACCCCTGTTCACGCACCCATTCTCCCCCCTCCTTGCACTTCGGCAACACTGTTGCCAAAGTGGCGGTCATGAACGCCCCCTCCCGCCCCCTCCACGTCGACCCCCGCCACGTCGACCCCCGCCACGTCGACCCCCTCCGCGTCGGCCTCATCGGCTACGGACTCGCCGGCTCCGTCTTCCACGCCCCGCTCGTCACCGCCACCGCGGGCCTGGTCCTGGACACCGTCGTCACCTCGAACCCCGAGCGCCAGGCCGCCGCCCGCGACGCCCATCCGGACGTGACGATCGCGTCCCACCCCGACGAGCTCCGGGACCGCGGCCTCGACCTCGTCGTGATCGCCTCCCCGAACAAGACCCACGTCCCGCTCGCCACCACCGCCCTGGAAGCCGGCACCGCGGTCGTCGTCGACAAGCCGCTGGCCGCCACCGCCGCCGAAGCCCGAGCCCTGGCCGCGCTCGCCGACCGGAGCGGCACGTTCCTCTCCGTCTTCCAGAACCGCCGCTGGGACAACGACTTCCTCACCCTGCGCCGCCTCCTGGCCTCCGGCGAACTCGGCGAGATCCAGCGCTTCGAGTCCCGCTTCGAACGCTGGCGCCCGCAGCTCAAGGGCGGCTGGCGCGAGTCCGGGGCGCCGGAGGAGATCGGTGGCCTGCTCTACGACCTGGGCAGCCATGTCGTGGACCAGGCGCTGGTGCTCTTCGGTCCGGCGGTCCGGGTCTACGCCGAGGCCGACGTACGCCGCCCCGGCGCCGAGACCGACGACGACACGTTCATCGCCCTCACCCACGCCGGCGGGGTCCGCTCCCACCTGTACGTCAGTGCCACCACCGCCCAGCTCGGCCCGCGCTTCCGCGTCCTGGGCTCGGCGGCCGGATACGTCAAGTACGGCCTGGACCCGCAGGAGGCCGCGCTGCGCGAGGGCCGCCGCCCGGAACCGGGGCAGCCGTGGGGCGAGGAGCCCGAACACTGCTGGGGCCGCGTCGGCTCGGGCGAGTCCCCGCTGACCGGGGGCGGCCGGCCCGAGCCGACCGTCCACGGCGACTACCCGGCGTACTACGCGGCGGTCGAGGAGGCCCTGCGCACCGGCGGCCCGGCCCCGGTCACCGCGCACGAGGCCGCGGCCTGTCTGGCCGTACTGGAGGCGGCGCACCGCTCCTCCCGGGAGGGCGTGGCCATCACCCTCGACTGAACCGGCCGGACCGAACCAGCCGGACCGAACCAGCCGGGCGAAACCAGCCGGGCGAAACCAGCCGGGCGAAACCAGCCGGGCGGAGACGGGAGCTGGCGGGAAGCGCGCCGGAGCCGGACACGACACGACCCGCCACCGCACGGCGCCGGCCTTGAGACGGCGCCGGCGACCGCGTCGGCGACCGCGACCGCCACCCCCACCGCGCCGGCGGCTACGCGCTCTTGAACTCCTGGCGCTGCCGCCCGAGCCCCTCGATCGCCACCTCGACCACGTCACCGGCCCGCAGGTACGGCTTCGGCTCCGGCTGGCCCATCGCCACGCCCGCCGGCGTGCCGGTGATGATGACGTCGCCCGGGTGGAGCGTCATGAACTGGCTCAGGTACCGGACCACCTCGCCCACCGGGAAGATCTGGTCCGAGGTCTCGCCGTCCTGCTTGAGCTCGCCGTTGACCCACAGCTTCACGTCCAGGGCCTGCGGGTCCGGGATCTCGTCGGCCGTGACCAGCCACGGGCCGAGCGGGGTGAAGGTCTCGCAGTTCTTGCCCTTGTCCCAGGTGCCGCCGCGCTCGATCTGGAACTCCCGCTCGGAGACGTCGTTCACCAGCAGGTAGCCGCCGACGTGCGCGAGGCCCTCCTCGGCGGTGGCCAGGTAGCGGGCGGTGGCGCCGATGACGACACCCAGCTCGGCCTCCCAGTCGGTTTTCACGCTGCCGCGCGGGATCAGTACCGTGTCGTCCGGGCCGACGACCGTGTCGGGCGCCTTGAGGAACATGATCGGCTCCTCGGGCGTCGCCGCGCCGATCTCGGCGGCGTGGCCGTGGTAGTTCAGGCCGATGCCGACGATCTTGCCGATGCGGCCGACCGGCGCACCGGTGCGCAGCCCCTCGCCGTCGAGGACCGGAAGCTGCCCGGACTCCGCCGCGTCCCGCACCTGGGACAGCACGGACGCATCGGCGAGCAGTCCGCCGTCCACATCCGTGATCAGGCCCGACAGGTCGCGCAGGGTCCCGTTCTGGTCGAGCAGCGCGGGGCGCTCTGCCCCCACCGGTCCGACACGCAGCAGCTTCATGGGCATTCTCCCGTGGTCGAGGGTGGTCGGCGCGCGGGCATGCCCCGGGCCGGACGATGGGTTGCGGCCATCGGAGGATTGGCTGATCCTCCAAGAAGCCGGCCCAATCCGCAAGACCCTGTTCACAGACTGGAACGCACCGCAGCGCCGGCCTTCGCCTCCCCTCGGCTCGCCCGGTTCTTGCGCCACTCCAGCCAGATCCGCTCGACGACGGTCCACGCGGTGGTCGTGAGCAGGTAGAGCCCGGCCGCGAGCGGCACGATGGCAGCGGTGATCAGCGTCCCGAACGACAGCAGCGGCAGCACGCCGATCACCTTGCGCACGGCTTCCTCCTGCTCCGGAGTCGGCACCGGACCCGTACGGCCCGCGAGCGGCGACTTCCCGGCCGCGGCACCCTTTGCCCCACCTGCGACGCCGGCCCCGCCCCCGGCGCCCGCGATGCCCGCGACGCCGGCCGTGCGCGCCGCCCGGCGGCCCCGGACCGCGCTCCACGCCGCCACGGCGGCGATCGCCGCGAACAGCCCGAGGAACACCAGCCCCGACTCCCCGACCAGCCCGCCGTCCCCGAGGGCGTCCGCCCACCGGTCCCCGAGCGGCGCCGCGAACAGCTGGTGGCCGAGCAGTTCGTTGGCCGCGCCGCCGACCTCGGAGGCGGAGAAGGCCTGGTACATCACGAAGAACACCGGCAGTTGGAGCAGCACCGGCAGGCACCCGGCCATCGGGGTCGCGCTCCGGAAGGCGGCCCTGTTCAGGGGGTGCAGGACCAGCCGTACCAGCAGGGTGAACAGCACGATCGCCGCAGCGGTCGCGGACTGGGCCAGCACCGGCTCCAGCAACTGGGCCAGCTCGGCAACAAGGTGGGTGAATACGGACACGCGGGCCCTCCGAGGGGTCTCGTCGAACGTCGAAAACGGGTTTCGGCGTGACGACCCACGAGGGGCGACAACAGCGGTGTGAAGGGTGAGGAAGCGGGCTGAGCGCCCCTACGCGGCCGTCAGGACGGGACGACCGGGCGCCCTGGGACGCGACCTGCCCTGCGCGTCGGGATCGCGCTGCGGCAGGAACGCCGTGCGCTGCTCACGATCACGGATCGCGGTACGTATTCGATGCGGCGGCACGGGGCGCGCACCGCGCGCCGCGAAGGCGGCACAGGCCACCAGGGCCACCCCGGCGGCCGCGGTGGCCGCCACGGTCACGAGGGCCGCGAAGCCGCCCTCGCCGAACAGCGCCGCCGGCCCGAGCACCCCGAACACGCTCAGGAGCAGCACGGACACCCACATGTTCCTGCCCACAGGTGCCCCCTCCCGGCATCGGCAACGCAACGCAACGCAACGCAACGCGAACGCGCCACACGGCAACAACTCGCGATTCGAGTACGGATTCGATCCTAGCCACCGCCACCCGTCGACGGCCTCACTCTCAAGTCGCATCTTTCAGCGTCCCCCATACGACCAACCGGTACTTGGAGGTGTACTCGGGCGTGCACGTCGTGAGCGTGATGTACGCGCCGGGCTCGGCGTAGCCGTACCCGGGCTTCACCACACTCCGCGGTACGGGCGCGATGACGCCCGTGTCCCGTTCCGTGGTCTCCGGAAGCACCTTCCCGACCACGTACGTGAACCGCCTCCCCTTCACGTCGACCAGCAGCTCGTCCCCCGCCCGCAACCGGTTGATGTACCGGAACGGCTCGCCGTGGGTGTTGCGGTGCCCGGCCAGCGCGAAGTTCCCCGCGGCCCCGGGCGCCGCGGTCCCCGGGTAGTGCCCGGCGTACCCCTTGTCCAGCACCCCGCGCTTGCCCACTCCCTCGGCGACGGGCACGACCACCCCGAGCCGGGGGATGCGCAGCACGGCGTACGCCTGGTCCAGCCGCGGCGCCGACCCGCCCCCGGCCGGCTTCCCCCCACCGGGCGCCGGCCGGGCCGATGCCGTACCACCACCCCCACCCGCAGCAGGCACCTCCGGCACCTCCGGCACGACCGACGCACCCGCCGCATCCGGCACACCCGCCCCGCCGACACCCCCGGCCGACGCCCCTGTCCCGCCGGCCGCCCCGTCGGCCGTCCCGCCGGCCCACTCCCCCTCCAGCCCCCGCACCAACTCCCGCGCCCCGGCCGCCGCCTGCCGATTGGTCCACCACACCTGATGCACCACCAGCAACGCGACCACCACCCCCACGGTGGTGATCACCTCGGCCCCGACCCACAGCATCCGCGCGACCCGCACCCGCCATACCCGCACCGTGTGATCTCGCACGGCCCGCACCTTAAGTCCTCCCCCGTCAACTGACCAGCGGCAGTACGGTGTGAACCATGCGCCCCGACACGCCTGCCGAGCACATCGCCGAAGCCGAGCGCCTCATCCGCACGGCGACCCGCTACCCCGAGGACCAGGAGCCACTGCTCCTCCAGGCCGCGGCCCACCTCGAACTGGCCGACGCCCGGGACCGCGCCAGCGCCCTCTACGACCAGCTCCTGTCGGCCTCGCCCGCCAAGCCGCACCTGATCAAGGCGCTCCAGGCGGCCAACCTGTGGGAGTACGGACACGAGGCCGAGGCGCGCGCCCTCATCTCGGGCATCCGCGACGCGGCCCCGACCGACCCGGCCCCCTGGGAGGTGATCGCCGAGGCCCTGGAGACCCACGACGAACTCGACGCCTCCCACGAGGCCTTCACCCAGGCGGCCACCCTCCTGATCTCCGACGACGCCCCGCTGACCCCCGCCACCACGGCCCTGCTCACGGGCCGGCACCGGGTACGCCGCCTCCTCGCCCTCCCCCATGACGACTGGGACATGGTGGCCGACACCCGCCACACCGGCCCCATCCCGCTCGACGAGCTCCACGACCCCAAGCGCATCTGGGCCCTGGGTTCCAACGACCCGGCCGAACTCCGCGCCGAGATCGCCCGCCTGCGCGCCGAACTCGGCGACCGCCGCGCCGCGCTCTCCCGCCCGTTCCCCGTGGCCCTCCTGCACTGGCCGGCGGCGGAACTGGCCGAGCTCATCACCGCCTACCCCACCCTGAAGGCGGAGTACCCCTCCCACACGGCCCACCTGACGGAGATCGAGGCCTCCCTGCGCGCCCTGGCGGCCTCGGGCACGACGAACCTGGGCATCGTGACGGCGAGCGTCCCGTCGTACGAAGCCTTCGCGGCGTCCGAGAAGACCTCCCCGGCCTCCCCGTCCCTCCTCCCCGAGTACGCCACGACCCTCGCCGCCCGCGGCAAGGCCACCCCCTGGCCCCCCACCCCCACGGCCCCCTGCTGGTGCACCTCGGGCAAGCCGTACGCCCACTGCCACGGCGAGACATCACGACCGTGAGCCCCTGACAGGAAGGGCGCGGGCTACTCGCCGGTGGTCTCACCCCAGAGCTTGTCCCACCATTCGCGCTGGTAACGGGCGTATCCGGGATGGAGCCCGTGCCCCTTCTTCATCAGCAGCTTGGGCCGAGTCGTCCGAGGTTCTCCCTCGGGCGCGCGGTCGATCACCGACCAGTCGTCATCGAAAGAGATGGCTCCGAGGTCGAGGCGCACATGGCAGTTCGGGCAGAGGCAGAGGATGTTGCGCTCGACGTCGGGACCCCGGTGGGGCGCGGCAAGCGGCTTCAGGTGGGCGCCCTGGCTGTACGGCTTGGCCCCCGCGCCGACCAGCCGTATGCCGCAGGTCTGGCACTGGCCGTCGTAGAGCTCCTTGATGCGGCGGGCAGCGGCCGTATCGCGGATCATGCGCTGAACCTGCGTGGTGCGGGTCTGCGGGAACTTCTCCCCGTCACCGAATCCGAGCACTTCAGCTGCGGCAATCTCGATCTGCGTGAGCTCCTGCGCCGGCTCCGGCAGGCGCTCGAGGTCGAACTGACAGATCTCGATGGGCTCACCCGCCGGGCCGACGGCGTGCTGGGAGGTGGCGGTGCGGATCGCGGTAATCACGTACAGACCGTCGTAGCGGTAGCCGGACCTCGGCGAGTACCGGGCATCACCCTTGTGACCACGAAGGATGCGGATGGGGTGCTTCCGCTCCCAGCTGAGCTTCAGCGCGGCATTGTCGCGGTAGTCCCAACTCTGATTCTTCATGGGCTGCTTGGTTTCGGGGTGCTTCTCCGCGTCCGGCGAGGCTCCGGTGTAGCGGATCTGATGCCACGCATCGTCATCGTCGAGATAGCCGCCACTGAGGACGATCGCATCGGATACGTACGTGCCGTCTGCGTCCTTCAGCCGCGAGATGCCACGCATCGTGTCGCTGTGCAACGACGCGTCCCGGACGTCCGTCCGCCGCTCAAGCACGCGGCCCGGTACGACGCCTTCGATATGCCCGATGACTCTCTCTGCCTTCATCAGCTCACCCTAATCGTCGTGGTTCTCCATCCGGCAGACCTTTTCTGCCGCCTCCTGCCCTACAGCGGGAGGGCGAGTTGTTGGTGGCCGCGGGCCTGGGCTGTGGGGGGCGTGGGGCGGGTGGTGGTCAGGGTGAGGAGGGTGCGGAGGGCCGAGGTGACCTCCGTCGGGGTGTCGCGGAGGATCGAGGGGGTCGTGGAGACGACCAGGACGCCGTGGGCTTCGAGGTGGAGCCGGCGGCGGAGGGTGGCGTGCCAGGAGTCGCGCGTGTAGTGGTACTCCGCCGAGTCGATCTCCAGGGCCACGCCCTCGTCCGGCCAGTACGCGTCGGGGCTGGCCAGGAACGTGCCGTCCGGGGTGTGCAGGCGGGCGTTCCACAGGGGTTCGGGGAGGTCGGTGGCGGCCAGGGCGTCGCGGGCGTGGGCCTCGGCGATGGAGCGGACGCCGGCCAGGAGTTCGGCGGCGGCCGTGCGGACCGCGGGGCGGGCCAGGAGGCGGCCGGCGCGCAGTTCGGCGTACAGGTCCGTCGGGTGGCACCAGCCGGACTGGACGGTGTTGGCGAGGACCGAGCGGACCAGGTCGGCGTCGGGGGCGCCGGCACGTAGCGCGAAGTCGGCCGCCGCGCGCAGGGGCCGGGTGCAGGGGATGCCGGAGACGGACATGGTGGCCGGCCACCGGGTCGTCGGCAGGGGACGGACGCCGGGTTGGGGCTTCAGCCTTCGGGGCGCCCGGACCAGGACGTCGTGCGGCGCGGGCGGGGCGTCGCGGATGCCGAGCAGGGCGAGGGCCGCGCCGCCGGTGAGGGCCGCCGTGGCGCCGGAGAGCGGGTCGCCTGTGGGGTCCGCGGCGTACAGGACGGCGGCCAGGGCGCGTTGGTGGCGCGAGGGCGGGCCGGTCTGGAGGAGGTAGACGCGGGGCAGCAGGCGTTGCCAGGGGCCGCCGGGGCGGGTGCGGCGGGTGAGGGTGGCCGGGGAGAGGCCGGTGCGGAGGAGCTGGGGGCGGGTGGCCAGGTCGAGCTGGCGGTGGGTGGGGTGGGCGAGGTGGGTGGAGTGGGTGGCTTGGCGTGGTGCGGCTGAGGGGTTCATGGTCCGGCTATGCCCGCCGGAGGGTGCGGTGACGCTCAGTGACCGGGGCGATCGGTGCGATCCGGGTGATCGGGAGAGAGGAGGACGAGGACGCCGTTCTCGGTGCCGGGCAGCGGGGTGACCTCGTGCCAGCCCAGGCGGCGGTACGTCGCCACGGTGTCCGTGGCCTTGCGGGCGGTCAGCAGCCAGGCTCGCCGGCCGGGGGCATCGGCGGTGATCTCGGCGAGGAGGGCGCGGCCGGTGCCGTGTCCGCGGGCGTGGGCGCGGACGGCGAGTTCGTCGATCTCCAGGGCGCCGACCAGGAGTTGCCTGACGCGGTCGGGGCCGAGCTGGGCCGCGACGTGCGCGTACGAGCGGTCGGCGGGGAAGGGGTCGCGGGTCACCCAGGCGGTGGCGAAGCCGTCGATACCGGCGGCCGACTGGACGAAGGCGGTACGGAAGCCGGGGCGGCGGGCGTCGGCCTGGAGCCGGGCCCCGAACTGGCGAATGGTTTCTTCGTCCTCGTTCCACGGCGGGGCGGCGAAGACGTCGGCGTAGGCATCGACCAGCTCGTCCACGAGATCGAGGACGGCCGGTCCGTAGGAGATCACGATTGTCCGCTCCTGGTCGGGTTCTACGGTTTTCCGGGTTCTTGGCTGGAAGAGTGAATTTACGGGGTGCGGGTTCCGGAGGTGAGCGGATGGGCGGATCCGGCGAGTGTGCGACAAATCGCCTCTCCTGTCGTTGAACACCGCGTGGACCGACTGCTGCTCGGCGCCGGCGGCGCCGCCGTCTCCTTCCTGCTCGTCCTCGGGGGCGTGGCCCTGCTGCCGGACGCCCTGCGGGACTCGGTGCCCAACAGCGTGATCGGTGGTGTGGTGCTGGTGCTGGGGGTGGTGGGGGCGCTGAGGTTGGGGCGGCGGGCGCGTTA
The DNA here is from genome assembly GCF_044748145.1 of Streptomyces sp. NPDC090022. NCBI lineage: Bacteria > Bacillati > Actinomycetota > Actinomycetes > Kitasatosporales > Streptomycetaceae > Streptomyces > Streptomyces sp. NPDC090022. The sequence goes on from NZ_JBIVFN010000008.1 coordinate 147,204, forward strand.
GCCTCGGGTCGGGCGCGGGTCGCAGGACGCGGCCGTCGCGCGTGCAGGTGTGGACTACGTACGGGGAGTTGGTCGGCGATGGCACAGGTACCGACGGCGGCGGTGGCTGCGGTGGGACTGGTCGGTGGGTACGCGGTCGCGCGGTGGACGCGGAAGCGGCCGCTGGGCGGGGTCGTCCTGGGCGCGGCGGGGGCCGTGGCCGGGCGGGATTGACGTCCGCCTCCCCGCGCTGAAGCACGGGGATTCCCCGCCTGCGGGTGGCCCTGTCGTATCGGGGCTGCCCGCTTCGGGTGGGTTCCTGGTTCCTCCCCACGTGGTGGGGGTTGTGCGCGCTGCCGGACTACGTCCGGTCTTACGTGCGCTCCGCAGGCGTTTACCTCGCTCGTTACCGAGAGAGGGCCCCTCGTCCGGGGGTGGGTGGTGATGTAGGTCAGGCTGCCGCGAGGGTGCGGCGGCCTTCGTAGAGGACGTTCCGGCCAGCATTCCAGTCCCGGTCATGAACGGTTTGGCAGGTGGGTTCGGCACAGGTCCAGGTGCGGACGTTGAGAGGCTTGGGGCCGTCGCGGTGTCCACAGGCGGAACATATCTGCGAGCTGGGGAAGGCGCCGTCGATCTTGGCGAAGGTGCGTCCGCGTCGTGCGGCCTTGTACTCCAGCATGGTCACGAACTGGGCCCAGCCCGCGTCGTGGATGCTCTTGGCCAGGCGGGTGCGTGCCAGTCCTCGCACGTTCAGGGTCTCGGTGTAGACGGCTTGGTTCTCGCTCGTCAGCTTGTGAGACCACTGATGGTGGAAGTTCCGGCGCGCATCGGCCACGGAGGCGTGAGCGCGGGCTACCTTGATGCGGGCCTTGTCCCGGCTGTTCGATCCCTTCGCCTTGCGCGACAGCTCGCGCTGCCGCTTCTTCAGCTTCTTCTCTGCCCGCCGCAGGTACTTCGGCGAGGCGATGTGCGTGCCGTCCGAGAGGACCGCGAAGCGGGTCAGCCCGAGGTCGATGCCCTGTTCCCCCTCGACCGGCGGGAAGAGGTCAGCGGCCGGGTCCGTGTCCACGACGAAGCTGGCGAAGTACCGGCCGGACCGGTCCTTGACCAGCGTCACCGACGTCGGGTCGGACGGCAGGTCACGTGTCCACTTCACCCGCACGTCCCCGATCTTCGGCAGGCGCAGCCGGCCGTCCTCGGTGACCGACCAGCGGTCGGAACGGGTGAAGCGGGCGGACTGCCGGTTGTCCCTCTTGGACTTGAATCGCGGGGGCTGGACCTTGGGCCCTTTGCGCTTGCCGGACTTGGAGTCCTCGTGCGCCTTCCATGCCGCGTCCAGGTCCCGAAGTGTCTGCTGGAGCACGCCGACCGGCGCGTCGGACAGGAAGGCCCGCTCCTCGGTCTTCTTCGCGACCGTCACGAGCGTCCTGGCCAGGTCCGCGTTCTTCGGCACCCGCAGGTACGGCCCCTGGGCGATCCGGTGGGACGGGTTGCCCAGCAGCTTGTTCGCCGCCTTCACCGGCTTGATCAGGGCCAGCGCGTCGTTCCAGACCACGCGACGGCATCCGAACACCCGGGCCGCGCTGATGCGCTGACCGGGCGTCGGGTAGACGCGGAACTGGTAACGAAGCTGCATGACCGCGATGCTACTACAGTTGGGTTATGGCTGAGTATGAGAACATCCGCACTGGTAGACACTGCACTTTCCTCATGCACGCCCACTTGGTTTTCGTGACCAAGTACCGGCACGGCGTCTTCACCGACACCCACCTCACGCGCATGGAAGAGATCATGCGCGCCGTCTGCGCCGACTTCGAGACGGAGCTCGTCGAGTTCAACGGCGAGGCCGACCACGTCCACCTCCTGGTCAACTTCCCGCCCAAGGTCGCCGTCTCCAAGCTGGTCAACAGCCTCAAGGGCGTCAGCTCCCGCAGGCTCCGCCAGGAGTACCCCGAGCTGACCCGGCACTACTGGCGGGCGCAACGACTGTGGGCGGGTTCCTACTTCGCCGGCTCCGTCGGCGGCGCTCCCCTCGCGACCGTCCGCCGCTACATCGAGCAGCAGAACCGACCGACCTGACCGTCAAGACAGAGCCGCAAAGAACTCCGGCGCTCCGCGCCTCCGCCCCGAGGACGCATTCCCTACCGCCCTGAAGGGCGGTACTCCCTGCGAGAAATCAGGTGGCGGGGATAGTGGGGGCGGCAGCCTGGGCCACCGTTGACCGGCGGGGCGTACGGGCGCAGGGCTGGGCTGGGCTGGGCTGGGCTGGGCTGGGGAACGGAACCCCCATACTCCGGCCCCGGCCCCACCGGCCCCCGCGGGGCCACCGGCCCAGGCCACCCAGAGCACCCAAGGCCCAGGCCACCCAGAGCACCTGAGGCCCGAGGTGGCCGGAGCACCCGAGGCCCGGACCACCCGCCGCCCAGAGCACCCGGAGCACCGGGGGCGGGAAACAGGAGCGTCGGGTGTGGGTGGGGCGTCGCGGGGCCGGGTGCGGGGGGTTATGCCCCCAGGGCCTTTGACAGCGTGTAGATCAGTAGGCCCGCCAGGGCGCCGACCACCGTGCCGTTGATGCGGATGAACTGCAGGTCGCGACCGATGTGGGCCTCGATCTTGCGCGAGGTGTGTTCCGCGTCCCAGCTCGCCACCGTGTCCGTGATCAGGGACGTGATCTCCGTGCGGTACGTCGTCACCACGTACACCACCGCGCCCTCGATCCAGCCCTCCACCTTCGACTGGAGGCGATCGTCCGTGGCCAGTCGGCGGCCCAGGGAGATCAGGGACGCCCGCACACGCAGGCGCAGTTCGCTCTGTTCGTCCTCCGCCGCGGAGATGATCATGGTGCGGATCGCCGTCCACGCCGAGGCGATCACGTCCTGGACCTCGTCCCGGGCCAGGATCTCCGACTTCAGGCGCTCCACGCGCACCCGCGTCCGGGTGTCCGACTGCAGGTCCGACGCGAAGTCGTGCAGGAAGCGGTCCACCGCGCCCCGCGCCGGGTGTTCCGGCATGTCGCGCATCTCCGTGACGAAGCGCAGCAGCTCCTTGTAGACGCGCTCGCCGACCTTGCGGTCCACGAAGCGCGGGGTCCAGCCCGGCGCACCCCCCTGGACCGCGTCCGAGATCGAGTCGCCGTGCGTGACCAGCCAGTCGTGGGCCTTCGCGCAGACCATGTCCACCACCCGCCGGTGGCCGCCGTCCGCGACGACCCGTTCCAGCGTCTTGCCGATGCCCGGCGCGATCTCCGCCGTCTCCGCGCGCCGCGTGATGGCCTCGCCGACCACCGCCTGGACGTCCGAGTCGCGCAGGACCGTCAGCGCACCCCGCAGCGCGGTGGCCAGTTCCGCCGTGACACGGTCCGCGTGCGCCGGCTCCGCCAGCCACGCGCCCAGTCGGCTGCCGATGCCCAGGGCGTGCAGGCGGTCGCGCACGACCTGCGGGGAGAGGAAGTTCTCGCCGACGAACTCACCGAGCGAAACGCCCAGCTGGTCCTTCTTGGTCGGGATGATCGCCGTGTGCGGGATCGGCAGGCCCAGGGGGCGGCGGAAGAGGGCGGTGACCGCGAACCAGTCCGCCAGTGCGCCCACCATGCCCGCCTCGGCGGCGGCCGCCAGGTAACCGGCCCAGGCGCCGGCCCCCTCCTGCTGGGCCCACTTCGCGAGGACGTAGACCAGCGCCACCAGCACGAGCAGGCCGGTGGCCGTCCTCTTCATGCGGCGTACGCCGCGGCGGCGTTCCTCGTCCGCCGCGTTGAAGACGAATGAGCTGGATGTCACGCGGGCCTGCCTTCCCCCGGGGGCGTCGTCGGGTTTGTCTGCATAGCATCCGACTCCCGGGAGGCCCCGAGAGTTCCCGACGGCTCCCGGCGCGTCGCCCCCGTCGCCCCGTCGCCCGGTCGTACGGCCGCCCCGTCGCCCCCTACAGCTCCTTGCGGGCCTTGCCCCCGCCCAGCCCCTTGCGTGCCTTCACCTTGATCTCCACCCCGCCCCAGAACGCCAGGCCCGTGATCACCACCCGCGGTGCCCCGGGATCCGCCGGTGACGGGCTGTCGCGCTGGTCGAAGGCGCCCATGATGCCGATGCCGCGCACGTCGACCTCCACCCCCGGCGGTACGACGATCTCGATGCCGCCCATGATCGCCACGCACGTGATCTCGACCTCGCGCTCGGCGAAGTTCGCCTCGCGCAGGTCGATCTCGCCGCCGCCCCAGAACGCCACCGCCGTGAACCGGCCCGGCACCGTCCAGTGCCCCTTGCGCTGGAACCCGGACATGATCGCCACGGCCCCCGAGGAGGTGCCCGCGCCGCCGATCCGGGCGGGCCAGGACGTGCCGGTGCCCGGCGCCGGCCGGTCGGCGGGCGGATAGGCCGCGGCGACCGCCGGGAGGTCGCGCGTCAGCGGTTCCAGTTCGGCGTACGTACGGGACGTGTACGCCGCCTCCAGCCGCTCCTCGAACTCGTCCATGTCGAGCCGGCCCTCGGCCACGGCGTCCCGCAGCCGCTCCACCACCCGCTCACGGTCCGCGTCCGACGCCCGCAGCGCCGGCCGCGGATCGGACGCCGGGGTGCTCCCCGCCGCCGGCTCCTTGCTCAGGTCCGCCTTGCGTGGCATCACCTCATCCGGGGCCGCCTCCCGCGGCTTCACCCCGTCCGGGGCCGTGTTCCGCGGGGCCGCCCCGTCCACGTCCGCCTTCTCCGGCAACGGCTTCTCCGGCCGCTCGTCACTCATGGGCACAGCCTATTCAGTACGCCATCCATGTCATACGACTTGATCGCGCGGAAACGCGCTCGGCCACCGCTCCCCCCGCCGGCGTACAGCTACCCCCGCCCGGCGTACATCCGCGCGATCACGTCCTCGATGTCCGGCTCCCGCACCGACAGGTCCACCAGCGGGTACCGCTCCGCCACCGCCGCCACCAGCGGCGCCGCCGAGGATCCCGCCGGGAACGCCAGCCACTGCCGCGGCCCCTCCACCCGCACGATCCGCGCGCCCGGCAGGTCGATCGGCGGAAGTTCCCGTTCCAGGTCCACCACCAGCGTCCGCTCGATCTCCTCCACCGACCCCGCCGCCCCCGCCGCGTGCAGACCGCCCAGCGGGCCGTCGTACATCAGCCGCCCGTGGTCGATCACCATCACCCGCTCGCACAGTTGCTCGATGTCCTGGAGGTCGTGCGTGGTCAGCAGCACCGTCGTACCGAGCTCCTCGTTCAACTGCCGCAGGAATCCCCGCATCTTCGCCTTGCTCACCACATCGAGCCCGATCGTCGGCTCGTCCAGGTACAGCACGTCCGGATCGTGCAGCAGCGCCGCCGCGATGTCCCCGCGCATCCGCTGCCCCAGCGACAGCTGCCGCACCGGTACGTCCAGCAGCTCGCCCAGGGCCAGCCGCTCCACACACCGCGCCAGGTTGCGCCGGTAACGGTCCTCCGGGATCCGGTACATCCGGCGCATCAGGCCGTAACTGTCCTTCAGCGGCAGGTCCCACCACAGCGTCGTGCGCTGCCCGAACACCACCCCGATCCGGTGCGCCAGCCGGGTCCGCTCGCGCGCCGGGTCGATCCCCGCGACCCGCAGCCGGCCGCCACTCGGCGTCAGGATGCCCGTCAGCATCTTGATCGTGGTGGACTTGCCGGCGCCGTTCGGACCGATGTAGCCGACCATCTCACCGCGCCGCACCGTGAACGAGATCCCGTCCACCGCCCTGACCTGCCGCTTCTCCCGCCGCCACCGTCCGGTGCGGCGCCGGACGTCGAAGACCTTCGCCACCTCCTCCAGCTCGATCACCGGCTCCGACTCCCGCGATGCCGACCTCGGCGTCGACGTCGATGTCGTTGACATCGTTCCTCAGCTCCCCGTGCTCCGGTACGAACGGACACCCGCGCGCCACGCCAGCGACGCCGGTACGAACACCACGAACGCCACCAGCGGGCTCGCGTACGCCAGCCACCCCGGCAGCCCCAGCGGATCGGGCCGCCCCAGCACCTCCAGCGCCGGCAGCCAGTTGACGAACGCCAGCGGCACCAGGAACGTCACCCCGCGCACCAGCTCCTTGGCGAAGATGGCCGGCGGGTACTGCAGCATCGTGCTGCCGCCGTACGTGAAGGAGTTCTGCACCTCCGCCGCGTCCCCCGCGACGAACTGGAACGCCGCCCCCGCCACCATCACCGCCCCGAAGATCGCCGCCCCGGCCACCACCATCACGGGCACCAGCAGCACCCGCCCCACCGTCCAGTCCACGTCCAGCACCGAGACCGCCCACCCCAGCACCGCCAGCCCCTGCACGATCCGCCCGACCCGGCGCAGCGCGAACCGGTCCGCCGCGACCTGCGCCAGCACCGGAACCGGCCGCACCAGCATCGTGTCGAGCGAACCGTCACGCACCCGCGTCCCGATCCGGTCGGTGTTGCCCAGGATCAGGTCCGCCAGCCCCAGCGAGGCCGAACAGGACCCGTACAGCAGCGCGATCTCCGCCAGCGAGAAACCGCCCAGCGCGTCCACGTGCCGGAACATGATGAAGATGCCGACGAAGTCGAGCCCGGTGATCGCCGCGTTGCCGAACACCGACAGCAGGAACGACGTCCGGTACGTCATCGTCGCGCGGATCCACATCGCGGCGATCAGCCCGTAGCCGCGTACGCCTTCCAGCGCGCGGTTGCGCTCCGGGATCCCGGCCGGCTCCCGCCGTACCGCCACCCGCTCGCCGCCGCCGGCCGTCGTCGCCTCAGCCACCCTGGACCACCACCTTCCGCGTCGCCGCGGACTGCAGCAGCCGCCCGCAGCCCAGCAGTACGACCGCCCACAGCACCTGGAAGCCCAGCGCGGGCGCCGCGCCGCCCGCCCCCGCGTGCTCGCCCAGCAGCACGTCCAGCGGCACCTGGAGCATCGCCGCCCACGGCAGCGCGCGCACCAACTCCCCGAAGGCGCCCGGGAAGACCGTCAGCGGCAGCAGCATCCCCGAGAAGAAGATCGACACGACGGTCGCGACCAGGTTGAGACCGGACCCGTCGAGCAGCCAGAACGCCGCCAGTGCCAGCAGGTAGCGCAGCGCGAAACCCACCACCAGCCCCAGCGTCACCGACATCAGGAACAGCAGCCAGCGGACCGGATCGGCGGGCAGCGCGAGCGGGAACGCCAGCGCCCCCGCCACCAGCGGCACCACGCCCCGCCCGGCCAACTGGAAGGCGGCCCGGCCCAGATCGGCCGCCAGCCACCACACCTGCAGATCGGCCGGCCGGTACAGGTCGACCGCGATGTCACCCGTACGGATCCGCTCCTGGACCTCCTCGTGGAAGCCGCCCCCGATCAGCGCGCCCGCCGCGAGCAGCGCCTGACTGACCCACACGAAGGTCAGTGCCTGCGCCATGTCGTAGCCGCCGAGCCCGGGACGCTGCTCCCACAGCGCGATGTACGTGTAGGCGACGATGAACCCGAAGACGGTGTTGGTGAACACCCCGGCCGCGGTCGCGGTCCCGTAGGTGGCGTAGCGGCGGAAGCCGCCCGCGGCGACCGCCAGATACAAGCGCAGGTGCAGGCGCACCCTGTCTCCCCTCCCACTCGTTCCCCTGCGTCGGCCAAAGCGCGCGAGCTTAGTGCGGAGGGGCGATCCACGCGACCGAATTACGGCCGTCCGGCACGGATCGTTCCGCCATCGGGTAGACAGCTTCAGATAGAGCAGCAAGCAGACCTTCAGGTACAAACGTGGATGTTTCCCACGGCGTCGAGGAGCCCCGGAGATGAGCGACCCCTCCCCCCGACCGGGCTGGAGCCCCCGGGACCCGGACACTCCGCACCCCCCGCCGCCCCACCACCCGCCGCCGCACCGGCGGAGCGCACCCGGCGAACAGGCCGCACCGGACCGCCCCGTGCGCCGACAGCGCACCGGGTGGCGCCGGTTCGTCCCCACCTGGCGCGTGGTCGTCGGCACCGTCCTGTTCGTCGCCCTGGTCATCGGCGCCTGCCTCGTGGCCGGCTACCTGCTCGTCAACATCCCGCCCGCCAACGCCGCCGCCACCGCGCAGTCCAACCTCTACCTCTACTCCGACGGCTCCCAGCTCGCCCGCGACGGCGAGGTCAACCGCGTCAACGCGCCGCTCTCCCAGGTCCCCCGCACCGTCCAGGAAGCCGTACTCGCCGCCGAGGACCGGGACTTCTACTCCGAGCGGGCCGTCGACCCCAAGGCCATGGTGCGCGCCGCCTGGAACACCGCGACCGGCAAGGGCACCCAGTCCGGCTCCACCATCACCCAGCAGTACGTCAAGAACTACTACCTGGGCCAGGAACAGACCATCAAACGCAAGGTCAAGGAATTCTTCATCGCGATCAAACTCGGCCGCGAGAAGTCCAAGGACTACATCCTCGAAGGCTATCTGAACACCAGTTACTTCGGCCGGAACGCGTACGGCATCCAGGCCGCCGCCCAGGCCTACTACGGCAAGGACGTCAGCGACCTCACCACCGCCGAGGGCGCCTACCTCGCCACCCTCCTCAACTCCCCCAGCGCCTTCGACGTCGTCGCCCACCCCCAGAACCGCGACCGCGCCCTCGCCCGCTGGAACTACGTCCTCGACGGCATGGTCAAGAAGAAGTGGCTGACCCCCGCCGAACGCGCCGCCACCCGGTTCCCCGAACCCGGCAAGGTCCGCCCGGCCGCCGGCCTGTCGGGGCAGCGCGGCTACCTCGTCGAGGCCATCAAGGACTACATCGTCGAGAACGAGATCGTCGACGACCGGTCCCTCGCCGAAGGCGGCTACCGGATCACCACCACCATCGACAAGGCCCGCCAGAACGACTTCGTCACCGCCGTCGAGCAGCAGATGCTCTCCCGGCTCGACCCCGCCTCCCACCCCGCCGACCGCGTCGTCCGCGCCGGCGGCGCCTCCATCGACCCCCTCACCGGCAAGGTCGTCGCCCTCTACGGCGGCGTCGACTACACCAAGCAGTACGTCAACAACGCCACCCGGCACGACTACCAGGTCGCCTCCACCTTCAAACCGTTCGTCTTCGCCTCCGCCGTCGACAACGACTCCCGCACCCAGGACGGCCGCCTCATCACCCCCAACACCCTGTACAACGGCGACAACAGGCGCCCCGTCGCCGGAAGCCGCATCCCCTACGCCCCCGAGAACGAGGACCAGCGCTCCTACGGCCCCATCACCGTCCGCACCGCCACCGACCTCTCCGTCAACAGCGTCTTCGCGCAGATGGTCGTCGACGTCGGCACCCAGAAGGTCAAGCGGACCGCCGTCGCCCTCGGCATCCCCGAGAACACCCCCAACTTCGACGCCGGCCCCGCCATGGCGCTCGGCACGCTCCAGGCCAGCGTCCTCGACATGACCGTGGCGTACGCGACACTGGCCGACCACGGCCGGTACACCCCGTACACCTTCCTCGAGAAGATCACCAAGGGCTCCGACGGGATCCCCCTGCCCGAGCGCACCCCCACCCAGGCCATCAGCCGTGAGGCTGCCGACACCACCACCTCGGTCCTCATCGGCGTCGTCGACAACGGCACCGGCACCGCGGCGCTGGCCGCCGGGCGCCCCGCCGCGGGCAAGACCGGCACCGGTGAGCTCGACCGCTCGGCCTGGTTCGCCGGCTACACCCCCGGCCTCGTCACGGTCGTCGCCATGATGGGCCAGGACCCCGACACCGGAACCCTGAAGTCCCTCTACGGAGCACTGGGCGAACCGCGCATCGGGGGCGGCGGCTACCCGGCGCGCATCTGGGCCGCGTACACCAAGGCGGCACTGGGCGACAGCGACCCGCTGGACTTCGAGCTCGACCTCCAGCCCGGCGCCGACCGCCGGCCCCCGCCACCGCCACCGCCCGGCCACGAATCCCCCGGCGTCCGGCCGCCGTCCCCGCCGACCCCCGGCGACACCGACGGCGGCCCCGGCGGCACCCCGACCGACAGCGCCCCCACGGACGGGGACGACACCGGCGGAGGCGACACGAACGGGAACGACACGGGCGGCGGCACCCCGACCGGCAGGGACGACACACCGCCACCCGATGGGGGCGACACAGGCGGCGGCAACCCCGCGAACGGCGGCCGGACCTCCGGCGGCAACCCCACCGGAGGCCGCCCCGACGGCGCGACGGCGGAAGGCGGCCGCCCGCCGGAACGATGAACGCCGGGTCGATGAACGCCGGGTCGATGAACGCCGGAACGACGATCGCCGGGTCAGTGACCGGAAGTGGCCTTCAGCCCCACCACCGCCACCAGCAGCAGACAGACGAAGAAGATCCGGGCCGCGGTCACCGGCTCGCCCAGGACCGCCATCCCCACCACCGCGGCCCCCGCCGCGCCGATGCCGACCCACACGCCGTACGCCGTACCGATCGGCAGCGTCTTGGCGGCGTACGACAGCAGCAGCATGCTGGCCACGATCCCGGCACCCGTGAACACGGACGGCCACAGGCGGGTGAAACCCTCGGTGAACTTCATACCGATCGACCAGCCGACCTCGAGCAGACCGGCGAGCAGCAACAGAACCCAGGCCATGACGGGCACCTCCGGAACGAGAGCGGAACAGGGTGCGTCGTCTTGTCCTGACCCGGTACGGCGCGTCTCGTCGGGGTCCCACTTCACCGTAACAAACGGCACGCCAAAGGGCCGGTGACCTCGGTCACCGGCCCTTTGGCACGGAGAGGACGCCTGCCGCAGACGCGGACGACGGTCAGAGGTACAGCCCGGTGGAGTCCTCGGACCCCTCCAGCCGCTCCGCCGCCACCGCGTGCAGATCCCGCTCCCGCATCAGCACGTACGCCACGCCGCGCACCTCGACCTCGGCGCGGTCCTCGGGGTCGTACAGCACCCGGTCGCCGGGCTCCACGGTCCGCACGTTCTGCCCGACCGCGACCACCTCCGCCCAGGCCAGCCGCTTGCCGACCGCGGCCGTCGCCGGGATCAGGATGCCGCCGCCCGAGCGGCGCTCGCCCTCGGGCGCATCGGACCGCACGAGCACACGGTCGTGCAGCATGCGGATGGGCAGCTTGTCGTGGGTGGTGTGGTTGCTCACGACTCGAACCTACCTGCCGGCGCCGGCCTTGTAATCCAGCGGGTCAGCCGCGCCGACGGCGCGCCGACACCACCAGCAGACCGACCAGCCCTACGGCCACCAGCGCGACCGGCACCAGCCGCTCCACGCGCGGCGCGCCGTCATCGCCGCGGAACCCGGCCTTGACGTCGGTGACCACCCGGTTCACGGCGAAGACCGCCCGGCCCGCCGCCTGCTCCACCGACGAGGCGACCCGGGCCTTCGCGTCCCCGATGATCGTCTTCGGGTGCACGCGCACGCCGATCTCGTCGAGCGTCTCGGCGAGCTGCTCGCGCCTGCGGATGATGTCCGCCTCGATCTGCGCAGGGGTCCTTGCTTCGGGCACCGCGCTGCCTCCGTCGTCGTGTGTGGGCATGGTCCTGGGTGGACAGTCTGTCAGCTTACGCTCGGGTGGTACCGATCCCCTCCCGAGGAGACTGTGAGACATGAGCGAGCGACTCCAGCCGGGCGACACCGCCCCCGCCTTCACCCTGCCCGACGCGGACGGCAACGAGGTCTCGCTCGCCGACCACAAGGGCCGCAAGGTGATCGTCTACTTCTACCCGGCGGCCCTGACCCCGGGCTGCACCAAGCAGGCCTGCGACTTCACGGACAACCTGGCACTGCTGGCCACGGCCGGTTACGACGTCATCGGCGTCTCCCCGGACAAGCCGGAGAAGCTGGCGAAGTTCCGCGAGAAGGAGGACCTGAAGGTCACCCTCGTCGGCGACCCCTCCAAGGAGGTCCTGACGGCGTACGGCGCCTTCGGCGAGAAGAAGCTCTACGGCAAGACGGTGACCGGCGTGATCCGCTCCACGGTGGTCGTGGACGAGGAGGGCAAGGTCGAGCGCGCCCTGTACAACGTGAAGGCCACCGGCCACGTAGCCAAGATCATCAAGGACCTGGGCATCTGACCCGTACGGGTTGCCTCCCGGCTCCTTTTCGACCCTCCCTTTGCCCTCGGCGCGTGGCGTCGCTGCCCTAGACTGACCGCAGCCGGCCAGACCCGATGTCCGAATCGGGATGGTTCGCTGGCGGTTGTGGTGGAATTGGCAGTCACGCTGGGTTTAGGTCCCAGTGGGGTAAAACCCGTGGGGGTTCGAGTCCCCCCAACCGCACCTGTGCCGAAGGCCCCGTACGCGACCGCGTACGGGGCCTTCGGCGTACCGGGTCAGCCCACCAGTTCCCGGACCACCGGGACCAGGGCGCGGAAGGCCTGGCCTCGGTGGGAGATGGCGTTCTTCTCGGCCGGGGTGAGTTCCGCGCAGGTGCGGGTCTCGCCCGCCGGCTGGAGGATCGGGTCGTAGCCGAAGCCGCCCGTGCCGGACGGGGTGTGGCGCAGGGTGCCCAGGAGGCGGCCCTCGACGACGCGTTCGGTGCCGTCGGGCAGGGCGAGGGCGGCGGCGCAGAAGAAGTGGGCGCCGCGGTGGGCGTCGTCGATGTCCGAGAGCTGGGCGAGGAGCAGGTCGAGGTTGGCCCGGTCGTCGCCGTGCCGGCCGGCCCAGCGGGCGGAGAAGACGCCCGGGGCGCCGTTCAGGACGTCGACGCAGAGACCGGAGTCGTCGGCGACGGCGGGCAGGCCGGTGGCCTTGGCCAGGGCGTGGGCCTTGAGCAGGGCGTTCTCGGCGAAGGTGACGCCGGTTTCCTTGACGTCCGGGATCTCGGGGTACGCGTCCGCGCCGACCAGCTCGTGGGGCAGGCCGGCCGCGGACAGGATGGCGTGGAGCTCGGCGACTTTGCCCGCGTTGCGGGTCGCGAGGATCAGGCGGGTCATGGTCACCGATTATCTCCGGTCAGCTGGGTGTGCAGACCTTGGAGATCTCGGAGGCGGCGTCGGCGACGGGCTTGACGTCGGGGGTGGGGTTGCCCTGCTCGATGGCGGTGCGGGCGTTCTTGACGGCCGTGTTCATCGAGTCGATGGCCTTGCCGAGGTCGGCGTTGTCGGTCTGGTCGCCGATCTTCTTCAGGCTCGTCTCGATCTGGTTGAGGGCGTTCTGGGCGTCCTGCGGGCTGTTGCCGGCCTGGGAGACGGCCTGCTGGAGGTCGTTGGCGCCGTCGGCGATGGCGACGGCGGTGTTGGCGCAGTCCAGGGCGGTGGAGAGGGCGGAGCAGGAGGCGAGGGCCGGGACCACGAGGGCTCCGGCGAGGGCGAGCGCGGCCAGACGGTGGCGGTGGTGCGTGGTCATCGGGACGGATCCCCCCTGGGTCGGATACGTGGACGGGCGCACGATGGTGGATCGTGCGCCCGTACTGGTGGAGACGGTGCGGAGCGGGCCGCGGTTGCGTCAGAGGCCGAGCGCTCCGCGCTGGATGGCCTCGAGGTCGGCGCAGCCGCCGGCGGCGAGGTCGAGCAGGGCGTTGAGTTCCTTGCGGTCGAAGGGCTCGCCCTCGGCGGTGCCCTGGACCTCGACGAAGCGGCCGTCGCCGGTGCAGACGACGTTCATGTCGGTCTCGGCGCGGACGTCCTCCTCGTAGCAGAGGTCGAGGAGGGGTTCGCCGTCGACGATGCCGACGCTGACGGCGGCGACGGTGCCGGTCAGGGGCTTGCGGCCGGCCTTGATGAGCTTCTTGGACTGGCCCCAGGCGACGGCGTCGGCCAGTGCGACGTAGGCGCCGGTGATGGCGGCGGTGCGGGTGCCGCCGTCGGCCTGGAGGACGTCGCAGTCCAGGACGATGGTGTTCTCGCCGAGGGCCTTGTAGTCGATGACGGCGCGCAGCGAGCGTCCGATGAGGCGGGAGATCTCGTGGGTGCGGCCGCCGATCTTGCCGCGGACGGATTCGCGGTCGCCGCGGGTGTTGGTGGAGCGGGGCAGCATCGAGTACTCGGAGGTGACCCAGCCCTCGCCGCTGCCCTTGCGCCAGCGCGGGACACCTTCGGTGAAGGAGGCGGTGCAGAAGACCTTGGTGTCGCCGAAGGAGATGAGGACGGAGCCCTCTGCGTGCTTGCTCCATCCGCGTTCGATGGTGACCGGGCGGAGCTGTTCGGGGGTGCGGCCGTCGATGCGAGACATGGTGGTGAGCCTAGTCGTTGCGGGTGAACGGCAGGGACGGGCGAAAAGGACGGGTGAACGGGAAGACCCCGTCCGGATGCGGCCGGGACGGGGTCTTCGGGGTGAGCCGCGGGCTCAGCTCACATCATGTCTTCGATCTCGCCGGCGATCGGGTCGGCGTCGGTGCCGATGACGACCTGGACGGCGGTGCCCATGCGGACGACGCCGTGGGCGCCGGCGGCCTTGAGGGCGGCCTCGTCGACGAGGTCGGGGTCGGCCACCTCGGTGCGCAGGCGGGTGATGCAGCCCTCGACCTCTTCGATGTTGTCGATGCCGCCGAGTCCGGCGACGATCTTCTCAGCCTTGGTGGCCATGTGTTCTCCCTGAGTGCCTGTATGCGCGGGGTCCGCATGCGGGGACCGCTTTGTCACGGTAACCCACGGTTGGCCCATCTTCGCGAGCGCGGGTGGTGCTTCTGCCGAATGATGACGATCAGCGGCGACCTGCCCTCCGGGCGGGTGAAGGCGACCGCATCACAGGTGGTCTACACCAGTGTGCCGCACCGGCCGCCGCCACCAAAACGGGCCGTCAGGAGGTTGCCGGATGAGCGCGGACAGCGCCGCGGCCGCGGGGCCGCGACAGCCGTGGCGGAACAGTCTGTTCCAGGGGCTGCAGAAGATGGGCCGCAGTCTCCAGCTGCCCATCGCGGTGCTGCCGGCGGCCGGCATCCTCAACCGGCTGGGCCTGGCCGACGTGTTCGGTTCGGACGGTCTGGGCTGGGACACCGTCGCGAGGGTGATGGCGGGTGCGGGCGGTGCGCTGCTGGACAGCGATCTCGGGCTGCCTCTGCTGTTCTGCGTCGGTGTCGCGATCGGTATGGCGAAGAAGGCGGACGGGTCGACGGCGCTGGCGGCGGTGGCGGGGTTCCTGGCGTACCGGGGGGTGCTGCGGGCGTTCCCGAACCCGTGTCCGCCGGGGTTCCGGGACATCAGCGGCGCGTGTCTGGGGCCGGACGAGGCGTTCGCGGGGTACACGTACACGAATCCGGGGGTGTTCGGCGGCATCGTGATGGGGCTGCTGACGGCCTGGTTCTGGCAGCGCTACCACCGGGTGAAGCTGGTGGACTGGCTGGGCTTCTTCAACGGCCGCCGGCTGGTGCCGATCATCATGGCGGGCGTGGCGATCGTGTTCGCGTCGCTGTGCCTGTGGATCTGGCCGCCGATCGGCGACGGGCTGGAGGCGTTCAGCGACTGGCTGGTGGCCATCGGCTCCTGGGGCGCGGGGATCTTCGGGGTGGCGAACCGGGCGTTGCTGGTGATCGGCCTGCACCAGTTCCTGAACGTGCCCGTCTGGTTCCAGTTCGGCTCGTACACGACGCCGGACGGGCGGGTCGTGCACGGTGACATCCCGATGTTCCTGGAAGGCGACCCGAACGCGGGGCAGTTCCTGTCGGGCTTCTTCCCGATCATGATGTTCGCGCTGCCGGCGGCGGCGCTGGCGATCACGCACTGCGCGAAGCCGCAGCGCCGCAAGGAGGTCGGCGGGCTGATGCTGTCGGTGGCGCTGACGTCGTTCGTCACGGGCATCACCGAGCCGCTGGAGTACTCGTTCCTCTTCGTGGCGCCGATCCTGTACGTGATCCACGCGGTCCTGACCGGTGTGTCGATGGCGGTGACCTGGGGGCTGGGGGTCCACGACGGGTTCTCGTTCTCCGCGGGCCTGATCGACTACGTCATCAACTGGGGGCTGGCGACCAAGCCGTGGCTGATCATCCCGATCGGACTGGGGTTCGCGGTGGTCTATTACGTCGTCTTCCGGGTGCTGATCACGGCGATGGACCTGGCGACGCCGGGGCGGGAGTCGGACGAGGAGATCGCGGAGATGCAGCGGGACAACATCAAGGCGTAGCCGCGCCGAGGCGTAGCCGCGCCGAGGCGTAGCCGCGCCGAGGCGTAGCCGCGCCGAGGCGTAGCCGCGCCGAGGCGTAGCGGCCCCGAGATGCAGCGGCCCCGAGGTGCAGCGGCCCGCGGGCGTAGCGGCCCCTCGGCGCCGCAGGGCTTCCGGCCCGGCGGGAAGGGCCCTCGGATCCAGCGGTCCGGGGGCCTTCGGCGCGCCCGGAAACGGGCGGTGCGGGCACCTCCGACCCGGGACGGAGAGTGTGATCCAGGCCACAGGAAATCGAAGGTTCCTTATCTAACCCGGACCATGCTACAACTGGTCTACACCACGCATTGGTGTAGACCACGCGCCCCTCACCGGGGCCCGTGCGTCCCCTGTTTCTGAAGACGCCGCCGGTCCCCGTGCTTTCCACCCCCGGGCGGCGCCTTGCCCACTGGAGGAACTTGTGACCACGGCTGCCGCCCCCGCGGCCGAGAAGAAGAAGGGCTCCGGCGCGATGGCCGTGGCCCAGCGCATCGGCCGCAGCCTCATGCTGCCGATCGCCGTCCTGCCGGCCGCCGCCCTGCTGGTCCGGTTCGGCCAGAACGACATGCTGGGCAGCACGTCGCTCCCCGAGTTCGTCAACACCATCGCCTCGTACATGGCCGCCGGCGGTGGGGCCATCTTCAGCAACATGGCCCTGCTCTTCGCCGTCGGCATCGCCGTCGGCTTCGCGAAGAAGGCCGACGGTTCCACCGGTCTCGCCGCGGTCACCGGCTACCTGGTCTTCAAGGCGGTCCTCGGCAAGTTCACCGACGGCAGCCTGCCGAAGGTCGAGGCGATCGTCGACCACAAGATCGTCATGGTGGCGCCCGCGGTGGACGCCGGTGTGCTGGGCGGCGTGGTCATGGGCATCGTGACCGCCCTGCTGTACCAGCGGTTCTTCCGCACCAAGCTGCCGGACTGGGCGGGCTTCTTCGGCGGCCGCCGCCTGGTGCCGATCCTCTCCTCCTTCGCCGGTCTGGTCCTCGGCATCGTCTTCGGTCTGATCTGGCCGATCCTGGGCAAGGGCATCCACGGCTTCGGCGAGTGGCTGGTCGGCTCCGGCGCCGCCGGCGCGGGCATCTTCGGTGTCGCCAACCGTGCGCTGATCCCGGTCGGCATGCACCACCTGCTGAACTCCTTCCCGTGGCTCCAGGCCGGTTCCTTCGAGGGCCCCGACGGCACCGTGCACGGTGACATCGCCCGCTTCATCGCCGGTGACCCGACCGCCGGCCAGTTCATGACCGGCTTCTTCCCGATCATGATGTTCGCCCTCCCGGCGGCCTGCCTCGCGATCGTCCACTGCGCCCGTCCCGAGCGCCGCAAGGTCGTCGGCGGCATGATGTTCTCCCTCGCGCTCACCGCCTTCATCACCGGCATCACCGAGCCGATCGAGTTCACCTTCATGTTCATCGCTCCGGTGCTGTACGCGATCCACGCGCTGCTGACCGGTGTCTCCATGGCGCTGACCTGGGCGCTCGGCATGAAGGACGGCTTCGGCTTCTCCGCCGGTGCGATCGACTACCTGCTGAACTTCGGCATCGCGTCCAAGCCGCTGGGCCTGCTGCTGGTCGGCGTGTGCTTCGCCGCCCTCTACTACGTGATCTTCCGCTTCGCGATCACCAAGTTCAACCTCCCGACGCCGGGCCGCGAGTCCGACGAGGAGCTGGCCGAGCTGGCCAAGGCCGAGGCCAAGTAACACCCCGGGCAATACGGCGGAGCCCCCGCCCTCCTTGATGGGAGGGCGGGGGCTCCGCCGTATCCGTACATGCCGTGCGGACCCGCCGTGCGGACCCGCCGTGCGGACGCGCCGTACGGGCCCGGTCAGACCTCGTAGACGGCGCCCGCGTACGCGAGGTCGACCGGGCCGCCGTACACCGCACGGGCGTCGGCGAGGTTCTCGTCGGCGGAGGTCCACGGCGGGATGTGGGTGAGGACCAGGCGGCCGACGCCGCCCCGATGCGCGTACTCGCCGGCCTCGCGGCCGTTGAGGTGCAGGCCGGGGATGTCCTCCTTGCCGTGCGTGAACGAGGCCTCGCACAGGAAGAGGTCGGCGCCCTCGGCGAGCAGTCCCAGCTCGGGGCAGACGCCGGTGTCCCCGGAGTACGTCAGGGAGCGGCCGTCGTGCTCGACGCGGATGCCGAACGCCTCGACGGGGTGGCAGACGCGCTCGGTGCGGACCTGGAACGGGCCGATCTCGAAGGTGCCGGACTTCAGGGTCCGGAACTCGAAGACCTCGCTCATCGAGCGCTCGTCGGGGACGTCCTCGTAGGCGGCGGTCAGGCGCTTCTCGGTGCCTTCCGGGCCGTACACGGGGATCGTGCCGCAGCGGCCGCCCTCGTGGCGGTAGTAGCGGGCCACGAAGTACGCGCACATGTCGATGCAGTGATCGCTGTGCAGGTGGCTGAGGAAGATCGCGTCGAGGTCGTAGAGACCGATGTGGCGCTGCAGCTCGCCGAGGGCGCCGTTGCCCATGTCGAGGAGCAGCCGGAAGCCGTCGGCCTCGACGAGGTAGCTCGAGCAGGCCGATTCCGCGGACGGGAACGAACCCGAGCAGCCGACGACGGTGAGCTTCATGGGAGCGGGAACCTCCGTGGACGGTCCGTGGCGGGCGGAGACGGGGAGGGCGTCGGGGGTCGTGCGGTGCGTCGAGCGTAAGGCGCGAAACCTCCGGTCGCTCCTCCACGGCGTGCCGTTGTGGGGGAACTCACCTGTGGTGTCACCCGGGGGAGCGACGGGGCCGCGGGGGTTGCCGTGCCGGGTGGCCGGGGCGCGGTTACGGTCGATCCATGGACACGTCCTGGTGGCCGGCCGTGGCCGCGGTGGTGGCCGTGGCGCTGGTCGTGCTGGTGGCGGGCGGCCGGGCCCGCGGTGCGCCGGCGGCCCGTGCGGTGCACGGTCCGGGGCCGGCGCCGCGGCCCCGGGCGGGCGAGCTCTGGCGGCTGGCCGACGACCGGGCGTGCCTGGTGCTGTCGGTACGGAGGCGGCGGGCGCGGATCGCGCAGGTCACCGGGAAGTACCACGACGAGCGGGCCGGGGTGATCCCGCTGCCGCCCGGCATGGTGGGCGACGCGCACGGCCGGCCGGGGTTCCTGGAGGCGGACCGGCCGGAGGAGGTGTCGGTGTGGGAGTTCCGGCGCCGGGTGGGTGTGCTGGACCCCGCGGTGTGGGACGAGGTCAAGGGACTCGGAGGTGGGCACGGATGATCCGGCTGCGGCGTGTGTACGAGGCACCGGACCCGGTGGCGGACGGCGTACGGGTGCTGGTGGACCGGCTGTGGCCGCGCGGGCTGGCGAAGGCGGCGGCGCGGGTGGACGAGTGGCCCAAGGTGGTGACGCCGTCCTCGGAGCTGCGCACGTGGTGGCACGGCGGGGGGTCGTGGGAGGAGTTCCGGGCCCGGTACGAGGAGGAGCTGCGGACGCCCGAGGCGGAGGCGGCGCTGGCGCATCTGCGGGCGCTGGCGGCGGCGGGTCCGCTGACGCTGGTGACGGCGGTCCGGACGCCGGAGTCCAGTCACGCGTCGATCCTGGCGGAGCTGCTGGCCGCGCCGTCCTGACGGCGCGGCCGGCGGCTCCGGGTCAGAGGCTGCGGCTCCGGGCCGGAAGGCCGGTCACCGCGCCCGTGGCACCGCGAAGCACAGGGCGTAGACGATGTAGAGGCCGATGGCGATGGCGATCAGCGACCACCACGGCTGGTAGGGCAGCCAGATGAAGTTCGCGATCACCGACAGCGTCGCGAGGACGAGGCCGGCGTACCGCGCCCAGGCCTGGCCCTTGAGGAGGGCGAGGCCGGTGACGAGCGAGAGCACGCCCAGGATCAGGTGGATCCAGCCCCACGTGGTGAGGTTGAACGCGAAGGTGTAGTCCCCGACGCCCAGGTAGACGTCGTCGTTCGCGAGGGCGGCGATGCCCTCGAAGATCGCGGACACGCCGAAGAGGCTGAGCATGAACCCGGCGAACGAGGCGGGTCCGGAGACCCATCCGCCGTACGGGTCCTTGGCGGCGGACGGGGTGGTGCGGGGTGCGCCGCCGGGTGTGGCCGTCATCGCGCCACCTTCCTCTCGTGGGACGGTCGGGCGATTCGAGCGTCCGCCGCGCCGCTGCCGGCGGCGACCCGCGGGCGGCCGAACGGGTGACGTGAGGGGCCACGGCGCACGGGCATGAGGTACGGAAACGGGCCGGGCCGGGAACCTTTCGGTTCCCGGCCCGGCCCGTGCCGATCGAGGGGTGGTCAGGCCCAGAGCTGGCCCTGGAGGACCTCGATGGCCTCTTCCGTGGTGGCCGCCGTGTAGACGCCCGTCGAGAGGTACTTCCAGCCGCCGTCGGCCACGACGAAGACGATGTCCGCCGTTTCGCCCGCCGCGACGGCCTTGCGGCCCACCCCGATCGCCGCGTGCAGGGCGGCGCCGGTGGAGACGCCGGCGAAGATGCCCTCCTCGCGCAGCAGTTCGCGCGTACGGGTGACGGCGTCCGCGGAGCCCACCGAGTAGCGCGAGGTGAGCACGGAGGCGTCGTAGAGCTCGGGGACGAAGCCCTCGTCGAGGTTGCGCAGGCCGTAGACCAGGTCGTCGTAGCGCGGCTCGGCCGCGATGATCCTGATGTCGGGCTTGTGCTCGCGCAGGTAGCGGCCGACGCCCATCAGGGTGCCGGTGGTGCCCAGGCCCGCCACGAAGTGGGTGATGGAGGGCAGGTCGGTGAGGATCTCCGGGCCCGTGGTGGCGTAGTGGGCGCCCGCGTTGTCGGGGTTGCCGTACTGGTAGAGCATCACCCAGTCCGGATGCTCCGCCGCCAGTTCCTTCGCCACGCGCACGGCGGTGTTGGAGCCGCCCGCGGCCGGCGAGGAGATGATCTCGGCTCCCCACATCGCCAGGAGGTCACGCCGCTCCTGCGAGGTGTTCTCCGGCATGACGCACACGATGCGGTAGCCCTTGAGCTTCGCGGCCATGGCCAGCGAGATGCCGGTGTTGCCGGAGGTGGGCTCCAGGATCGTGCACCCCGGGGTCAGGCGGCCGGCCTTCTCGGCCTGCTCGATCATGTGGAGCGCCGGGCGGTCCTTGATCGAGCCGGTCGGGTTGCGGTCCTCCAGCTTGGCCCAGATCCGCACGTCGGCGGAGGGCGACAGCCGGGGCAGCCGGACCAGCGGGGTGTGGCCGACCGCCGCGAGCGGGGAGTCGTAACGCATTACTTCGAGCCGCCGGCGACGGCCGGGAGGATGGTGACGTTGTCGCCGTCCTTGACCTCGGTGGCGATGCCGGCGAGGAAGCGGACGTCCTCGTCGTTGAGGTAGACGTTCACGAAGCGGCGCAGCTCGCCGCCCTTGGACTCGTCGACGATGCGCTCCTGGATGCCCTTGTGGCGGGTCTCGAGGTCGGCGAAGAGCTCGGCGAGCGTGCTGCCCTCACCGCTCACGGCCTTCTCGCCGTCGGTGTAGGTGCGGAGGATGGTGGGGATGCGGACCTCGATGGCCATGACAGGCTCCTGTTGTCACATGGGGCGCGCGGCTCTGAGCCCCCGCGCGAGAGGGGCTGTGGTGTGGTGCGGAAGGTACTGCGGCGGGCTCAGACAGCAGGACAGATGGCGCTGGCGAGGCGGCACAGGTCGACGTGCAGCCGCGCCACGAGCAGCACTGTGCCGGGCGTCTCGATGCTCACGTCGTGGGAAACCATGCGGTCATGTTAACGATTCCCCGATGGCGGTTTGGAGTGTGATCCCACATTCCGGACGCACCCTTCTCGCATGGTGGTCAGTAGGCCGCCACGACCTGCACTTCCTCCTCGGTGATCACGCCGTCGACGATGCGGTACGAGCGGAACTGGAACTCCCCCGCCCCGTCGGTGTCGGCCGTGGAGACCAGCACGTAGTGCGCGCCGGGCTCGTTCGCGTACGTGACGTCCGTGCGCGAGGGGTAGGCCTCGGTCGCGGTGTGGGAGTGGTAGATGATCACCGGCTCCTCGTCGCGGTCGTCCATCTCGCGGTAGAGCGCCAGCAGGTCCTTGGAGTCGAACTCGTAGAACGTGGGCGAGCGGGCGGCGTTGAGCATCGGGATGAACCGCTCGGGGCGGCCGGTGCCCGCCGGGCCGGCCACGACGCCGCACGCCTCGTCCGGGTGGTCCTTGCGGGCGTGCTCGACGATCTGGTCGTACAGGGCCTGGGTGAGGGTCAGCATGAGCGACAGGATAAGCAGACGGGCCCTCCCGTACCGAGGGGTGGTACGGGAGGGCCCGAATGCTGGACGGGGGTGCCGGGAGCGCCGGATCAGGCGTCGATGTCGACCGAGATCTTGACGCTGGTACCGCCGGAGCCGCCGGCGCGCTTGGTCAGCACCAGGTAGGACACGCCGAGGAGCAGACCCCACAGCGGGGCGCAGTACAGCGAGACGCGGGCGTCCTTGTCGGCGCCCATCATCACGATGACCATGCCGATGAAGAGCAGGGCGAACCAGCTGGTCCACGGGGCGCCGGGGGCGCGGAACGGGGACGCGGGCAGCTCACCGCGGTCCGACTTGGCCCGGTAGCGGATCTGGCAGACCAGGATCATGATCCAGGCCCACATGCCGGAGATGGTGGCGAAGGAGACGACGTAGTCGAAGGCCTTGCCGGGGGCCACGTAGTTGATCCAGACGCCGACCAGCATGAGCGAGGCCGAGAAGGTGGTGCCGACGAGCGGCGTGCCGTTCTTGGTCAGCTTGGTGAACAGCTTCGGGCCCTGGCCGTTGAGCGCGAGGTCGCGCAGCATGCGGCCGGTGGAGTACATGCCCGAGTTGCAGGAGGACAGCGCCGCGGTCAGCACGACGAAGTTGACGATGGCCGCGCCGACGCCGAGGCCCATCCGCTCGAAGGCGGCGACGAAGGGCGAGACGCCGGGCTGGAAGTGCGACCACGGCACCACCGACAGGATCATGATGAGCGCGCCGACGTAGAAGACGGCGATGCGCCACGGCACGGTGTTGATGGCCTTGGGGAGGGTCTTGGCCGGGTCCTTGGACTCGCCGGCGGTGACGCCGACCAGCTCGACCGCGAGGAAGGCGAACATCACGATCTGCAGGGTCATCAGCGTGCCGCCGATGCCCTTGGGGAAGAAGCCGCCGTCGTTCCACAGGTTGGAGACCGAGGCGGTGGCCGCGGCGTCCGAGAAGCCGATGGTGAGGATGCCGGCGCAGATCAGGATCATGCCGACGATGGCGGTGACCTTGACCATGGAGAACCAGAACTCCAGCTCACCGAAGAGCTTCACGGAGATCAGGTTCGCGCCGTAGAGGATCACGGTGAAGATCAGCGCGTACGCCCACTGCGGGAAGCTGTCGCCCGTCCAGTAGGCCATGTACTGCGCGGCCGCGGTCACCTCGGTGATGCCGGTGACCACCCAGAAGAGCCAGTACGTCCAGCCCGTCGCGTACCCCCAGAACGGGCCGAGGAACTCCCGGGCGTAGTCCGAGAAGGAGCCCGAGACGGGGCGGTACATGAGCAGCTCGCCCAGCGCCCGCATGATGAAGAAGATGACCAGGCCCGCGATGGCGTAGGCCAGGATCAGGCTGGGTCCGGCCTTGGAGATGGCCTTGCCCGCGCCGAGGAAGAGGCCCGTGCCGATGGCCCCGCCGATGGCGATCATCTGGATCTGGCGGGCGCCGAGTGCGCGGTGGTAACCGTCGCCCTCGCCCTCGCCGCCACCTGCCGGCTTGGCCGGCCCGTTGTCGTGCTGCTCGACCTGCACAGAGGTCATGTCTGGTGCGCCTTTCTCCACGCCGACCCGCGCCCTGGAAGGGGCGGCGGATCGGGTTCCTCGATCCCCCCGGATACGGATGGAGTTGCACGCCGGCGGTCAGCCGGTTCAAGCAGCGCCGCGGGGACAGGGGTGGCGTCCCGGCGGCGGTCGTGAAGATCTATCACGGGCTTATGGGTGACCGGCGGGACCGGATGTGACACGCGCCACGACAAAATCCGGACAGACAGCCCGAAAACGATCAGATCACCACATGGTGGTGATCTGATCGTTATCCGGATTTGAGCGTCCGCTGAGCGAACGGAAGGCGCCCAAAGGGTGACGAACGGGCGACGGACCCACTCCGCCGGCCGGGCCGGCCGGGACGAGACCCCCGTCAAGGCCTTCCGGCCCGGCGGGCCGGACTAGAGGGTCTCGATGAGGGTCTCCTGGAGCCCGCCCAGCCACAGGTACGCCATCACCATGGGCTTGCGCGGGTCGTCGTCCGGCAGCCGGAAGAGCTGCGCGCTCTCGTCGTCCTCGGTGATCTCCAGCCGCGCCCCGATGGTCAGCCGCAGGTCGTTCAGGGCGCCCAGCCAGCGCATCGGCAGCTCGCCGGTGAGCTCCAGCTCGGCCTCGCCGCCTCCGGCCGGCGCCACGGCGTCCAGGCTCCGTACGACGGCCAGCGCGTCCTCGCGCTTGCGGGTGCGCAGGTCGTTCTCGGTGAACCGGCGGAACTCCGCCGACATCGCCGCCAGCTCCGCCGGGTCGGCCCCCGGGGCCTGCGGGCCGGCCGGCCCGCCGTAGGCGTCGGGGAAGAGCCGCGCCAGCGCCGGGTCGGACGGGGGCTCGCTCGGCCCTTCCGCGAACAGCGCGGCCAGCGGATCGGCGTCGGCGGCCGGCTCGGGCTCGCCCGGCCCGATCAGCTCCAGCAGCTGGACGGCCAGCGAGCGCAGGATGGAGATCTCGATGTCGTCGAGGACGATGGCCGCGCCCCCGCCGTCCAGGGCCTGGAAGGTGCCGCCCATCAGCCGCGGTCCTGCGAGAGGGTGGCCCACAGGCCGTAGCCGTGCATGGCCTGCACGTCGCGCTCCATCTCCTCGCGGGTGCCGCTGGAGACGACCGCCCGCCCCTTGTGGTGGACGTCGAGCATCAGTTTGTGCGCCTTGTCCTTGGAGTAGCCGAAGTA
Organism: Streptomyces sp. NPDC090022; assembly: GCF_044748145.1. Classification (NCBI taxonomy): domain Bacteria; kingdom Bacillati; phylum Actinomycetota; class Actinomycetes; order Kitasatosporales; family Streptomycetaceae; genus Streptomyces; species Streptomyces sp. NPDC090022. Next base: position 172,017 of record NZ_JBIVFN010000008.1, read on the forward strand.
CGCCTGGAACACGTACGTCACGTAGCTCATGAGGTTGACCGGGTCGTTGTGCACCAGGGTCACCCAGGGGACGTCCGGTGAGGGGACCGCGAAGGTCTCCTCGGCGGATTCGGTGCGTTCGATCTCAATGGGAGCAACACTCACTCGTCCCATGCTGCCACTGTGACCGGTCGGTCGCACAAACGGGGTGCCCGATCTCGTCAGTTTGACGAAATGTGCGCTAGCATCCGTGGCATGAACCCTGCGGACCTGGGCCTGCCGGTGGACGTGCCGTCGACAGCGCTCTTCACGGACCATTACGAGCTCACGATGGTGCAGGCCGCCCTGGCCAACGGCACCGCCGACCGCCGCTCGGTCTTCGAGGTGTTCACCCGGCGGCTGCCCGAGGGCCGGCGCTACGGCGTCGTGGCGGGCACCGGCCGGGTACTGGACGCGGTGGAGAACTTCCGCTTCGACTCGGCGGTGCTGGAGTTCCTGCGGGAGCGGGCCGTCGTCGACATGCGGACCCTGGACTGGCTGTCCTCGTACCGCTTCTCGGGCGACATCTGGGGCTACCCGGAGGGCGAGGTCTACTTCCCGGGCTCGCCCGTGCTGCGGGTGGAGGGCAGCTTCGCGGAGTGCGTGCTGCTGGAGACGGTGATCCTGTCGATCCTCAACCACGACTCCGCCATCGCGGCGGCGGCCTCGCGGATGGCCTCGGCCGCCGGTGGCCGGCCGCTGATCGAGATGGGCGCGCGGCGCACCCACGAGCTGGCGGCGGTCGCCGCGGCGCGGGCCGCGTACGTGGGCGGCTTCTCCTCGACCTCGGACCTGGCGGCGGGCTTCCGGTACGGGATCCCGACGGTGGGGACGGCGGCCCACGCGTTCACCCTGCTGCACGACAGCGAGCGCGACGCGTTCCAGGCGCAGGTGTCCTCGCTGGGCGGCGGGACGACGCTGCTGGTGGACACGTACGACGTCGCGGAGGCCGTGCGTACGGCGGTGGAGATCGCCGGGCCGAAGCTGGGCGCCGTCCGGATCGACTCCGGCGACCTGCTGCTGGTGGCCCACCGGGTCCGCCAGCAGCTGGACGAGCTGGGCGCGACGGGGACCCGGATCGTGGTGACGTCCGACCTGGACGAGTACGCGATCGCCTCGCTGGCGGCCGCTCCGGTGGACGCGTACGGAGTGGGCACGCAGCTGGTCACCGGCAGCGGGCACCCGACCTGCTCGATGGTCTACAAGCTCGTCGCGCGGGCCGGGTCGGCGGACCCGAAGGCGCCGCTGGTGCCGGTGGCGAAGAAGTCCTCCGGCGGCAAGACCTCGATCGGCGGCCGCAAGTGGGCGGCGCGCCGGCCGGACGCGGACGGGGTCGCCGAGGCGGAGGTCATCGGCACGGGCCCGGTGCCGGCGGCGCTGTCGTCGCGGCAGCTGCTGGTGGAGCTGGTCAAGGGGGGCGAGGTGGTCGCGCGCGAGCCGCTGGAGGCGGCGCGGGAGCGGCACGTGGCGGCGCGGGCCGCCCTGCCGTTGTCCGCGACGCAGCTGTCGCGGGGCGAACCGGTGATCCCGACGGAGTACGCCTGACCCCACCGGGGGCTCCGCCCCCGGACCCTCCCCCAGACTCCGTCCGGGGGACCCCCAGCGCCTCAATCGCCGGCGGCGCCGGGTACGGCTGCCCGGCGGCGCCGGAAGGCCGCCCGGGAGCAGGCTGCGCTCAAACGCCGCGCGGGCTGGATACGCGCCCCTCGGCCCCCACACTTGGAGCCCCGCCGGCGATTGAGGCGCGCGGGGTCGGGGACCGAGGCCCGCATGTGGAGCCCCGCCGGCGATTGAGGCGCGCGGGGTCGGGGACTGGGCCCCGTTTCGGGAAGGGGCGGGGTGGGGGAAAGGCCCCGCAGGGAAAGCCGGCCGCCGAAGACATCGACCTAAGGACCGCGTCATGCACCGCGCACTGATCGTCGTCGACGTACAGAACGACTTCTGCGAAGGCGGCAGCCTCGCCGTGGCGGGCGGCGCCGACGTCGCCGCCGCCGTCACCGAGCTGATCGGCCAGACCACGGCGGGCTACCGGCACGTCGTGGCCACCCGCGACCACCACGTCGACCCCGGCCCGCACTTCGCCCGGCCGCCCGCCGAGCCGGACTACGAGACGTCCTGGCCGGTGCACTGCGTCGCCGGCACCGAGGGCGTCGGGTTCCACCCGAACTTCGCGCCCGCCGTCGCCTCCGGCAGCATCGCCGCCGTCTTCGACAAGGGCGCCTACGCCGCCGCGTACAGCGGCTTCGAGGGCGCCGACGAGAACGGCACCGGCCTGGCCCAGTGGCTGCGCGACCGCGACGTCAGCGAGGTCGACGTCGTCGGGATCGCCACCGACCACTGCGTCCGGGCGACCGCCCTGGACGCCGTACGCGAGGGCTTCGCCACCCGTGTGCTGCTCGGCCTGACCGCCGGGGTGGCCCCGCACACCACCCGGCGGGCCCTGGAGGAGCTCCGGGAGGCCGGGGTGGAGCTGACCGGCACCCCGGTCGTGGCGGGCGGCTAGACGGGCGGCTGGACGAGGCGGCGGCACCGGGCGGCTGTGCGGCGGCCGGGCGGGCCCTACGCGCCCCGCAGGAGGGCGCGTATGGGGTGCCAGAGCTCCTCGACGTCGTCCGGGACCGTCCGCCACAGCAGGCCGTCCGGGTGGTGCAGCACCGCCGTGACCTCGTCGGGGGTCGGCGGCTGGGTGTTGCCCCGCAGGTAGACGGCCCGCATGCCGACGTTGCGCAGCCTGGTCAGGGCGCGGGCCCGGTTCGCGGCGTGCACGAGGACCCGGACCGGGCCGCCGTCCCCGGCCGGTCTGGGCAGGGTCAGGGCGACCACGACGGTCCCGCTCGGGAGCTTGGTGAAACCTCCGCCTGGCATGGTGCATCTCCCCCGTGAGATGGAAAGGGGTTCGCGGTGCCGACGCCGGCGGTCGTGCCGGTGTCAATAACGAACCTCGCCCCCGCATCTAAACGCGATCGGCCGCCGCCCGCTAGAGGGCGACGGCCGATCATGCTTTGACCTGCGGTTTTACCAATTACTTCGAGGAGGGGCCGACCTCGATGGTCATGACCTCGCCGTCGTAGGTCTCCTTCAGGATCTTGATCTTGGTGTTGGTGTCAGTGACCTTCACCGAACCGGTCGGGTTCTCGTCGTAGTAGTACTTACCCTTGCGGTCGTCGAAGACCAGGTTCGCCGGCTTCGGCTTCAGGAACAGCGACTCACCGTTCTTGTGGAGGGTGAACGCGTCCGTCTTGTACGCGCTGAAGGTCGCGTCGTACGGCTGGATCTTGTTGCGCAGCAGGGTGCCGTCCGCCCACTTCATGGGCTTGGCGTTCGCGTCGACCGGCAGGATCAGGCCCTGGCCGGGGTGGACGCTGGTGTTGTTGTCCTTCTGGGAGGTGTCCCACTGCCAGATCAGCAGGCCGTCCTGGTACGGGTAGTGCTCGACCCAGTCGGGACGGGTGTTGGCGAAGCCGAAGTTGTACGGGCCGACCTGGAGGGTCTTGTCGTACGAGACGTAGCGGCGGTTCTCCGCGATGTAGTACTGCGCGTACTCCTTGGTGAAGTCCGCGCCGATCCGGGAGAAGCCCTTGAGGGTCCAGCCGTTGTCGCCGGCCTCGGCACCGTCGGTGAGCAGCTGCGCACCGTCCGCCGTCAGGGTGATCGCGTCGGCGGTGAAGCCCTTGCCGCCCGCGCCGCCGTCCGTCTGGTAGCGGAAGCGGAGGTCGACCTTCTTGCCCGCGTAGGCGTCGAGGCCGAACTTCAGGTCCTGCCAGCCGCCCGAGACGTCGGTCAGCGACGGGGAGCCCGCGGCGTCGACCGGGATGGGCTGGCCGTTGGCGGTGCCGGCGAGGGCGGTCCAGGTGGCGCCGCCGTCCGTGGACACCTCGGTGTACAGGTAGTCGTAGTCCTTCTCGATGTCCCACCAGCCCTTGAGGGACAGGGACGCGGAGGACTTGCCGGTCAGGTCGACCGAGCGGGTCAGGGTGTTCTTGAGGTCGTCACCCATGCCGCTCCACCACTGGGTGGAACCCTCGGCGGGCGCGACGACCTCGGTCTTGACCTGCTTCTTGGGCAGCTCGACGACCAGCGCCTGCTTGTCCTTGGTGTTGAACTCGGCCACGCCCAGCTTGTGGGTGGACTTCGTCGCGGCCTTGGCCTTGTCGTAGTTCAGCCAGCCCAGCTGGAGCTTGTCCCAGGCGGTCATGTCGCCCGGCATGTCGCCTATGGAGTCCTTGCCCTCGCCGAGCCAGGAGCCCGCCGACATCAGGGACCAGAAGCCGACGCCGTTCTCGCCGCCACCGGAGGTGTCGTAGAGGTCCGGCAGACCGAGGTCGTGGCCGTACTCGTGGGCGAAGACACCGAGGCCGCCGTTCTCGGGCTGCATGGTGTAGTCGCCGACCCAGATGCCGGTGTTGCCGATCTGCGTGCCGCCGGCCTTGTTGTTCTCCGGGCCGGTCTTGCCCGCGCTGGTGCCGTAGGCGTACCAGCGGTGGGCCCAGAGGGCGTTGGTGCCCTCCTTGCCGCCACCGGCCGACTCGTCCTCGCCCGCGTGGACGATCTGGAAGTGGTCGATGTAGCCGTCGGACTCGTTGAAGTTGCCGTCGCCGTCGAAGTCGTAGCGGTCCCACTGGTCGTACTGGGACAGCTGCGCCTTGATCTGCTCGTCGGTCTTGCCGGCCTTCTTCTGCGCCTCGGTCCAGGCGGTGACGCCGTCACGGACGGTGTCCCACACGTTGGCGCAGTTGGAGCTGCCGCAGTAGTTCGAGCCGTAACGGGCCTCGTTGTACGGCACCTTGACCCAGTCGGAGACCTCGCCCTCGACCGAGTAACGGCCCGAGGAGGTCTTCTCGTAGTAGGTCTTCAGCGAGTGCTTGCCCTCACCGGTACCGAAGTACAGGTCCTGAAAGTAGTCGCGGCTGAAGTCGGCGCGCCAGGCGGTGCTGTTGTCCTTGGCGCGGTCCGGCTTCGGGATGGAGTTGCGCAGCGGGCCGGGCTCGCCGCCGTACTTGGGCACCGGCGGCTTGGGGCCGGGGCCGTCCGGGTCGTGCATGGTCGTGCTGTCGACCTGGTCGCCGAACTCGACGAGGATCGTGAAGATCTTGTCGGTCTTCTCGCGGCCGAGCTCGACGTACTTCTTGTCGTCGAGCTTGACGACCTTGGAGGCGCCGCGCTGCTCGACGTCCTTCTTGCCGGACAGCACCTGGTCCAGGGCGGCCTCGCGGGCCTGCTCCTGCTGCTTGCTGAACGGGCCCTGGAGGTCGTGGTCGACCTTCGTCTTCGCCGGGGCCGCCGGGTCCTGGCGGTCGACCGCCGGGGCACCCGGGCCGGAAACGGCCTGAGCCGTGGTGAAAGCGGCGGCGGTGGTGGCGCACGCGGCGAGCGCCACACCCACGGCCGCGGCGCGCAGGGCGCGCCGCCTCACGGAATTGCTGGTCACTTGATGTGTTCCCCTCCCGCGGCCGCATGGACTGTCGGAACTTCTCCATAGGAGTGGGGGGTTCCGCGCGGCGCGCGTCTCAAGTGACGACATTTGACCGGACAGGCTCAAGAAAAGACAGACCTTGACTTGACCAGGTCAACTGCACTATGCGGTCAGTCAGTTCCGCTATCCGGACGTTCCCCAGCCATATGGGGCGAACGGCGCGTCCACACCCCCGCGGGGCGTGCGCGATGCCCCTGTGCGCCCCCCTTGCTCCCCGGCACCGTGGGTCAGGTCACGCTTACTGGCGGTTCCCCCCGGGAATCCCCCGTCGTAGAGTCTCTTGACAGCGCGACCGAGTTGAGCCGACTCCCCTCCCCGCCTCCGAGGACGGAAATCGCCATGCCGCGACCGACTGCCGCACAGCTCGCCTACGGGACCGCCACCGTCGTCGTGTCGACCATCGCCATGCTGCTGCTCTCGCAGACGCGTACGGGGCTCGGCGTCGCGGTCATCGCCGCGGCCGCCCTCGCGCTCGGCCTGCTCGTGGCGCTCACTGTACCCATGCCGAAGCGACGCGGCGCCGGGCGTGCCGCGGCAGCCGCTTCCGCCGCCGCCCCGCAGGCGGCACCCGCACCTGCGGCCGCCCGGGTGCCGGAGCCCCGGGCGGCCGCAGCCGAACATCCCGTCCACCACTGAGTACTGACAGCGGGTCGTACCCGTGGGGCGCGCCTCAGGTCGTGGTGACCACCACCGTCTTGGCGACCTTGTCGTGCAGCGCCTGCCGGTAGGGCTTGTCGACCAGCATCGAAATGATGAGCGCGATCGGCCACAGGCAGAAGCAGCAGATCAGGGTCGGCAGCCACAGCACGGCGGCGCGGGCGAGCGCGGCACCGGAGGGCGGGACGCTGCCGTCGTTGAGCATCGCCACGCGCAGGCCCAGCGCCTTCTTGCCGAGGGTCTGGCCGCTCTTCTGGGTGAAGAACCAGTCGTAGCCGACGAACGCGATGATCCCGATCAGGGTCCAGATCAGCCCGGTGCCGCTGTACGACCTGCTGATGATCTCGGTGACGTCGTCGCCCTGGTCGGTCTCGACCGTGTACCGGCGGTTGTTGAACGGCAGCTGGATGAGGAAGAGCGGGATCGCCACGATCAGCACGTCCAGCACGCGGGCGGCCAGCCGCTTGCCGAAGTCCGCGAGCGGGGGCATGCCCGCGAGCGGGTCCGGCATGCCGTACCCGCCGGGGCCGCCGCCTCCGTACGGGCCACCGGGCGGCGGGGGCGAGGGAGGCGGGTACCCCCCGCCCCCGCCGGCGCCGCCGCCGTACGGGCCGCCGGGCGGCGGAGTGCCTTCCGGGGGCGGCGGTGAGCCGTACGGCGAACCGCCCGACGGAGGCGTCGGTTCCTGGGGCTTCTTGAGGAACGGGTCGTCCTCGGGTCGCTCGCCCGGCGGCGGCTGATCGGTACTCATGGCCCGAGTCGAACCCGGGTGTCCGCACCCCGCAACGGGAGAGCCGCCGTCCGGGCGACCCGTTGCGCTCAGCGGGCGACGAAGGTGCCCGCCGCCTTGTCGTGCCAGGCCTGCCGCCAGGGCCGGTCGACCAGCGCCCACAGGGCTCCGGGCAGACCGAGCAGCGCGTACACCAGCCAGCGCCGCAGCGCCGCCCCGAAGGTGGGCGGCCGCCGGGTCGCGGCGCCCAGGACCCGGATCCCGCACAGCTTCTTGCCGGGCGTACGGCCCCACTTGGCCGTCGGTACGGCTTCGTAGAACACCCCGAAGAGCAGCAGCGCGCCCAGGACGATCCCGACGTAGCCGGCGGTGGTGGCGTCGAGCAGCCAGACGGTGACCGGCTGCCCGCTCCCCAGCGCGGCGGCCGCGTCGACCTTGGCCTGGAGGTGGGCGGTCACGTCGGGGGCGAAGGGCAGGGCGACGGCCGTGCCGACGGCGGCGAAGACGAGGCCGTCGAGGGTACGGGCGAGCAGCCGGCGCCCGAACCCGGCGGGCCGGGGGTCGGGCTTCGCCATCCGCTCGAAGACCTCGCGGGTGGCGGCGGCGCCGCGGACGGGGCCGTCGGCGGCGGCGCCGTCGGTCCGCCGGTCCGGTTCCCGGCCCGGGGCACGCTCGGGCTCGGGCGCGGTCCTGGCCGAGGGCGCGGTCCTGGCCGCGGTCTCCGGCGCCGTGCTCGGCGTCGGCGCGGGCACCGGGTTCGGCGCCGGGGCCGGGTCGGGAGCGGGCGCCGGGCGCGGGGCGTGCTCGGCGGTGTACCGCGCGGGGGCCGGGCGCAGGGGCTCCGGTGCGGGTTCGCGTACGGGTTCGCGTACGGGTTCCCGTACGGATTCACGGACGGATTCACGGACGGATTCACGGACGGGCTCGTACGCGGGTTCCCGTACGGGCGGGGCGGGTGCCGGTGCGGCGGCGGCCGGGCGTACGGGCTCCGGGTCGGGGCGGGGTGCGGGCCGGACCCGGGGCTCGGGCTCGGGCGCCGGTACCGGGCGCAGCGGCCGGGGGGACGGCGGGTGCGGCGCGGCCTCCTCCTCGGCGCGCCCGGCCTCGGGCCAGACCGGGGCCGGCGGGGCGGCCTGGGCGGCGACGGCGGCACTGCGGCGCAGCGAGACGCCCGCCGGGGCCGGGGCGGCCGCGGCGGCCCGGGACGGGACCGGCACGTCGGGGTCGCCCCAGGAGACCCTGCGGTCGTGGGGGCCGCCGAAGCCGGCCTGGTGGAGGGGATCCGCCTGCCACGGGGAGGGGGCCGGTGCCGGGATCGGGGACGGGACCGGGACCGGGGACGGCCGGGGGTCGGCCAGGACCTCCGACAGCGAGGTGTCGTCGAGGAAGACCGGTCCGGTCTCGTCGGCCGGGGCGGCCGGGCGGCTCGTACCGGGCACCCAGGCCCCGCCGTTCCAGTACCGGACGTACCCGGGGATGGACGGGTCGGGGTAGTAGCCCTCGCGGGCCGCGTGCTCGCCGTCACCAGGGGAGGCCGTCAATGTCCCCAACTCCGATCGTGGCTTGAGGCTTGTGCAGGGCAGGACCATAGCCAAGAACCCCGCCCCGGCAGGCCGGGTAACGGGAGAATCCAGGCCTTCGGGGGAACGGGAGCCCGAAGGCCTTTTTCGGTCAGCCGACAGAATCCGGCCAGTTTTCGGAAAACCTCGCGAAGTCGCGTCACAACCGGGCGTCCCGGCGCTCTCACGGGTGTGGGGCCCGGACCGGGCCGCGCGCACCGCACCGAGCCGAACTGAACCGAAGCGAGGCACCCCATGCACCACTCCCCCGTCATCGAGCGCGAGCTGGAGCTCAAGCTGGTCCTGTCCCCCGAGCGCAGCGTCGCCGTCCCCGCCCGGCTGAGCTACCGCGCCGACGACCCGTACGCCGTGCACATCACCTTCCACACCGGGTCCAGCACCCCCGTCAACTGGACCTTCGCCCGTGAGCTGCTGGTCGAGGGGGTGTTCCGGCCGTGCGGGCACGGGGACGTGCGGATCTGGCCCACCAAGGTCGACCACAGGGCGGTGCTGTGCATGGCGCTCAGCTCCCCCGACGGCGACGCCCTGCTGGAGGCCCCGGCCGCCTCGGTGTCGGCGTGGCTGGAGCGGACCCTGCGCGTGGTGCCGCCGGGGGACGAGGCCGCCCTGCTGGGCCTGGACGACGCCCTGGCGGAGCTGCTGACCCCGACCCCGGCGGACGAGCTGTGGCTGCGCGACCCGTGGCCCTCGGACGACTCCGGGGAGGGCGACGCATGAACACCGTCACGACGACGCGGGAGCGGGAGCCGGGGCGCCGCCGTCAGAACAGCTTGCCGGGGTTGAGCAGTCCCAGCGGGTCGAAGGCCTCCTTGACCTTGCGCTGGAGCTCCAGTCCGACCGGGCCCAGCTCACGGGCCAGCCACTCCTTCTTCAGTACACCGACCCCGTGCTCGCCGGTGATGGTGCCGCCCAGCTCCAGGCCGAGCGCCATGATCGCGTCGAAGGAGGCGCGGGCCCGGGCGGCCTCGTCGGCGTCGGCCGGGTCGAAGCAGACCACCGGATGGGTGTTGCCGTCGCCGGCGTGGGCGCAGACGCCGATGGTGAGGTCGTACCGGCCGGCGATGGCGCTGGTGCCGTCGAGCATCTCGGCGAGCCGGGAGCGCGGCACGCACACGTCGTCGATCATGGTGGCCGGGCGCAGTGCCTCCAGGGCGGTCAGGGACATCCGGCGGGCCTGGAGCAGCAGTTCGGATTCCGCCTCGTCCTCGGCGGGGACGACGGCGGTGGCCCCGGCCGCCGTGCACAGCGCGCCCACGGCGGCGAGGTCGTCGGGCGCGTGCGGGGTGTCGAAGGCGGCGAGCAGCAGCGCCTCGGTGCTCTCGGGCAGCCCGATGCGGCCCAGCGCGTTGACGGCGCGGACGGTCGTGCGGTCCATCAGCTCCAGCAGGGAGGGGGTGAACCCGGCCTCCATGACCGCGCAGACGGCGGCGCAGGCGGCCGCGGCCGAGGGGAACTCGGCGGCGAGCGCGAGCTGCCGGGGCGGGGCCGGGCGCAGGGCGAGCACGGCCTGGACGACGATGCCGAGGCTGCCCTCGGAGCCGACGAAGAGCCGGGTGAGGTCGTATCCGGCGACACCCTTGGCGGTGCGGCGGCCGGTGCGCAGCAGCCGCCCGTCGGCGAGGACCACGTCGAGGCCGAGGACGTACTCGGCGGTGACGCCGTATTTGACACAGCACAGACCGCCCGAGGCGGTGCCGATATTGCCGCCGATGGTGCACTGCTCCCAGCTGGAGGGGTCGGGCGGGTAGTACAGGCCCTGGGCGGCGACGGCCCGGGAGAGGACGGCGTTGACGACGCCCGGTTCGACCACGGCGGTCCGGTCGACGGTGTTGATCTCCAGGATGCGGTCCATCGCGAGCAGGGAGAGCACGATGCATCCGTCGGAGGCGTTGGCGGCGCCGGACAGCCCGGTACGGGCGCCCTGGGGGACGACCGGGACGCCCAGGGCGGTGGCGGTGCGCATGACGTGCTGGACCTGCTCGACCGTACGGGGCATGACGACGGCGGCCGGGGTGCCGGCGGCGCAGAAGCTGGCCATGTCGGTGGCGTAGGAGGCGGTCACCTGCGGATCGGTGTGCAGGGCCGCGTCGGGCAGACCCGTCCGGAGGGCGGTGTGGAGCCTGGCGTGGAGATCGTCCTTGGGATCCATGAGGTCAGCGTGGCACTCGGGGCCATCGGTGTGAACCGTGCCGCGACCCTCTTCGGACACCGCCGCGCGCTCTTCATATTGACGCACAGTGAGCGCATGGACATGGACGAGGATTCGCACCCGGCGCCGCCCGTGACCTTCACCGGCCGCAAGACGCTCGTGGCGGCTGCGGTCGCCGTGGTCCTGATCGCCGGCGCGCTGCTGATCCGGCCGGCCCGGCAGGACGACGACGCGCGCCCGCCCGGGCCGAGCCAGCGGGCCGCGGCGGCGGTGGGGATGGGCTCGCCGGTGGCCGCGATGGAACTGACGGCCCTGGTCACCGACCGCGAGGCGTGGCTGAAGAAGCACGCGGACGACGACGCGTCGTGGGCGGTGCTGGGATCGGCGTACCTGGAGCAGGCCCGGCGGACGGCGGACTCGGCCTGGTACCCGAAGGCGGAGCGGGCGCTGAAGAAGTCGCTGGAGCTGCGGCCGGCGGAGAAGGACAACTTCGACGCGATGACGGGCATGGGCACGCTGGCCAACGCCCGGCGGGACTACGGGACCGCCAAGAAGTGGGGCGAGCTGGTCCGGGCGCAGGCGCCGAAGCACTGGACGGCGTACCCGGTGCTGGTGGACGCGTACAGCGGGCTCGGCGACTACAAGGCCGCCGACAGGGCGCTGGAGCGGCTGCTCGAACTGCGGCCGGGGCTGACGGCGTACGCGCGGGCCTCGGCCGTCTACCGCGACCACGGCTGGCGCGAGGACGCGGTGCTGTCGATGGAGCACGGCGCGGGCGCGGCGAAGACGCCGGCGGAGAAGGGGTACGCGCTGTACCGGCTGGGCGAACTGGCGTGGGAGCGCGGGGAGCCGTCGGAGGCGCTGCGCCAGTTCGAGGGCGCGCTGCGCGCCGACCCGGGCTCGGGCGCGGCGCTGGGCGGCCGGGCGCGGGTGCTGGCCGCGCTGGGGCGGGACGGGGAGGCCGTACGGGACTACCGGATGGCGCTGGGGCGGGCGGCGGTGCCGGCACTGGCGCTGGAACTGGGCGAACTGCTGGAGGCGCGCGGGCGGACGGACGAGGCGAAGGATCCGTACGCGAAGCTCGGCGGGCTGGTGGCGCGGGGGACCGCGCACGGGGTGAACGAGTCGGTGGTGCTGGGCCTGTACGAGGCGGACCACGGGGACGCGACGGCGGCGGTGACCCGGCTGACGGCGGAGTGGGCGCGGCACAAGAGCGTGCAGGTGGCGGACGCGCTGGGATGGGCGCTGCACCGGGCGGGGGACGACGAGGAGGCGCTGGAGTACGCGAAGAAGGCGACCGATCTGGGGCTGCGGAGCGCGGAGTTCTCCTACCACCGGGCGCAGATCGAGCGGTCGCTCGGGGACGCGGGGGCTGCGCGGCGGCACTTCGAGGAGGCGCTGCGGACGAACCCGCGGTTCTCGCCGCTGCGTGCCCCGTTGGCGAAGCAGGCCCTGGCCGCCCTGGGCAACCCGCCCCCGGGCGGCCCGGAGAACGTCCGCCCCCGGGGCCGGTGGGTCCAACCGGAGGTGACGGTGGTCCCCAAGTCCGCGCCGTAGCCCTTCCGGTGCCCGGCGGGCGCAGAACACACCAACCGTACGGGGGCTCCGCCCCCACTCCCCCGCGCCTCAAACGCCGGCGGGGCTGGACTGGGGGCCGGCGGCGCTGGAGGGCTGCCCGGCGAGCCCGGTTTCGGGGGCTCCGCCCCCACACCCCCGCGCCTCAAACGCCGGCGGGGCTGGAGTGGGGCCTGGCGGCGCTGGAGGATGCCCGGTGGGGCTGGGGTGGCAATTCCAGCCTGCGCGGCGTTTGAGCGCACGGGCGCGGAGCGCCCGTTTCCGGCTCGGGGCGAAGCCTCGGTATGCCTAGGCAGCCCCGCCGGCGCTTGAGGCGCGGGGGCCGGGCGCCCGGGGTCCGGTCCGGGCCGGGGGTGGGTTGCCCTGGCCCGGAACCCGGAATTACAGGTTGCCGCGCTTGTCCTGCTCCCGCTCGATCGCCTCGAACAGCGCCTTGAAGTTGCCCTTGCCGAAGCCCATCGACCCGTGCCGCTCGATGATCTCGAAGAAGACCGTCGGCCGGTCCTGCACCGGCTTGGTGAAGATCTGCAGAAGGTAACCGTCCTCGTCACGGTCCGCCAGGATCTTCAGCTCGCGCAGCTCGTCGATCGGGACCCGGGTGTCGCCGACCCACTCGCCCAGGGTGTCGTAGTAGGTGTCCGGCACCGTGAGGAACTGCACGCCCGCCGCCCGCATGGACCGCACCGTCGCGACGATGTCGTTCGAGGCGAGCGCGATGTGCTGGACGCCCGGGCCGCCGTAGAACTCCAGGTACTCGTCGATCTGCGACTTCTTCTTCGCGATCGCCGGCTCGTTGATCGGGAACTTGACCTTCTTCGTCCCGTCCGCGACCACCTTCGACATCAGCGCCGAGTACTCGGTCGCGATGTCGTCGCCCACGAACTCCTTCATGTTCGTGAAGCCCATGACCTTGTTGTAGAAGCCGACCCACTCGTCCATCCGGCCGAGCTCGACGTTGCCGACGCAGTGGTCGATCGCCTGGAAGGTCCGCTTGGCGGGCGCGGCCACCATCGGCTCGGCGGCCACGAAGCCGGGCAGGTACGGGCCGGTGTACGCCGACCGCTCCACCAGGGTGTGGCGGGTCTGGCCGTACGTCGCGATCGCCGCGAGGACGACCGTGCCGTGCTCGTCGCTCACCTCGTGCGGCTCCTCCAGACCCCGCGCCCCCTGCTCGACCGCGTAGGCGTACGCCGCCCGCGCGTCCGGCACCTCGATGGCCAGGTCGATGACGCCGTCGCCGTGCTCCGTGACGTGCTCCGCCAGGAAGCGGCCGTGGTCGGTCGTCGCCTTGATGACCGAGGTCATCACGAAGCGCGCCGAGCCGTTGGTGAGGACGTAGCTCGCCGTCTCGCGGCTGCCGGTCTCCGGTCCGGAGTAGGCGACGAGCTTCATGCCGAAGGCGGTCGAGTAGTAGTGGGCGGCCTGCTTGGCGTTGCCCACGGCGAACACGACCGCGTCCATGCCCTTCACCGGGAAGGGGTCGGCCTCACGCGCGGTGTCGGGGGTGTGATGCAGGGTCTCAGTCATGAGCGCAGAGTCCCGCCGAACCACAAGCTGCGCAATAGTTTCCATTTTGCCTGGACAAGATGTACAGCTCGGTCCCAGCATGGCTGGAGTATCTGTGCAGTATGACCAGCGAAGGGCTCCTCATGGGCATCGACAATCTCGATGGCAGGCTCATCGTTCTTCTGGCCCGTGAGCCCCGGATCGGCGTCCTGGAGGCCTCCCGCCGGCTCGGGGTCGCGCGCGGCACGGTCCAGGCCCGGCTGGACCGGCTCCAGTCGAACGGGGTCATCCGCGGCTTCGGCCCGCAGGTGGACCCGACGGCGCTGGGCTACCCGGTGACCGCCTTCGCCACGCTGGAGATCAAGCAGGGGCAGGGTGCGGACGTACGGGCGCACCTGGCCGGGGTCCCGGAGGTGCTGGAGCTGCACACCACGACGGGGCACGGGGACATGCTGTGCCGGCTGGTCGCCCGCTCGAACGCCGACCTGCAGCGCGTGATCGACCGGGTCGTGGGGTTCGAGGGCATCGTGCGGGCGTCGACCGCGATCGTGATGGAGAACCCCGTACCCCTGCGGATCATCCCGCTGGTCGAGCAGGCGGCCGAGGACGACTGAGCCGGCCGCCGGGCACCGCGTGCAAAAAAGGCGTTGCATAGGAGTCTTTGCAACTCTACCGTCGCGTCCGTGCCCGACAGAGAGCTCAACATCCGCACGCTCGACGCCCGTTCACTGCGCGGCCTCGCGCACCCGCTGCGCATCCGGCTGCTGAGCGCGCTGCGGCACCACGGACCGGCGACCGCCTCCCGCCTCGCCGAGCGGCTCGGCGAGTCCAGCGGCGCCACCAGCTACCACCTGCGCCAGCTCGCCGCGCACGGCTTCGTCGTGGACGCCCCCGAGCGCGGCAAGGGGCGCGAGCGCTGGTGGCGGGCCGCCCACGACGGCACGCTCTTCGACGAGAACCTGATCCACGACCCGGACCCGGCCGTGCGCGGCGCCGCCGACGTCTTCCTCCAGCAGGTCGCCTCGATCCACGCCCAGGAGCTGAACCGCTGGCTGGGCGGCGCACAGCACTGGCCGCTCGCGTGGCGGCGCGGCTCGGACCTCAGCGACTTCACGCTGCGGCTCGGCCCCGAGCAGGCGCTGGACCTCATCCACCAGCTGCACGCCGTGATCGACAGCTTCCGTGACCGGGTCCCCGACGGCGTCCCCGACGGGGACGCCCCGGGCGCCGAGGGCGTCGAGTCGGTGCGGGTGCAGGTCCACGTCTTCCCGCGCGCCGACAGGTAGCGGCGCGCGCCGCCCCCGCCACCCCCCGCCGCCCCCGCCGCCCTCTCCGCCTCCCGAAGGAGTTCTGCATGCACGCCATCAGCACCGCCGGGACAGCCGGTCCCGGCCCGGTGCGCCGCCGGGGCCCGCTGGCCGCCGTACTGGCCGCCAACACCGTGTCCATCGCGGGGAGTTCGCTCACCCTCATCGGCGTCCCCTGGTTCGTCCTCCAGACCACCGGCAGCGCCGGCCGGGCGGGCGTGGTCGCCTTCTGCGCCACGCTTCCCGTCGTCGTCGCGGCCCTGATCGGCGGGCCCGTGATCGACCGGCTCGGCCGCCGCCGGGTCTCGGTGGCCTCCGACGCCGTCTGCGGTGTCGCGGTGGGTGCGATCCCGCTGCTGCACTACGCCGGGCTGCTGCAGTTCTGGATGCTCTGCGCGCTCATGGCGGTCGGCGGGCTGGTCCACACGCCGGGCCTGACCGCCCGCTACGTCCTCTTCCCCCACCTCGCCGAGGAGGCGGGCACGACCCTCGGGCGGGCCGCCGGTCTCTACGACGCCGTCTCGCGCGGCGCCCGCATGATCGGGGCGGCCGTGGCCGGCCTGCTCATCGCCGTGCTCGGCGCCGAGGCGGTGCTGCTGCTGGACGCGGCGACCTTCGCCGTCTCGGCGGCGCTCGTCGCCTTCGGGGTGCGGGGTGTGGCGGCGGCCGAGCCGCAGAAGGCGGCCGGGAAGATCACCCTGGCCGGGTACCGGGCCGAACTGGGCGAGGGCTGGGCGTTCCTGGCCCGCAGCCGGATGCTGCTGGGCATCACCTTCATGGTCATGATGACCAACGGCATGGACCAGGGCTGGAGTTCGGTGCTGCTCCCGGTGCACGGCCGGGACGAGCTGGGCGGGGCTGCGGCCGTGGGGCTGCTGATCTCGCTGTTCGGCGGGTTCGCGCTGCTGGGCGCCCTGCTGTACGGGGCGTACGGCGAACGCCTGCCGCGCCGGACGGTGTTCGCGGTCGCCTTCCTCATCTCGGGGGCCCCGCGCTACCTGATGGCCGCGCTGACCGACACCACGCTGCCGCTCGCGGTGACGATGGCCCTGGCGGGGCTCACGGCGGGCATTCTCAACCCGGTCCTGACGACGGTCATGTACGAGCGGATCCCCGACGCGCTGCGCAGCCGGGTCGCCGGGGTGACCACGGCCGGGTGCGAGCTGACGATGCCGCTGGGCGGGCTCGCGGCGGGCCTGCTGGTGGAGGGCTTCGGGCTGACGTCGGCGCTGCTGCTGTTCGGCGGTCTCTACCTGCTGACCACGCTCTCGCCGCTGGTCTTCCCGGCCTGGCGGGAGATGGACCGGCGGCCGGCCGCCGCCGTCAGCAGGACGGAACCTCTCCCCCACGGTTCAGCGCGCGAAGAGAGTTCACCGCGTCCGACAGCGAAGTGACGGGGATCAGCCGCAGGCCCTTGGGCAGGTCGGCGCGGGCGTCGGAGCACTCCGCCGCCGGTACGAGGAACACCGTCGCGCCGTCCCGGCGGGCGGCCTGGGTCTTCAGCGCCACGCCGCCCACCGCGCCGACCTCGCCGTCGGCGCCGATGGTGCCCGTACCGGCGATGCTGCGCCCGCCGGTGAGGTCTCCGCCGCTGCCGTCGCCGTCGAGCTTGTCGACGATGCCGAGGGAGAACAGCAGGCCGGCGCTGGGGCCGCCGACGCCAGCGAGGTTGAGGTCGACCTTCACGTCGTCCGGGTTCTTGTGGAGGAAGCCGAGGGCCGCCTTGGCGGCGGTCGTCTGCGAGGAGGTCATTTCCTCCAGATTGTGCTTCTCGATCTCCTCGTCGCTTCCGCCCGTCGGGTAGACGGCCTCCTTGGGCATGACGGCCCGGTCGGTGCGGAACCACATCCGGGCCAGCTCCATGAGGTTGGTGTTGTCGGAGGGGCCGGTGGCGCTGATGGTGGTCATGCGCAGCTGGCCGGAGGTCTCGCGGGTCGGCGCGCCGCTGACGCTGATGACGGGCTTGCCGTCCTCGGAGCCGAGCACGTCGGCCGTCGGCCCGGGCAGTGCGATGGCGAAGGGCAGCGGCGCGAAGACCGCTACGGCGAGCAGGGCGGCCAGGGGCGCCGCGCAGATGGCCAGGGCGGCGGGACGCGGCAGACGTGAGAGGCGAGTGAGCACCCGGCCAATCTAACCGCCCACCGCGACGGGACCGGGAGCGGCGGTCCGCGCGTGCGGACGTACGGAGCGGTGGCCGCCGGGCCCACCGCGGGCCGGACCGCCCGAAGCCCGGGGGCCGCCCGGCCGCGGCCGACACCGGGCGGGGGCCGAGGGCCGGGCGGGGGCCGAGGGCCGGGCGGGGGCCGAGGGCCGGGCTCGTGCGCGGCCACCGGGCACGAATGGTGGCGCCCGTTCCCCCTACCGTCGGGCTGCAAACGTCGATTTTCGGTCAGCGGAGGGCGTCGGCCACCTCGCGGGCCGCGTCGACCACGCGGGGGCCGACCCGTTCGGGCACGGCGTCGGCGAGCATGACCACGCCGACGCTGCCCTCCAGGCCCGTGATGCCCACCAGGGGCGCGGCGGCGCCGCTGGCGCCCGCCTCCAGCTCGCCGTGGGTCAGCGTGTAGCCCGGCTCGGTCAGCGAGCCCTGACGGGCGGCCAGGATGGCCCGGCCGGCGGCCCCGCGGTCCAGCGGGTGCCGGAACCCGGCCCGGTAGGCCACGTGGTAGTCGGTCCAGGTCGGCTCGACGACGGCCACGGCCAGCGCCTCCGTACCGTCGACGAGGGTCAGGTGCGCGGTGGCCCCGATGTCCTCGGCGAGCGAGCGGAGCGCGGGCAGCGCGGCCTCCCGTACGAGCGGATGGACCTGGCGGCCCAGCCGCAGCACGCCGAGGCCGACCCGGGCGCGGCCGCCGAGGTCGCGGCGGACCAGGGCGTGCTGCTCCAGCGTGGCCAGCAGCCGGTAGACGACCGTGCGGTTGACGCCGAGTCGGTTGGACAACTCGGTGACCGTCAGCCCGTGGTCGGTGTCGGCAAGCAGTTTGAGGACCCTGAGCCCTCGGTCGAGAGTCTGGGAGGTCTCCGCGGTCACGACGCCTCTCCCTCTGTGGTGAGCGGCGGGTGACTCTCACGGGCGGAGCGTGCCGGTCCCTTTCGGCGACGCACGGAGAGGCCGCCGGTAAGGCCATGGCACCGGCTGCGCTCCCGCGGCGGCTCTGCCACGGGGCGTTCGATGCGGGGACAGTAGCGAGCGGGTCCGCTGAGCGGAAGGGCTCGTCCAGAATCCGGGCGCCGTCAACCGTTATGCGCGGGTACGCGACCGCGTCCACGGCCGTTCATGGCGACTTCGGGTCCATGCCGGGCCGTACCTACGCACCGCCCGCGCCCCGCGCCACCTTCGTCCGTTTCTCCCGGAATGACTGTTGGTATTGCGTTCAACTTGTGATCCGCCGTGGCCGAAAACCGCTTTACCTGCCGATTACCCTGATCCTGTTCAAAAAGTGAGTGGGTGGTCCGGAGCAGCGTGCCCGGCGCCCCTGTAGGGGGAGCAGCAACAGATGAAGCTCAAGCACGTGGCCCTCGCGGCCGCTGCCGCCGTCGCCGGTCCGACGGTCCTGATGGCCTCGCCGGCCATGGCCCAGGAGAACCCGGCCGTCATCGTCCCGGACGCCGAGCCGAAGGGCGACGGCTCGCCCGCCGCGGCCCCGGAGACCAAGACCGAGACCCCGGCGGCGCAGACCCCGGCGGCCGAGACCCCGGCCAAGGACGGCGCCGCCGTCACCCCGCCGGTGCCGGCGCAGCCCGCCGTGCAGCCCCCGGCGGTCCCGGCCCCGCCCGTCGCGGAGAAGCCGCAGACGCCGGCGCCCGCGGCCAAGGCCGACGAGGAGCTCGACCTCGACCTCGACGAGGAGTTCGTCGCCAACGGCCCGAAGGTCACGCTGAGCGGCGTGCCGTCCAGCTTCACCGCGGGCGGCGACTGGAAGACGTTCACCCTGCACGTGGACAACTCCGCCGGTGGCGACCTGGAGGACTACGCCCTGGGTCTGAACCTCATCGCCACGGACACCCTGAAGATGAACGCCGACCAGATCCACCTGGAGGCGTACGTCGAGGGCGACGGCGGGTACTTCGACTGGTACCCGGTCGAGGCCTACGGCTCCGAGGAGGCCTACGGCCTCTTCATCGGCAACGGCCCCATCGCCAAGAAGGACAGCGTCGACATCAAGCTGCGCCTGAAGTTCTCCAAGGGCACCCCGGCCACCGGCATCGGCCTGCACACGGTCGGCTTCAGCCTGACCGAGGGCGAGGAGATCTGGTCGGACAGCGTCATGTACCGCTCGAAGATCGTCACCGGTGGTGGCGGCACGGGCGGCAACACCGGCAACACCGGTAATACGGGCAACACCGGCGGCGGCAACACCACCAAGCCCAACGGTGGCACCACCACCACGCCGATCGTCGCCCCCAACACCGGCACCGGCACCGGCACCACCGCGACCGGCGGCGGCCAGCTCGCCGAGACCGGCTCCGACGCCGCCACCAGCTGGGCCCTCGGCGCCTCCGGCGTGGCCCTGGCCATGGGCGCGGCCCTCGTCGCCGGCACCGGCCGCCGTCGCCGCCCCACCGCGTGACGTGTGACGCGTGAGCGCGTAGCGCCGTAGCCCCCCGGCTCCGGCGCACACACGCCGACGGGGTCCGTGCGAACCTCCGCACGGACCCCGTCGTACCTTCCGCAGGACGACGCGGGCTACCGCATCCGCGTCGCCCACTCCTGAACCTTCTTGATCCGCTCCCGCAGCTGCCCCGCCGTCGCCTCCGCGCTCGGCGGCCCGCCGCACACCCGGCGCAGCTCGGTGTGGATCACCCCGTGCGGCTTGCCGCTCTGGTGGACGTACGCGCCGACCATCGTGTTCAGCGACTTCCGCAGCTCCAGCAGCTCCTTGTGGGAGACCACCGGCCGCCGCTCCGCCGGCAGCTCCAGCAGGTCCGCCGCCGCGTCCGGCTTGCGGCGGCTGTGCGCGATCTGCCGCGACTGCCGCTTCTGCAGCAGCAGCTGCACCTGGTCCGGCTCCAGCAGACCGGGGATCCCGAGGTAGTCCTGCTCCTCCTCGCTGCCCGGGTGCGCCTGCATGCCGAACTCGGCGCCGTCGTAGAGGACCCGGTCGAAGACGGCGTCGGACTCCAGCGCCTCGAAGGACATCTGCTCGTCCTCGCCGGTGTCCTCGTCCTCCTGCCGGTTCGCCTCCTCCATCTCCTTCTCGGACTCGGCGTACGGGTCCTCCTCGCCCTGCTTCTTCGGCCGGTCGAGGACGTGGTCGCGCTCGACCTCCATCTCGTTGGCGAAGCCGAGCAGGTAGGGGATCGTCGGAAGGAACACGGACGCGGTCTCGCCGCGCCTGCGTGAACGTACGAAACGCCCGACCGCCTGAGCGAAGAACAGCGGCGTCGAGATGGTCGTGGCGTAGACGCCGACCGCGAGGCGCGGTACGTCGACGCCCTCGGACACCATCCGGACCGCGACCATCCAGCGTTCGTCGTTCCCGCTGAAGGTGTCGATGTTCTTCGAGGCGCCGGTGTCGTCGGAGAGGACGAGGGTGGCCTTGGTGCCGGTGATCTCCCGGATCAGCTTGGCGTAGGCGCGCGCCGAGTCCTGGTCGGAGGCGATGACGAGGCCGCCCGCGTCCGGGATGCCCTTCCTGACCTCCGTCAGCCGCTGGTCGGCGGCGCGCAGCACGTTCGGCATCCAGTCGCCGCGCGGGTCCAGCGCCGTACGCCAGGCCTGCGAGATGGCGTCCTTGGTCATGGGCTCGCCGAGCCGGGCGGCGATCTCGTCGCCGGCCTTCGTGCGCCAGCGCATGTTGCCGCTGTACGACAGGAAGATCACCGGCCGGACGACGCCGTCGCCGAGCGCGTTGCCGTACCCGTAGGTGTAGTCGGCGGAGGAGCGCCGGATCCCGTCGTTGCCCTCCTCGTACGTGACGAAGGGGATGGGGTTGGTGTCCGACCGGAAGGGGGTTCCGGTCAGGGCCAGCCGGCGCGTCGCCGGGTCGAAGGCCTCCAGGCACGCCTCGCCCCAGGACTTCGAGTCACCGGCGTGGTGGATCTCGTCGAGGATGACGAGGGTCTTGCGCTGTTCGCAGCGATTGCGGTGCAGCATCGGCCGTACGCCCACGCCGGCGTAAGTGACGGCGACGCCGTGGTACTCCTTGCTCAGCGGCCCGGCCGAGTACTCGGGATCGAGCCGGATGCCTATCCGGGCCGCGGCCTCGGCCCACTGCTTCTTCAGGTGCTCGGTGGGGGCGACGACCGTCACCTGCTGCACCACGTGGTGGTGCAGCAGCCAGGAGGCGAGGGTCAGCGCGAAGGTGGTCTTTCCGGCGCCGGGGGTGGCGACCGCGAGGAAGTCCCGCGGCTGGGTCTGGACGTACTTGTCCAGCGCTCCCTGCTGCCAGGCACGCAGCTTGCTGGCCGTGCCCCACGGGGCACGGCCGGGGAAGGCGGGTGAGAGGTGGTGGGAGGCGGTAGTAGTCACGGTCTCCGGTTCGGGCTCTCGGCGTATCTGGTACGCGCAGGCTGTTGCGGTCGTACGTAGGACAACCGGGCCACCCTACCGGTGCGGGCCCGCCCCGGTGGGCGGGACAGGCCCGTGACCTCGGGGGGTGCGGCGAGGGTCACACGGCGGCGTGCGGGGTGGCGTGCAGGGCGCGCAGCCGGGCGGCGATCCGCGGGAGATCGGCCTCGGCGCCGGAGGCCACGTCGATGACCAGGTCGTACGCCACGTCCTGGTCGGCGTCGGCCAGATCGGCCCCGTTGACGGCGAGGAAGGTGACGGCCGCGAGCCAGGCGGTGCGCTTGTTGCCGTCCACCAGTGGGTGGTTGGTGGCGAGGGCGTGCAGCAGCGCGGCCGCCTGCTCGTACAGGTCCTCGTACGCGGACGTGCCGAGCATGCGCGCCCGGGGCCGGTGGACGGCCGACTCCAGCAGCCCCGGGGCGCGCAGCTCGACCGTCTGGTCCCGGGCGAGGCAGGCGTACGCGGCGAGGTCGGTGACCTCGGCGAGCGTCAGGTGGCGCACCTGCTCGGGGGCCTGCCGCGCCGCCCGGTCGCGGGCGCTCATGCGCCGAGCCGCTTCAGCAGGGCGGCGTGCCGCAGGGCCAGCCGCTGGGCGTGCCGCCCCACGCTCTGCCGGTCGGCGGTCAGCCGCTCGCGTACGGCGTCCAGCGCCAGCTCCTCGGGCGTGCGCCCGGTGGCGTCGGCGAGGTCGTCGAGCGCGGTGCGCTCGGCCGGGGACAGGGTCAGGATGAACTCGTTCACCCGGCGACGGTACCGCCCGGAGCCGGGCCGATCAGCCGGTTTTCCCGGACGCGGCCGGCTTCGCGTGGAGGCGGGTGGCGACCCACGCGCCGACCAGGGCGACCGCCGCCATCGGCAGGAACACGGCGACGAACGCACCCGGGTGGGAGGCGGTCGCGGCGCCCTCGGTGAGCGTGTGCGCCGCCCCCACCGCGCCGCCGCCGAGCGCGGCGAACGCCGCCCCGCCGCCGGCCAGCAGCACGACGTTGGCGAGGGCGTCGGAGATCTGCAGGGCGGCGGAGTTCGTGCCCGCCTCCTCCGGCGGCGACAGCTTCAGCAGCAGCACGCTCGTCGAGCCGATCACCAGGCCCATGCCGAAGCAGCCCACGGCCCAGACCGCGGCCGTCGTCCACACCGGTACGGCGTCGACGAGCACGGCGGGCGCGCCCGCGACGGCGAGGGCCACCATGATCATCCCGAGCACCATCAGCCGCTCGCGGTAGGGCTGCACGCGCCCCTTGGACTGCACCCAGGAGCCCAGCGCCCACGTCACCCCGCCCAGCGCCAGCGAGAACCCGGCCAGGGTCGGGCTCAGCCCGCGCTGGGTGACCAGCATCAGCGGGACGAAGCTCTCGGCCGCGATGAACGAACCGGCCGCGACCCCGCGCAGCAGCACCACCGAGGGCAGCCCGCGCCGCGCCCGGTAGGTGCCGCGCGGCAGCAGTCCCCGCACCGCCGGCACCAGCAGCGCGACGCCCACGGCACCGGGCAGGAGCGAGTGCCACCGCAGGTCCTGGGCGGCGTACTGGAGCAGGGCCGCACCCAGCGCGATCCCCAGCGCCAGCCGGATCCGCCGCCGGTCGAACGGCACGGGCGGCGCACCCGGGTCCACGGGGCCGGACGCGGTCCGGCGGATCGCGGGGAGCGCGACGGCCAGCGGTACGACGACCAGGACCGGGATGGCGAGGAAGACCCAGCGCCAGCCGAGGTGCTCGGTGACGGTTCCGGAGGCGAGCGGTCCGACGATGGACGGCACCAGCCAGCCCGCGGCGAACGCCGCCATGATCGCGGGGCGCAGCCGTTCGTCGTAGGCGCGGCTGACGACGACGTACAGGGCGACGATCACGAGGCCGCCGCCGAAGCCCTGGACGGCGCGGCCGATCAGGAACACCCACATGGCGCCGGCCGTCCCGGCCAGCACCAGGCCGGCCGCGAAGGAGGCGATGCCGACGGTCAGGGGGCGCAGCGGGCCGCTGCGGTCGGACCACTGGCCCGAGAGGACCATGGCGAAGAGGCTGGTGGTGAAGTAGGAGGAGAACGCGAACGCGTACAGCCCGACCCCGTCCAGCTCGTGCGCGGCGACCGGCATGGCGGTGCCGACGGCGATGGCCTCGAAGGCGATGAGGAAGACGACGGAGATGATCCCGATGCTGAGCGTCCGGTGCGCGGGCCCCAGGATCCCGCCCCGCGGCGGTGCCGGCGGGGCGGGATCGGATATGTGCGGGGCTGCGGGGTCCAGGGAGGCGCTCATCGCCCCAGCGTAAGGTCCGTGACGGCTTCTGGCCCCTGTCCAGCGGACGGATTTCCCCTCGGTCGCGGGACGTAGGTCCGGGGCCGGGTCGCCACCGCTCCGGCTGCCGCTGACCACAGCCCGGCAGCCGCCCGACACCCCGGCCCACCCCCTGCGCGATTCCGGTCACGGCCTCCGGCCTGGGCCACCCGGGTGACGCACCGGGCGACCTTCGGGTCTCTGCGTCACGGGGCGCAGTGGAGCTCCTTGCTGGCGAAGGCCTGGAAGTCCTTCATCAGCTGGGTGTTCCGTGCCCTTGCGTCATTGCGGTCCGACACGGTGTAGCTGATGTCGAGCTCGAGCTCGAAAGCCTCCGTCGGGGTCCGGCAGGTGTAGAGGAGCAGCGCACCGGAGTCGAATACCAGGCCCTTGCGCCCGAAGTCGAGCTTGTCGGGATGCAGCGGATCGGTGGACTGCCAGAATGCGTCACTACCCAGCGGCTTGCGCCAAGCCGACGCAGTCAACAGGATCGCCCCGTCCATCCCGACCCGACACGTGACCTGCTTCAGATCGGCGGGCAAGGAGAACGTGTCCCTGGACTCATCAGTGATCTTCTTTCCACTGCCCAGCAGGGGCACCACCGCCTTGCCTTCGAAGGCCCCCCAGCACAGCCTCTCCGGCGCCTCTGGAACAGCGGCCTTCTCCTTCTCGCCTGAACAGCCGGCCAGCAGGGCTCCGACCGCCAGCAGGGCGGCAACAGCCCGCGTGGACTTCACGGCCGACCCTTCGAGCTGGCCACGAGGCTGCGGCCGACCGAATGGGCTGTCGACGACTCCGCGGACGCCACACCGGTCAGAATGTCGATCTCCTGCTGGGACAATCCCGAACCAGCCGCAGAGTTGCGCACCGCGCTCTCCGCCGCCTGGCTAGTTCTCTTGTCTGCCTTGGAGTACATGTCCGCGACATCCTTCTCGGTGTTGGCCGTTTTCTCCTTGCCTTCCTCCTTGGCCTTGTCGACGAAGTGCTCGGTGACATCCTCCTGGACCCACTCCACCACGTCGCCCGCGATGGGCACCAGTTCGAGGTACTTACCGCCGGCAGCCGTGATACCGCGGTTGATCCACTTGGCGCCGTCCTCGACGCCCTTCACGTACTCCTCGTTCTTGTGGGCGGTCTCGGCATGCATGTTCTGGGCGCGGGCCTCCGTCATCATGCCTGCAATCTGCCCACCCGGTGTGACGGCGTTGGTTATGGAGCT
Source organism: Streptomyces sp. NPDC090022 (assembly GCF_044748145.1). Classification (NCBI taxonomy): domain Bacteria; kingdom Bacillati; phylum Actinomycetota; class Actinomycetes; order Kitasatosporales; family Streptomycetaceae; genus Streptomyces; species Streptomyces sp. NPDC090022. Next base: position 197,011 of record NZ_JBIVFN010000008.1, read on the forward strand.
GCCCAGAAGATTGTGCCCGTCTCGGTGCTGGATGGCGTCGTTGACCAGGACCGCCGTGAACGCCTGGTTGGCATTGGTGATCACGCCGTATGCCTCTGGATCCTGACCGACCGCGCCGAGGAAGCGGGCCACGCTCGCCTCATCGAACTCCGCCATCACGCCATTGGCCTTGATCTGCTTCCCGCCGTTCTCGGCGATCGCCTGGAAGTCCGCGATGTACTCCGCCGTCATGTTGCCGAAGTGACCCGCCAGCGCCCCGAGCTTCGGCTTCTCGCCCTTCTTCTCCGGATCCGCCGCTACCAGGCCCGGGTCGTCGCCCACCTTCTCGACGACCCGTTCCATGACATCCGTCATCTCCTTGGTGTGCGGCACCGGCTTGGCGTCCTCTTCGCCCGGGATGGCACGGCCGGTGACCGCCGCCTCCAGCGCGTTGCCCACGGCCTGCTGGGCCGGCAGCGCACCGCCGCCCGGGTGTCCGACCGCCAGGTCGAAGCTGCCGGCCCACGACTCCTTGTCCAGCATGTAGTCGACCATGCCCTGCATCTTGCCGTGCTGGCCCTCGACCACCTTGTCGGCCGTCGTGACGATCCCGTCGCGGTTGCTGTCCTGCCGCACCGGCTCGTTGAAGAACGCCGTCGCCGCCTCCGGGTTCTGGGACATCGCGTCCATCAGCCCGGTCAGCGGGTAGTACCCCCGGCTGCCGTCCTTGCCCTGGCTGAGCACCGTCTTGGGGTCGATCGGCGCGTTGTGCTCCCAGATCTTCGGGTTCTGGCGGTCCATCGCCACCATGTCCCGCCCGACCGACGTCAGGAACTCCTTGTCGTACTTCCCCTCGTGCAGCAGCGCGCCCAGCGCCTGGTAGCCGTACACCGGCGACACCCGGCCCACGTCCATCGGCTTGCGGCCAGCCTTCATCAGCTCGGTCGTCCAGGCCGCGTCCAGGTGGTTCGGCACGTTCTTCTGCGTCGCCAGACCCAGCATCGCGCCCATGTCGCTCTGGATGTTGCCGACCATCGCCAGCCGGTCCTTGCCCGGCTCACCCAGCGAGGAGGCGTCGATCGACATCCGGGCGTACGCCTCCAGCGCGCCCTCGGGACCCATGGTGCGGTAGAAGGCGGTCGAGAACTCCGGGTCCGTGCGGTTGTCGTCGAGCAGGTCCTCCAGCTCGCGCAGCTCCTCCACGTTGCGCGCCGTACCGCCCGGGTCCTTGCTGATGGTCTTCATCAGCTGCGCCGCCCGGTCGGCCTGCTCCCCGTCCAGGGAGGTGTACTTCGGCGCGGTGAAGTTGTGGTCGTCGGTGACGTTGGCGCGCAGCGCGCGGGCCAACGATTCGTCGGCGTCCTGGCAGTCCTCGACCAGCCGGTCGATCTTCGCCTGCCAGGCCTTGCGGTTCTCCTCCTGCTTGCGCAGGACCTCCGGGTAGTCCGGGTCGTGCCGGGCGGCGTACGCGGTCTTGGGGTCCATCGGGATCGCCGAGACCTTGCCGGCCTCGTCCACGCGGAACCCGGCCGCCGGAGCCTCCTCGTCGACGACCTTCTTCAGCTGGTCCCGGGCGAACTTGATCGTCGTGTGCCCGTCCGACAGCAGCTGGTGGATGCCCTTGGCCTCCTTGGCGGCGTCCTCGAACTCCTTCGCCGTCTTGTGCACGAACGGCTTGGTGACGTCGGCGTTCACGCCGGACCAGTCCGCCTTGTCGGCGCGCGCCTTCATCCCCGTACGGGCCGACTCGGCCAGTTCGTCGAGCTTCTTGACCATCGCGCCCCAGTCCGTGACCGCGGTGTTCAGCTGGTCCAGGGGCGCCTTCATCACGTTCTCGAACGTCAGCATGCGCTCGTGCCTTCCTCGGCTACTTGAGGTACTCGTTGATCTTCGAGGCGTTGAGCGTGGTGACGAGGTCGCGCTCTTCGTGTTCGTGATGGGTGACGGTGTAGTCGCAGTGGTTGGAGATGTTCGCGCAGGCGGCGACGAGCACCTTCAGCTGGGAGCTCCAGCGGTCGTGGACCATGAGGAGGGCGGAGCCGCTGGTGAAGTTCTGCCGTGTGAGCGCGTTCGCACCCTCGAAGGTGGCGACGCGGGCGTGGTCGCCGTCGGTCTGGAGGCGGTTGTGCAGCTTGAACGCCTCGCTGCCGATGGCCCCGATGTGGTCGTCCTCGATCTTCAGATCGGCCTTGCCGCCGCTGCCGCCGCCGGGTTCGGGGGCGACCTGGTTGAGCCGCATCGCCACGCCGGTGTGGGCGCCGGAGCGCGCCGAGGACCACTCTTGCTCGAAGGACATGCGATGTTCCCCGTTCTCGGTGTGTGCGACCAGCGACCGGCGACCGGCGGGGCGGCCCGCTCGGTTCGGCGCCGCCTTGTCTACCGGTTCCGCTGCCTGACGACAACCGCCGTGACCGCGCCGCCGATCAGCACGCAGGCTGCGATCCCGAGCCCGATCCAGGTCCAGGGCAACCCGTCGGTGTCCTGCTGCGCCTTGGGCGCGGCAGCGTCGTCCGACCCGGTCGCCGGCGAACCGGCGGGCTCGGACGGCGACTTCGACCCGGCAGCCGCGGCGGCGAGGTCGGGCATCGGGAACTCGTTGGCGGGGCCGGGATCGCCGGGGGTGGTGAGGGCGACACGGGGGCGGACGGTGCCGTAGCCGATGGAATCGTTACGCTGCGCGCCGTCGCGGGGCTTGCCGGCGGTGTTGAGGAGGACGCGCAGGACCTGGTTGTTGGTCCAGTCGGGGTGGGCGGACCAGATCAGCGCGGCGGAGGCGGATACCAAGGCCGTACTGGCACTGGTGCCATGGCTGTTACAAACGCCTGTCTTTCCTGCGCAACCCGAGACGATTTCCATCCCAGGGGCAGACAAGTCGACCTGAGGCCCGTGTTGGGACTCCTTGGTCATGTTGGCTTGCTTGTCAACGGCGGACACGCCGACAACGCCCGGAGTGGCTGCAGGGTACAGAACCTCGTTCGTTCCAGCACCGGTGTTGCCTGTACCAGCAAAAATCAGCTTGCCTTTGGACAGGGCATACTTCACCGCATCTGCCAGGCCTGCGTCTTCCTTTGATCGCGCCAAGGACATATTGATGATCTTGGCGTCCGAATCCGCTGCGTAGCGAATAGCCATCACCCACGCGTTATCGCTCTTGGCTTGGCTGCCCTGGTGTCCGACGCGGATGGGCAGGATCTTGGCACCGGGCGCGAGCCCAAAGGACCCATCGCCCCCCGGCCCCTTGCCCGTGCCTGCGATGAGAGCCGCGATCGACGTTCCGTGAGTCTCGTAGTCCGTCCGCTCGTCACCCTCGTACGAGTCCGGCGCCAAGTCCTTGCCGGGAAGAACCTGGCCCTCCAGCTCGGGCAGACGCCCCACACCACTGTCGATGACAGCAACCGTGACGCCCCTGCCCGTGCTGGTCTTCCACATCTCGTCGGCCTGCATCGAGTCGAGATGCCATTGCATGGACCGGATGGTCTCCGCGTGGGCCGGAGTGGCGGTGACTCCGGCCAGCAGGAGGCCGATCAGGGCAGACGTGGTCTTACGCATGCGCATCTCGTGCAGGATCCGTTCGCTCAGTCGATCACGGGCGGGACAACACGACGGTTGCCCTGCCACGTCTCTTCGTCCTCGGTCAGGTAATCAGGGCGCTCGCCGTTCGGACCCTCGCGACGCTTGCCCGCGGTACGGGCGCCCGCGCCGGCGTGACCGACGGGACCGCCGACCGCGCCGGGGCCCTGGTTGCGTACGAGACCGGAACCGCCCTGCGTGAAGGGCTGACCGCCCGTACCCGAACGGCCGCCCGCACCCGGCTGGCGTCCGCCGACCAGACCGCCCGGCTCCTGAGCCAGACGTCGGCCACCGGCGGTGTTGTTCGGTCCGCCGACGTTGCCGCCCAGACCGCCGCCACCGCCCATCGCACGCCCGGTCTGGCCGGACTGTCCGCCCTCGCCGTGGCCGATGACCGTGCTGCGCGGGATCCCGGTGTTCGGGCCGCTCGTCGTGATCTGACGGCCACCGCTGATGCCGTTGTCGCGCGGGGGCAGGCCGGGGGAAACCGGGCTCTTGCCGAGAGGGCCAGGACCGGACTGCGGCGGGCGGGTGCCCGGACCACCGGGGCCGGGGCCGGGCAGACCCGGGCCGGGTCCGGCCGTCGGCGGAAGGGTGAAGGGCGGGAACGGACCCGGGTTACCCGGACCGGGACCGGGACCGACAGGAGGCCCGGGAAGGTTCGGCGTCACGGGCTGCGTCGAGGGCGGAAGCGTCTGGACGCTGTCGAGGTCGACGTTCACGTCCTTGTCGGGAATCGACGGAGGCGGGGTGGATACCGACGGCACCGTGGCGTCCGGGTTGGGGCCGTGTCCAGGCACCCACCCGGGCTTGTTGTCCGGCGTACTGCGATCATTTGCGACAGGCGTCGTCTCGCTGCTCGTGGTACGGCGAGCCCCATCACCCGTGCCCGGGTCGCGATAAACGTCCTGTCCGTCAAGAACGACTTCCGGAACGAACGTGTCCGGCGGCGGATTGAACGTAGGCGGCGTCAGGCCGTTCAGCCCCGTCGTCGACGCTTCGTACGACTGCGCCAGCCGCGTCATCGCGGTGATCGCCTCACGCCGGTCCGCCGCCAGCTTCGCCTGGGCCTTCGGGCCGATCGTCGCGGAGTCCGGGTCGTTGCGGTACTTGCGGGCCGCGTCGTAGTTCTCCTGCGCCGACGTGTCGAACGCCGGCATCGCCGACTTCGAGTCGCCCATCGTCGCGGCGGCGCGCGTCATCCACTTGCCGCTCTCGTCGCTGTACTCGGCCAGTCGCAGCGTGGTGTTGCCGGTCTCGTTGACCCATTCGTTGAAGGCGTCGGCGGCCTCGCCCTCCCAGTCCGCCACGCGGTACTTCTTGAGGTCCTCGCCGATCTGCTTGATGACCTTCGCCGCTTCGATCAGGTCCTTGCCGCGGCCGCTCGCCGCACCGCTGTTGACCGAGGCGATCATGGCCAGCAGCTGCTGGTGCGTGTAGTCCTCGAAATTCGTCGTCGCCATCAGAACTCACCCCCGGCCGTGCTGCCGTTCCCGACACGCCGCGCGTTCGGGTCGCGCTTCGCGTCGTACTTCTCCGAGATCGTCGCCGCCAGCCCCGCCATCCTGCGCTTCGTCTCGTCGTCCATGTTCTCGTAGCCCTTGCGCGAGAACACGACCGCGATGGCCAGTGCCTCCAGCTGGAGGGTGAGCACGTGGGAGAGCGTCTGCAGCTCGGTGACGGTCTTCGTGTACGCCGTGTGCAGCGCCGTCGCCTCGGTGAAGCCCGTGCCCAGGTTGTTCTTGGGCAGGTCGCCTTCCTTCTTCAGGTGCTTGTCACCCGCGGCCGAGCCCTCGAGCTTCGCGATCAGCTCGTCGACGCGGCTCTTGTACTTGTCCAGCTGGTCGTACTCGACCGAAAGCCTCTTCGCCTGTGCCGCGATCAGCGATGCCGTGCTCGACATGCTGCCCCCGAGCGAGGCGAACACCCCTTCCCATGCCACGATGGCCTCCCCGACTCCCCGTTGCTCCCCGTTGACACGGCGTTGCCGCCGCGCCTCGTCCCCGTACCCGTACTTGTCCCCGTCCCCGGGCCCGTTCGCACCCGTTCGCGCGCGGACTCACGCAGACGTACCGATCACTCTAGCGACCGGTTCCGACAGTCCCAAGTACGGGGTTGCACGTGCAATGCGGGTCACACGGTCACGAGTTGGATCCCGCCACCGCCGAGGAAGGGCGGATCGGGAGCCTGTTGACCGGGCGGCCAGTCGCCGCACGTACGGCCGAGGCTACCGCCGCGGGCGCCGTCACCACAGGGACCGCGCTCGCCGCCTTGGCACCGAAGGGGGCCACCACGTCGCGCTCCTCGACCAGTTTGACGATGCGGACCGACGGCGCGTCCAGGGCCGTCGGGAGGGCGTAGCCCGTCAGGTCCGGGTGGCGGACCAGGCCGGCGACGGTGCGGAGGTTCTCGGTGAGGGCCGCTCCGACGCCCTGGGTGACGCCCGCCTCGATACGGGCGTGCAGCTGGCGGGGGTTGAGGACGCGGCCGACGTCCTGGGCGACGGCGAGTTCGACGACGCGGACCGAGCCGAGCTCGACGTCCACGTCGACCACCGCGCGGATCGCGCAGAAGGCGAGGCCGACGAACGCGTCGCCCTGGCCGTCGGCGTCCAGCGGCTCGGTGGGGTGGGGGCGGCACTGGGCGGTGGCCCAGAGTTCCTTGCCGGCCACCGCCTCCGCCACCGTGGTCGAGAACGCGCCGTCGTACGACGTGATCCGGCCGTCCGTGATCTGGAGCAGCTCGGTGGACATGCCGAGCTGGTGCGCCATCGGCTGGAGCAGCTGCGTACGGACCATCTTGGCCGCCCGTTCGACCGCGCCGCCCGAGACCCAGGTGTGGCGGCCGTGCGTGGCGGGGCCGGCCGGGGGCTGGTCGGTGTCGACGGGGGCCACGACGACCTCGTCCAGGCCCAGGACCTCCTGGACGATCTGCCGGGCCAGCGTCGCGAAGCCCTGACCGGTCTCCACGGCCGCGCAGATGACGGTGGCGATGCCGCCGTGCACCTTGACGGTGGCCGTCGAGACCTCGTCGGCGCCCTCCGCGCCGAGCATGTGGACCATGCCGACGCCGTAGCCGACGCCGCGCCGTACGGCTCCGGGCTCGCCCGCGCCCTCGGGACCGCCGGGCAGCAGCCAGTCCTCGGCCGGGGAGTCCTTGGGCAGGGAGGGAAGTTCGGCATCGCGCACCGCGCGCAGGAGTTCGGCGACCGGGGCCGGGCAGGTCACCGTCTGGCCGGTCGGGAGCAGGTCGCCGGTGGCCAGGACGTTGCGCAGGCGCAGTTCGGCGCCGTCGATGCCGAGGGCGGCGGCGAGCTTGTCCATCTGGCCCTCGTAGGCCGCGCAGACCTGGAGGGCGCCCTCGCCGCGGACGTGGCCGGAGGGCGGGTTGTTGGTACGGACGGCCCAGCCCTCGACGAAGGCGTGCGGGACGACGTACGGGCCGCAGGCGAAGGCCACGGCGGCGGCGAGCGATTCGGCCGAGGAGTCGGCGTAGGCGCCGGCGTCCATCAGGATCTGCGCCTCGACCTTGACCAGGCGGCCCTCGGCGTCCGCGTGGTGGCGGTAGCGCAGCAGGGTCGGGTGGCGGTGGGCGTGGCCGAGGAAGGACTCCTCGCGGGTGGCGGCGAGCTTGACCGGGCAGCCGGTGCGCAGCGCCAGGAGGCCGAGCGGGAGCTGGAAGGCGGAGTCCTCGCGGTCGGAGGTGGCGCCGGGGACGCCGGTGACGACGACCTTGACCCGCTCGGGCTCCAGGCCGAAGCAGGCGGCGGCCAGGTCGCGGTCGGTGTGCGGGTCGGTGGAGGCGGTGTAGAGCTCGACGCCGCCGTCGGGGCGGGGCACGGCGAGGCCGGCCTCGGCGCCGATGGGCGCCGGGTCCTGGCGGCCGATGCGGTAGAGGCCCTCGACGACCACCTCGCCGGTGGCCTCGGGGTCGCCGTAGCGCAGCGGGATGTGGCGGATCAGGTTGCCGTCCGGGTGGAGCGGGGCGGCTCCGAAGGACTGCTCGGGGTCGGTGACGGCGTCCAGCAGCTCGTACTCGACGGCGATCGCGGCGGCGGCCAGGCGCGCGGTGTCGGGGTGGTCGGCGGCGACGGCGGCGATGGGCTCGCCGTGGTGGCGCACGACGTCGTGGGCGAAGACGGGCCGGTCGGCGATGCGGCGGCCGTGCGTGGTGGCGCCGGGGACGTCGGCGTGGGTGACGACGGCGCGTACGCCCGGCATCTCGCGGGCGGCGGAGGTGTCGACGGAGAGGATGCGGGCGTGGGCGTGCGGGGAGCGGAGCACGGCGGCCCACAGCAGCCCCTCGGCCCAGAGGTCGGCGGCGTAGGGGAAGGTGCCCTCGGTCTTGGCGCGGGCGTCGGCGGGCAGGACGGAGGCGCCGAGTCCGCGCGGGGCGGACTGCGGTCCCTCGTCGCCCGCGCGGGCGCCCGTACCGCCGAGGGGGTCGGCCGTGGCCGTCACGCTCCCCGTCGCCGTCGCCGCGTCGTTCCCGCTCACGCCATGCCTCCGTGGTGGTCGGGGTGGATACCGCCCTCGCCGGGGGCGGCCTGGTGCGGGATACGGGGTTCGGGGCCGGGGCCGGGGCCGGGGCCGAAGCCAGGGCCAGGGCCGGGGCCGGGGCCGAAGCCAGGGCCAGGGCCAGGGCCAGGGCCAGGGCCAGGGCCAGGGCCGAAGTCGGGGTTGGGGCCCGCGGCGGTCGCTTCGGCGGCCGCGGCCGCCGCGGCGGCGTCGCGCTCGGCGACGACGTCGCGGACGGCGTCGACGACGCCCTGGTAGCCGGAGCAGCGGCAGAGGTTGCCGCAGAGGGCCTGGCGCGTCTCCAGCTCGCTGGGGGCGTGGTTGCCCTCCAGCAGGTCGTGGATGGTCATGGCCATGCCGGGCACGCAGAAGCCGCACTGAACGGCGCCGGAGCGGCACAGGGCCTGCTGTACGTCGGACAGCTCGCCGTTCTGGGCGAGGCCCTCGACGGTACGGACCTCGCTGCCGGCGGTGGTGGCGGCGGGCACGAGGCAGGACGCGACGAGCCGGCCGTCGACCTTGACGGCGCAGGCGCCGCACTCGCCCTGCGAGCAGCCGTCCTTGGCGCCGGCGAGGCCGAGGCGCTCGCGCAGCACGTAGAGCAGCGACTCACCGATCCAGGCGCCGGTGACGGGGCGGTCGGCGCCGTTGACGCGGAGGACGTAGGAGGCGAGCGGGTGCTCGTGGTGCCCCCCGTGATCGGGGGCGGTCCCGGTCGCATCGGCCTGCGCGGTCACCTCCCCCTCGGGCAGTTGGGCACCCGGGTCCGGGGTCTGCGCCCCGTCGGCGGGGGTGTCCCCCGCGTGTACGTCGCCATGCCCGGCGACCGCGATTCCCTCGGCCGGGGTGTGCCCGGCGTACGGGTCGGCGTGCTCGCCCCCGGCGACCGCCGCACCGGGCAGGGCAACGCCCTCGGCCGGCGTGTGGCCCGCGTGCGCGTCGCCATGCCCGGCGACCGCGATTCCCTGGGCCGGGGTGTGACCCGCGTGTACGTCGCCGTGCCCGGCGGCCGCGATTCCCTCGGCCGGGGTGTGACCGGCGGCGTCGGGGGCCGGGGCCGGGTCCTCGGGCAGCGCGACACCCCTCGCCGGGGTGTACGTCCCGGCGGCGTCGGCACCGAAGTGCTCCTCGGTGGCGCCGGGGAAGGCGACTCCCCCGGGGGGCGTGTGCGCGGCGTACCCGTCGGCCTCGGCCGGCGCGGCGCCGGGGAAGGCGACCCCCTCGGCCGGGGTGTGGCCGCCCGCACCTGCGTACGGCTCGCCGTCGGCGCTCGCGCCACCGGGGAACGCGGTCCCCTCGGCCGGCGTGTGACCGGCGTACGCGCCGGTGGCGGTGAACGGCGTACCGGCGGGCGGGGTCCCGGGCGCGGCGGACGTCGGGGGGAGGTGATCGGCCGAGACGGCGTACGCACCGCCCGACGCGTACGGGTCGCCCTGCTCGACGATGGCGAACGAGACGCCCCCGCCCAGCGTGTGACCGGAGCCCTCGCCGGGGACCGGCACGCCGCCGCCCAGCGTGTGACCGGAGCCCTCGCCGGGGACCGGCACGCCCCCGCCCAGCGTGTGACCGGAGCCCTCGCCAGAGACCGGCACGCCCCCGCCCAGCGTGTGACCGGAGCCCTCGCCGGGGACCGGTACGCCGTTCGCCGGGGTGTGCTCCGGGGCGCCGGGGTAACCGGCCGCCGCTGCGTACGGGTCGCCGTGGCCGGTGGCGTCGGCGAACGACACGCCGCCGCCCAGCGTGTGGCCGTGCGGGGCCGCGTACGGATCGGTGTGCTCGGCGCCCGTGAAGGAGATGCCCTCGCCCAGGGTGTGGCCGGAGGCCGGGCTGCCCGTCGGGTGCGGGCGTTCGGCCGACGCCGGGGCGGGGGCCGTGGCGTGGGTGGCCTCGACGTCCGGGGCCGGGTGGACGCCCGGCTCGCCCTCGGGGAGGGTGCCCACCCCGGGGCCGCCCAGGACGCGCCGGAACGCCGGGGTCGTGCCGACGCCCGGACCGCCCAGCAGTCGCTGGCCGGATCCCGACGCCGGCGCCGCGGCCGTGGTGTCCGGGAGGACACCGGCGCTCAGGGTGGCCGGCGCGTGGCCGCCCTCGGGCTCGCCGGCGTCCGCGTCGGGGGCGGACGCGGCGGCGAAGTCCGGGTGGGAGGCCCACGGTGCGGCCGCTCCGCCCGGGAGGGTGGCCGGCGCCTGGCTCCAGTCGGCGGACGGCGTCGCGGGCGCGGCGGGCGTGGCCCGCACGGCCTCCGGGAACTGCCACTCCGCCGTCGACGTGTCGGCTCCGCCGCCGTCCGCGCCCGCCTCCGGCCACTGCACCGGAAGCGTCCACGTGCCCGTCGCCGACGGGTCCGCGGTGGCCGCCGTGTTCAGCGGCACGATCATCGGCGGCGGGACGTACCCGTGCCCGGGCGCGGCCAGCGGTTCGCCCGTGCCCAGCGCCTCCAGCATGTCGTCGGGCAGCTCGACGAACGCCGTGGCGTCCGAGTCGTAGTCGCCGCCGTGCGGCACCGGCTCCCAGCCGAAGCCGCCGGTGCCGGAAACGTTCTCGTTCTCACTCATGAGGTCAGCGCCCTCCCCAGGGCCCTCCGTGCCAGCACGGCCACCGTCCGCCGCAGATGCAGTACGCCCGCCGGAACCGGGTCGCCCTGGTCCGGAACGCAGGCGGCCGCCACGTACTCGCCGAAGGCCTCCAGGGCCTCCGGTGCCAGCGACCGCTCCCCGTCCCAGTCGATCAGCGAGGCCACCCACTGCTCGGCCTCCAGCGGCCGCAGCGGCATCGGCGCGACCGCGCCGACCGCGCAGCGCACACCGCGCCGGGCGGGGTCGAGGACCAGGCCGACCGAGGCCACCGCGCGGCCCGGCCCGGTCCGGCCGGTGGCCTTCAGGAACACCTGGGGGGCGTGCAGCAGCGGCACCCGTACGTAGCCGATCAGTTCGCCGGGGCGCAGCATCTCGCGGCCCGCCAGCAGGTGCGAGACCGGGATCTCGCGCCGGCCCTCCGGGCCGACGATGACCAGCACCGCCTCCAGCGCGGCCAGCACCGGCAGCGCGTCGCCCGAGGGGGCCCCGCTGGCGATGTTGCCGCCGAGCGTGCCGGCGTTGCGGATCTGCGGCGGGCCGGCGGCGCGCGCGGCCGCGGCCAGCGCCGGGATCAGGGCGGCGAAATCCGGCCGCCCCATCCGGGCGTGGGTGAGTCCCGCGCCGAGGAGCGCGTGTCCGTCCTGGTACTGCCAGCCGCGGATCTCGTTGATCCGGCCGAGGCCGACCAGTGCGGCGGGCCGCAGCAGTCCGGCGTTGACGGCCGCCATCAGATCGGTGCCTCCGGCAACCGGTACTGCGGCAGGCATGGCGGCGAGCGCCGCCACGGCCTCGTCGAGCGAGGCCGGCAGCGTCACGGACTGCGCCGCCTGCGCTGCGTGCGGTGCGTGCGTGGTCAACCCAGCTGCCCCTTCCCGATGTCCCGGTCCCGGCGCTCGCGCCTGTCCGCCGTACGGTACGTGCTCACCGCCGGGACGTGGCAACTCTGGCACATCTTCCGCACCGCCCGGCGCGAGGGTCCGCCGGGCGCCCCCTGGGCCACCTCCTCCCCCGCCCACCGCACCAACTCGCCCGATTTGCCCCGTACCAGGGGACATTCCGGCAGATGTGGCACGTTTCCCGGATCGGCCACGTCGCGACCCCAGGCCTGCCTGCCACGACCCCACGCGCCCCGGGCCACGGCCTCGCACCCGACGGCCACGGCCCCCGCCCCGCACCCGACGGCCACGGCCTCACGCCCGCGGCGGCGCGCCCTCCCTCGGGCGTCCCGGCACGCCCGGCCGCCGCTGCCACGGCCGCGGCCCGCCCGGCGGCCGGTAGTCGACCCCCAGCGCGTCCAGCCGGGCGTAGTGGGCCGCCATCCGGGCGGCGAAGCCCGCCCAGTCGCGCTCCGCGGGGGCCGGCAGGGCCGACCACATCACCTCGGCGAAGGCGGTCAGCCGGGGGAACGCCTGGTAGTCCACCCGGTTCTGGTTCTCCATCACCTCGGTCCACACGTTGGCCTGCCCGCCCAGGACGTGCGCCGCGGCCGCCGGCGACAGCTCCGGCGGCACCGGCTCGAAGCGGTAGACGTCCTCCAGCGTGCGCACGTACCCGATGGGCACCGGCTCGTCCGTGCCGCCGTCCTGACGGTGGTCCAGATAGACCTGCTGCTCCGGGCACATCACCACGTCGTGCCCGGCCTCCGCCGCCGCGACGCCGCCCGCGTAGCCGCGCCAGGAGGACACCGCGGCGCCCGGGGCCAGTCCGCCCTCCAGGATCTCGTCCCAGCCGATGAGGCGGCGCCCGCGCGCGGCGAGCCAGGTGTCGAAGTGCCGGACGAACCACGCCTGCAGCTCGTCCTCACCGGCCAGCCCGAGCTCACGGATCCGGCCCTGCGCGACCGCCGAGGCCCGCCACTGCGTCTTGGGGCACTCGTCGCCGCCGATGTGCACGAACGGCGAGACCTCCGCCGGGAAGAGCTCCAGCAGCTCCTCGAAGACGCCCTCGTAGAAGCGCAGGACGGCCTCGGTCGGCGCGAGCACGTTCTCGCTGATGCCCCACCGGTCCCACACGCCGAGCGCGGCGGTGTCGACGACGTCGGTGTTCCCGAGCTCCGGGTACGCCGCGATCGCCGCCTGCGCGTGGCCCGGCACGTCGATCTCGGGGACGACGCGGATGTGCCGCTCGGCGGCGTACGCGGCGATCTCGCGCAGGTCGTCCTGGGTGTAGAAGCCGCCGTGCGGGGTGTCGTCCCACAGCCGCGAGGAGCCGTGGCCCCGCCGGCTGCGGGGCCGCCACGCGCCGACGCCCGTGAGCCGCGGATAGCGCTTGATCTCCACGCGCCAGCCCTGGTCGTCCGTCAGGTGCAGGTGCAGGACGTTGAGCTTGTGCGCCGCGAGCAGGTCCAGGTAGCGCAGGACGCCGTCCTTGGGCAGGAAGTGCCGGGCGACGTCGAGCATCAGGCCGCGCCAGGCGAAGCGCGGGGCGTCCTCGATCGCGGTGTGCGGCAGCCGCCAGGGGCGGCCCGGCCGCAGCGGCGCCCGCCGGTACGCCCGCGGCCCCAGCAGCTGACGCAGCGTCTGCGCGGCCCAGAACACCCCGGCCGCGCTCCCGCCGGCCAGCGCCACCCCGTCCGCGCCGACGGTCAGCCGGTACGCCTCGGGAGCCAGCCCCGCGTCGACCCGCAGCCGCACAACGTCCGGTACGCCGTCCCGTACGCCCTCCGCCCGACCGTCCCGCACGCCGTCCCGTACGCCGCCCGCCCCGCCGTCCCGTACGCCGCCCGCCCCGCCGTCCCGTACGCCGCCCGCCCCGCCGTCCCGTACGCCGCCCGCCCCGCCGTCCCGTACGCCGTCCGGCCGCGCGGTGGGCAGCTCCCAGCCGGTGGCCGCCCCCAGCTCCCGGCGCAGCCAGCGGGCGACCCGCTCGGTGCCGGGGCCGACCGCCAGGGCGGGGTCGAGGAGTTCGAGGTGGCCGGGGCCGACGGCCACGTGCACCGGTGCCGGAATGAGATCCATGACGTCCCTTCGCCGGACGGACGCGCAGGACGCGTAGACCGTTGCACGATGCGCAACGACCGTTTCGCGGAGCGCTTTGCCGCCGACCCTAGTACGCCGAGGGCCCCCGGAGCGCGCGGTTGCGCGCCCCGGGGGCCCTCGGTCGTACGTCGTGCGTCGTGCGTCGTGCGCCGTGCACCGTCCCCCGGCAGCGGGAGCCCCGGCCGTGGCCGTGACCCCGGCCGGACGGCCGCTCGGTGGGGGCTACTTGTCCTTGCCGCCCTTGTCCTTGTCCCCGCCGGGACCCATGGAGTCGTAGATCTCCTTGCACATGGGGCAGACCGGGTACTTCTTCGGGTCGCGGCCCGGCACCCAGACCTTGCCGCAGAGCGCGACGACGGGAGTCCCGTCGAGTGCGCTCGCCATGATCTTGTCCTTCTGGACGTAATGGGCGAAGCGCTCGTGGTCGCCGTCGCCGTGGGACACCTGCGGCGTCGGCTCTACGAGGGTCCCCGCGCCAGTCCCGCGCTCGGGCTCAAGAGTGCTCATACCGGCAAGGGTACTGAACCCCGCGGGCCTCAGTTGAGCGACGGGTCGTCCGGATAGGTGGCGACCATCGCGAGCTCGCTGCGCTGGCGTCGCAGGACCGCCCGCCACAGCTGCTCGGGCACCGGGTGGGACACGTCCCCGGGCTCGGACTCCACCACGTACCAGGCGCCGTCGCTGAGCTCGTCCTCCAGCTGGCCGGGGCCCCAGCCGGAGTACCCGGCGAAGATCCGCAGCGACCCCAGGGCGCTGGCCAGCAGCTCCGGCGGCGCCTCCAGGTCCACCAGGCCGATGGCGCCGTGCACCCGTCTCCAGCCCAGCGGGCCCTCCTCACCGGGGATCACCGCGATGCCGAGGGCGGAGTCGAGGGCGACCGGGCCGCCCTGGAAGACCACCCCCGGATCGCCGGCCAGCGCCGCCCAGGGCAGCAGGACGTCGCCGACGTCCACGGGGGTGGGCCGGTTGAGGACCACGCCGAGCGAGCCCTGCTCGTCGTGGTCGAGCAGCAGCACCACCGCGCGGTCGAAGTTCGGGTCCGCGAGGGCGGGGGTGGCCACGAGCAGCCGCCCTGTGAGGGAGGACACCTCGGTCATGCCGACATGATCCCGCATCTTCGCCCTCCGGGGGGAGCGGGCGGTCGTACCGGATCGTACGCAGTTCAGGGCGCACGGCAGCAGCGAGGAGCGCGCGTACGGCCGGCCGGCGGAATGCAACACTCCGCCATGACACCGCCACTCAGGGTGCTGTGGCGAATTCATGACAGTCCTACGGCCACGTCAGCCTTACGAACCGGGGGGTGGTGCCCCTTACCCTTCTACCTGGCCCCCTGCCCACCCTCTCTCCGGCCCTGCCGGAAAGAACTCCGGAACGCGAGATTCATGACCGGCACAGACGATGTCCTGCTTGTCCACGGCGGTACCCCGCTCGAGGGCGAGATCCGTGTCCGCGGTGCGAAGAACCTCGTGCCCAAGGCCATGGTCGCCGCTCTGCTCGGCAGCGAGCCGAGCCGCCTGCGCAACGTGCCCGACATCCGTGACGTCCGGGTCGTGCGCGGCCTGCTGCAGCTGCACGGCGTAACGGTCCGCCCCGGCGAGGAGCCGGGCGAGCTCGTGCTCGACCCCACCCACGTCGAGAGCGCGAACGTCGCCGACATCGACGCCCACGCGGGTTCCTCGCGCATCCCGATCCTCTTCTGCGGCCCGCTGCTGCACCGCCTCGGCCACGCCTTCATCCCGGGCCTGGGCGGCTGCGACATCGGCGGCCGGCCGATCGACTTCCACTTCGACGTGCTGCGCCAGTTCGGCGCCACCATCGAGAAGCGTGAAGGCGGTCAGTACCTCGAGGCCCCGCAGCGGCTGCGCGGCTGCAAGATCCGCCTGCCCTACCCGTCGGTCGGTTCGACCGAACAGGTGCTCCTGACGGCCGTCCTGGCCGAGGGCGTCACCGAGCTGAGCAACGCCGCGGTGGAACCGGAGATCGAGGACCTCATCTGCGTCCTGCAGAAGATGGGCGCCATCATCTCCATGGACACCGACCGGACCATCCGGATCACCGGTGTGGACCGCCTCGGCGGCTACAACCACAAGGCGCTCCCGGACCGTCTGGAGGCCGCGTCGTGGGCCTCCGCGGCCCTGGCGACCGGCGGCAACATCTACGTGCGCGGCGCCCAGCAGCGTTCGATGATGACCTTCCTGAACACGTACCGGAAGGTCGGCGGCGCCTTCGAGATCGACGACAACGGCATCCGCTTCTGGCACCCGGGCGGCCCGCTGAACGCGATCGCCCTGGAGACGGACGTCCACCCCGGCTTCCAGACCGACTGGCAGCAGCCGCTGGTCGTGGCGCTGACGCAGGCCTCGGGCCTGTCCATCGTCCACGAGACGGTCTACGAGTCGCGCCTGGGCTTCACCTCCGCGCTCAACCAGATGGGCGCGCACATCCAGCTCTACCGCGAGTGCCTGGGCGGCTCCGCCTGCCGCTTCGGCCAGCGCAACTTCCTGCACTCCGCGGTCGTCTCCGGCCCGACCAAGCTGCAGGGCGCCGACCTGGTCATCCCCGACCTGCGCGGCGGCTTCTCGTACCTGATCGCGGCCCTGGCGGCCGAGGGCACCTCGCGGGTCCACGGCATCGACCTGATCAACCGCGGCTACGAGAACTTCATGGAGAAGCTGGTGGAACTCGGCGCGAAGGTCGAGCTCCCCAACGGCGACCTCGTGTAGGGCCCGTAGCGGCGAACATGCCGAAGGGCGGCCACCCGGTACCGGGTGGCCGCCCTTCGTCGTTCTACGAGGCCTGCGAGCCGTCGTACAAGGGACTTACTTGCCCTTGGCGGCTTCCTTGAGCTTGGAGCCCGCGGAGACCTTCACGCTGTAGCCGGCCGGGATCTGGATGGGGTCGCCGGTCTGCGGGTTGCGCGCGGTGCGAGCGGCACGGTGGGTGCGCTCGAAGGTCAGGAAGCCGGGGATGGTGACCTTCTCGTCGCCCTTGGCGACGACCTCGCCGATGGTCTCGGCGAGCGCGGCCAGAACGGCGTCGGCGTCCTTGCGGGTCACCTCGGCGCGCTCGGACAGAGCGGCCACCAGCTCACTGCGGTTCATGTTGTACTCCCGTGTTCAACTTGCCTATGAGGCGTGAGATCGAAAGCCGATGCTGCCAGGGCCCTCGGACAGTCCCCGGACCCGGGTCTGCCGTCAGACCCTCTCGCCACGGTTACGCATCCTGCCCCCACCAGCGGCGGGAAAGCCAATCCGGCACCCGCCAGGGTCACACGAAAAGCGCCACAGTCACGCCGCGGTGACGCTCCGTCCGCGCCCGTGGGTGAAACGGGGACGCGGCAGCCGCGGACCACGCGGGCATCCCCGCAACCCTAGAGGCGGCCCGCACCCGCCGCATCCCGCGACGCGCCGGGATCAGACGGACGTGGGGCCCGTCACAGCGGCCGTGGCGGCCTTGCGGACGGCTCCGGCGACCGCGCCGGCCACCTTGTCGTTGAAGACGGACGGAATGATGTAGTTCGCGTTCAGCTCGTCCTCGCCGACGACGTCGGCGAGCGCGCTGGCCGCGGCGAGCATCATGTCCGTGTTCACGGTGCGGGACTGAGCGTCCAGCAGACCGCGGAAGACGCCCGGGAAGACCAGCACGTTGTTGATCTGGTTCGGGAAGTCCGAGCGGCCGGTGGCCACCACGGCGGCGGTCTGACGGGCGACGGCCGGGTCGACCTCGGGGTCCGGGTTCGCGAGAGCGAACACGATGGCGCCCTCCGCCATGGCCGCGACGTCCTCCCCGCCGAGGACGTTGGGGGCCGAGACGCCGATGAACACGTCGGCACCGACGACGGCTTCCTTCAGGGTGCCGGTGTAGCCCTCGGGGTTGGTGTTGTCGGCGATCCAGCGCAGCGGCGAATCGGCGTGGGCGTCGACGAGGTCGGCGCGGCCCGCGTGCACGACACCGTGGATGTCCGCGACGACGGCGTTCTTCACGCCGGCCGCGAGCAGCAGCTTGAGGATGGCCGTACCGGCCGCGCCGGCACCGGACATGACGACCTTGACGTCCCCAACTGCCTTGCCCACGACGCGAAGTGCGTTGGTGAGGGCGGCCAGGACGACGATGGCGGTGCCGTGCTGGTCGTCGTGGAAGACCGGGATGTCCAGGGCCTCGCGCAGGCGCGCCTCGATCTCGAAGCAGCGGGGGGCGGAGATGTCCTCCAGGTTGATGCCGGCGAAGCCGGGGGCGATGGCCTTGACGATCGCCACGATCTCGTCGGTGTCCTGGGTGTCCAGGCACAGCGGCCAGGCGTCGATGCCCGCGAACCGCTTGAAGAGGGCCGCCTTGCCCTCCATGACGGGCAGCGCGGCCTTGGGGCCGATGTTGCCGAGGCCCAGGACGGCGGAGCCGTCCGTCACGACTGCGACGGAGTTGCGCTTGATGGTCAGACGCCGGGCGTCCTCGGGGTTCTCGGCGATCGCCATGCACACGCGGGCCACGCCCGGGGTGTAGATCATCGAGAGGTCGTCACGGTTGCGGATGGGGTGCTTGGACGCCATCTCGATCTTGCCGCCGAGGTGCATGAGGAACGTACGGTCGGAGACCTTGCCCAGCGAGACGCCCTCGATGCCGCGCAGCTTCTCGACGATCTCGTCGGCGTGCGCCGTGGAGGTGGCGGCGATCGTGACGTCGATACGGAGCTTCTCGTGGCCGGAGGCCGTCACATCGAGGCCGGTGACCGAACCGCCGGAGGACTCCACGGCGGTGGTGAGCTGGGAGACCGCGGTTCCGCTCGCGGGCACCTCCAGGCGGACCGTCATCGAGTACGAGACGCTGGGCGCCGTTGCCATGGCCGTGTTCCTCTGCATTCCCTGGGTTCCCTGTTTTCGCTGTACACGGGCCCCACACGCGGCGGGCGCGGCGGGACCTGTTGTCCGATCGTCCCACCTACTGGCCGGTACAAGGTAACCAGCTACAAATTTCGGAAAGACACTTCCACCATACGAGATACGCGGGGGTGCGGGGAAGGGTGGGCCCCTACGAAAAAGGTCCGCGCCCCTCACGAGGTGAGGGGCGCGGACCTGTAGAAACGTCTATGACACCGGCCCGCCATGCTCGCCTCGCGGCAAGTGGTCGCTCTAGGCGACGAAGGTTGGGCCCGGGGGCTTGGATCGAGCCGGTGTCGCTACCCAGGCTAACAAAGGATCGCCGGAACGGATCCCCCTCCCGGCAGCTGACCCGGCCTCACCACGCGAGTGGGCGCGGCCCGTCCGGCGGTACGCCCCACGCCTGGTCGCTACGCCTGGTCGCGCAGGAGTTCCGGGACGCCCGCCGCGTCCGGGGTGTCGCGGTCGTCCGAGACCACCGTCAGCTGCTGCGTGGCGCGCGTCAGGGCGACGTACAGCACGCGCAGGCCGGCCGGGGACTCCGCGGCGATCTCCGCCGGGGAGACGACCACCGTGGCGTCGTACTCCAGACCCTTGGCCTCCAGGCTGCCCAGGGCCACCGCCCGCTCGCCCAGGCCGGCCAGCCAGCCGGCCGCCTGCGCGCGCCGGTCCATGGCGACCACGACGCCGACCGTGCCGTCCACCTGGCCCAGCAGCCGCTCGGTCTCCGCGCGGACCGCCTCGCCCAGACCGTCTGCACCGGCACCCGCACCCGCACCCGCACCCGCGGCCACGAATCGGGGCGTGAGACCCGTCGAGCGGACCGCCGTCGGCGGCTCCATCCCGGGCATGGCCAGCCGCAGCACCTTCGCCGCGAGCGCGGCGATCTCCGCCGGGTTGCGGTAGTTCACGGTCAGCGTGAAGCGCCGGCGGGGCCGGCTGCCCAGCGCCTCGTCCCGCGCGGCCGCCGCCTCCTGCGGGTCCGACCAGGAGGACTGCGCCGGGTCACCGACCACCGTCCACGTGCCGTGCCGGCCGCGCCGGCCCACCATCCGCCACTGCATCGGCGTCAGGTCCTGCGCCTCGTCGACGATCACGTGCGCGTACTCGGTACGCTCCGCCGCCAGCCGCTCCGCCCGCTCCCGCGAGGTCTCCTCACGGGTCGGCATCAGCTCCTCCAGGCCCGTGAGCTGGTCCAGCGGGTCGAACTCCCGCTTGCGCCGCGGCCGCGCCGGGGCGCCCAGCAGCCCGTGCAGCTCGTCCAGCAGCGCCACGTCGTGCACCGACAGCTCCGCGCGGCGCAGCGAGCGCGCCAGCCGCCGGGTCTCGCCCGGGTTGAGCACCCGCCGCGACCAGCGGCCCAGCCGCCGCTCGTCGGCCATCGCCGTCAGGACCCCGCGCGGGGTCAGCTCCGGCCACCAGGCGTTCAGGAACTCCAGGAAGGAGTCCTCGGTGGAGACGTCGTCGTCGAAGCCGGAGCGCAGCTCGGCGGCCAGCTCCGGGTCGGTGTGCCGGCCCGCGCCGCCCGACTTGGCCCACAGGGCGTCCAGCAGCAGCCGGCGCGCCCGCGGCCGCAGCAGGTTGACCGGCGTGGAGGCGCCCAGCACCGACTGCCGGATCCGGTTCAGCTCGTCGGCCTCCAGCTCCTGGCGGCGGCCGAAGGCCACCACCCGCAGCCGGTCGGGGGCTCCGCCCAGCTCCAGGGATCCGTGGACGGCCTTGCGCAGCACCTTGAGCATCCGCGAGGAGCCCTTGATCCGGGCCACCGCCGGATCGTCGTACGTCGTCGCCTCGGCGCCGTCCACCAGCGAACCGAGGGCGCGGATGGCGACCTGGCCCTCCTCGCCGAGCGAGGGCAGCACGCCCTCGGTGTACGCCACCAGCAGCGGTGTCGGCGAGACGATCAGGATGCCGCCGGAGTAGCGGCGCCGGTCCTGGTAGAGCAGGTAGGCGGCGCGGTGCAGGGCGACCGCGGTCTTGCCGGTGCCCGGCCCGCCGGAGACCTCCGCGACCGAGGCGGCGGGCGCCCGGATGACCAGGTCCTGCTCGGCCTGGATGGAGGAGACGATGTCGCGCATGGAGTGCGTACGGGCCCGGCCGAGCGCGGCCATCAGCGCACCGTCGCCGATGGCGGGCAGCTCGACGCCGTCGAGGAACGCGGTGACCTCGGGACGCATCAGGTCGTCCTCGACGCCGAGCACCTTGCGCCCCTTGGAACGGATCACGCGCCGGCGCACGACCCGGCCCGGGTCCTTGGGCGTGGAGCGGTAGAACGGCGCGGCGGCCGGGGCCCGCCAGTCGATGACCAGCGGCGAGTAGTCGGCGTCGAGGACGCCGATGCGGCCGATGTGCAGGGTCTCGGCGACGTCGGCGGTGAGGTCGGCACGGATCGCGTCGTCGGCCGGCTCGACCGAGGTGTAGGCGCCGTCGGGACCGCGCTCGCCGTCCTTGCCGAGGACGAGGTCGATGCGGCCGAAGAGGAAGTCCTCGAACTCGTTGTTGAGCCGGTTGAGGTGGATCCCGGCCCGGAAGACCTGCGCGTCGCGCTCGGCGAGCGCACCGGGAGTGCCGACCTGGCCCCGCTTGGCCGCGTCGTTCATCAGGAACTCGGCCTCGTGGATCTTCTCCTCGAGGCGCCGGTACACCTGGTCCAGATGCGTCTGCTCGACCGCGATCTCCCGATCGCGGACGGAATCCGCCGTGCTGTCGACAGCGGCATCCTGCGCGGCCACCAAGGCCCCCTTCTGACGTGCGTGGGCGACCGTCAACCGTACGCGACCGGACCGGGTGTCCGCACGCCCGTACCGCGCGCCGGACGGCACGCGTCCCGTCCTCGGGACGACCGGATCGGGGCCGCGGTCGCGCCGGACCCCGGGCCCGGTCGCGCCCCGGACCCCGGGCCCGGTCGCGGGCCCGCGGTTATGCCGGCTTCGCCGCCAGGGTGCGGCGGCGGTGGCGCGCCACCCGCTCGCGGTTGCCGCACAGCTCGCTGGAGCACCAGCGGCGCCGGTGGCCGCGCGAGGTGTCCAGGTAGACGCGGGTACACCCGTCGCCCTCGCAGGCCCGCAGCAGGGCCACCTCGCCCGGGTCGGTCAGCAGCTCGACGGCGTCCCGGGCGACGGCCGCGAGCAGGGCCCCGCACTCGGCGCCGCCGCACAGCTCCCGCACCAGGTGTCCCTCCTGGTCCCGTACGGCACACAGGCCCGGGGGCGGACCGGCGGCCAGCGCGTTGACCCGGGTCAGCGCCGCGTCCTCGGGGACCGCGCCGCCGAGTTCGGCCCGTACGAGCGCGGCCACGTCCGCGCGCAGGGCCCAGAAGGGTGCCAGCCAGTCCGCTCCCACGCAGGTCAGCGGCGTCCGGTCGGGCACCAGCCCGGCTCCGGTGAGCCACTGGCGCAACGCGTCGCCGTCCCGGATGCCCTCCTGGGGCGTGAAGGTGGCCACCAGGTCCAGGCAGACCCGCCCGGAGTCGAACCACATGCCCGTCACCGCCTCGGTCGCCGTAGCTCCCCCAGAGTGCCCCCGCCCGCCGAGGAGCGGAAGACCTCAGGAGGGTGGCGGGTCGTCGTGCAGGATCCGCTGGAAGAGCCGGTGGTCCCGCCAGGCGCCGTTGATGTGCAGGTACTGGGGGGCGACGCCGTATGCGAGGAATCCCGCCTTGGTCAGCACCCGCTGCGAGGCGTGGTTGTCCAGGAGCGTGTTGGCCTCGACCCGGTGCAGCCCGATCTCCTCGCGGGCGATCCGGCAGACCTCGTGGACGGCGGCCGTGGCCAGACCCTTGCCGCGGCAGGCCTCGTCGACCCAGTAGCCCAGGCACCCGCTGGACAGCGGCCCGTGCTGGATGTTGCTGAGGTTCATGGTCCCGAGCGGGGCGCCGGTGGCGGCGTCGACGAGGACGAACGGCAGCAGCCGGCCCTCGGCGCGGCCCTGCAGCTGCTGCTCGATCCGCTCCCACTGGCCCCGCTCGGTGTAGAACGCCTCGGGGCGGACGGGTTCGAAGGGGCTCAGGTACGCCCGGTTGCGGACCAGCGCCTCGGCCAGCCCCGCCGCGTCGTCGGGCCCGACGATCCGCAGCTCCACACCGTCAATGATCATCATCCGTGCACACTAGTGCCGCGACCGGCGGCGCGGCCAGGGCCGGTCGGCAACCGGCTCAGGCGTCCGCGTACTTGCCCTCCGCGCCGGCGTCGAGAGCCAGCCGGTAGCCGCGCTTGACCACCGTCTGGATCAGCTGGGGCGTGCCCAGCGACCCGCGCAGCCGGGCCATCGCGGTCTCCACGGCGTGCTCGTCGCGGCCCGCTCCGGGCAGGCGGCGCAGCAGGTCGGCGCGGGCCACCACCCAGCCCGGGCGGCGGGCCAGCGCCCGCAGCAGCGCCATGCCGGCGGGCGGTACGGGCCGCAGCGCGTCGTCGACCAGCACGGCGTGCCCGCGGATCTCCAGGCGGTGCCCGGCGACCGGCAGCACCCGGGCCCGGCCCGGCAGCTCCTGGCACAGCAGTTGCACCAGCGGGCCCAGCCTGAACCGCTCCGGGTGCACCGTGTCCACGCCCGCGCCCTGCAGCGGCAGCGCGGTCACCGGTCCCACGCAGGCGGCCAGCACCTCGCCGCGCAGCGCGGAGACCAGGGCGCTGCCGAGCCCCCGTACCTCGGCCCGCGACAGCAGCGAGGCCGCCGCCGGTGCCGAGGTGAAGCAGACCGCGTCCAGGGTCCCGGCCACCGTCGCGTCCAGCAGCCGGTCCAGCGGGGCCAGGTCCTCCGGCGGCATCCACCGGTACACCGGTACGACGACCACGTCGGCGCCGCCCTCGCGCAGCGCCTCGACGAACCCCGGCAGCGGCTCCCCGTGCAGCTGGAGCGCCACCCGCCGGCCGGCGACACCGTCGGCGAGCAGCCGGTCCAGCACCTCGGCCAGCGACTCGGAGTCCGGGGACCAGCGCTCCACCAGCCCGGCGGCCCGGATCGCGCCCTTGACCTTGGGGCCGCGCGCCAGCAGCTCGGCTCCGCGCAGCCGGGCCAGCAGGTCCTCGCCGATCCCCCAGCCGTCGGCGGCCTCGATCCAGCCGCGGAAGCCGATCGCGGTGGTCGCCACGACCACGTCCGGGGCGCAGTCGATCAGCTCCTTGGTGGCGGCCAGCAGTTCGCTGTCGTCCGCCAGCGGCACGATCCGCAGCGCGGGCGCGTGCACGACGGATGCCCCGCGCCGGCGCAGCAGGGCGATCAGCTCGTCGGCGCGCCGGGCGGCGGTGACCCCGACGGTGAATCCGGCGAGCGGGCCGGCACTGGGCACAGCGTTCTCATCCATCGTGACCTGCCTTGTTCAACCGAGGGGGGTACGCCGGAACCGAGCCTGCCAACAGGGCGTATCAGGCTCGGTTCACGCGTATTTCGCGCCGGTTACACCGACGTGAGCTGCGGTTTCGCATGGGCGTCCGGGGCGGGCGCGGCCGCGGCGGCCGGCCGCCGAAGGTATACCGACCAGGTCACCGCGCAGCAGACGGCGTAGAAGGCGAGGAAGGTGACGAAGGCGGCGGTGCCGGAACCGGAGGAGGAGAACGCCTCCCGGAAGACCAGGTTGATGCCCAGGCCGCCGAGCGCGCCGACCGCGCCGATGAGCCCCATCGCCGCGCCGGACAGCCGCCGTCCGTACGCGTCGGCCGCCTCGCCCGCCATGCCGCGGGCCCGGGCCTGCGCCTGGAAGATGCCGGGGATCATCTTGTAGGTCGAGCCGTTGCCGAGGCCGCTCAGCACGAACAGGGCCACGAACCCGACCAGGAACACGGGCAGCGACTCCCGGACCGAGGCGGCGATCACCACGCCCGTCGCGGCCGCCATGGCCACGAAGGTGCCCAGGGTGATCCGCGCGCCGCCGAACCGGTCGGCGAGCCAGCCGCCCAGGGGCCGGACCAGCGATCCGAGGAGCGGCCCGATGAAGGTCAGCGAGGCGGCCTGGAGCGGGGTCCGCCCGAACTGCGTCTGGAGCACCAGCCCGAAGGCGAAGCTGTAGCCGATGAACGATCCGAAGGTGCCGATGTAGAGGAACGCCATGATCCAGGTGTGGCGCTCGCGCAGCGACTCCTTCACGGCGCCGGTGTCGTTGCTGACGGGCGCCAGGTTGTCCATGCGCAGGGCCGCGAGCGTCGCCGCGATCACGATCAGCGGGAGGTAGACGCCCAGCAGCAGCCGGGGGTGGGCGGCCCCGGCCGTACCGATGATCAGCAGGGCGATCAGCTGCACGACGGGGACGCCGATGTTGCCGCCGCCCGCGTTGAGCCCGAGCGCCCAGCCCTTCCTGCGCAGCGGGAAGAAGGCGTTGATGTTGGTCATGGAGGAGGCGAAGTTGCCACCGCCGACCCCGGTGAGCGCGGCCACCAGCAGGAACGTCGTGTAGGAGGTCCCCGGCTCCATCACCGCGAAAGCGGCGGCCGTCGGCGCGAGCAGCAACAGCGCGCTGACCACGGTCCAGTTGCGGCCGCCGAAGCGGGCGACGGCGAAGGTGTACGGCACGCGCACGAGGGCGCCCACGAAGGTCGCCGTCCCGATCAGGAAGAACTTCCCGGCCGGGTCGATGCCGTACTGCGGGCCCATGAACAGCACCATCACCGACCACAGCGACCAGATGGAGAAGCCGATGTGCTCGCTCAGTACCGAGTAGACGAGGTTGCGCCGGGCGATCCGCTCTCCCGTCTCCTTCCAGAAGGTCTCGTCCTCGGGATCCCACCGCTCGATCCAGCGGCCGCCCGTGCGCGGTGCGGTCATCACGCCTCCAGCTGTCGTGTCCGTGATGACCGACCGTAGGGACGACGCGTTTCGGCCCCGGTCCCCGCCCGATGACCGCCGCGCAACCTTGCACTCACCCCCCGGACCCGCCGCGTGTGAGCCCGACGCGTTCTCCAGGAGGTCAGACGCGTTCCCCAGGAGGTCAGGGGAGCCAGCAGCCGTCGGGGATGGCCAGCCAGCCGCGGGCGGTGGCCAGTTCGGCGGCGGCCGCGCGCAGCGCATCCAGCGCCGGGTGGCCGGAGCCTTTGCGCCACACCATCGACAGCGGCGACAGCGGGACGGGGTCCACCAGCGGCCGCTTCACGGAGCCGGGCATGTCCAGGAAGTCGACGGTGACCAGGACCGGGTTGCGGGTCTTGGTCATCACCCGCCGGAACTCCTCCTTCCCCACGGCAACCGGCGCCGGCGGCGCCAGCGCGACGCCGCGCCCCTCGAAGAGCCGCCGGGCCAGCTCCGTCCACTCCAGCGTCCGCGGGTTCCCGGCGCCCGCGTACACACGCTCCCCGGCCAGCGCCCCGACGGGCACCCGCTCGAGACCCGCCAGCCGGTGGTCCTCGGGCAGCAGCACGGCGAGCGGCTCGTACCGCACGGGCTGGTGGGCCAGCCGGGCCCGCAGCGCGGGGTCGAGCCCGTCCACCCAGCCGAAGGACACGTCCAGCCGCCCCGCCGCGACCTCCCCGGCCGCGTACGTCAGCCCGCTCTCGAACCGCGCCATCAGCTCGGCGTCCGGCGCCAGCTCGCGGGCCCGTACCAGCACGCTCCGCCCCGTGCTCGGCCCGTCGGTGTTCAGGTCGACGAGCAGGGCCCGCGCCGCCGCCCCGCCGAAGGCGGCGGCCAGCTCCTCCTGCGCCTCGACCACCCGTCGCGCGTACGGCACCAGCCGCTCCCCGGCCGCCGTCAGCTCCACCTGCCGGGTCGTGCGCAGGAACAGCTCGGCCCCCAGGTCCCGTTCGAGCCGGCGGATGTCCCGGCTGAGCGCCTGCTGGGCGACGTACAGCCGGGCGGCGGCACGGGTGAAGTGCAGTTCCTCGGCGGCGGCCAGGAACCCGCGCAGCAGCCGCGTCTCGACATCAGGGATCATCACGCGCAGAGACTAACAACGCACGTGCGTGAATCAGCCCCGAACAGGTGTTGGACCGGGGCGCCCCGCTCCCAGCAGCCTGTTTCCCATGCCCCTCATGACCGTCTCCGGCACCACCCTCGTCCACGCCGTACCGCACACCTCGCACGCCGCGCCGCACGCCGCACCGGGCACCGCTCCCCGCACCGCCTCCCCCGCCGCGCCGCGTCGCGCACCCCGCCCGGCCGGCCCGTACCGCCGCCTGTTCACCCTGCCCGGCACCCGGGGCTTCACCGCCGGCAACCTGATCGCCCGCCTCCCCATGGGCATGTTCGGCGTGAGCGCGGTCATGATGATCGCCGGACAGCGCGGCTCCTACGCCCTCGCGGGCACCGTCACCGCGACCGGTCTCGCCACCACCGCCGTGGTCGCACCCCTGACCGCCCGCCTCATCGACCGCTACGGCCAGGCCCGGATCGCCCTCCCCGCCACCCTGATCGCCGTCCTCGGCTCCCTCGCCCTCGTCCTGAGCGTGCGGACCCACGCCCCCGCCTGGACCCTCTTCGCCTCCTACGCCGCGACCGCCACCACCCCCAACATCGGCGGTATGTCCCGCGCCCGCTGGACCCATCTGCTGCGCGGGAAGGCCCCCGCCCACCACACGGCCATGTCCTTCGAGCAGGCCGCGGACGAGGCCTGCTTCATGCTCGGCCCGGTCCTCGCCGTCGCCCTGTGCTCGGCGCTCTTCCCCGAGGCCGGCACCCTCACCGCCGCCGCCCTGCTGCTCATCGGCATGGTCGTCTTCACGGCCCAGCGCTCCACCGAGCCCCCGCTCACCCCTGCGGACATCCGTCGGCCCTCCCCGCTGCGGTCTGCGAGCATCCGCCCCCTGCTGATGCTCTTCCTCGCTCTAGGAACGTTGTTCGGGGCCATGGAGGTTGCCTCGATCGCCTACCTCTCCTCCCACGGCCTGGGCGCCGCCGCCGGACCCGTCCTCGCCCTCCAGGCCCTCGGCTCCTGCGCGGCCGGCCTCCTCTACGGCACCCTGCGCCCCCGCTCGCTGACCCGTTGCGTCGCCGCCCTGGCCGCCTTGATGACGCTCCCCTGGGCCGCGGCCGCCACGGGCTCGGTCCCCTTGCTCGGGTTGGCCCTGCTGCTGGCCGGGATGGCCACCGCCCCGACGATGGTCACGGCCATGTCCCTGGTCCACCGCCACACCCCCGAGGGCCGCCTCAACGAGGGCATGACCCTGGCCGTGACGGCCATCTTCACCGGCATCGCGGCCGGTTCCGCGGCCTCCGGAGCGATCACCGACCACTGGGGCCCGGTGGCCGCGTACGCCCTTCCGGCCGTCGCCGCCGCGCTGGCGCTCGTACGGGCGCGGGGCGCGGACCGGCAACCGAGTGACGGTCCCCGCGAGGTGCCCACCACCGCCTCTCAAGATCAGCTTTAACTGGTGCCCTCAAGCGCACTCCCCTTCGCGGAGGAACACCCTTGTCTGCTTCCCACTGCACACGCGCCGCCCTGGTCGTCGCCGCAGTCACCGCGTCCTGCCTGGTCCCGGTGGCACCGGCCGTCGCCGACACGCCCGGCATCCGGTTCTCACAGCCGTACGTCCCCTCCATCGCCGCCGGCCGCACCGGCCGCGTCGTGCTCGTGGCCACGGGCGGCGGCGAACCGGCGGTCAGTTCGACCTTCCGGATCACCGCGCCGGAACGGACGACGTTCCCGGAGACCCGCTTCTACTGGAACGGGCAGCGCGCGTCCGTCGCATGCGCGCGGTCGGCCGACGCCCGGCGGCTGACCTGCGACGCTGGACGGCGCGCCGGCTTCACCTTCCCGGCGGACGCGCAGACGCGGCTGGCGGTGACGCTGCGGGTGGACACCGACGCGCCGCAGGGCACCACGCTGGACGGCGGCGAGTGGGAGACGGGCGCCGGCGCGCCGGCCCTGTTCGCGGTCGCCACCCCGGTGACCGGTCCCGAGGGCCCGCAGGGCCTCAAGGGCGACCGGGGCGACGACGGCAAGCCGGGCCGGCCCGGCATCCCGGGCCTCCACGGCCGCCCGGGTCCGAAGGGCGACAAGGGCGACAGGGGAGACCAGGGAGAAAGAGGCGAGAAGGGCGACCCCGGCGAACAGGGCCAGGCCGGCCCGCGCGGCCCGAAGGGCCCCAAGGGCCCGAAGGGCGACCACGGCCCCGCCGGACCGAAGGG
This sequence comes from Streptomyces sp. NPDC090022, assembly GCF_044748145.1. Taxonomy (NCBI): domain Bacteria; kingdom Bacillati; phylum Actinomycetota; class Actinomycetes; order Kitasatosporales; family Streptomycetaceae; genus Streptomyces; species Streptomyces sp. NPDC090022. The sequence continues at coordinate 225,555 of NZ_JBIVFN010000008.1, forward strand.
CGACCCGGGCCACGAGGGCCCCAAGGGACCCAAGGGCGACCCCGGCCACCAGGGGCCCAAGGGACCCAAGGGACCCAAGGGCCCGAAGGGCGACCCCGGCCCGACCGGCCACGAGGGCCCCAAGGGGCCTAAGGGCCCGAAGGGCGACCCCGGCCCGACCGGCCACGAGGGCCCCAAGGGGCCCAAGGGCGACCCCGGCCACCAGGGGCCCAAGGGGCCTAAGGGCCCGAAGGGCGACCCGGGCCACAAGGGACCGAAGGGCCCCAAGGGTGACACCGGCCCCGCCGGCCCCCAGGGCCCCAAGGGAGACAGGGGTGAAAAGGGCGAGAAGGGAGACAAGGGCGACACCGGCAAGCCGGGCACCGGCGGCGGCCACGGCGGCCCGGGCCACGGCGGCGGGCACGGCAAGGGCGACGGCAAGGGCAACGGCAACGGCAAGGGCGACGGCAAGGGCAACGGAAACAGCAAGCACCCCAAGGCCCGCATCGTCTCCCCCGCCCAGGGACTCGGCATCCGTTCCGGCCCCGGTGCCGGCTACAGCCGTAACGGCAAGCTCAAGAACGGCGCCGTGGTCGCCGTCCAGTGCAAGACCAACGGCCAGAAGGTCGGCGGCAACGCGGTCTGGTACAAGCTCGCCGACGGCCGCGGCTGGATCGCCGCCCGCTACGCCCTGAACCTGAACAAGGTCCCGCTCTGCTGACCTCCGCCCCGGCCCCCCCGGGCATGACGAAGGCCCCGCAGCCGGCAGATGCCGGCCGCGGGGCCTTCGCCCACTTGGGCGGCCTGAGCCGACACCACACGGCTTGGACCGGCATCAGACAGCACGGCCGGCGCTCCCGCCGGGAGCACACAAGCCCCTGTCAGGCGACTGCGAAGTGACTGCATTGACGATAAAATGCAGTCATGACCGCCTTCACGATCCGGGAAGTCCCCGATGACATCGCCCGCCGCATAAAGGTCCGCGCCGCCGAGGCCGGACAGTCCCTCCAGAGCTACCTGCTCGCCCTTGTCACCCGGGACGCCACCCAGCCCACGCTCGCCGAGATGGCCGACCGCGCCGAACACTTCGCCACGGAGGACATCGACCTCCAGGACGTCCTCGACGTCATCGACTCAGGCAGGGTCGGCCGTTGATCGTCGTGGACTGCTCCGCCCTGGTCCTCTTCCTGACGGACAGGGGCTCCCGCGGCGCCGCCGCCCGCCGACGCATCAGCGAGGAGGACACCCTCGCCGCTCCCTACCTCCTGGACACCGAGGTCGCGTCCGCCCTCCTGGGCATGGCACGCGGCAGCAAGATCCACCCCATGAGCCTCGACGAGCACGTCAAGACCTACCAGGGGCTGCGCGTACAGCGGCACGAAACGGGTCCCCTGCTCCCCCGGATCCGAAAGCTGTACGCCAACCTCTCCGTCTACGACGCCACGTACGTCGCCCTCGCCGAGGCACTGGGCGCCCCCCTGCTGACGGCGGACGTGCGCATCCGACGAGGCGTTCAGAAGCCGCATTGCGCAATCGAGGTCATCACCGCCGACGGCGATCAGCATCCGCACCCGGGCGCCTGACGCGCCAACGCATCTGTCACACCCTGAGAAGGGCGGTTCTCCCCCGTGCTCGCACATGACGAAGGCCCCGCAGCCGACAGATGTCGGCCGCGGGGCCTTCGCCCACATGGGATGAGTGGAGATGGCGGGAATCGAACCCGCGTCCAACGGTGCAGAAACAGGGCTTCTCCGAGCGCAGTCCGCTGCGCTTTTCTCGGCCCCGGAGATCACACGGACAAGTCTCCGACGGGCTCAGTCACTGTTTGATTTCCCTCCAACCCCCGTGACCGGGGCTAGAGGTTTAGATCCCTTGTTGACGCCAGGATCCGGACCGGGACCACTTCCGGGCTGACGCTCCTCACAGAGGCTTCAGCTCACTGTTATTAGGCAGCGAGGGTGAAGCGGGAGTTATCGCTCTTGGAGTTGGCGATTATTTTTTGCGACATGTGGTTAGCGAGATCATTGCCGCTTCCTCGGCTCGCTTCCCCTGCATCGACAGCCGCTGTCGAAACCGATCATCCCCATGTTTTTTTAACAAGCTGCTCCGCCCCGGGGGGCGGTGCTGACGCCATGGTACGCGAAGTGGACCACCGCGTGCCAGGCGATTAAACCGTACCGCTACACCGTACCGCGCTGCTTCCTGCGGATCGCCGAGATCGCACGGTTGGTCTCGCGGGTGTCCTGCTTCTCCCGCAGGGTCTGCCGCTTGTCGTACTCCTTCTTGCCCTTGGCCAGCGCGATCTCGACCTTCGCGCGGCCGTCCTTGAAGTACAGCGACAGGGGCACGACCGTGTGGCCCGACTCGTTCGCCTTGCGCTCCAGCTTGTCGATCTCCTCCCGGTGCATGAGGAGCTTGCGCTTGCGCCGCGCGCTGTGGTTCGTCCAGGTGCCCTGGCTGTACTCCGGCACGTGCACGTTGTAGAGCCAGACCTCCCGGCCCTCCACCGACACGAAGCCGTCCACCAGCGAGGCCCGGCCCTGGCGCAGGGACTTCACCTCGGTGCCCATGAGCACGAGACCGCACTCATAGGTGTCGAGGATGTGGTAGTCGTGCCGCGCCTTCTTGTTCTGGGCGATCAGCTTGCGCCCTTTTTCCTTAGCCATAGTGCAGTCATTTTCGCACTACGGCCCCACCCCGAGGCCACCCAATACCGTGCGGGCCCGCTCCTCCACGCGCTCGCCGGCCGCCAGGTCGGGGGTGATGCCCCGCCCTTCGAGGCTACGGCCCGCCGGAGTGCGGTACGTGCCCACCGTCAGCTCGGCCACCGAGCCGTCCGGGAGTTCGGTCGGCATCTGCACCGAGCCCTTGCCGAAGGTGCGGGACCCCACGGCCACCGCCCGGCCCCGGTCCTGCAGCGCCCCGGTGACCAGCTCGGCGGCGCTCATCGTGCCCCCGTCGACCAGGGTCACCAGCGGCCGGCCGGTGTCGCCGCCGGGCTCCGCGTACAGGGCGCGCTCGGTACCGCGTACGTCGTACGTCGCGACCAGGCCGCCGTCGAGGAAGGCGGACGCGGCGGTGACGGCCTCCGCGACCAGGCCGCCGGGGTTGCCGCGCAGGTCGAGCATGAGTCCGCCGCCGGGCGGGGCGGCGCGCACGGCCTGCCGGACCCGCTCGCCCGACCCCCGGGTGAAGGAGGCGACCTTGATGACCGTGACCCCGCCGGGCAGCTGCCGCACGGTCACCGGCTCGGTGCGCAGCTGCTCGCGGCGGACGGTGTGGGTCCGGACGGCGCCGTCCCGCTCCAGGGTCAGCACGACCGGGGTACCCGCCTCGCCGCGCAGCAGGGCCACGACCCGGGCCAGGTCCATCCCGGCGACCTCGCGGCCGTCCACGCCCCGCAGCCGGTCCCCGGCCCGGATCCCGGCACGGGCGGCGGGCCCGCCGGGCTGGACCCGTTCGACGTCGATACGGCCGTCCGCGCGCCGCTCGACCCACAGGCCCACGCCCGTCCAGCGGCCGTCCATCTCCTGCGCGAACGCCTGGTACTCGCCCGCGTCGTAGACCACGCCCCAGCGGTCGCCGCTGCGGCTGACCACCTCCTGGGCGGCCTTCTTGCCGGACTTGCCCTCGGCGACCGCCTCGGCGGCGGCCCGGGCCACGGCCTCCCGGTCGGCGGTACCGGGGCGGGGCGCGGCGCCGTCGGCGTCCGGACCGGCGCCGCCCGGTGCCGGCGTACCGGTGCCCGCGAACACGGTCTCGACCCGGTGTTCGTCGCCGTCGTCCCAGTAGCCGGTGCTGACGGCCGCACCGAGCGCACCCAGTAACGCCAACGTCAAAGCGGCCCCGCGATGCAGGTCGCGGGGCCGGAAGCGGAACGCGGGGGTACCCGGCATGGCGCCGAGTCTAGGACAAGCCCCGCGGCGGGAAGGGAGGTTGGCCGTTCCGTTCGCGGGGCGCTCGTCACACCTTCAGGTACTTGCGCAACGCGACGAACGCGGCCATGGAGGGCATCAGGACGCCGATCAGGAGGACGAAGGGGAGCTTGGAGAGGACCGAGCCCCAGCCCATGAAGTTGATCAGTTCGATCTTCTCGCGCAGGCCGATGCCGTGGTCGATCACGAAGTACTGTCCCGAGGCCAGCATCGCGCAGGCGAAGACCGCGCCGATCAGGCCGGCGACGGCGGCCTCCATGATGAACGGCACCTGGATGTAGAAGCTGGAGGCGCCGACCAGCCGCATGATCCCGGTCTCCCGCCGACGGCTGAACGCCGAGACGCGCACCGTGTTGACGATCAGCAGCAGCGCCACGACGAGCATGATCAGCATGATGCCCAGGGCGGCGTAGTTCAGGTAGTTCAGGATCCTGAAGAGGTCGTCGATCTCCTTGCGCTGGTCGTCGACGCTGTGGACGCCGTCGCGCCCGGCGAAGGCGGTGGTGACGACCTTGTACTTCTCGGGGTTGGTGAGCTTGACGCGGAAGGACTCCTGCATCTGGTCGGGGGTGATGACCGAGGCCAGCGCCGTGTTCCCGTACCGCTCCTTGTAGTGCTTGTAGGCCTCGTCCGCCGACTCGTAGTAGACGGTCCTGACCAGGTCCATCTTCTTGAGGTCGGTCTCGATCACCTGCTTCTGCTCGGCGGTGACGGCACCCTTGGCGCAGATACCGGTGCCCGCGCCGCCGTCCGCGGCCGCGTCCTTGGCGGCACCGCCGTCCTCGGCGTCGTTCTTGTTGCAGAGGTAGATCGAGATGTTGGCCTTGTCGTACCAGTAGCCCTTCATCCGGCTGACCTGCTCGCGCATGAGCAGCGAGCCGCCGAACAGGGCCAGCGACAGGGCGACCGAGATGATGACCGCGAAGGTCATGGTGAGGTTGCGGCGCAGACCTACGCCGATCTCGGACATGACGAACTGGGCGCGCATGGCGTCTTTCGGCCTTTCAGTGCTGGTAGCCGTAGACGCCGCGCGACTGGTCGCGGACGAGACGGCCCTGCTCGAGTTCGATGACGCGCTTGCGCATCTGGTCCACGATCTGCTGGTCGTGCGTCGCCATGATCACGGTGGTGCCGGTCCGGTTGATCCGGTCGAGCAGCTTCATGATGCCGACGGAGGTCTGCGGGTCGAGGTTGCCGGTGGGCTCGTCCGCGATCAGCAGGGCCGGGCGGTTGACGAAGGCCCGGGCGATGGCGACGCGCTGCTGCTCACCGCCGGAGAGCTCGCCGGGCATCCGGTTCTCCTTGCCGCCCAGGCCCACCAGTTCCAGCACCTGCGGGACGGCCTTGCGGATCTCACCGCGGGGCTTGCCGATGACCTCCTGGGCGAAGGCGACGTTCTCGGCGACCGTCTTGTTGGGCAGCAGCCGGAAGTCCTGGAAGACCGTCCCCAGCTGGCGCCGCATCTGGGGGACCTTCCAGTTGCTGAGTCTGGCGAGGTCCTTGCCGAGTACGTGGACCTGACCGTGGCTGGCGCGCTCCTCGCGCAGGATCAGCCGCAGGAAGGTGGACTTTCCGGAGCCGGAGGAACCGACCAGGAAGACGAACTCGCCCTTGGCGATCTCCAGGGACACGTCCCTGAGTGCGGGGCGGTTCTGCTTCGGGTAGGACTTGGAGACACTGTCGAATCGGATCACGGGTGCACCACGGTCGCCGGGAGTAGGTGTGCGTGACCATACGCGAACGGGCGCGGGGTGGGGACCCGGCGTCCGGTGTTGCCCGATATATCCCGGGGGATGTCACCGGCGGGAGCGGGCCCGGACCGCGATTGCCCGGACGGGCCGCGCCGAATGTCGCCGGAGCTGGCACAGTGGTAGGGGGAACGGTCTGGTTCCCCCCGCCGTTGTACCAGGGGACGAGAGGAGGAGAGCGCATGACATATGACCGGCTCGTGTGCGCGAACTGCGCCGCGCCCGTCAGCCAGGGCCGCTGCCCGGTGTGCCGGGCCAACCGGGAGCGCCTCCAGCAGGAAGGCCCCTTCGCCGGCCTGAATCCGATGGCGCTCATCGCGCTCATGGTCGTGCTGGTCGCGGCACTGGCCCTCGTGGCGCACCAGACGGCGTAGCCTCCGCCGCGTCCCGATCGTAGGTCCTGGATCGTAGATCGTGTACGGAGAAGGGCCCGGACACCATTCAGGTGTCCGGGCCCTTCTCCGTACGCATGGGCTTAAGCGGCCGACTCCTGCTGCTTGCGCCAGCGGATACCGGCCTCCAGGAACCCGTCGATCTCGCCGTCCAGGACGGCCTGCGGGTTGCCGACCTCGAACTCGGTGCGCAGGTCCTTGACCATCTGGTACGGGTGCAGGACGTACGAGCGCATCTGGTTGCCCCAGGAGCTGCCGCCGTCCTTGAGGGCGTCCATCTTGGCCTGCTCCTCCTGGCGGCGCCGCTCCAGCAGCTTGGCCTGGAGGACGTTCATGGCGCTGGCCTTGTTCTGGATCTGCGAGCGCTCGTTCTGGCAGGAGACCACGATGCCGGTCGGCAGGTGCGTGATGCGCACGGCCGAGTCGGTGGTGTTGACGCCCTGGCCGCCGGGGCCGGAGGCGCGGTAGACGTCCACGCGCAGCTCGGACTCGTCGATCTCGACGTGGTCGCTGGTCTCGACGACCGGGAGCACCTCGACGCCCGCGAAGGAGGTCTGGCGGCGGCCCTGGTTGTCGAAGGGCGAGATGCGCACCAGGCGGTGGGTGCCCTGTTCGACGGAGAGGGTGCCGTAGGCGTACGGGGCCTTGACGACGAAGGTGGTCGACTTGATGCCGGCCTCTTCCGCGTACGAGGTCTCGTAGATCTCCGTGGAGTAGCCGTGCCGCTCGGCCCAGCGCAGGTACATGCGCTGCAGGCGCTCGGCGAAGTCGGAGGCGTCGACGCCGCCGGCCTCGGCGCGGATGTTGACCAGCGCCTCGCGCTCGGCGTACTCGCCGGAGAGCAGGGTGCGGACCTCCATCTCGTCCAGCGCCTTGCGGACGGCGACCAGCTCGGTCTCCGCCTCGGCGAGGGTGTCCGCGTCGTCCATCTCCTGGGCGAGCTCGAACAGCACCGCGAGGTCGTCGATGCGGCCGCGCAGGGCCTCGGTCTTGCGGACCTCGGCCTGGAGGTGCGAAAGCTTGCTCGTGATCTTCTGGGCGGCCTCCGGGTCGTCCCACAGGGACGGCGCGGCGGCCTGCTCCTCGAGCACGGCGATTTCTGCCCTCAGCTTGTCGAGGTCCAGGACGGCCTCGATCGACCCCATGGTCGAGGAGAGGGACTTCAGCTCTTCGGAAACATCGACGACTGCCACGGGTCCAGCGTAGCCGGTCCTCCGACCGGGTCGGCGGGGCGTACCCTCGCGGTATGACCCTTCTCGTGATGCGACGCCATGTGGACTACGGGCGCGTCACCACCACGAGCTGTCTGCCGCCGGACCGAACCAGAGCCTGATCACTGATTCGACCCCGGTCCTGTACGCGGCCCGCGCGGCCCCGGCGCCACCCTTCCGCCGGTCGGCCCTCCCCCCTCCGCTGCCCCGCCACCCCTGGGGAACAGGACCCCGTGACATCCGAAACGGAGCTGTCATGCCGTCCGCGCACACGCACCATTCGCTGCCCGTCCTCGACCTCTCCCGGGCCGACGACGCCGATCCCGCCGAGCGGGAGGCCTTCCGCCGCGAGCTGCTCGCGGCAGCCCGGGACTGGGGCTTCCTGCACCTGACCGGCCATGGCGTCACGGACGCCGAGATGGTCCGCGTCCTGGACGTGACCAGGGCCTTCTTCGCGCTTCCGGAGGCCGACCGGCTGACGGTCAGCAATCTGAACTCACCGCACTTCCGCGGCTACACCCGGATCGGCCACGAACTGACGGGCGGCGCCTCCGACTGGCGCGACCAGCTGGACGTGGGCGCGGAGCGGCCGGCGCCCCGGCTCGGGCCGGGCGATCCGGCGTACCTGTGGCTGGAGGGTCCCAACCAGTGGCCGGCCGCGCTGCCGGAGCTGCGGGAGGTGGTCCTGGGCTGGCAGGAGCGGCTGGCGGGGGTCGCGCACCGGCTGCTGCGGGAGCTGCTGGCCACGATCGGGGCGCCGCAGGACTTCTTCGACGCGGCCTTCGCCGAGCGCCCGCACCTGCACACCAAGCTGATCCGCTACCCGGGCACGGCGCCGTCGGGGACGGGGGTGCCCGGTCAGGGCGTGGGGGCGCACAAGGACTACGGGTTCCTGACCCTGCTGCTCCAGGACGGCGTGGGCGGGCTGCAGGTCGTACGGGACGGCGGCTATCTGGACGTGCCGCCGCTGGCCGGCGCGTTCGTCGTGAACCTGGGCGAGCTGCTGGAGATCGCGACGGAGGGGTACCTGACGGCGACGGATCACCGGGTGGTCAGTCCGCCTGGTGCGGTGGAACGTTTCTCCGTGCCGTTCTTCTACAACCCGCGCCTGGACGCGGTGATCGACACGGTGCCCGGCGCCTACATCCGTGACGCCCCCGGGATCGCCCACGACGCCTCGAACCCGCTGCACGCCGAGTACGGCCGCAACGAGCTCAAGGGCTGGGTCCGCGCGCACCCGGCGGTGGCCCGCCGCTGGCACCCGGAACTGCTGGTGCCCCAGCCGTAGGGCCCGACGGGCTCGACCGACGGGCTGCCGAGCCCTACGGGCGGGCCGGGGTCGAGTGCTTGCTGTCGCGCGGCGGGGCCTGGTCGTCGGAGGAGGACGCGAGCCAGCCGCCGATGCCGATCGCCGCGACCAGGGCGACCGCGGCCGTGGAGAGCACCAGCCGGCGCCGCCGGGCGGCGTCGGCCCGGTGCCGGGCGGAGCCGGGCCGCGGGGCGCCGGCCGGGCGCGGGACGCGGGCGGTGCCCAGGGCGCCGCCCGCGAGCTCGTCCGGGGCCGGCACGCGCATCGAGGTGTGGGTGTCCCGGTTGGACTCAGGGGAACTCCCCGGACCGCCGGGGACCAGCGGGACGGCCCCGCGCCGCCGTACCGGGCCGGCCGGGGGCCGCGCCTCGGGCTGGGGGTCGGGGTCGGCCGCGTCGAGGTCGTCGGGCTCGTCGACGTCCAGCGGCGGGATGCCCGCGAGCAGCGGCAGCAGGTCGCGCAGGCGCACGGAGAGCTCCGAGGCGCGCAGCCGGGAGGCCGGGGCCTTGGCGAGGCACTGCACGAGGAGCTGCCACAGCTCCTCCGGGATGCCGGGCAGCGGCACCACGGTCTCGGTGACGTGGCGGCGCAGCACGGCGCCCGGGTGACCGCCCCCGAAGGGGGTGAAGCCGGCCAGCAGTTCGTACAGGACGGTGGCCAGGGCGTAGATGTCGACGGCCGCGCGCGGCGGCAGCCCCTCGACGATCTCCGGGGCCAGATAGTCCGGGGTGCCGATGATCCGGGTGACCGGGGCGGACGCGGGCCGCGGCCCGGCCCGGCGCGGGGAGTCGATCAGCTTGGCCACGCCGAAGTCGGTCAGCAGCGCGGGATGGGCGCCGCCGGGGCCCAGCGGGCCCTGCATGTCCAGCAGGACGTTCTCGGGCTTGACGTCGCGGTGCACGACGCCGGCCGCGTGGGCGGCGGCCAGCGCGTCGGCGACGTCGGCGACGATCGCGACGGCGGCCTCCGGCGCGAGCCGGCGCTCCCGGTCCAGGCGGGTGCGCAGGTCGGTGCCGCGCACGAGGTCCATGACCAGCGCGAGGTCGTTGCCGTCGACGACCAGGTCGCGGACGGAGACGATGTGCGGATGCTCCAGGCCCAGCAGGGCGCTGCGCTCCTGGACGAAGCGTCCGACCAGCTCCTGGTCGGACGCGAGGTCCTCGCGGAGCAGCTTGACGGCGACGGGGCCCTCGGGCCCCTCGCCGAGCCACACCGTACCGGCGCTGCCGCGCCCCAGGATCTGGTGCGCGGTGTACCGGCTGCCGATTTTCCGTGCCACGACTGCTCCCTCAGCGGCTGGCGTACGAGCCCAACGTACGCGGCCGGGTGGGCCTTGGATGCCCCGGATCGCGGCGACCTTCACTTCTGCGGGCGAAATCACGTCCCAGAAGTCGACAAATCCACGAACTCGGCACTACAGCAGGGTTCTGGCGGACGGTCAGCGGCCGGTTCCGGTGCCCGTGCCCGTGCCCGTGCCCGTTCCGGCGGTGTCGCCCAGGCCGCTGACCCAGTCGACGATGCCGGAGCCCATCGCCCACAGCTGGTCCCACCAGCCGCGGCCGGTGCCGATCCACTCCTGGAGCGGGGTGAGCTCCCAGATCAGCCAGCCGCCGATGATGAACAGCACGATCACGAACAGGCAGCCCTTGAGGCAGCCCAGGCCGGGGATCCGCATCGGATTGGCGCTGCGCTGCCGGGGCTCGCGCGGCGGCCGCGGTTCCCGCGGGGCCTGCTGCTGGGGCGGCGGGGCCTGCGGGGGCTGCGCCTGCTGGGGCGGGCGCTGCTGGTACTGCTGCGGGGGCGGCGGCGCGTACTGCTGCTGCTGCGGCGGCTGCTGCTGATAGGGCTGGGGCTGCTGCTGGTACTGCTGGTACTGCTGCGGCGGCGGGGGCGCCTGCCGGTACGGCTGCGGCGGCCGGTGCTGCTGAGCCTGCTGAGGCTGCTGCTGCGGAGGCTGGCGGCGCGGCTGCTGCGGCTGGTGGGCCGGCGGCGGGGGCGCCTGGCGCTGCGGACGGCGCCGCAGCGGGTCCTCGCTGGGGTCCAGGTACTGGATCTGCGTCTGCTCGTTGCGGTCCCGGGCCGCCTGCATCTGCGACTGCCACGGGTGCGGGCTGTCCGGGCGCTGCACGGGCGGCATGACCGCGGTCGGGTCGGCGGCCGGGGCGCCCGGGGCGCCCGTGCTGGGCAGGACCGAGGTCGCGTCGTCGGCGCCGACCGGCGGCAGCACGCTGGTCATCGCGTTCGGGTCGTACGCGCCCATCGGGGACGCGGAGCCGCTGGGCAGCACCTGAGTGGCGTCGGCGGCGCCCGTGGCGCCCGGCGTCTCGGGGACCGGCGCCGGGGAGGGGTCGGGGGCGAGCAGCGCGCCGACGCCGAGGGCGGCCTCGACCTCGTTCGGGGCGGAGTGCACGCCGATGCCCGCGGCGACCACGCGCAGGGCGCGGGCCAGGCTCAGGGCGCTGGGGCGCTCGTTCGGCTCCTTGCGCAGGCAGCGCTCGATGACCGTCCACAGCGGCTCGGGCAGGGTCGAGGGGCGCTGCGGCTCCTCGCTGAGGTGGCGGTGCAGCACCTCCAGCGCGGTGCCGCCGGCGAACGGCGGACGGCCGGTGACCAGCTCGTACAGCAGGATGCCGGCGCCGTAGATGTCCACGGCGGAGGTCTGCGGGCGGCCCTCGGCGGACTCCGGGGCGACGTAGGCCGGGGTACCGACGAACTCGTGCGTGCGGGTCAGCCCCGGGGAGTCGGCCAGGCGGGCGATGCCGAAGTCGGTGAGCATCGGGCGCATCTGGCCCGCGCTCTCGTCCAGCAGGACGTTGGCGGGCTTGAGGTCGCGGTGGACGACGCCGTCGGCGTGACTGGCGGCGAGCGCGTCCGCGATCTGGGCGGTCAGCAGGCTCGCCGCGACCGGCGTGAAGGGACCGTTCTCGCGGATGTACTTGTGCAGGTCCGGGCCGTCGATGAGGTCCATGACCAGGGCCAGCAGATCGCCCTCGACCACGAGGTCGCGGGTGCGGACGATGTTGGGGTGCGTCAGGCGCAGCAGGACCGAGCGCTCGCGCAGGAAGCGCATGACGACGTCCGCGTCGGAGGCCAGCTCCTCCTTGAGGACCTTGATGGCCACGGTCTCGCCGGGCTGCCCGGCGACTGCCGCCTCCGCACCCGCGGTCTCCCGCTGGCGGGCACGCCAGACGGTGCCCGTGGCGCCGCGGCCGAGCGGCTCCTCGAGCAGGTACTTGCTGCCGACTGGCCGCACGTCTCGCGCTCCCCTGCATTCGTTTGGTTTTTCGGCCCCACTCTAGGGGGTGTCCCTGGGGAAGACGCGGCCTCCGGTGGGTTGGTTGCCGTACATGTGTACGAAGAGTGACGTTCGGGGGGTATGCCTCGGGCGTTTTACGTCCGGAATTGCGCGCGGTGTGGACACGGCGACGATCGATCAAGATCATTTGTTGGCGGGTGCCGGGCGTGTTGTCGGTGACAGGTGCGAGGATGCACCCGTACGCAAGTCACGGGGAGGGAGCCCCGCTTGCGCACGACGACGACCGGGGGGCGATCGGGCGGTCATGCCCGCCGTTCCCCTGCCGGGCGCAGACCGCGCACCGCGCACCGCGCAGAAGGGACCGCTGACGGCGATGCAGATCCGGCTGACCGTCCTCGGGCCGCGCAGCGGCCACCAGATCGCGCCCGCGCGCTGTGACGTGCTCGTCACCGCGCCCGTCGGCACCCCCCTGGCGGCGGTGGCCTCCGGGCTGGCCTCGACCGTCGGCGGCCCGGACACCGGGGGCACGGTCGTGCTCTACGCCGGTGCCGAGCGGCTCGATCCGCAGCGCCGGATCCTGGGCGAACCGCCGCTGGTGGACGGCGCGGTGCTGGCGCTGCAGACACCGGTGTCCGAGGACTCGGCGGGCGGCGTGGCCGCGTTGCACGTGGTGGCCGGGCCGGACGCCGGCGGTGTGCACCTGCTGCACCCCGGGGCGATCCGCGTCGGCCGGTCCGCGGACGCCGATGTGCCGCTGGACGATCCGGACGTGTCGCGGCTGCACTGCGTGGTGACCGTGGCGGAGAGCGGCCGGGTCGCGGTCGCCGATCTCGATTCGACGAACGGCACCACGCTCGACGGCGCCGAGGTCGGCCCGGCCCCGGTCCCGCTGACGCCGGGGGCGCTGCTGCGGGTCGGTGAATCGACGCTGCGGCTGGCGGCGCCGGACCCGGACCCGGCGCTCGCGCCGACCCCGGACCTGGAGGGCCACCTCATGCTCCCGGCACGGCCGGCGGCCGACGGCGCGGACACGGAGCCCACGGCCCCCGGGGACCCGGACCCGACACACCCGGGCCCCCCGCACGGCGCGCCCACCGGGCCGGGCACCCCCACCGGGCAAGGCGCCCGCGGCCCGCAGGCCTCCCGGGCCGCGTCCGCGCCCGCCGCCGGGCCGGGCGCGCCCACCGGGCCGGGCTCCCCCGACCCGCACGCCGCCCGGGCCTCCTGGGTCCCGTCCGCGTCCCCCGCCGGGCCGGCTTCCCCCTCCGGGCAGGATTCCCGCACCCCGCAGGGGGCGCAGGCCTCCGGGGCTCCGTACGGCGACGCCCGCGACCCTCACGCGCCCCCGCCCCCTGCCGCCTCGCAGGCCCCGTACGCGTCACCCCACCCCACGGCCTCGCAGGCCCCGTACGCCTCACCCATCCCTCGCGCCGCACAGAATTCGCACGCCCCCCAGAGCCCGCAGGCCCCTCGCGAACCAGACACCCCCCGCGACCCGCAGGCCGGGCGCCGCCGAGGCCTGGGGGCCTGGGCCCGGCGCTGGGTGGGGCGCGACGAGCAGGCGCCCGAGGCCGTGCCCGCCGCACCGAGCGCCGTCGTCCTCGCCGTACCCGGTGAGGACGACGCCGCCGCGCTGCTGCTGGCCGCGCTCGGGCCGACCGAGCGGCTGTGGAGCCGGGGCCCCGGACACCCGGAGCGGCTCGTCGTCGGCCTCGGGGCCGGCAGCCGGGTGGCGCTGCGCGAGACCGGGGCCCTGGGCCTGGCCGGGCCACGGGCCCGGCTGGGCGGCCTCGCCCGCTCGGTGGTCTCCCAGCTCGCCGCCCTGCACGCGCCCGCCGGGCTCGAAGTGGTGCTGATAGCCGCCGACCGGGCCCGGCCCGTCCCGGAGCGGGTGCGCGACTGGGGCTGGCTGGGCTGGCTGCCGCACACCCGCCCCGCCCACGGGCAGGACTGCCGGCTGCTGCTCGCCTACGACCGGGACCAGGCCGCCGCCCGCGTGGCCGAGCTGCACCGCCGGCTGGAGGAGGGGGCGCTCGGCGGCTCCTGGGCCACGGCCCCCGCGAGCGCCGTCCGCGAGGCGGCCGCCGGCTACGCGGGGCCGTACACGCTGCTGGTCGTCGACGGCGATCCCGGGGTCGCCCTCGGGCGGCTGGCCTCGCACGGGCCGGCCGCCGGCGTCCACGTGCTGTGCCTGGCCGAGACGCCCGCCGCGGGCCCCGCCTCCCCGGTCCAGGAGACGTACGAGGCGGCCTGCGCCGCCGCGCCCGTCTTCCGGGACTGCGGGACCGTCGCGCTGCTCAGCGGGGACGTGGCCACGGCCGTGCGGACCTTCACCACCGACGGCGGCACGCCGGTCCCGCACGGGGCCACCGCCACCGCCGACGCGGTCTCCGCCGCCTGGGCCGAACGGTTCGCCCGCGCGCTGGCCCCGCTGCGCGCGGACGGCTGCGTGCCCCGGCCGCGGCCCGCCGCGGCCGCGCTGCCCGCCGCCTCGCGGCTGCTGGACGAGCTGGGACTGGCCCGTGCCACCCCGGCCTCGCTCATGGCCCGCTGGGCGGCCGCCACCGAGCAGGGGCAGGCCGTCGGCGGTCTCGCCGAGATCGTGCTGGGCGGCGGCCGCGGCGGACCGGTCGGCGCCGAACTCGTCACGGACGGCCCGCACCTGCTGATCGAGGGGCCCGCCGGCAGCGGGCGTACCGAGCTGCTGCGCAGTGTCGCCGCCGCCCTGGCCGCCGCCGCGCGCCCCGACCGGATGGGCCTGGTGCTGCTGGACGGGGCCGGCGGTGAACGCGGCGAAGGGCTGGGGCCCTGCACCGAGCTGCCGCACGTCTCCGCCCACCTGGTCGCCTCCGATCCGGTGCGCATGCGGGAGTTCGCCCAGGCGCTCGGCGCCGAGCTCAAGCGGCGGGCCGAGCTGCTGGAGGCCGAGGGCGGGCTGTCCTTCACCGAGTGGCACGCCCGCCGGGAGGCCGCCGGCCGGGAGATCGCCGGCCGGGTGGTCGCCCCGCGCCGCCCCGGCCCCGGCGAGCTGCTCGGGGAGGTGGAGTCGGCACGCACGGGCACCCTGCGGCTGCGGGCGGGCACGCCCCGTACGGAACAGCACGCCGGCGGCGGCCCGCTGCCGCGCCTGGTGGTCCTGGTCGACGACTACGACGCGCTGGTCGCCCCCGGCCTCGGCAGTACCGGACGGCCCGCCGCCGGTTCGGTGGTCCGGGCCCTGGAGGCGGTGGCCCGCGAGGGCGCCCGGCTCGGGGTGCACCTGGTGGCCACCAGCGCCCGCCCCGAGCGCACCGCCGAGACGGAGCTGGCGCGCGTGGCGACCCTGCGCGTGGAGCTGGCCGCGCCGGACCAGCCGGGCCCGGGCCGCGGGGTGCTGCGGCACCCGGACGGCCGGACGGCGCCCTTCCAGGCGGGCCGGGTGACCGGCCGGATCCCGCGGACCGCGACCCAGAGGCCCACTGTGGTGCCGGTCGAGTGGGACCGGATGGGCGACCCGCCGGCCCGCCGTCCGGTGCGCGAGCTCGGCAACGGCCCGACCGACCTCGCGCTGCTGGCCAGCGCCCTGGACCGGGCCTCGCACCTGGTCTCCGCGATACCCGTGCTGTTCCCTCCCGCCCCGTAGGACACCGCGTCCGGGCGGCGAGGCGGTATTGCGGGGGCGGGACGGGTCGGCGTAGACCTTGTGGCTCGGGACACACCACGGGCATCGGGGGCACAGCCATGCGCACGCACGGAACCGGCCGTACGACTCGCACCTGGGCGGCGCTCGCCGCCGTGGGCGTGCTCGCGCTCACCGCCTGCGGCGGCGACGGGGACAAGGCCGCGAAGGACGGACCGTCCACGGGCGGGAGCTCCCAGCCGGGCCCGCGGGTGCAGTTACCCTCCCTCGCGGGCGAGAAGCTGGAAGTGGCGGCCGTGTGGACCGGGCCCGAGCAGGAGAACTTCACCAAGGTCCTCAAGGAGTTCGAGAAGCGGACGGGCGCCACCGTCACGTTCGTCCCGGCGCAGGACCCGATCGTCACCTTCCTCGGTACGAAGGTCGCGGGCGGCCAGCCGCCGGACGTGGCCCTGCTGCCGCAGGTCGGGGCGCTGGTGTCGGCCGTGCAGAACAAGTGGGCGCAGCCGCTGGGCCCGGAGGCGCAGGCGCAGCTGGACCAGCACTACGCGGCGGGCTGGAAGAAGCTCGGCGCGGTGGACGGCACCCAGTACGGGGTGTACTACAAGACCGCCAACAAGTCGCTGGTCTGGTACAACGCGAAGGCGTTCGAGGCGGCGGGCGCCCAGGTCCCCAAGACCTGGAAGGACTTCCTGGCCACCGCCGACACCATCTCGGCGTCGGGGGTCCCGGCGGTCTCGGTGGCCGGTGCGGACGGCTGGACGCTGACGGACTGGTTCGAGAACGTCTACCTGTCCCAGAACGGTCCGGACATGTACGACAAGCTGGCCAAGCACCAGATCAAGTGGACGGACCCCAGCGTCGGCGAGTCCCTGAAGACCCTGCAGTCGCTGTTCGGCCGCAAGGACTTCCTGGCGGGCGGCCAGAGCGGCGCGCTGTCGACCGAGTTCCCCAAGTCGGTCACCCAGACCTTCACCGGCGGCGACCGGCCGGCCGGCGCGATGGTCTTCGAGGGCGACTTCGTGGCGGTGAACATCGCGCAGACCGGGGCGAAGATCGGCAAGGACGCGCTCGTCTTCCCCTTCCCGGCGGTCGGCGCCAAGGCGCCGCTGGTCTCCGGAGGTGACGTGGCGGTGGCGCTGAAGCCGTCCAAGGGGGCGCAGGCGCTGCTGACCTTCCTCGCCTCGCCGGACGCGGCCGAGATCCAGGCCCGCCAGGGCGGTTTCATCTCCCCGAACAAGGGGGTCGACCCGGCCGCGTACCCCGACGACATCCAGCGGGGCATCGCCAAGGCGCTGGTCGACGCCGGGGACGACTTCCGCTTCGACCTGTCCGACCAGGCTCCGGCGGCCTTCGGCGGCACCCCGGGCGCGGGTCTGTGGAAGGGGCTCCAGGACTTCCTGAAGAACCCCTCCGACGTGGAGGGCACCCAGGCCCGCCTGGAGGCGGACGCGGCCAAGGCGTACGGGAACTGACGCGGTGGCGCGCGTCGTCGACGGCCCGCCGCCACGGTCCCGCTCCCGCGCCGCCGAGGTGCGGCGCGGGCGGGTCGTGGCCGCCGCATTCCTGCTGCCGGCGCTGGTGCTGCTCGGGGCGCTGGTGGTGCACCCGATCGGTTTCTCGGTGTACCGCAGCCTCTTCGACCGCTCCGGCGACTCCTTCGTGGGCGCGGCCAACTACCAGGAGATACTGACCGATCCGGCCATCCGGACCGCCCTGCGCAACACCTTGGTGTGGGTGGTGCTGGCACCGGCGACCGCGACCGCACTCGGCCTGGTCTTCGCGGTGCTGACCGAACGGGTGCGCTGGGGCACGGCGTTCAAGCTGCTGGTGTTCATGCCGATGGCGATCTCGATGCTGGCGGCGGGCATCATCTTCCGGCTGGTCTACGAGGCCGATCCCGACCGCGGGGTGGCCAACGCGGTGTGGGTCGGGGTGCACGACACCTTCGCCGAGTCCTCCGCCTTCCCCAAGGCCCGGCCGGGCCGGGACTCGCCGCTGACCGCGGCGGGCGGCGGGAGCTACGTGACCGTTGAGCCGGTACGGGCGGGCACTCCGGTGGTGCTGCCGCTGGTCGGGGTGGCTCCGGACGCCCTGCCGGAGGGCACCCGTCCGGCCGTTGCCGCCACCGCGGAGCCGGGCCGGGTCACCGGTACCGCCTGGCAGGACTTCACGCGCGGCGGGGGCGGGCGGACGAACGCCGTGGACGCGGGCGAGTCCGGGTACGCGGGCCTGCGCGTCGAGGCGGTCAAGGACGGCACGGTGGTGGAGCGCACCCGCACCCGCGCCGACGGCACGTTCTCGCTGTCCGCGAAGGCGGACGGGGCGGTGCTGCGGCTGCCGGCGGAGAACTTCCGGGAGGCGTACGCGGGCGTGGACTGGCTGGGGCCGGCGCTGGTCACCCCGGCGGTCATCGGGGCGTACGTGTGGATGTGGGCCGGGTTCGCGATGGTGCTGATCGGGGCCGGACTCGCGGCGGTGCCCCGGGAGCTGCTGGAGGCGGCCCGGGTGGACGGCGCCAACGAGTGGCAGGTGTTCCGGCGGATCACCGTGCCGCTGCTGGCGCCGGTGCTGGCGGTGGTCCTGGTCACCCTCGTCATCAACGTGATGAAGGTCTTCGACCTGGTCTTCGTGATCGCGCCGGGGTCGGTCCACGACGATGCGAACGTGCTGGCGCTGCAGCTGTACCGCACCTCCTTCGGCACGGACGCCGACCCGGGGCTGGGCAGTGCCATCGCCGTGTTCCTGCTGGTGCTGGTGGTGCCGGTCATGGTCTACAACATCATCCGGATGCGCCGGGAGGGACGCCGATGACGCCGACCACGCCCACTCCCCCGGCGGCCGCCCGCGCGGCCGCGCAGGCAAAGGCGTCCCGGTCGGGGTCCCGCCGCACGGCGCCCTCGCCCGCCGCCCGGCTCGCCGCGCGCGCGGGTTCCGGCGCGGTGCGGGTCTTCCTCGTCCTGGCCGCGCTGTTCTGGCTGCTGCCCACGCTCGGGCTGCTGCTGTCGTCCTTCCTCGCGCCGGCCGACCTGAACCGGGCCGGCTGGTGGCAGGTGCTGACGGCGCCGGGCCGGCTGACCGCCGACAACTACGAGCGGCTGCTGTCGAACGAGACCATCACCGGCTCCCTGCTGAGCACGGTCGCGATCGCCGTGCCCGCGACGCTGCTGGTGCTGGCGCTGGGGTCGCTGGCCGGGTACGCCTTCGCCTGGCTGGAGTTCCCGGGCCGCGACTGGCTGTTCCTGATCGTGGTCGGGCTGCTCGTGGTGCCCGTCCAGGTGGCGCTGATCCCGGTCTCCGAACTCTTCGGCACGATCGGGCTGTTCGAGACCACGGCCGGTGTGGTGCTGTTCCACACGGCCTTCGGGCTGCCGTTCGCCGTCTTCCTGCTGCGCAACTTCTTCGCGGAGATCCCGCGCGAGCTGCTGGAGGCGGCCCGCCTGGACGGGGCGGGCGAACTGCGGCTGTTCGCCCGGGTCGTGCTGCCGCTGGGCGGCCCCGCGATCGCGTCGCTGGGCATCTTCCAGTTCCTGTGGGTGTGGAACGACATGCTGGTGGCCCTGGTCTTCGCGGACTCCGCGAACCCTCCGGTCACGGTGGCGCTCCAGCAGCAGGTACGGCAGTTCGGCAACAACATCGACGTGCTGGCGCCGGGGGCGTTCTTGTCGATGGCGGTCCCGCTGGTGGTGTTCTTCGCCTTCCAGCGGCAGTTCGTCTCGGGGGTGATGGCCGGCGCGATCAAGTAGTTGACGTGCGGCGTTGACGCTGAGTAACCCGATTGCCACGTCCGGCGTAACCCCGTGATCGGCGCGGCGGTTCCTGGGCAATATGCCCGCGCCGACCCCTGGATGTCCCGTGCCCCGGTTCAGCGTCATCGTGCCCGCGTACAAGGTTCAGGCGTACCTCCAGGAGAGTCTGGATTCGGTGCTCTCCCAGTCGTACCCGGATCTGGAGCTGATCGCGGTCGACGACGCGTCGCCGGACTCCTGCGGTGAGATCCTCGACGAGTACGCCGCCCGGGACCCCCGGGTCACCGCCGTGCACCTGCCGCACAACTGCGGCCTGGGCCCGGCCCGCAACGCGGGTCTGGCCCGGGCCACCGGCGACTACCTGGTCTTCCTCGACGGCGACGACACCCTGGCCCCGGGCGCCCTGCGGGCCATCGCGGACCGGCTGGCGGCCACCGGCTCCCCGGACGTCCTGGTCTACGACTACGCGCGCACCTTCTGGACCGGCGAGCGGACCCGCAACCGGCTCGCGCACCGGCTGACGGAGGACGGCCCGGCCAGCTTCCGGCTCGCGGACCGCCCCGCGCTGCTCGGCATGCTGATGGTGGTGTGGAACAAGGCCTACCGCCGGGAGTACGTGGAGCGCGAGGGCCTGGAGTTCCCGCCCGGCCTGTACGAGGACACCCCCTGGACCTATCCGGCCCTGCTGGCCGCCGAGTCCGTGGCCGTCCTGGACCGGGTGTGCGTGCACTACCGGCAGCGGCGCACCGGCTCGATCCTGACCACCTCCACCCGCCGGCACCTGGACCTCCTCGACCAGTACGAGCGGGTGTTCGGCTACCTGGCCGCGCGGCCGGAGCTGGAGCGCTGGCGGCCGGTGGTGCACCGGCGGATGGCGGAGCACCTGTGCGCCCTGTACGCGGACCGGCGGCGGCTGCCGCGCTCCTGCCGCGCGGAGTTCTTCCGCCGGGCCGCCGTGCTGCTGCGCACCCACCGCGCACGCGGGCCCGTACCGCTGTCGCTCTCGCGCACCGACCGGCTGCGGCACACGCTGATGCGGTGGGGCACCCGGCGCACCTACCGGCTGCTGTCGTCGCTGCGGTCGGCCGCCCTGGCGGCGGGGCGGGCGGGCGCGGGCGCGGGGCGGGGGCTGCGCGAGGCGGCCCTGCGGCTGCACTACCGCTGCCAGCGGCTGCTGCCGCTCCGCTCCGAGCTGGCGGTCTTCAGCGCGTACTGGCACGGCGGCTACGCCTGCAACCCGGCGGCGATCGAGGCCAAGCTGCGGGAGCTGGCGCCGCGGATGCGGACGGCGTGGGTCTGCGACCCGGCGCACGCGGCGACCGTACCGGCGGGGACGGTGGCGCTGCGGCCGGGGTCGGCGGCGTACTGGACGGCGCTGGCGCGGGCGACGTACCTGGTCACGAACGTCAACTTCGACCGCTCGCTGGTCAAGCGGCCCGGCCAGGTGCTGCTCCAGACGCAGCACGGCACCCCGCTCAAGCGGGTCGGCCTCGATCTCCAGGACCGTCCGGCGGCCACCCCCGTGACGGACTTCGCGGGCCTGCTGCGGGGCGCGGACCAGTGGGACTACCTGCTGTCGGCGAACCGGCACTCGACGCTGGTGTGGGAGAAGGCGGTGCCGGCGCCGTACACGACGCTGGAGTACGGCTACCCGCGCAACGACGTCTTCCACCAGGCGAGTTCGTCCGACGTGCTGGAGCTGCGCGAGCGGCTGGGCATCCCGGCGGGCTCGACGGCGGTCCTGTACGCGCCCACGCACCGCGACTACCGGCGCAGCCGCCCGGAGTACCTGGACTTCGAGCGGGTGCTGCGGGACCTGGGCCCGCGCTTCACCCTGCTGACCCGGGCCCACCTGACCTACGGCACGGCCCCGCTGTCCGGCGACCGCCACCCGCGCCTGATCGACGTGTCCTCCTACCCCTCGGTGGAGGACCTGTGCCTGGCCTCGGACGCGCTGGTGACGGACTACTCGTCGCTGATGTTCGACTACGCGGCCCTGGACCGGCCGATCGTCGTCCACGCGGACGACTGGGAGGCGTACGAGGCGGCCCGCGGCACCTACTTCGACCTGCGGGCCTTCCCGCCGGGCGCGATCGCCCGGACGGAGGACGAGCTGATCGACATCTTCACCACCGGCCACTGGCAGGGCTCGCGCTCGGCGCAGCTGCGGGCGGCGTTCCGGGCCCGGTTCAGCACGCTGGACGACGGCCGGGCGGCGGAGCGGGTGGTCCGCCACGTCTTCCTGGGCCAGACCTCGGGCCTGCCGCCGGTCGTCCCCCTGGCCGACCGCCGCCCGGCCCCGGCCGCCGCCCCGTCGAAGCCGGCTCCGGCGCTCGCGCAGGAGGCCCCGCTGGCCGGGCTGAGCCCGAGCCTGTGGCCGTAGGCCCTGCCGTAAGCCGGGTACGCGCGGGACGTCAGCCGGCGGTCAGGCCCGCCACCACCTGGCGGGCCAGGACGTCCAGGTAGTCCCTGGACGCGCCGTCGCCGACCACCACCTGGCGCCAGTAGAGCGGGCCGATCGCCAGGTCGAGGGCGTGGTCGGCGTCGATGCCCTCGGGCAGCTCGCCCCGGGCCACCGCGTCGGCGACGATGCCGGCGGCCATCCGGCGCTGGCCGTCCAGCAGGGCGCCGCGGACCGCGTCGGCGATCTCGGGGTTGCGCGCGGCCTCGACCAGCAGGTCGGGGATGACGGCCGAGGCCACCGGGTGGCGCAGGACGTGGGACATGACCTCCAGCAGGGCCCGGACGTCGCCGTAGAGCGAGCCGGTGGCGGGCACGGGCAGCCCGTCGACCGCGAAGGCCCCGATCAGGTCCAGCACCAGGTGCAGCTTGGACTTCCAGCGCCGGTAGACCGCGGTCTTGCCGACGCCGGCCCGCCGCGCGATGCCCTCGATCGACATGCGCGAGAAACCGACCGCGGCGAGCTCCGCCAGGACCGCCGCCCGGATGGCTTCGGTGACGTCCTCGCGCAGGACGGCGGCGCCCGCGGGAGCGCGGCGGGCGGGAGCGGCGGCGGCAGGGTCCTTGGTCATGGACAGAGCATAACGGCCACGCCGCCACTGTGCCGTCACGACGATACGGTTGCGTTCCGACGTAACCCGCCCTACTCTCGCCGTAGCGACGATACGGACCCGTTCCAACGACCTTCCGGCGAAAGCGACCCTCCGTGACCACCACCTCGACCGCACCGGCGGAGCCGACCCCCGCGCAACTGGCGGCCGCCCACGGCCTGACCGTCAGCGGCGCCCGCCCACCGCTGCCGCGTTACGTCCGGGAGCTGTGGAGCCGCCGCCACTTCGTGACCGCGTACGCCACCGCCCGCATGGCCGCCACGTACAGCACCGCGAAGCTGGGCCAGGTCTGGCACCTGGTGACCCCGCTGCTCAACGCGGCCGTCTACTACGTCATCTTCGGCGTGATCATGCGCGCCGGACACCAGGTGCCGGACTACGTCCCGTTCCTGATCACCGGCGTCTTCGTGTGGGACTTCATCGGCAGCTCCATCAACGCCGGCACCCGCGCCGTCCACAGCAACCGCGGCCTGGTCCGCGCCCTGCACTTCCCGCGCGCCAGCCTGCCCCTGTCCACCGTCGTCCAGCTCTTCCAGCAGCTGCTCGTCACCATGGCCGCCCTGGTCCTGATGCTGCTCGCCTTCGGCCAGACCCCGGCCCTCTCCTGGCTGCTGGCCGTGCCCACCCTGTTCCTGATGGCCGTCTTCGCCGCCGGCTGCGCCCTGGTCATGGCGCGCGTCGGCAGCAAGAACCCCGACGTCAGCCAGCTGATGCCGTTCGTCCTGCGCACCTGGATGTACGCCTCGGGCGTCATGTGGAGCATCGACCAGATGCTCGCGGCCGGCCAGCTGCCGCACTGGGTCACCACGATGCTCAAGACCAACCCGGCCGCCGTCTTCATCGACCTCATGCGCTTCGCGCTGATCGACAGCTTCGAGGCGCACTCCCTGCCGCCGCACGTCTGGCTCCTGGCCACCGGCTGGGCCCTGCTCGCCGGCGTCGGCGGATTCATCTACTTCTGGAAGGCTGAGGAGGAGTACGGCCGTGGCTAGTACGACCGCCCGCACGACGACCCTGGAGCGCCCGGCGCCCACCGCCCCCGGGGCCCGCGTGGCCCGCGTCCCCACCGTCATCGCCGACGACGTCCACGTCGTCTACAAGGTCACGGGCGGCGGCCGCAAGGGCGGCGCCACCGCGGCGCTGAGCCGACTGCTGCGCCGGGGGCGCCCCGACCCGGCCGTCCGCGAGGTGCACGCCGTGCGCGGGGTCGGCTTCACCGCGTACAAGGGCGAGGCCATCGGCCTCATCGGCTCCAACGGCTCGGGCAAGTCGACCCTGCTCGGCGCGATCGCCGGCCTCCAGCCGGTCGCGAGCGGCAGGATCTACTCGCACGGCCAGCCCTCGCTGCTGGGGGTCAACGCGGCACTGATGAACGACCTGACCGGCGAGCGCAACGTGATCCTGGGCGGCCTGGCGATGGGCATGAGCAAACAGCAGATCCGCGAACGCTACGACGGCATCGTCGACTTCTCCGGGATCAACGAGAAGGGCGACTTCATCTCGCTGCCCATGCGCACCTACTCCTCCGGCATGGGCGCCCGGCTGCGCTTCTCGATCGCCGCCGCCAAGGACCACGACGTCCTGATGATCGACGAGGCCCTGGCCACCGGCGACGCCGCCTTCCAGCGCCGCAGCCAGAAGCGGATCGAGGAACTGCGGGCCACCGCCGGCACGGTCTTCCTGGTCAGCCACAGCATCGGCACGGTCCGCGAGACCTGCGACCGGGCGATCTGGCTGGAACGCGGCGAGCTGCGCATGGACGGCCCCACGGCCGAGGTCTGCGACGCGTACGAGGCCTTCACGCGCGGCGGCTGACGGCGCGCACGCACAACGCCGGACGGGCGGCCCGGGACCGATCGAGGTCCCGGGCCGCCCGTCGTCGTACGGGGCGTCAGCCGTCAGCTACCAGCTGCCGGCCGTCAGCCGTGCGCGCGCAGCAGCGAGCGCATGGTGCGCATCGCCACCGACAGGTTCGCCAGGTCGAAGTCGTCCGAGCCCTGGATCTCGTCCAGGGTCGTCCGGGCCCGGCTGATGATCGCCGCGTTCTTCTCCTCCCACGCCTTGAAGCGCTGCTCGGGAGTCGCGTCGCCGTCGCCCACCGCCAGCACGTCGGCGGTCAGGGCCGCGTGCGCCGAGAACAGGTCCTCGCGGATGGCGGCGCGGGCCATCGACTGCCAGCGGTCGGCCCGCGGCAGCTCGATGATCCGGTCCATCAGCGCGGTGATGTCCAGGCGGTCGGCGAGGTCGTAGTACACCTCGGCGACGTCCAGGGCGTCGATGCCGGTGCGGTCGGAGATCCCGACGACGTCGAGGATCGGGAAGGCGGAGGAGAAGCCGGCCACCTTCGCCGCCAGCTCGTCCGGCACGCCCGCCCCGGTCAGCTCGTCGCGGACCAGCTGGTACCACTCCAGGTCCGCGCCGCGCAGCAGCATCGGCAGCTCGCTCCACACCCGCGTCACGCGGTCGGCGAAGAAGCCGATGGTCTCGGTGATCGCCAGCGGCTGCGGCCGGTTGTTGAGCAGCCAGCGGGTACCGCGCTCGACCAGGCGGCGCGAGTGCAGCCGTACCCGGGTCTGGACGTCGGCCGCGACCTTGTTGTCCAGAGCCTCGACCGCGTCCCACACCGCGGCCATGCCGAAGATCTCGCGGGCGGAGAGCTGCGCCCGGACGATCTCCTCCAGGGAGGCCCCGGTCTCCTCGCGCAGCCGGTGCAGGAAGGTCGAACCACCGCTGTTGACGGTGTCGTTGACCAGCAGCGTGGTGACGATCTCGCGGCGCAGCGCGTGCCCGTCGACCTGCTCGGGGAACCGCTCGCGCAGCGCGGCCGGGAAGTACGCGTGCAGCAGGCGGCGCAGGTACGGGTCGTCCGGGAGCGCGGTGTGGATGAGCTCGTCCGCCACCGTGATCTTGGTGTAGGCGAACAGGACGGCCAGCTCCGGCTGGGTCAGGCCCTTGCCGTTGCCCAGCAGCTCGCGGATCTGCCGCTCGGTGGGCAGGAACTCCAGCCCCCGGTTGAGCAGGCCGGCGTTCTCCAGGCGGCGCATGTAGCGCTGCTGGGCGTGGAGCAGGCTGGGGGCCTGGGCGACGCCGTTGGTCAGGGCGACGTTCTGCGTGTAGTTGTTGCGCAGCACCAGGGCGCCGACCTCGTCGGTCATCTCCGCCAGCAGCTTGTTGCGCTGCTTGACGGTCATGTCGCCGTCGGAGACCACCGCGTTGAGCAGGATCTTGATGTTCACCTCGTGGTCGGAGGTGTCCACGCCGGCGCTGTTGTCGATGGCGTCGGTGTTGATCCGGCCGCCCTCGCCGCCGGCGCCGAGGCGGGCGAACTCGATACGGCCCAGCTGGGTCAGGCCCAGGTTGCCGCCCTCGCCGACGACCTTGACCCGCAGGTCCTGGCCGTTGACGCGGATGGCGTCGTTGGCCTTGTCGCCGACGTCGGCGTGCGACTCGGTGGTCGCCTTCACGTACGTACCGATGCCGCCGTTCCACAGCAGGTCCACCGGGGACTTCAGGATCGCCTGCATCAGCTCGGCCGGGGTCATCTTGGTGACGCCCGCCTCGATGCCGAGGGCCTCGCGCACGGCCGCGTTGACCGGGATGGCCTTCGCGGTACGCGGGTGGATCCCGCCGCCCGCGGAGAGCAGCTCGGTGTCGTAGTCGGCCCACGAGGAGCGCGGCAGCTCGAACAGGCGGCGGCGCTCGGCGTAGGAGACGGCCGCGTCCGGGTTCGGGTCGATGAAGATGTGCCGGTGGTCGAAGGCGGCGACCAGACGGATGTGCTCGGAGAGCAGCATGCCGTTGCCGAAGACGTCGCCGGACATGTCGCCGACGCCGACGACGGTGAAGTCCTGGGTCTGGGTGTCGTGGCCCAGCTCGCGGAAGTGGCGCTTGACCGACTCCCACGCGCCGCGCGCGGTGATGCCCATGCCCTTGTGGTCGTAGCCGGCCGAGCCGCCGGAGGCGAAGGCGTCGCCGAGCCAGAAGCCGTACGACTCCGCGACCCCGTTGGCGATGTCGGAGAAGGTCGCGGTGCCCTTGTCGGCGGCGACGACGAGGTAGGTGTCGTCCTCGTCGTGGCGGACCACGCCCTTGGGCGGCACGACCTCGCCGCCGACCATGTTGTCGGTGATGTCGAGCAGCGCCGAGATGAAGACCTTGTACGAGGCGATGCCCTCGGCCAGCCACGCGTCACGGTCGACGGACGGGTCGGGGAGGTTCTTGGCGACGAAGCCGCCCTTGGCGCCGACCGGCACGATGACGGTGTTCTTGACCATCTGCGCCTTGACCAGGCCGAGGATCTCCGTACGGAAGTCCTCGCGCCGGTCGGACCAGCGCAGACCGCCTCGGGCGACCTTGCCGAAGCGCAGGTGGACGCCCTCGACGCGCGGGGAGTACACCCAGATCTCGAAGGCCGGGCGGGGGGCCGGCAGGTCCGGGATGGCCTGCGGGTCGAACTTCATCGACACGTAGGGGTGCGTCTCGCCGGCCGCGTCCTTCTGGAAGAAGTTGGTGCGCAGGGTGGCGTTGATCAGCGTGAGGAAGGAGCGCAGGATGCGGTCCTCGTCCAGCGAGGCGACCTGGTCCAGGGCGCCCTCCAGCTCCTCCAGCATCGCGTCGACGAGCTCGGTGCCGGCGGCCTGGCGGCCCGGCGACATCCGCGCCTCGAAGAGGGAGACCAGCAGCCGGGTGGTGTGGACGTTGTTGCGGAGGGTGTCCTCCATGTAGTCCTGGCTGAAGGTAGAGCCGGCCTGGCGCAGGTACTTGGCGTACGCGCGCAGCACGACGGCCTGGCGCCAGGTCAGCCCGGCGCCCAGCACGAGGGTGTTGAAGTTGTCGTTCTCCGCCTCGCCCGTCCAGACGGCGGCGAAGGCCTCCTGGAAGCGCTCGCGGGCGTCGTCGCCGAGGTAGTTGTCGCCGCTGCCGTCGGACACCGGCATGCGCAGGCCGAAGTCGTAGATCCAGGCGTTGGTGCGGTCGGTGCAGCGCAGCTCGTACGGGCGCTCGTCGGTGACCTCGACGCCCAGGCGCTGGAGCACGGGCAGGACGGCCGACAGGGAGACCTGCTCGCCGGTGCGGTAGATCTTGAAGCGGCGCTCGCCGGGGCCCGCGCCGACCGGCTCGTACAGCGAGAGCGCGAAGTCCTGCCCGCCGGTGCGCAGCTTCTCCAGGTGGCACAGGTCGGCGACGGCGGCGCGCGGCGAGTGGTCGGACTTGTAGCCCTCGGAGAAGGAGCCGCTGTAGCGGCGCAGCAGCTCCGCGGCGCGCTCCTCGCCGAGCTCGGCGGTGAGCGCCTGGTCGAAGCCGTCGGACCAGGAGCGGGCGGCCTCGACGAGGCGGCCCTCCAGGCGCTCGACGTCGGCGTCGGTCAGCGCGGGCAGCTCGGTGCCGGGCGTGACACGGACGACGAAGTGGATGCGGGAGAGGATCGACTCGGTGTTCCAGGCGGTGAAGTCGACGCTGTGGCCGTCGAGCTCCTCCTTGAGGATGTCGATGAGCCGCAGCCGGACGCCGGTGGTGTACCGGTCGCGCGGCAGGTAGACGAGGGCCGAGTAGTAGCGGCCGTACTCGTCCTGGCGCAGGTACAGCCGCAGCCGGCGGCGCTCCTGGAGGTACAGGACGGAGGTGACGATCTCGCGGAGCTTGTCGACCGGGGTCTGGAACAGCTCGTCGCGCGGGTAGGTCTCCAGGATCTGCAGCAGGTCCCGGCCGTCGTGGCTGTTCGGCGAGAAGCCGGCGCCCTCCAGGACCTCGGCGACCTTGCGGCGGATGACCGGCACGCGGCGCACGGACTCGGTGTAGGCGGCGGACGAGAACAGGCCGAGGAAGCGGCGCTCGCCGACCACGTTGCCGTCGGCGTCGAACTTCTTGACGCCCACGTAGTCGAGGTAGGACGGCCGGTGCACGGTGGCGCGGCTGTTGGCCTTGGTCAGCACCAGCAGCTTGTGCTCGCGGGCCTTGGCGCGGGCGTCGGCGGGCAGCCGGTTGAAGGACGGCGAGACGGGGTGGGCGTCCTCCTGGCCGCTGTGGTGCGGGTCGGAGCGCAGGATGCCGAGGCCGGTGCCGGGGACGGCGGCGAGCGCGTCGCCGTCGACGAGGTTGTACTCGCGGTACCCGAGGAAGGTGAAATGGTCGTCGGCGAGCCAGCGCAGCAGCTCGCTGGCCTCGTCGAGCTCGTGCTCGCGCAGGTCGGACGCGACGGGCTCGGTGCCCAGCCCCTCGGCGATGCGCAGCGCCGCGTCGCGCATCTTCTCCCAGTCCTCGACGGCCTCGCGGACGTCGGAGAGCACGCGCAGCAGGTCGGCGGTCATCTGCTTGAGGTCGGCGCGGTCGGTCTCGCGGTCGATCTCGACGTGGATCCAGGACTCGACGAGGGAGTCGTGGGGGCGCGCGGTGCGGGGGCCGTGGGCGTCGCAGTCCGGGCCGAGGATCTCGATGAGCTTGCCGGTCACGTCACGGCGTACGACGACCTGCGGGTGGATGACCACGTGGATGCCGCGGCCCTGGCGGGAGAGCTCGTTGGTCACGCTGTCGACGAGGAAGGGCATGTCGTCGGTGACGACCTCGACGACCGAGTGGCTGGAGGTCCAGCCGTTCTCCTCGACCGTGGGGGTGTGGACGCGCACGTTCGCGGTGCCCTGCGGCCGGTTCTCGGCGAGCCGGTAGTGCGAGAGCGCCGCGCCGAAGATGTCGACCGGGTCGCGGTCGGTGATGTCCTCGGGGGCGGTGTGCAGGTAGTAGCGCTGGAGGTAGGAGAGCACGGTGGCCTGGTCCGGCCGCTCGCCCTGCTCGGACCCAGTCGGAAGTACCCCCCCGGCCGGGCTGTTCTCAGCTACCCGTGCCGCCCGTGCGAGCAGCTCGGCCTTTGCTTCGTCCAGCTTGGTCTGCATGTCCTCATGGCTCCTGTCGCGCGCCGTTGCGTGACGTAGGCGTAGGTGAAGGAAGAAGGATCGACATAGCGCCGCGAGGCCGGGAATCCGTCCGGGACCGACGCTATGTCGTCGTGGGAAGCGACCGGGAGGGAATCGGCCATGATCGGCGAGCGGTCCCGGCAGCGGGGATCAGCGAAGGCCCGGGCACGGTCGTGCGCCGGGCGCTGGCCGGGGGCAACGGTGCCCCCGATGACTATCGCGCTGATCACGGGTACAAGGCTATCGCCCCCTACCCCCGTTCCGTCATGAGAGGGCTTTGTACAAAAGAGGGGGCAGAACTTTGACACTCTGCGCAGAGACGTACACCGCCGCGCGTGCCAAGTCGCTATTCGGCCAGCTCGCGGGCAGCGCGAACGGCGTCTGCCAGGGTGTCGACGACGGGGACACCGGCCGATTCCAGACTGGCCCGGCTGTGCGAACCGCCCGTATAGAGGACGGCGCGGGCGCCGACGTGCGCGGCGGCGAGCGCGTCGTCGACGGCGTCCCCGATGAGGACCGTACGGGAGGCACGCACACCCGTCGGCGCCAGGGCCTCCAAATGGCGTACGAGATGTCCGGCCTTGCTCGTGTGGGAGGGGCCGGTGCGGCCGTCCACACGGACGAAGTGCCCCTCGATGCCGTGGGTGCGCACGAGCGGGACGAGCCTGTCGTGGGGCGCGAGGGAGAGCAGGGACTGGCTCAGACCCTGGCGCTGCCAGTCGCCGAGGAGCTGCCTGGCACCGTCGGTGAGCCCGGCGTCCACGGCGGCGGCCCAGTAGTGGCGGTGGAAGGTGTCGTCCATGACGGTCCACTCCGCGTCCGTGGGCAGCCGCCCCATGATCCGCTCGTAGAACTTCGGCACGGGGACGACGTACAGCTCGCGGTACTCCTCGAGGGTGAGCGGGGCGAACCCGAACTCGGCGAACGAGGCGTTCGTCGCGGCTATGACCGCGTCGATGTCGTGCAGCAGGGTCCCGTTCCAGTCCCAGACCAGGTGCGGGCTCATGACAGCAGCCCCGGGATCTCCTGGACGCCGAACCAGAGCAGTTCGTGGTCCTCGGCGCCGTCGACGGTGAACTGGGCGTCGTCGTCGCCGGAGTCGGCGGCGGGCAGGGCGTCGGCGGCGGCCGCGACGTCGGCCTCGGCGTCGGCGGCGTCGACGTGGACGGCGGCGGCGACGGTCAGGCGCACGGGGGCGTCGAGGGTGACCTGGCCGAGGGTGGCCTCGTCGAGACCGGGGGTGGCGGAGGCTGCCTTGTCGGCCACGTCGACGGCGACGACCACGCGCTTGCGCGGGGCGGCGGCGTCGGCCGCGATCAGCCGCAGGGAAGCGGCGGCGGCGCGGCTGAGGGCCGCGTACTCCAGCTCCTCGATGTCGTCGGAGACGTACCACTCGCGGAGCCCGGGCGTGACGGCGTACGCGCGCAGGGGGGCGGGGGCCAGCTCGCCCGCCTTGTGCGCCTCGGCGAGCCCGGGAAGGGTCAGGGGGACGTACACGCGCATGGCCGGCTGCTTTCGGTAGTCGTCAAACGCCCTCAGGATACGGCCGCCGGTACCCCTTCGGGGTGCCCGGCCCCGGCCGGATCCCGTCCACTCCGCTCCCCGCGGACGGGCGTGGAGCCGGGCCGGGGGCGGGCGGGGCCACCCGGATAGGTGAACGTGCGCCGGGCGGGCGCGCGGGAGGGGGACCGATTGCGGAGGGCTGTCACTCCCCGTAAAAGATCCCCAACAAGTTACCGCCCGGTACTCACCGGGCCAGGCCTTCCCCGGGGGCGATCGTGACGGACAGGACCAGCACCAGGACCCGGCCCGCCGACGGCAGCGGACGCGGACGACGGGCCGCCGCCCGGACCCGCCCGGCCGGCCGCCGCGACCAGCGCCGCCCGCCGGGCGCGCCGCGGGCCCTGCGCCTGGGCCCGCACTACTGGTTCGCCGAACGCCTGCTGGCGGTCCTCAGCGGCCACCGCCCGGTGCACGCGATGCTCGGCCACACGATCGGCCCGGCGTACGAGCAGCTGATCGCCCTCTGCGCCCGCCCGGACCCCCGTCCCGCCGACCGCCTGCGCCCGGTGCTGCGCCACTGCGGCCGCTTCCACCCCGGCCCGGGCGTGATCGAGGCCTTCGCCCGCATCGCGGTCGGCGACCGCACGCTGGCGATGGCGTTCCGCCTGGAGCAGGGCCCGGACCTCCGCTGGCGCTGCGCGGCCATCGACCTGGGCGGCCAGCACCTCTGACCACCCCGGGGGCCCAGGTGGGCCCCCGGGGCCCCCTCACCCGGCACCCCGGCCCCCGGGGCCCACACGGATCCCCGGACCCAGGCCCGGCCGGCAGGGGCCCTACGGCGCTACGGGCCCCCGGCGGGGCCACAACGCTACCGCTGCGCGGGGCCAGGCCCGGGCCGGGGCCGGGGCCGGGACGGCGTACTCGGGGGCCGGGGAGCGGCGGCCGGGTCCCCGGGAACGGCGACGGGGCCAGGGACGGCGGCCAGGTCCCGGGAACGGCGACGGGGCCGGCCCGCCCGGTGGGGGCGGGGCCGGCCCCGTCGGGGGTGCCGTTACTTCTTGCGGCGGCGGCCGCCCGACGCGCGCTGCGCCTTGCGCCGCTCCGCCCGCGTCATCCCGTCGCCCGCCCCACCGGCAGCGTCGTCGTCGAAGTCGCCCTCGACCACGCCGCCCTCACCGTCGACCGTCGGCGCCGAGAAGTGCAGGCCGCCACGGCGCTGCGGGGCCTCCAGGCCCTTCGCCCGGATCTCCGGACGCGCGGCCGGGACCGGCGCCTCCTCCTTCGTCAGCGACGGAGCCTGCACCGGAACCTCCTCGACCTGCTGCTCGACCTGGACCTCCAGGTTGAACAGGTAGCCGACGGACTCCTCCTTGATGCCCTCCATCATGGCGTTGAACATGTCGAAGCCCTCCCGCTGGTACTCGACCAGCGGGTCCTTCTGGGCCATCGCCCGCAGGCCGATGCCCTCCTGCAGGTAGTCCATCTCGTACAGGTGCTCGCGCCACTTGCGGTCCAGCACCGACAGCACCACGCGCCGCTCCAGCTCACGCATGATGTCCGAGCCCAGCGCCTTCTCGCGCTCCTCGTACTGCTCGTGGATGTCGTCCTTGACGGACTCCGCGATGAACTCGGCCGTGATCCCGGCCCGGTCGCCCGCCGCGTCCTCCAGCTCCTCCACCGTCACCTTGATCGGGTAGAGCTGCTTGAACGCGCCCCACAGGCGCTCCAGGTCCCACTCCTCGGCGAAGCCCTCGACCGTCTCGGCCGCGATGTACGCGTCGATGGTGTCGTCCATGAAGAAGCGCACCTGCTCGTGCAGGTCCTCGCCCTCCAGGACGCGGCGGCGCTCGCCGTAGATGACCTCGCGCTGGCTGTTGAGGACCTCGTCGTACTTCAGGACGTTCTTGCGCGTCTCGAAGTTCTGGGTCTCGACCTGCGACTGGGCCGACGCGATCGCGCGCGTGACCATCTTGTTCTCGATCGGCACGTCGTCGGGGACATTGGCCATGGCCATGACCCGCTCGACCATCTGCGCCTTGAACAGGCGCATCAGGTCGTCGCCCAGCGACAGGTAGAAGCGGGACTCGCCCGGGTCGCCCTGTCGGCCGGAGCGGCCGCGCAGCTGGTTGTCGATACGCCGCGACTCGTGGCGCTCGGTGCCCAGCACATACAGCCCGCCGAGCTCCTTGACCTCCTCGAACTCGGCCTTGACGGCCGCCTCGGCCCGGGTGAGCGCCGCGGGGAGGGCGTGCGCCCACTCCTCGATGTGCTCCTCCGGGTCCAGGCCCTGCTGGCGCAGCTCCGCCTCGGCGAGATCGTCCGGGTTGCCGCCGAGCTTGATGTCCGTACCGCGGCCGGCCATGTTCGTGGCGACCGTGACCGCGCCGCGGCGGCCGGCCTGCGCGACGATGATCGCCTCACGGTCGTGCTGCTTGGCGTTGAGGACCTCGTGCGGGATGCCCCGCTTGTTCAGCTGCTGCGAGAGGTACTCGGACTTCTCGACCGAGGTGGTGCCGACCAGGATCGGCTGGCCCTTCTCGTGCTTCTCCGCGATGTCGTCGACGACGGCGGCGAACTTGGCGACCTCGGTCCGGTAGATCAGGTCGGGCTGGTCCTTGCGCTGCATGGGCCGGTTCGTCGGGATCGGCACGACGCCCAGCTTGTAGATCTGGTGGAACTCGGCGGCCTCGGTCATGGCCGTACCGGTCATACCGGACAGCTTCGAGTAGAGGCGGAAGAAGTTCTGGAGGGTGATCGTGGCGAGCGTCTGGTTCTCGTCCTTGATGTCCACCCCCTCCTTCGCCTCGATCGCCTGGTGCATGCCCTCGTTGTAGCGGCGGCCGGCGAGGATACGGCCGGTGTGCTCGTCGACGATCATGACCTCGCCGTCGAGGACGACGTAGTCCTTGTCCTTCTTGAACAGTTCCTTCGCCTTGATGGCGTTGTTCAGGTAGCCGACGAGGGGGGTGTTCACCGACTCGTAGAGGTTGTCGATGCCGAGCCAGTCCTCGACCTTGGCGACACCGGCCTCGTGGATGCCGACGGTGCGCTTCTTCTCGTCGACCTCGTAGTCGCCGGTCTCTTCGATGCCCTTCAGCGGCTGGCCGGGCTCGCCCTTGGTCAGGCGGGTGACCAGCTTGGCGAAGTCGGCGTACCACTTCGTGGCCTGGTCGGCCGGGCCGGAGATGATCAGCGGGGTACGGGCCTCGTCGACGAGGATCGAGTCGACCTCGTCGACCACGGCGAAGTTGTGGCCGCGCTGGACCAGCTCCTCCTTCGACCACGCCATGTTGTCGCGCAGGTAGTCGAAGCCGAACTCGTTGTTCGTGCCGTACGTGATGTCGCAGTCGTACTGCTCGCGGCGCTGGGCCGGGGTCATGTTGGCCAGGATGCAGCCGACGCTCAGGCCCAGGAAGCGGTGGACGCGGCCCATCATCTCGGAGTCGCGCTCGGCCAGGTAGTCGTTCACCGTGATCAGGTGCACGCCCTCGCCGGACAGCGCGTTCAGGTACGCCGGGAGGGTGCCGACGAGGGTCTTGCCCTCACCGGTCTTCATCTCGGCCACGTAGCCGAGGTGCAGCGCGGCGCCGCCCATGAGCTGGACGTCGTAGTGACGCTGGCCGAGCACGCGCTTCGCGGCCTCGCGGACCGTCGCGAAGGCCTCGGGCAGCAGGTCGTCGAGGCTCTCGCCGTCCTGGAACCGCTGCCTGTACTCGTCCGTGAGCGCCCGCAACTCGGCGTCGGAGAGGTTGACGAAGTCCTCTTCGATGGAGTTGACCTGGTCCGCGATGCGGTGCAGTTTGCGCAGGATCTTGCCTTCGCCTGCACGCATGAGCTTGTTGAAGACGGACACCGAGGTTTGTCTCCTTGCCGGTCGGGCCTGGCACTGGTTCGTACACGGGCACGGCAGGTGGACCCCACCGCAACGGCCATCGTAAGCGAGGACTCGGTCACGCCGGGAGGTCTGCCGTGGCCGCAAGGGCTGCGGCCGCCCGGAAGGAGAACGTACGGGGGCCGCGATAGGTGCCGGTGTCCGCCGAAAACTGTTCGCTCCCGGCTTCGCCCCCGCCGTCCCCCCGGCTTCGCCCCGCCCTCCCCCGCCGTCGCCCCGGCCCGCTGTCAGTGGCGGCCCTTAGGGTGCGCTCATGACGAGCCTGCCGCAGCCGACCGTGTCCCTCTCCGCCGACGACGCGCGCCGCATCGCCCTGCGCGCGCAGGGGTTCCTGGGCGCGCCCGACCGGCGTGGCGGGGTCCGCGGGGTGCTGCGGCACCTGGGCGCCGTCCAGCTGGACACGATCTCCGTGCTCGCCCGGTCGCACGAGCTGATTCCGTACGCGCGCCTGGGCGCGGTGGGCCGCTCCGCCGTGGAGTCGGCGTACTGGAGCGAGAACCACGCCTTCGAATACTGGTCGCACGCCGCGTGCATCCTGCCGATCGAGGAGTGGCCGCACTTCGCCTTCCGCCGCCGGGCCCGCTATGCGCGCGGGCACCGCTGGCACGTGCTCGCCGACAAGGAACGCTCGACGAAGACGGTGCTGGACCGGCTGGCGGCCGAGGGCCCGATGACCTCGACGCAGCTGGGCGGCGCCAAGAACGGCGGCGAGTGGTTCGAGTGGTCCGAGACGAAGATCGCGGTGGAGTGGCTGCTGGACACCGGTGACGTGGTCTGCACCGAGCGGCGCGGCTGGAAGCGGGTGTACGACCTGGCCGAGCGCGCGGTCCCGGCCGCCCTGTTCCACGACGACCTGGACGACACCGAGTGCCTGCGCCGGCTGGTCGCCCTGTCCGGGCAGTCCCTCGGCGTGGGCACGCGCGCCGACATCGCGGACTACCACCGGCTCAAGGGCGAGCAGGTCGACGCGGTGATCGCGGACTCCGGGCTGGTGCCGGTGGAGGTCGAGGGCTGGGGCCGGCCCGCCTGGGCGGACCCGGCCGCGCTGGCCTCCGTACCGCGCGGGCGGCACCGCACGACGCTGCTCTCCCCGTTCGACTCGCTGATCTGGGACCGGCCGCGCACCGAGCGGATCTTCGGCTTCACGCACCGGCTGGAGGCGTACGTGCCGAAGCCGAAGCGGATCCACGGCTACTTCGCCATGCCGCTGCTGGCCGGGGGCCAGCTCCAGGGCCGCGTGGACCCGGCACGGGAGGGCCGCACCCTGGTGGCCCGCCAGCTGTCGCTGACCACGCCGAGGGCGGGGCGCGCCATGGCCGAGGCGCTGGTGGAGGCGGCGTCCTGGGTGGGCTGCGAGGACGTACGGATCGAGCGGGCGGCCTCGCCCGAGGAGGCGGCGGCCGTGACGGCGGAGCTGGCGGCCCTCGCCTGAGCCGCGGGGCGGGGCCGCGAGGCGGGGCCGCGAGGCTCCGGGGCCGCCGGCGGCCCCGGGGCGCTCAGCGGATTTCGAGGATCTTCTCGCGCATCGCGTAGACCACGGCCTCCATCCGGGAGTGCAGCTGCAGCTTCTCCAGGATGTTGCGGACGTGGTTCTTCACGGTGTTCTCGGAGATGAACAGTTCCTTGGCGATGTCGCGGTTGTTCATTCCCGTCGCCACCAGCTTGAGGACCTCCAGCTCGCGGTCGGTCAGCCGCGGCGCGGGCACCAGCCGCCGCTCGTCCGTGCGCTGGATCATCGACTTGAATTCGGTCAGGAGTTTCGACGCCATCGAGGGGCTGATCTGCGACTGCCCGTCCGCCACCGCGCGAATGGCGGTCGCGACCTCGTCCGTGGAGATCTCCTTGAGCAGGTAGCCCGTGGCCCCCGCCTTGATCGCGTCGTAGAGGTCGGCCTCCTCGTCGCTGATCGTCAACATGATGATCTTCGCGGAGGGTGCCACCTCCTTGATCGAGGTGCACGCCTCGATCCCGCCCCGGCGCGGCATCCGCACGTCCATGAGCACGATGTCCGGCAGCAGGTCGGCCGCCTTGTCCACCGCCTCCGCGCCGTCCCCGGCCTCGCCGACGACCTGGATGTCCTCCTCCTGCGCGAGGACGATCTCCAGTCCGCGCCGGAAGAGGGCGTGGTCGTCCACGACGAGCACTCGGATCGGCTCACCGCCGGAGCCGTCGACACGGCATTCCGGCTCGAAGCTGTCCGCCATCGTTCCTCCCCCTGCAAGACCTGCGGGTCCTGCGAGCCCTGCGAGTTCCGCCTCAACCCGGCGAGGTCGACCGCCGGTTGACTGTCCGCCAGCATACGGGTGCCCCCGGGACGCACGGGGCGCGTCCGCAGGGGCACCGGCCGATCCGGGGTCAGCCGCCGAGCGCGCCGCCGGCGCCGCCCCGCGGTTCCTCGGAGCTGGAGGCACCGTCGGGGTTCACGTGGATGACGCCGTAGTCATAGGCGTGGCGCCGGTAGACGACGCTGGGCAGCTTGGTCTCGGAGTCGACGAAAAGATAGAAGTCGTGCCCGACCAGCTCCATTTCGTAGAGCGCCTGGTCGAGCGACATGGGTGCCGCCGAGTGGGTCTTCTCGCGGACGATGAGCGGGCCCTCGCCCTGCACTTCCAGCGAGCCGATGCGGGTCGTCGGAACGCCCGACTCCTCGTCGGACACGGGCTGGCCGCTCCCGTTCAGCGTCGCGGCGTCCGGGACGACATCGGCGACCTCCGCGGCGGAGAGGCGGCCGTTGCCGCGGCGGCTGGCACGCTTGTCGTGCTGCCTGCGCAGCCGGGCCTCGAGCTTCTCGTGCGCCAGGTCCAGCGCCGCGTAGGGGTCGGCGGCGGCTGCCTCGGCACGGATCACGGGACCGCGGGAACGAAGGGTGATCTCCACACGGTCGGAACGGTCGGCCTGACGCGGGTTGAGCTCCTTGGACACCTCGACGTCCAGGCTGATGACCTTGCCGTCATACCTCTGGATCTTGTCCACGTTGAGCTTCTCGGCCACGTGCTTACGGAACCGCTCGGGCACCTCGGTCTTGCGGCCCTTGACGACGATGTCCACGCAGAACTCCGTTCCCGGATCGCTCCGCCGCTTCGGGCGAAGCGTCTCCCTTTTCGCACCAGACTCCGGTGAACACCGGAGCCTCGGACTTGGCGACTTTCACCTCCTCCTCCCCCATCGGCAAGATCGCCACCCCACCGACTTCAGAGTCGAGAGACGTTGCGGGCCAAGGCTCGCCAGTTCCTCACAACCGAACATATCTCTCTCTGCCGGTTGTCGGCACCCGCTACCGGAACGTACCTCCGTTCAGGGGTATCACCCCTCTTACTACCTGCAACGATGCGCCTTCCCGATCAGTTCCAAATCTATTCGCAACTTTATTGGTCTGTTCGAGTTCCGGCAGATCTTGGCTCAATCGCGTACGAGGGCGTATACGCCGGACCCGCCACCACGGCCGCCGTCGGACCGCCCGCCCCCGGCACCCCCGCCGCGCGCACCGCGCGGGCCGCCTCCGCCAGCGTCGCCCCGGTCGTCATCAGATCGTCCACCAGGACCACCCAGGGCCCCTCCAGCAGCCGCGCCGCACCCCGGCGTACCTCCAGTGCCCCCGCGAGGTTCTCCCGCCGCTGCCGGGCACCCAGGCCCGCCTGGTCGGCCACCGGCCGCCGCTGCCGCAGGACGGCCGCCACCCGCGCCGGTGTCCCGGTCGTCCGCAGCCGCGCGGAGGCGGCCAGGGCGATCCTGCGCGCCGGATCGTGCCCGCGCGCCCGCACCCGGGCCCGCGCCGACGGCACCGGTACGAGCACCACCTCGCGTCCCGCCCCACCCCCCGGCACCCCGGCCCGTCCCGCCAGTCCCGCGCGTACGGCTCCGGCCAGCGCGACGCCCAGCGCTCCGGCCAGCGGCATCGCGCCGCGTTCCTTGTGGGCGAGCAGCACCGCCCGCACCGCGCCCTCGTACGAGGCCGCGGCATGCACCACCGGCAGCCCGGCCGGCGCCGGGGACGGCCGCACCCGCCGCGCTCCCGCTCCGCTCAGCGCCGCACGGCAGCCGTGGCACAGCAGCACGCGCGCGGCACCGCACCCGGCGCAGTCCCCCGGCAGCACCAGCCCGGCGAGCTCCTGCCAGCACCACCGCATCACCCCACAGTGCCGCCGGCCCCGCCCGCGCGCGACCCCTGTGGACAACCTCCGGACCCGACGGCCGCGGCCTCAGCCCGGGTAGCCGCCGGCCCGGGTGGACGCCGGCCCGGGTGGACGCGGCCTCAGCCCGGGTAGACCGGCGCCCGGCCGCCCGCGCCCACGGTGCGCCACTGTGCGCCCGGCGGCAGCGACACGATCCCGTCGTCCACGGCCTGCGCCACCACCGGCGCCGCACGCGTCTCGTCCTCCGTCGCCGCCACCGCGCTCAGCCCCGTCGCACCGGGCAGGCTGCCCGCGACCATCGAGCCGTCCGACAGCGTGTACCGGGCCTGCACGACACCGCCGCTCTCCCGCCCGATCACCAGCAGCCTGCCCCGCGGCGCCCAGCTCATCGCCGTCACATCGGCCATCTGCGGCGCCGCGGGCCGCAGCTCGCGCACCGACACCGCCGCCCCGTCCGTCTTGTGCTCGGGCCGCTCGATCCGCCCGACGTACAGCGTCTTGCGGCCGTCCTTGATCACCAGCAGCGCGATCCGCACCCCGTCGGCCGAGACCCGCACCGCGCTGATCCGGCCACCGCCGAGCCCGCTCACGTCGATCTTCTCGTGCGTCCCGGTCCCGGCGGGCACCCACAGCAGGCCCGCGTTCGCCGGGTCCTGGTCGGCGATCCACAGGTCGCCGCGGGCGTCCCAGCTGGGCGCCGTCAGCTTGTTCGCCTTGCTGGTCAGCACGGGCTGCGGCATCAGACCGGCCGTCGTCAGCGAGACGACGTACAGGGCGTGGCCGCCCTCGGAGACCACCGCCGCGCGCCGCTCGTCGTGCGAGACCGCGGCGGCCCCGACCTTGAGGGCGGGCGAGTTCACCGGCCCCGGCACCGGCTCGGCCCGGCTCTGCTGGTCCTCGGCCTGCCCCTCCACCGGCATCCGGACCAGCTTGTCGTCCTTGTCGACGTAGTACTGGTACCTCGGGGCGGCCGGCCGGCTGGCGATCGTCGAGGCCGCCGCCTCGGTCACCGCGCACAGCGAGGACTTGTCCGAGCGCAGCAGCTCCACCCGGTCCAGCCGCGAGGCCGTCATGTCCCGCACCGTGTACAGCAGCTGGGTCGCCATCCGCTGGCACTGCGGCTGCGCCACGTTGTCCGCCTTGAGGTTCAGCGGCACGCGCAGCGTGTTCTGGCCGTCGTACGTCAGGGACTTGGTGCCCTCCCGCAGCTCCGTGCCCGTCGGGAAGCTGGAGGTGACGACCGGCCCGAGCCACTTGGAGGGCCCGTCCAGCAGCGACTTGACGGTCTGCGTCATCGGGTCCATGCGCGAGTCGGGGTCGGTGCGCTGGCGCACGTACACCGGGTCCGCGACGAGCGTCCCGCCCGCGAAGTAGAACTTGTTGACCGGCTTGTAGATGCGCTGGAAGTCGGACTCGCTCAGCACCAGCCCCTTGGGCGGTGTGGCGATCCGCCACTGCCCTTCCTTGTTCTTGAGGAGCTGCAGGTACTCCTCGTAGGTCCCGCCGCCGGGATCCGGCTGGTACGCGCTGCGCTCGTCCACGGTGGCCAGCATCGTGCTGCTCATCTTGAACCGCGGGGTCTCCGGGTCCTTCTCGGTCTGCCCCGAGATGCGCAGGCCGCCCGCGGTCACGGTGATGCCGGAGCTGGGCTTCCAGCTGCGGGCCGCGTCCTCCGTGAGGTACTTGCGGGCCGTGTCCAGCTGCGGGTCGTCGGCGGTCATCGCCTCCACGAAACCGCGCACGATCTCCATCGGACTGGCCTTGTCGGCCGGCGGTACGCCGAAGACGCGCACCAGGGAATCGGCCCCCGGCGAGGCCTGCACCTGCCGGATCTCCCCGTGGTCGGGCATCGAGGCACAGCCGGGCACCAGCAGCGCGACCCCGCCGAGCACGGCGCCCGCCCGCAGCCCGCGCGCGCCCCCGGCACGCCCCCGCCGTCCGGACCCGCCCCGCACGCCCCCGGCGGCCCCGGCTCCCCCGGCACCCCCCGAGATCGCAGCCGTTCCGGCGATCCCGGCGGCCCCGCCCCTGCCCTCAGCCCTCACGTCCCGCGTCCTCCTGTACGTGCTCCGCCGCTCCCCCGCCGTTCGGCCGGGCCACCACCCGCGCGCCGCTGCCCGGCAGCGCCGTCGGGTCGGCGGGCACGGCCGCGGGGCGCGGCGGTATCGCCGAGCGCTCGGCCGTACCCCCTCCGGGCAGCCCGGAGCCGCCCGCGACGCCCGGACCGCGGTCCGCCGGCTGCCCCGGTACGGCGGCGGCCCGGCGCTCGGCCTCGGCCCGGCGCTCGGCCTCGGCCCGCGCCCGGTTGCCCCGGGAATCCTCCGGCTCCAGCGGGATCGGCGACCCCCGCAGCGGCTCGTCGGCCGTGCGCGGCAGCGTCAGCCGGAACTGCGAACCGCCGCCGGGCTCGCCCCACGCCTGGAGCCAGCCGCCGTGCAGCCGCGCGTCCTCGACCGCGATCGACAGGCCCAGCCCCGTACCGCCGGTGGTCCTGGCCCGGGCCGGGTCGGCCCGCCAGAACCGGTTGAAGACCCGCGTCGCCTCGCCGGGCTTGAGGCCCACGCCGTAGTCCCGTACCGCGACCGCGACCGCGCCGCCCGCCGAGGCCAGCCGTACGACCACGTCCCGGCCCTCGCCGTGCTCGACGGCGTTGACGACCAGATTGCGCAGCACCCGCTCCACCCGGCGCGCGTCGGCCTCGGCGATCACCGGCTGGGTGTCGCCCAGCACCCGGATCCGGGTGCCCTTGCGCTCGGCCAGCGGCTCCGCGCCGTCGATGACCCGGCGTACGACGTCCCGCAGGTCGATCGGCTCCGCCTCCAGGGCCGCGGCGCCCGCGTCGAACCGGCTGATCTCCAGCAGGTCGGCGAGCAGGGACTCGAAGCGGTCCAGCTGACCGGCGAGCAGCTCGGCCGAGCGCGCGGTGACCGGGTCGAAGTCGACCCGTGCGTCGTGGATGACGTCGGCGGCCATCCGGACCGTCGTCAGCGGGGTCCGCAGCTCGTGGCTGACGTCCGAGACGAAGCGGCGCTGCATCCGGGACAGGTCCTCCAGCTGCTGGATCTTGTTCTGGAGGTTCTGCGCCATCTTGTTGAAGGCCTCGCCCAGGCGCGCGATGTCGTCCTCGCCGGTGACCTTCATCCGCTCCTGGAGCCGCCCCGCCGAGAGCCGCTCGGCGATCCCGGCGGCCATCCGCACCGGCGTGACGACCTGGCGCACGACCAGCCAGGCGATGGCGCCGAGCAGCACGACCACGAACAGGCCCGCCGTGGCGATCGTCGCCTTGATCAGGTTCAGGGACTCCTCCTCCTGCGTCAGCGGGAAGAGGTAGTACAGGTCGTACGGGGCACCGTTGATGTCGGTCAGCCGCTTGCCGATGACCAGGGCGGCCTCGGGGGCCTTGTCCGGGGCGGTGTAGCGGATCTTCGCGAAGGTCTGGAAGGTGCCGGTCCCGTGGTCGACGGACTTGCGCAGCTCCGCCGGGATGCTCGCGGTCGGATCCACGTCGCCGGAGGCGCGCGCCCCGCGCACGCCCTTGCCGACGTCGCCCGTGTTCGCGCCCAGCGCGACCACCTCGAACGCGGACTGGCCGCCACTGGCCAGCTGCCACACGAGGGAGTTCATCCACGTACTGGCGTCCCGGCCGCCCTTGGCGTCCACGGCGCCCGGATCGGCGCCGTCCGCCGCGGACGGGGTGTTGGCCTTCTCCTGTGCGACCGCGAAGCCGCCCGCGGCCTGGCTCTGGGCCGCGTCCTGCTTCGCCTCGAGGAGGCCGTTGCTGACCTGGCCGATGACGACGAAGCCGAGCAGCAGGACCACGCCCAGCGACATCAGCAGCGTGCCCGCGACCACCCGCAGCTGCAGGTTGCGCCGCCACAGCCGCACCGCGGGCAGCAGCGGACGCCGCGCCAGCCGTACGAACAGGCGCAGGACGGGGCCGCCGGGCGCCCCGTCCTGGAGCAGCCGGCCGGCCCGTGTCGCCCCCCAGCGGGAGCCGGGGGCCCTGCCGGGCGGCACGTCAGCTGGGTCCGGCCTTGTAGCCGACACCGCGCACCGTCACGACGATCTCGGGGCGCTCGGGGTCCTTCTCGACCTTCGAGCGCAGCCGCTGCACGTGCACGTTGACCAGGCGGGTGTCCGCGGCGTGGCGGTAGCCCCACACCTGCTCCAGCAGCACCTCACGGGTGAAGACCTGCCAGGGCTTGCGGGCGAGCGCGACCAGCAGGTCGAACTCCAGCGGGGTCAACGCGATCGAGGAGCCGTCGCGCTTGACGGAGTGGCCGGCCACGTCGATGACCAGGTCACCGATGGTCAGCTGCTCCGGCGCGGGCTCCTCCGAACGCCGCAGGCGGGCCCGGATACGGGCGACCAGCTCCTTGGGCTTGAACGGCTTGACGATGTAGTCGTCGGCGCCGGACTCCAGTCCGACCACGACGTCCACCGTGTCGCTCTTGGCCGTGAGCATGACGATCGGCACGCCGGACTCGGCGCGGATCAGCCGGCAGACCTCTATGCCGTCCCGTCCGGGCAGCATGAGATCCAGCAGCACCAGGTCCGGCTTGGCCTCGCGAAAGGCAGCCAGGGCCTTGTCGCCGTCCGCGACGAACGACGGCTCGAAACCTTCTCCACGCAGCACGATGCCGAGCATCTCGGCCAGCGCGGTGTCGTCGTCGACGACAAGGACGCGTCCCTTCATGGTTGACATCATCCCATTAGCTAATCGTTACCCGGCGGTGAGCTGTCCCACAGCGGTCCCGCGGCCGGACGGCCGGGGTAGGTGATCCAGTCTGCCCGCTCGACGGGTGACAATTGAAGGTGCGGGCAGGCTCGGGACTACCGGGGGGACGGCCGGTCCGCCCGGCGTCCCCACGTGGCACGATGGCAGCCGACCAGCGCCCCCGCCCCGCAGGTGACGTGAAGGAGCCACGATGAACGACTCTCCGGGCTGGGCAACGCCCGGATCCTCTCCGTCCGACGGGGAGCGGCCCGGCGCGCCCGCCTCGCAGCCCACACCTCCGGGCGCGCAGCCCGAGCAGCCCGGCGCGCAGCCCCCGGCGGCCCCCGGCTGGTCGGCCGAGCAGCCGCCGCCCGGCCAGTGGTCCAGCCCCGGCACCGACGGCCCCGCGGCCCCCGGCTCCGGCCCGCAGCAGCCCCGCGCCGGCTGGGGCTCGTACGGCGGGCAGCAGCAGCCCTACGGCGGCCAGTACGGCAGCCCCCACGGCGGCCCCGGCGGCTGGAACAGGCCCCCGGCCGCCAAGCCCGGCGTGATCCCGCTGCGCCCCCTGGGCCTGGGCGAGATCCTCGACGGCGCGGTCACCACCATGCGTACGCACTGGC
Source organism: Streptomyces sp. NPDC090022 (assembly GCF_044748145.1). NCBI lineage: Bacteria > Bacillati > Actinomycetota > Actinomycetes > Kitasatosporales > Streptomycetaceae > Streptomyces > Streptomyces sp. NPDC090022. The sequence goes on from NZ_JBIVFN010000008.1 coordinate 269,594, forward strand.
GCTCGGTCCTGTCGATCACCTTCACGGTGGCCGTCATCGTCGAGATCGCCAACGTCCTCTTCGAGAAGTACGCCTTCGCCGACCTCACCCTCGACCCCGAGACCACCACCCCGGGAGAGGTCCTCGACGCCGCCGGCGGCAGCATGCTGCTGGCCCTCGTCGGCATCTTCGTCCAGCTGATCGGGGGAATCCTGGTCACCGCGATGCTCACGATGATCTTCAGCCGGGCGGTGCTGGGCCAGAGTTCCACCGTCTCCGGCGCCTGGCGCGACGCCCGCCCGCAGCTGCTGCGCCTGTGCGGGCTGACCCTGCTGATGGCGCTCGGCGCGATCCTGCTGGTCAGCGTCCTGGTGGTACCCGCCCTGCTGGCCGGCGGCCCGGAACTCGCCGTACTCGTCGGCATCGGCGCGCTCGTGCTGGTCACCTGGCTGTGGATCAAGTTCAGCCTGGCCCCGCCCGCCCTGATGCTGGAGAAGGCCGGCATCTTCACCGCCTTCGCCCGCTCCTCGAAGCTGGTCGGCGGCTCCTGGTGGCGGATCTTCGGCATCAGCGTCCTCACCGCCATCATCACCGGCATCGTGTCCATGATCATCGTGGTGCCCTTCACGGGGATCGGCGCCGCGCTCTTCGGCGGCGGCATGGCCGGCATCACCGACGGCACCGTCTCCGACAGCTGGGGCTACCTGATCATCTCGGCCATCGGCACGGTCATCGCCCTGGGCATCACCCTGCCCATGCAGGCCGGCGTCACCGTCCTGCTCTACATCGACCAGCGCATCCGCCGCGAGGCCCTCGACCTCGAGCTCGCGCGCGCGGCCGGCGTCGAGAACTACGGCACCACCGACGGCACCGGCGGACCGGGCCCGAACCACACCACCGGGGGCTGATGCGGTGACGAGCACGGGGGGACTCATCACGCACGCCGCGGCACTGCTGCCCGGCGACACCGCACCACCGGTGACGACACCGCGCGGCCCCGCCCGCGAGGCGGCCGAGCGCGAGCTGTCGAAGCCGATGTACCACGAGAACGACCCCTCCCTCCTGGACCGCGCCATGCGCCGGTTCTGGGAGTGGGTCGACGACCTCTTCTCCGCCGCCTCCGGCGCCACCCCGGGAGGCGCCACCGGCCTCGTCGTGATCGTGCTGGCCATCGTCTTGATCATCGGCCTGCTGTGGTGGCGGCTCGGCACCCCCAAGGGCCTGGCCGGCACCGCCGGCGACCTCTTCGACGACCGCGTCCGCTCCGCCGCCGACCACCGCGCGGCCGCCGACGCCCACGCTGCCGCCGGCCGCTGGACCGAGGCCGTCCAGGAACGCATGCGCGCCGTCGTCCGCTCCCTGGAGGAACGCACCCTCCTGGACCCGCGCCCCGGCCGCACCGCCGACGAGGCCGCCGCCGAGGCCGCCCTCGCCCTGCCCGACCACACCGCGGACCTGCGCGCCGCCGCCCGTACCTTCGACGACGTCACCTACGGCGGCCGCACCGCCGACGCCGCCACGTACGGCCGCCTGCGCGACCTCGACCTCACCCTGGAGCGGGCCAAGCCCCTCCTGACCAGCGCCCCGGGACCCACCGCATGACCGGCCCGACGACCCCCGACCGCCCGACCGCGCCCGCCCCGGCCACCCCGCCCGCACCCGCGACCGCACCCGCGCCCGCTCCGGTGCCCGCGGCCGCTGCGGTGCCCGCGCGCACGCCCGGCACGACCTCCACCGCGCTCACCCCGGCCCAGCTCTGGCGCCGCTCCCGCGGCCTGATCCTCGCCGTCGCCGCCCTCCTCGCGGCCGGCCTGCTGCTGGCCACCTTCAACAGCGGCAAGCAGCACGGCTACCTCGACCCCCGCAGCGCCGACCCCGAGGGCAGCCGGGCCGTCGCCGAACTCCTGAAGCAACACGGCGTCACCAGCCGCGTCGTGACCACCACTCGGGAAGCCGCCGCGGCCACCGGCAAGGGAACCACCCTGCTGGTCACCGCCCCCGACCTCCTCGGCGAACAGCAGCGCACCACCCTGCGCACCGCCATGGACCGCTCGGGTGGCCGCACCATCCTCCTCGGCGCCGACGACGCCCTGAACTCCCTCGCCCCCGGCGTCCGTTCCCGGTCCGCCACCACCGACGAGGTCCTCTCCCCCGACTGCACCCTCCCGGCCGCCGCCACCGCCGGCCGCGCCGCCACCGGCGACGGCCTGCGCTACACCACCGACCGGCCCGGCGCCGTCCGCTGCTACCCCAGCGGCGGCGGCCCGACCCTGCTCGTCCTGCCGGCGACCGGCGGCGGCGACACCGTCCTCCTCGGCTCCGAGCGCATCCTCCTCAACGAGGAGCTCGCCAAGGAGGGCAACGCCTCCCTCGCCCTGCAACTCCTCGGCTCCCGGCCCGAAGTGGTCTGGTACCTGCCCTCCCTCGCCGACCGCTCCGAAGGCGCCGGCGACGAGGAGAAGTCCCTCGGCGACCTGATCCCCGCCGGCTGGAGCTGGGCCCTGCTCCAGCTCTTCCTCGCCGCGGCCGTGGCCGCCGTGTGGCGGGCCCGGCGACTGGGCCCGCTCGTCACCGAACGGCTGCCCGTCGTCATCCGCGCCTCCGAGGCCACCGAGGGCCGCGCCCGCCTCTACCACAAGGCCGACGCCCGCGACCGCGCCGCCACCGTGCTGCGCGCCGCCACCCGCGAACGCCTCGCGGCCCTGCTCGGCGTACCGGCGGCCCGGGCCCACGACCCGGCGACCCTGCTGCCCGCCGTCTCGGCCCATCTCCTCGACCCCACCCGGGACCTGACAGGCCTTCTGTTCGGCCCCGCACCGTCCGACGACGCGGCACTCGTCGCGCTCGCCGACCACCTCGACGCCCTCGAAAGAGAGGTCCGCACCTCATGACGTCCCCGACCACCGCTCACGCGGACGACGCACGCGCCTCCCTGGAAGCGCTCCGCACCGAGATCGGAAAGGCCGTGGTCGGCCAGGACTCCGCGGTCACCGGTCTCGTCGTCGCCCTGCTCTGCCGCGGCCACGTCCTGCTCGAAGGCGTCCCCGGCGTCGCCAAGACCCTCCTGGTACGGGCCCTGGCCGCCTCCCTCGAACTCGACACCAAGCGCGTGCAGTTCACCCCCGACCTGATGCCGAGCGATGTGACCGGCTCCCTCGTCTACGACGCCCGCACCGCCGAGTTCTCCTTCCAGAACGGCCCCGTCTTCACCAACCTCCTCCTCGCGGACGAGATCAACCGGACCCCTCCCAAGACCCAGTCCTCCCTCCTCGAAGCGATGGAGGAGCGCCAGGTCACCATCGACGGCACCCCGCGCATGCTCCCGGAGCCGTTCCTGGTCGCCGCGACCCAGAACCCGGTCGAGTACGAGGGCACCTACCCCCTCCCGGAAGCCCAGCTGGACCGCTTCCTGCTCAAGCTCACCGTGCCCCTGCCCTCCCGCGAGGACGAGATCGGCGTCCTGGCCCGGCACGCCGCCGGCTTCAACCCGCGCGACCTGGCCGCCGCCGGCGTCCGCCCGGTCGCCGGCCCCGCCGACCTGGAGGCCGCGCGCCAGGCCGTCGCCAAGACCGCCGTCTCCCCCGAGATCACCGCATACGTCGTCGACATCTGCCGTGCCACCCGCGAATCGCCGTCGCTGACCCTCGGCGTCTCCCCGCGCGGTGCCGCCGCCCTGCTCTCCACCGCCCGCGCCTGGGCCTGGCTGACCGGCCGCGACTACGTCATCCCGGACGACGTCAAGGCCCTCGCGCTGCCGACGCTGCGCCACCGCATCCAGCTCCGGCCGGAGGCGGAAATGGAGGGGGTCACGGCCGACGCGGTCATCACCGCGATCCTCTCCCACGTCCCGGTCCCCCGCTGATGGGATTCACCGGACGCGCCGCCCTGGTGGCGGCCCTCGGCAGCATCCCCGTCGGCATCCTGGAGCCGAGCTGGACGGGGATCCTCGCCGTCAACGGCCCGATCGCCCTGGCCTGTGCCTGCGACTACGCCCTGGCGGCGCCCGTACGCACCCTGCGCCTGTCCCGCTCCGGCGACACCTCGGTACGCCTGGGCGAGAGCGCCGACGTCCACCTCACGGTGACCAACCCCGGCGGGCGCAAGCTCCGCGCCCGCCTGCGGGACGCCTGGCCGCCCAGCAGCTGGCGGCCGGGCACCGAGTTCGAGGCCTCCCGCCACACCCTTCAGATCCCGCCGGGCGAACGCCGCCGGCTCACCACGCGGCTGCGCCCGACCCGGCGCGGTGACCGCCGGGCCGCCCGCGTCACGGTCCGCTCGTACGGGCCGCTGGGCCTGTTCGCCCGCCAGGGCAACCACGAGGTGCCCTGGACGGTCCGGGTCCTGCCGCCCTTCACCAGCCGCAAGCACCTCCCCTCCCGCCTGGCCCGCCTGCGCGAGCTGGACGGCCGCACGAGCGTGCTGACGCGCGGCGAGGGCACCGAGTTCGACAGCCTGCGCGACTACGTGCCCGGCGACGACACCCGCTCCATCGACTGGCGGGCCACCGCCCGCCAGAACAAGGTGGCCATCCGCACCTGGCGCCCGGAGCGCGACCGCCACATCCTGATCTGCCTGGACACCGGCCGCACCTCGGCCGGCCGGGTGGGCGACGCCCCTCGCCTGGACGCGTCCATGGACGCCGCCCTCCTGCTGGCCGCGCTGGCCACCAGAGCCGGCGACCGCGTGGACCTGCTGGCCTACGACCGGCGCACCCGCGCCCAGGTCCAGAGCCGGTCGGCGGCCGACGTCCTGCCGTCCTTCGTGAACGCGATGGCCACGCTCGAACCGGAACTGGTCGAGACGGACTCCCGCAGCCTGGTCTCCACCATCCTGCGCAGCGCCCCGCGCCGCTCCCTGGTGGTCCTCCTGACGAGTCTGGACGCGGCTCCCATCGAAGAGGGCCTCCTCCCCCTGCTGCCACGCCTCACGCAGCGCCACACGGTCGTCCTGGCCTCGGTGGCCGACCCCCACGTGGCGGAGATGGCCGCGTCCCGCGGCACGGTCGAAGCCGTCTACGCGGCCGCGGCCGGCACCCAGACCCAGTCCCAGCGCCACCGCACGGCGGACCAGCTCACCCGCCACGGCGTCACAGTCGTCGACGCCACCCCGGACACCCTGGCCCCGGCCCTGTCCGACGCCTACCTGTCCCTCAAGGCCGCCGGCCGCCTCTAGTCCGCTGCCAGCCCCGCTCCTGGAACCACTTCCTTCCAGGAATGCGGGGCGCAGTCATGTCCCCCTACGGGTCCTGAACGCAGAAAAGCCCCGCACCATAAGGTGCGGGGCTTTCCCACAATGATTGTTCGGCGGCGTCCTACTCTCCCACAGGGTCCCCCCTGCAGTACCATCGGCGCTGAAAGGCTTAGCTTCCGGGTTCGGAATGTAACCGGGCGTTTCCCTAACGCTATGACCACCGAAACACTATGAAGTTAACCAACCGGACATGGACACGGTTCGTTACTTCAGAACTAACACAGTGGACGCGAGCAACTGAGGACAAGCCCTCGGCCTATTAGTACCAGTCAGCTCCACCCGTTACCGGGCTTCCACATCTG
>NZ_JBIVFN010000009.1:0-260553 GCF_044748145.1 Streptomyces sp. NPDC090022
GGCACTCCCAGGCCGTCACGTCGACCGACGCCTCCGTCGGACCGTACAGGTTGTGCAGCTCCACACCCTCGAAGACCTCGAAGAACCGCCGCTGGACGTGCGCCGGCAACGCCTCGCCGGAACACACGACGGTGCGCAGCGCGTTCCCGCACGCCGCGGCAGAGGCATCCGCCAGGAACGCCTCCAGCATCGACGGCACGAAATGCACCGTCGTCACACCGGTCTCACACACCAGCTCGGCCAGGTACGCCGGATCCTTGTGACCCTCCGGACGCGCAACGACCAGCGTCGCACCCTCCAGCAGCGGCCAGAAGAACTCCCACACCGACACATCGAAACCGAACGGCGTCTTCTGCAACACCCGGTCCGCGGCGCCCAGCCCGAACCGCTCCTGCATCCACACCAGACGGTTCACAATGCCCTCGTGCGCCACGACGACGCCCTTCGGCCGACCCGTCGAACCCGACGTGAAGAGCACATACGCCGGATGCGACGGAAGCAGCGCCACATCCGGCGCACGACCGTCCGACCCCGCCAGCTCCACGACCACCGCCGGCTCGTCGAGGGCCACCACCGGGACTCCGCCCGGCATCCGTCCGGCCAGATCCTGCGAGGTCACCGCCACCACCGGCGCCGCGTCCGCCAGCACGACCGCGATCCGCTCGGCCGGATACTCCGGGTCGACCGGCAGATACGCACCGCCGGCCTTCACCACCGCCAACAGCGCCACCACCATCTCGACGCCGCGCTCCAACGCCACCGCGACGACCGACTCCGGACCCACACCACGCCCGACAAGCAACCCCGCCAGACGGTTCGCCCGCGCATCCAGCTCCGCGTACGACACCTCCACACCCTCGAACACCACCGCAACCGCATCCGGCGTCCGCACCACCTGCGCCTCGAACAACCCCGGCAACGTCGACCGCTCGACCTCCACCGCCGTGTCATTCCACTCGTGCACGATCCGCCGCAGACCCGCCTCGTCCAGCACCGGCACCGCACTCAGCGCGATCTCGGGGCCTCCCGCCGCGGCTCGTTCCAGCGCGGCCAGCAGGTTCCTGGTGGCCGTGCACAGCAGCGCGCCCACCTGCTCCGGGTCCGCCGGTGCGACCGCGTCGACGGTGAGCCGCATCCCGTCCCCGTCGTCGTCGATGTTCACCGCGAGCGGGTAGTTGGTGTGCTCCCGGTAGTGGCGCAGCTCGACGCCGTCGAAGAGGGCTCCGTCCTTGCTGACGGAGCGGTCGTTGTGCCGGTAGTTGAGCATGGAGGCGAAGAGGGGTGTCTCGCCCTCCACACCGCTGGCGTTCTGTGCCACGGCCAGCGGCGCGTGCTCGTGCTCGAGGAGCGCGGCGAGCCGGCCGCGTACGGCGGTCACCGCGGCCATCACACCCACCTGCCCGGTGTCCACCCGCACCGGCAGCATGTTCATGAACGGACCGAGGACCCGGGCGGCGTCGGCGTCGGCGTTCATCCGGCCGAACAGCACCGTGCCGAACACCACGTCGTCCCGGCCGCTGACCGCCGCGAGCACTCGCGCCCACGCCACGTGCATGAGCGTCGCGGGGCTGGCGCCCACCTTCCGCGCGACTCTGCGCAGCTGGCGTTCGAGGTCCGGAGCGATCCGCAGCTCGGCCTCGGCCGAGTCCGTCCCCGGCTCACGCGTGTTCAGCAGCCCGTACGGCGCGGTCGGCTCGGTGACGTCCCCCAGGAGGTCGGCGAAGAATCGCTCGTGGCCGTCCTGCTCCAGACCGGCCCGTGCCTGGACGACGGCGCTGCGGAAGGGCAGCGGCTGGGGCAGCTCGCCACCGCCTCCCCGCATGAACTCCCGGATCTCGGCGAGCAGCACCTCGACCGTCGTGTGGTCCTGTACCAGGTGGTGCAGACGCAGCAGCACCAGCCGCCGGCCCTCCGGGAGCGGGGCCACGTGGAGACCGAGCAGCGGCGCCCGCGTGATGTCCATGGTCCGGCTCACGGCCGCCGACAGCGCGGTCACCGGATCCCCGGCCTCCGGATCAAGGGCCACGTCGGCCACCGGCAGCTGAGCGTGCCGCCACACCACCTGAACCGGCTGGGGCAGGCCTTCCCAGACGATCGCGGTGCGGAAGATGTCGTGCCGGTCCAGCACGTGCTGCAAAGCGTCGGTGAATGCGTCCAGCCGCTGCGCGGAGTCGAACTCCAGGACGGCCGACGCCAGATAGGTGTCCTCACCGCCCTCGGCCAGCAGGTGGTGGAAGAGCAGGCCCTCCTGGAGCGGCGCCAGCGGGTAGATGTCGGCGACGTTGGCCGCCCCGCCCTCGACCGTGGCGACCACCCGGGTCACGTCGTCGGCCGAGAGGTCCACCAGCGGCAGCATCTCGGGGGTGATCTCCCGCGCGTCGGCGGGGATCCGGTTCGCCGGCACGGTGACCTCGCCCGCACCCCCCGCGGAGGCGGCGAGACCGGCCACCGTCGGTGACTCGAAGAAGGCGCGCACGGACACCGAAACACCGAGCTTGCGGATCGCCCCCACCAGCCGGATCGCCATCAGCGACTGGCCGCCGAGCTGGAAGAAGTCCTCGTCGACGCCGACCCGGTCCAGTCCCAGGACGTCGGCGAACGCCGCGCAGAGGATCTCCTCGCGCGCGTTCGACGGGCCGCGTCCGGTCCCGGCCCTGGTGCCCGGGTCCGGCGCGGGCAGTGCCCTCCGGTCCAGCTTGCCGCTCATCGCGAGCGGCAGGGCGTCCAGGACGACGACGGCGGAGGGGACCATGTGTTCCGGAAGCCGTTCGGCCGTGAAGGCGAGGACTTCGTCCGTCAGGTCGTCGAAGGCGTCGTCGATCACGACGTACGCGACGAGCCGGACGTCACCGGGCGTGTCCTCGCGCGTCACCACGGCGGCCTGGGTGACGTGGGGGTGGGCGGCCACCACGGCCTGGACCTCTCCGGGCTCGATCCGGTAGCCGCGGATCTTCACCTGCTCGTCCGCCCGGCCCAGGTACTCCAGTTGCCCGTCCGCACGCAGGCGTGCGACGTCGCCCGTGCGATACATCCGCGTTCCGGGCTCGAAGGGGTTGGCCACGAATCGCTCCGCCGTCTGCCCGGACCGGTTCACATAACCCCGGGCGAGCTGGACACCCGCGATGTAGAGCTCGCCGGCCACACCCGGCGCCACCGGACGCAGGAACCCGTCCAGGACGTACAGGCGCATGTTGGCGATCGGACGGCCGATGGGAACTGCGTCGCCGACCTCCTGGCCGGCCCGCACCTCGAACACCGAACAGCCGACGACCGCCTCGGTCGGACCGTACTCGTTGACGACCACCGAACCGGGGGAACGCTCCAGCCAGTGCTGCACCACCGCGCCGGGCAGCGCCTCACCGCCGACCACCCAGGTGCGGGCGGCAGCACGGATCTGGTCGTCCGTCAGCATGTCGGCAAGAAGGGGCAGATGGGCGGGGACGACCTTGGACAGACCGAAGCCGTCGCCGTCCCGCAGCAGCCCGGCCAGACCGTCCGCACCGCCCTCGCGGCTCACCACCACCGGCGACCCCGAAATCAACGGCACGACGATGCTGGTCACGGTGAGGTCGAACGCCAGCGAGGAGTGCAGCGGCGCGCCGCCCTCCGTTTCGTACGCGCCCGCGGCCCACTGCGTGTAGTTCGCGAGGCCACCGTGCGTGACCGCGACGCCCTTCGGGCGACCGGTGGAACCCGAGGTGTAGATCACGTACGCCAGTCCGTCGGCGGCCACCGGCACTCCGGCAGGCGTCCCCAGCACCGGGCCGGCCGCCAACGCGTCGTCCATCGTGACGACATGTGCCGCGCTTCCGAGCCGGTCGGCCGGCCCGGCGCTGTCGGTCAGCGTCAGCACCGCGCCGCTGTCCGCCAGCAGCCGGGCCGTACGCTCCACCGGGTGGCTCGGGTCGATCGGGAGGTAGCCGGCCCCCGCCTTCCAGATCGCGAGGATCGCGACGACCGCGTCCACGCTCCTCGGCAGGCACACGCCGACCACCGACTCGGCGGCGACGCCCCGGCTCAGGAGGTGGTGCGCGAGCCGGTTCGCCCGCGCGTCGAGCTCGGCGTACGACACCTCGAAGCCGTCCTCGACCACCGCGACCGCTTCCGGGGTGCGGGCCGCCTGCGCGGCGAACAGCTCCGGCACCGACCGGCCCGCGAACGGGACCGCGGTGTCGTTCCACTCCACGAGCACCCGGTGCCGCTCGTCGGCGTCCAACAGGCCGGACCGGCGGACCGGTTCGGCGGGGTCGACCGAGACCATCCAGTGCGCGAGCGCCAGGAAGCGGCGGCAGACTTCGTCCCCCGGCGCCAGGTCGGGGGCGTCGGGGTTCACGTCGACGGCGATCTTCAGTCCGGACCGGTCGTACACGTCGATGCGCGTGCTGTCGACCGGCCCGCTGGACAGGTTGTGCGCGCTCACGGAGCAGTCCCCGAACGGCAGCGCGTAGATGTCGAAGGACATCACGTTGATGAGCAGGTCCCACAGAGCGCCCTCGCCGAGCATCGCGTCGTGGAGCATCTCCTCGTAGCGGTACCGCTGGTGGCGCAGTCCGTCCAGCACCGCCCTGGTGGTCTGGCGCACGAGGTCCGCGACCGTGGTGTCCGCGGTGATCTTCACGCGGATCGGAAGGACGTTGTTGGTCATGAACGGGATCGCCAGGTCCCGCGTGCCCGCGCGGCCGCTCACCGGAACGCCGACGACCACGTCCTGCCGTCCGGTGAGGTGGTGCTGGTAAAGGGCCGCGGCACTGATCATCAGGCCGGCGAGGCTGGCCCCCAGTCCGCGGGCGGCGGTCTTCAGGTCCGCCCCGGCTGCCGCGTCGACGCTCTCCACGTACCGGACGGGGGCGCGCTGGGCGCGCTCCGCGTAGGTGCTGCCCAGGCCCTGGGCCTCGGGGAGCCCGGCCAGGACGCCGCGCCAGTACGTCCGGTCCGCCTCGTAGTCGGCCGAGTTCCGGTAGGAGCGCTCGGCGTCCATCAGACGGGTGCTCGAGGGTAGCGCACCCTCCTCCGGCGACCCGCCCTCCAGCAGCGTGTTGTAGATCTGGGACAGCCGGCCGACCATGAGCCCCGCACTGCGTCCGTCCAGGATCACGTGGTAGGCGCGCTGGTACCAGAAGGTGAGGCGGGGTCCGGCCGTGAAGATCCTGATGGTGTAGAGGGGGCGGTCGGCCGCTCCCTTCTCGGCACGCAGGTCGTCCCACATCAGGCGCTCGGCCGCCGCCTGCGGATCGGCCTCCGAGCCGATGTCGACGACCTCGACGGGGTAGTCGTCCGCCGCGTGGAAGAACTGCCGCGGCTGGCCGTCCACCTCGCGGATGCGGAGCCGGGCGGCGTCGGCCTCCTCCAGGAGGCGCTGCGAGGCCTGCACCAGGAGGCCCAGGTCCACGTCGCCGTCGAGCCTCAGATACTCGGCACCGTTGAAGCACGGGTTCTCAGGCGCCAGCTGATGGCTATACCAGATTGCAAGCTGGCCGGCCATCATTTCCCGGAGCTCACCCTCAGACGTGGCCATTCCCGTGCACCCCATTCGCTTCGAATTATCGGCTGGAAAAAGCACGGGACTGCCACATCCGGACATGCCGTATGACAGCCCAGTTCTCCTCGCACACCGCTGCAACGTGATATTGCGGACTTAGTGAGCCCGCGCACGGCGCAGGCAAAGGACAAACACTGGAGTCGCGACGACAACCGTTGCCGCGACATAGGCCCGCGGCGCCGCACACGCCTCCGCGGCACACGCTCTCCACTGCCCAATACGTGATCCACTATGGCTCAGGGAGGCGGCCGTGATCAATGACGGACGACTGGTCGGGCGACCGCCTCCGCCCGTGTTCGGCCAGGCGGCGGTGGGCCGTTCAACTGTGCCCCGGCGGCGGTTGAACACGGGCGGACGGCGGTGGGCGGCCGTGCGGGGCAGCTGCCGCGAAGGGGTGGCCCGCACGACGGCACCCTCTCGGCGGCCGCACTCGGCGGCATTCCCCGACACCCCGGCCGGGTGCATGATAATTCCGGTCCCGAATTCCGAGGAAACTGTGAGGCATTCACATGCACAACGAGCCGGCCGAACCGGCCCCGCCGATCAATCTGGTGGATCCCGGACTCTACTCGCACGGCGATCCGTTTGTGCAGTGGCGATGGCTCCGCGCAAATGAGCCGGTGTACTGGCACCCCCCGACGGAGCTTCCCGGTTTCTGGTCCCTGACCCGGTACGAGGACATCCGCACCGCCTACCGGGACGCGGAGACGTTCAGCTCCGCACAGGGCATCCTGCTCCGGCCGGAGGAGCACGGGGCCGACCCCGGCGGCGGCCGCACCCTCGCACTGACCGACGCGCCACGCCATCGCCAACTGCGGGGACTCGTGGACGAGTGGTTCTCCGTGCGCTCGGTCCGTGCGCTGGAGCACGAAATGGCCGAGATCACCCGCGGCATCGTCGACAAGGCTCTGGACCAGGGCAGTTGTGACTTCGTGACGGAGGTCGCGGCCCGGGTCCCGCTGTACGTGATCTGCAAGATGATGGGGGTGCCGGAGTCCGACTGGGAGTACCTCTACGACCTGACGAGTCAGGCGTTCGCGGCCGGCGACCCGCTCACCCGCCGCTTCGCCCACCTGAACATCCTCGGGTACTTCGAAACGCTCCAGGCGGAGAAGGCGGCACGCCCGGGCGACGACCTGGTGACCGTCCTGGCGACGGCTGAGATCGACGGTGAGCGCCTGAACACGGACGACGTGATCCTCAACTGCGACAACCTGCTGGTCGGCGGCACCGAGAACACCCGGATATCCGCTGCCGGGGGCATGCTCGCCCTCCTGGAACGCCCCGAGCAGTGGCAGCAACTGGCCGAGGACCCCGCCCTGCTCCCTTCCGCGGTCGAGGAGATCCTGCGCTGGACGTCCACAGCGACGCACATCATGAGGACCGCCGTCAGGACGACCGAGATCCACGGCAAGAAGATCGAAGCGGGTGACCGGGTCGTCTTCTGGCTGCCGTCGGCCAACCGGGACGAGACGGTGTTCGACGACCCGGACACCTTCAGCATCACCCGCAAGCCCAACCGTCACCTGGCTCTGGGCTTCGGTGAGCACTTCTGTCTCGGAAGCATGCTGGCACGCGTCGAACTGCGCCTGCTCTACGGCGAGTTGATCGACCGATCGGTACGGGTCGAGCTCGACGGCATCCCCAAGCTCCTGGACTCGATCGTCGTCAACGGCCCCGAGCGCCTGCCCGTCAGGCTGACCCGGGGCTGACCACGGGCGCGGGCGAACGCAGGCGAACGCGATGACGGGCCGCCGGAGAACCGGCGGCCCGTCATCGCGGTCCCACGGACCGGGTGACCCCGGCGATCACCCCGGGCCCTGGCGGCCGGCGAGCAGCGGGGTCAGGGCGTCCGCGAGCGGGCCGACGGCCGGGTGGTCCCACAGAAGGGTGGGCTCGACCTCGACGCCGTAGCGGTCCTCGATATCGGCGCACAGGCTGAGCACGTACACCGAGTCGAGTCCGTACTCGGACAGCGGCAGATCGACGTCGATGTCCTCGGCCGGCAGCCGGACGTACGCGGCCACGCAGCCGCGCAGCCATTCCCGGACCGCTTCTGTGTCGACCGCGGCCGGCCGGTCGGTGATGTCGGACATGGCAACCTCCGTTGTGTTTTCATCGATTGGGGTCAGGCGCCCGTCGGGCGGCAAGCGTGGTCGAAGGTGAGGCCGGCGTCGTGACGCCGGAGGAGTTCGGCGAAGAGGGACCGGGTGAGCGGCTCGGGCAGCGGGTCGTGGTGGCGTCCGGTGTGGGCACCCAGCCGGTGCAGGGCCGCGACCACCCAGGCCGGGTCCGCCTCCGCCCCCTGTCCCTCGGAGGGCCGTTCCCACCACAGGCCCAGGCACGCGGCGGCGGCGAGCGCCGCGGCCCAGCGACCGGTCAGGTCGAACGCCTCCGGCGGCGCTCCGGGCCCTAGCCGGTCGGGGGCGAGCGTGGCCGTCTCGGCGGACAGGGCCCGTATCTCGGCGGCGTACTCCGAGGCTGCGGAGACGATCCCCGCGTCCTCGCCGGCCCGCCGTTCGGCGCCCTCGAGGAGGGTCCGGGAGAGCGGGTCCCGGCCGCCCGCGGTGACCGCGAGGGTCCCGAAGTCGAGCGCCGGCAGCGGCTTCCCGGGCCGGAACGTGATGGCGGGCAGCGCCGCGCCACCGTCCGCGTTCCAGGTCCGCCGCGCGGTCAGGGGCAGCTGCGGCAGCAGCGCGGACTGGCAGGAGACCCGGGAGGCATGGCCGAAGGCCGAGGGCAGCACGTCCCGCTGGAGCTTCTGGAAGAGCGGCTGCTCCCCGGCGCGGAGGTAGAACTGCGAGCCGAGCAGCTCGGAGAGCCGGTTCACCGCTGCCATCAGCAGCGTCGGGACGAGGAGTTTGACCGCCGACGCGTACACGGTGCACTGCGCGGGAGCCGTGTGGGTCGCGCGGGCGGCCACCGTGACGAACGCGTCCGCCAGGAGCAGGTCCGCGAACGCCTCGGCGAGCACCGTTCGGGAGAGGGACAGGTCGGCGGCGGTGCCGCCGTACAGTCGACGCCCGAAGGCCCCGCGCAGGGCCGTGCGCAGCGCGGTGTCGAGCAGGCCGACGGTCATGCCGGGCAGCGCGATCCGGGTGAGCTGGAAGGAGCGCTGGGCCGTCTCCAGGCCGTGTCCGGGGGTGCCGACCACGGCCTCGGCCGGTACGGGGCAGTCGGTGAACGCGATGCCGCCGAGCGGCACGCCGCGCATTCCGACGGTGCCGAAGCGGGGCAGGCGGGTGACGGTCTCCGGTGGCAGCCGGTCGGCCTCCAGCAGGAGCTGGGAGTGGCTGCGGCTGCCGGGGGCGGCGTCCGTGCGGGCGAAGAGCACCATGGCTCCGGCCCGGCCGAGGTTGGCCACCACCTCCTTGCGGCCGTTGACGCGCAGCAGGCCGTCCGCTGCGGGCAGGGCGGTCAGCTCGGCGCGCGCGAAGTCGTTTCCGTGGGCCAGCTCGTGATAGCCACAGGCCACCCGGCCGCCCGAGATCAGGTGGTCGGCGAGCCATTCCTGCTGACCGGTACTGCCCGCGGTCCACACGTTGACGGCGGCCATGAAGGACCCCGCGCCGTAGCCCAGCCCCAGGCACGGGTCACGGCGGTAGACGGCGCGCATCACGTCGATGAGTTCTTCCGGGCCGGTGAACCGGCCCCCCAGGGCTCGGGGGACGAAGTGCGCGTTGAGCCCGAACGCGTCGAGGAGGTCTTCACCGGCCGACAGCATGGAGCCGTGGGCGTCGGCGGCCAGCACCGCGGCCCGGCCGACCGGGTTGCCGGGGTCGCCGGCGTCACCGAAGAGCGCCTCCAACCGGTCGACCGGGTCCGGGGACGCCGCGGGGGACGCGGGCCCGGCGGGATCTGCGAGGGTCATCGGACCGGTTCCTCCACCATGGGCGTGAGCGGCGGGACGAGAGACTCGTAGGCGTCGAGCGGTGGCCGGTGGCCGGGCACCAGCAGCTCCAGACAGCGTTCCAGGGCCGCGGTCAGCACCGTGGAGCGCTCCGTCCCGCCGGGTGCGGACAGCAGGTGCAGGGCGGCGGCGCCGGCGAAGCACGCCTCGAACCGGCGGGCAACCGCGAACGCGGCCGCGGGTGCGTTCCGGCCGGCCGGCGGCAGCTCCGCCATGGCGTCCGCGAGCGACGTCGTCTGCGCGCAGAGGAGGCTCGCCAGCTCCGCGGCGCGCGCGGGCACGGAACCCGCACGGGCCAGAGTGGTGACGCGCGCGGCGGCGTGCGGAACCGCCTGGACGATGCTGCAGCCGGTACGGCTGACCAGCCGCAAGGCGGTCGGGTCCAGCTCGGGCAGCGGGGCTTCGCCCATGGTCGCGGCGAGTCCGGCGGCGTCATGGCCACCGGTGCGGATCAGGCGGGTCAGCAGCGGGAACTGGGAGATGAGCAGTGAGCGGTTCACCGCCGTACTGCCGTCGAAGACCGACACGATCCGGTGGTCACGCTCCAGCTTCTGGAACATGCCGTCGGCATAGGCGTCCGTCAGGAACCCTCGTGCGCCCAGAAGTTCCGCGAGGTCATCGATGGTCTGCTGGACCATCCACGGCACTCCCGCCTTGAGGGCCGCGGAGACGGTGCTCATCTCGCCGGGAAGTCCGTGGGCACAGCGTCCGCCCAGCAGGGCCGCGGCGTCCGCCAGGGCCAGGGTCGCGCCGGCCCGGCCCAGCACGCGCCGGGCCAGCGGCAGGGCCAGCAGCCGGGTGCCGTAGAGGGCCCGCTCGGCGGCGAAGCCGGTGACCAGCCGCAGGGCGTGCTCGCCGGCGCCGAGGGACAGGGCGGCGCAGAGGGTGCGGGTCAGCTGGAGCGCCCGCAGCACGGTCCCCAGTCCGTCACCGACCGCTCCGACGAGCGCGTCCGCCGGGACCGGCGCGTCACAGAGGCGCAGGCCGCTGATGTCCGCTCCGCGGATCCCGTGCGTCGGCTCCTTCGGGAGCGGCTGCCATGTTCCGTCCGGAAGTGTCGACTTGTCGACCAGGAAGAGGCTGAACCCCCTCGGACCGCCGGCCGGATCGGTGCGGGCCAGCACACAGATCAGCCGGCCCCGGGTGGCGTTGTTGATCGGCCACTTCTCCCCGGTCAGCCGCCATCCCCCGTCCGGCCCGGGGGTGGCGGTCAGGTTCCCGGCCAGGAGGTCGCTGCCCATGCCCGGCTCGGTCAGGCCCCACGAGACCACCGCGTTCTCGTCGAGCACCAGCCGGGCCAGGGCCCGCTGCTGCTGCTCCGTCCCGGCGACCCAGGTCGACACGGCGCCCAGGAACGTCTTGCCGTGCGCCACGGCGACCGTCACGTCGCGGCGGGCGACCTCCCGCAGCGCGTCCAGCAGTTCGGGCAGACCGCCGGGTGCTCCGCCGAGCCGAGGCGGTACGTAGGCGCGGGGCAGACCGGTGGCGTCCAGCAGGGCGCATTCCTGGTCGGGGAACGCCTCCGCGGCGTCCAGCGCCGCGCTGCGGCCCGTACTGAAGGGGCCCTGCGCCGCGGCGGCCGCGTCCATCGCCCCGGCGAGCGCCGCAGCGAGTCCCGTCGGCCACTGCGGTGCGTCCGCGGTCACCCGGCCGCTCCCGCCAGTGCGGCCCGCGCCCCGGGCGCCATGTCCTCGTACAGCGGGGTGAGGGCGCCCGCCAGGAACAGGGCGCGCATCTCGGAACGCTGCACCTTGCCGCTGGTGGTCTTCCGGACCGTGCCGGGCCTCAGGAGCACGATGCCCGCGGCGTGCACCCCGAACTCCCGGTGCACGGTCGTGCGCATCCCGACGGCGAGTTCGCGCAGCTGCTCCTCGCTGAAGCGGCCGCGGACCTCGTGCACCACGACCACCTCCTCCTGGGGGACGGGGACGGTGAACGCCGTGCCCGCCAGGGCCGTCAGCGGCTCGTGCCACAACCGCAGTTCGTGTTCGATGTCGTGCGGGTACAGGTTGCGGCCGTGCACGATGAGCAGGTCCTTGGTGCGGCCGGTGACGTAGAGCTCTCCGGCGAGCAACACACCCAGGTCGCCCGTGCGCAGGTAGGGACCGTCGCCGTCCGCGGTGCGGGCACGGAAGATCTCTTCGGTCACGTCCGTGCGGCGCCAGTAGCCGCGACCCACGCTCGGGCCGCGCAGCCAGATCTCCCCGGTCGCGCCCTCCGGCAGCACCCGGTGGTCCTCCGGGGCGACGATGCGCACGTCGAAGTCGGGTACGTCGCCGCAGCCGACGAGCTCGCGCACCGGGCCGCCCGGTTCCGGGTCCTGGAGGCGGTGCTGTTCCAGTGCCTGGGGATCGACCGCCCGCAGGCGGGGCGGCCGGGTCGAACGGCCAGAGATGAACACGGTCGCTTCGGCCATCCCGTAGCAGGGTGCGAGCTGCTCGGCACTGAAGCCCGCCGGGGCGAAGCGCTCCGCGAACTCCCGCAGCGTGCTGGCCTGGATCGGCTCGGAGCCGTTGGCGGCGAACTGCCAGCGCGAGAGGTCGAGTCCGGCGATCTGCGCGTCGGTGACCCTGCGCAGGCACAGCTCGTAGGCGAAGTTGGGGGCGGCGGAGAAGCCGATGTCATAGCGGTCGATCATCGCCAGCCAGTGGTGCGGGCGCTTGAGGAAGGCCATCGGCGACATCAGGGCGCAGCTGCTGCCCAGGAAGAGGCCCGGCAGGAGCTGCCCCATGAGGCCCATGTCATGGTAAAGCGGTATCCACCCACCGAAGTTGGTGTTCTCGGTGAGACCAAGAGCGCGCCGCAGGCTGTCCGCGTTGTGGAGCAGGTTGCCGTGGTCGAGCATGACGCCCTTGGGGTCGCCGGTCGACCCGGAGGTGTACTGCAGCAGCACCAGGTCCTCGGTGGTGGCCCCGGCGTACCGCCAGCGCACGCTGTCGCCGAAGCCGGGGGCGTCGGTGGCGGCGACGGGCAGGTTCAGTCCGGTGTCGGCGATCCACTTCTGGGTCTCGGCGAGCTGGCCCGTGTCGGTGAGCGCCACGCTGACGTCGGCGTCGCGGGCGATCGTGGTCACGCGGCGCTGCTGGTACTGGAACTGGCCGGGCATGGGGGAGGGGACCGCGACGACCCCGGCGTACACGCATCCGAGGAAGGCGGTGACGAACGGCAGACCGGCGGGGTGCAGCAACAGCGCCCGGTCGCCGGGGGCGCAGTGTTCCTGCAGCCAGGACGCGACGCGACGGGCCTCGGCGTCCAGTTCGGCGTAGGTCAGGCTCTGCGCGCCGTCGGGCGCCTCGAGGTCGTGGACGAAGGTGACGGCGGTCCGGTTGGGGCGCTCGGCTGCGTGGCGGCGCAGCAGATGGAGCACGCTGGATTCGAGTGTGAGGTTCACTGGGCTCTCCTATCCGCGCTGGCGAGTGGACGGGCGCGGGCGAGAACGGCGAATCCGGATGCCGACAGGCAAGGCCCGAACCGCTCAGCGCGGCCTGAAGTGTGGGGCGGCTGGACGCGGCTGGACATGTGGTGCGTGCAATTGCCGCTACGCCGGAATTACGGTTGGAAGGGCTCGGCCATCGCGACCGCTATCTTTCGCGGTCCGGTGAAGGGTTCCCGACCGTGCGAGGTCAGCATGTTGTCGATCACGAGAACGTCGTGCTCCCGGTAGTCGAACCGTACGGTCGCGGCCCGGTAGCAGTCACGCACGTGCTCGATGACGTCGTCGGGAATGGCTGCACCGTCTCCGAAATAGGTGTTCGTCGGAAGATCGGGCTCGTCGAACAATTCGAGCAGCCCCTCCCGGATCTCCGCGTCCAGGGTGGTCAGATGGAAGAAGGCGGCATGGTTGAACCAGACTTCCTCACCCGACACGGGGTGGCGGTGGACGGCCTGTCTGACCGCGGTGGTGCGCAGACCGTCGCCCGGCAGCCATTCCGCTTCGATGCCGTTCTCCGCACAGTACGTTTCCACGGCGGCACGGTCGTCGATATTGAAGACGTGCTGCCAGGTCAGCCCGATTCCGGGGCGGAAGTTGCGCACCACCCGCCAGCCGCGCTGGACGAATTCCTCGCGTACGGAATCGTCGAGCCTCGCCAGTACGTCGCGGGTGCCGGCCAGCGAGGTCGCCCCGAGCGTCGTAGGCGGCTGGACGCAGTAGAAGTACAGCGCCATGGGCCAGGAGCGCTGGTAGGAGTTCTCGTTGTGCAGGAAGATCTCTTCGTTGGGCGGGTAGTCCGTGGAGGTGTACACCTGTCCTTGGATCGCGCTGCGCGGTGACGAGCGTTCCGTGTAGGTGAGCGGGTCCCCGGACAGGCCGCGGACGACGGCGTCGAAGGCGGCCACATCGGGGACGGAGAATCCGCGCAGGAGCAGCGCACCGTGCTCGAGCAGGGAGGCCCGCAGGGGGCCGCGCCCGGCCCGCACCCGCTCGGCGAGACTCTCCCCCTCCTCCGATTCGATCACGAGGGGAAATGCTGTGCTGTGGCTCATGCGTTGGGTGTTCCCTTCCGAAGCGGTACGCGATTCGCCGGGGTGGGTCGTCTACGGGTGCCGGGACGGAGCGGGGCCGTTCCGCGTCCGCCCGTCCGGGTCGATTCCCGGTCCCCGTGTCCGGCGGTGGGCGATCAACGGGGATCTCGCAATTCCCACGCGATTGATTCGGGCCGGCACTCGGTTCTCCCGGAGTCTGCCGCAGCGGGCCGACGGGCCGCCACCCGTGTCCGGCCGATCAACTGCGTCCGGCGCGCCGGTTGAACACCCGGCCGGGCGGCTCGACGCGTGTGCGGAAACCGCGCCCTCGACAAGAACGCCGCTCTCGAACATTGTGGTTCGGATCATCAGAGACCGGTTCCGGACCGCCCCGGCCGCGGGCGTCGGTCCTTCGTCGCCATTTCGTTCCGAAGGTGGAGGGCTGTCATGCCGGTAACCCGCTCACCAGGCCCGCTGAATTCGTTTCCCTATTCCCGAATGCCGGCGGATGCCGAGCAGCCCCGGGTGGAGCAGGTCGTTCCGGGCGGGACGCGGAAGGTGGCAGCGAGCCGTGACCCGCGCACCGGCTCGGGGCGCAGGCCGTCACGCGCGAGCACAGGCCGCCGTGCACGGGTGATGGCCGGCATGCTTCCCTCCGGCGTGTCGGCGGTCGAGACGTTCGGCGATCCGTGGCCCCTTCCCGCCCTGCTCCCGGAGGAGGCCCGGCTGACGACGCGCATGACCCCTGACCGCCGCCGCGAGTTCGCCACCGTCCGGGCATGCGCCCGGGCGGCCATGGGAGACCTCGGCCTCCCGCCGTCCCCCGTCCTGCGCGGGCCGCGCGGAGAGCCGCGGTGGGCGGCCGGGCTCGTCGGCAGCATGACGCACTGCACGGGCTACCGAGCGGCGGCCGTCGCCCGGAGCGCCGACATCGCCTCGCTGGGCATCGACGCCGAGACCAACGCGCCGCTGCCCCAAGACGGCATGCTGCGCATCGTCTCGACCCCGGAGGAGCGCAGGTGGCTGGCCCCCCTGACCGAGCAGCGGCCGGACATCGCCTGGGACCGGCTGCTGTTCAGCGCGAAGGAGAGCGTCTACAAGGCGTGGTATCCGCTCACCGGCCGCTGGCTCGACTTCGACGAGGCAGTCATCACCGTGCACCCGGACACCCGCACCTTCACCGCCCGCCTCCTCGTACCGGGGCCCCTTCTCGGCGGGGTCCGGCGCACCACCTTCCACGGCCACTGGCGAGCGGCTCACGGCCTCATCATGACGTCGATCGCCCTACCCGCAGGTCAGAAGCCCTTCTCCACCGGCTCCAGGATCGCCACGCACTCCACGTGGTGCGTCACAAGAAACAGGTCTACGCAAAACGAGTTAAGAAAAAGCGCAGGTCAGCAGCACCGACGACGCAAATAGGACTCAAGATCAATGTGCATTACGGGCATCATGGGCGCTACGCGCGAGCTCTTGGCACCCTCGCCGGCGGCGCCCGCGGGGCGAGCCCATCCCACAGGCTCTCGGATCACCGCCGGCGCCTCGGCCGAAGTGTCCGGACTTGAGGCTCGTTACGAGAACTCGCGCCGGCTGATGTTCAGTCGGACCGGGCGGGGGCTCGTAGTTCGATCTTGTAGCCGCCCTCTGGGGTGGGTTCGGCGGTGAGGGTGCCGTCGAGGAGTTCGGCGCGTTCTTTCAGGCCGATGAGGCCGTGGCGGGCGCTGGGGAGGGCGACGGTCGGGCGGGTGGGGGCGGTGTTGGTGACGGTGACGCCGAAGTGGTCGGCGTCGTGCCACAGGCACACGTCGGCGCGGGCTCCGGGGGCGTGTTTGCGCACGTTGGTGAGGGCTTCCTGGACCGTGCGGTAGACGGTGCGCTGGGCTGTGGTGCTGATGCCGGGAGGAAGTTCTCCGGTGAGGGTCGTCTCGATGCCGCTGTTGGCGATGAGCTGCTGGAGGTCGGCGAGGGTGGGCTGGGGGGTGAGTTCGGTTGCCTTGCCGCCTGAGGCGCGGAGCAGGGTGACCATGTGGCGGAGTTCGTCGAGGGTGTTCGCGCTCAGGGTGCGGATGGTGCGGGCGGCCTCGCGGGCGTCGGGGTCCTTGGCGGCCATCTGCAGGGCTCCGGCCTGGACGGCGATGAGGCTGACCTGGTGGGAGACGACGTCGTGCATCTCGCGGGCCAGCTGGGCACGTTCGCGGGCGAGGACGGTCTGGGCGTACAGGGCGCGTTCGTGCTCCCGGGCCTCCTTGACCTCGACGAGCCGGCGGGCCGCGTCGTGCCTGGCCTGCACGAGCTGGCCGAACAGGACGGGGGCGAAGGCCGTGGCCAGTGTGTAGACGAATTGGACGAGCGTCCAGGTCCGGTCGCCGTCGAACGCGTCGGACAGCGGCCACAAGAGGGTGGCCGCAGTGGCGTTCAGCAGGGCGCAGCCGGCGAGCAGCGGGCGGTTGCGGGTGGACGCGGCGAGTGTGTACAGGGCGGCGATCGGCGCGAGCGCGACGTCCATGAACAGGGTCATGGGCAGGGTGAGCAGGAAGACGGGCAGCGGGAAGCGTCTGCGCAGGAGCAGGCCGGCGCAGCCCGCGGCGGCGCAGGCCCACATCACGGGGGTGCCCTCGCCCAGGAGGTTGATCCAGGCGTCGAGTGCGGCCAGCATCACGAGCCCCGTGTCGACGGCCCAGGGCGGTACGCGCCGCCACCGTGCCCGGCCCGTGCTCATCGTCCGTTGTCCCGTGCCGTGTCGTCGTTGTGGGTGAGCAGTCCGGCGCGCTCGGCGAGGAGTGCGGCCTGGACGCGGCTGGTGACCCGCAGTTTGGTCAGGATCGAGCTGACGTGGTCCTTGACGGTGCCCTGGCTCAGGTGGATGCGGGTGCCGATGTCGGCGTTGGAGAGTCCTTCGGCGATCAGGACGAGGACGTCGCG
The DNA here is from genome assembly GCF_044748145.1 of Streptomyces sp. NPDC090022. Classification (NCBI taxonomy): domain Bacteria; kingdom Bacillati; phylum Actinomycetota; class Actinomycetes; order Kitasatosporales; family Streptomycetaceae; genus Streptomyces; species Streptomyces sp. NPDC090022. Next base: position 16,833 of record NZ_JBIVFN010000009.1, read on the forward strand.
TTCCCGGTCACTGAGCAGGCCGACGCGCGAGACGTCCGCGTCCTGGGGTGCTGCGGTCCCCGGGTGGCTGCGGAGCAGGGCGCGTGATGCCTTGGGCGACATGACGACGCCTCCCGCGGCCAGGGTGCGGACCAGCTGGGCGAGCTGTTCGGGCTCGGTGTCCTTGAGGAGGAAGCCGGAGGCTCCCGAGCGCAGTGCGGTCAGGATGTACTCGTCGGTGTCGAAGGTGGTCAGCATGGCGACGTGCGGTGGTGCGGGCAGTTCCTGGATCTGCCGCAGCACGGTCAGGCCGTCCACGTCCGGCATGCGGATGTCGAGGAGGACGACGTCCGGCCGCTCGCGCCGGATCACGTCGGCTGCCTGTGCCCCTTCCGCGGTCGCCACGACCTCGATGCCGTCGGACGCGTTCAGGATCATCTGGAAACCGGACCGCACCAGGGCCTCGTCGTCCACCACCACTACCCGGATCACCGGCGTCCCGCCTCACACTCTCGTCTGCACTGTCCCGCTGCTCGGCGACCCGTGCATTCGGGGGTCCCGCGTGCTCGTAGGGGTTCGCCTGACGTCGACCGTACGCCGGGCAGGGTACGCGGTGACGTGATCGCCCACCGACTGTGGACACCTGGCGGGTCGGCTCCAGCCGTTCGGGGGGTGCGCTCCGGCCGGTCGGCAGGCCGGCGGGCGAGGCTCGGCGGATGGCGCCCCCGGGCTCGTACCGTGGGATCGGTCCGTAGCCCCGCGCCGAGTCCGAGGGCCGCAGCCGATGTCCGTACCGTTTCGAGGACCGTCCCGCCATGCCCGGCTCATACCTGCGTCAGTCCGTCCGTGCCCTGCGGGATGTGAGGGGGCCGCCTGTGGGCGAGGCGCCGCACGTCAGGCGGACCGCGATCGCCGCCGGAAGAGGGCGGGCAGGCCCGGTGTCGTGACGAAGCCCTCCGCGCGGCCGGCGGCCAGGGCGATCCGCGGCAGTTCGGCGCTCTTCTGGAAGAGGACGAAGCGGGGTTCCCAGACCGGTCGGTACTTGGTGTTCGCGCGGTACAGCGATTCGATCTGCCACCAGCGGGAGAAGAACCCCAGGGTGGTGCGCCACAGGCGCAGGACGGGTCCGGCGCCCAGGCGGTCTCCGCGCTCGAAGACCGACCGGAACATCGCGAAGTTCAGGGAGATCCGGGCCAGTCCCACGTCGTCCGCCTGCCGCAGCAGCTCGATCACCATGAACTCCACCAGGCCGTTGTCGCTGTCGCGGTCCCGGCGCATCAGGTCGAGCGAGAGCCCCTTGCTCCCCCAGGGAACGAAGCTGAGCAGCGCGCGCAGTTCGCCGTGGGCGTCGTGGCACTCGACCATCACGCAGCGCCCGTCGTCCGGCGAACCGAGCCTGCCGAGCGCCATCGAGAAGCCGCGCTCGGTCGCCCCGTCGCGCCAGCGGTCGGCGTCGGCCACCAGACGGGCCATCTCCGGCTCGGGTATGTCCTCGTGGGCGTACCCGCACGCCGTATCCCCAGGGAGTCCCGCTCGCCGTGCCGGTCGAGGAGGGTGCGCAGCCGGGCCTCGTCGTCCTCGGTCGGCATCACCCGGCCCCGGGGGCTGCGGAACGCCACGTACAGCACGCTCAGGAAGACCAGCGCCGCCGTCACGTTGAGCGTCCCGTCGACCCAGCCCGGCACCTGGATGAGGCGGGCGGCCTTCTCGGACGGGTCCAGCGTGACGAAGCGGGACAGGACGTAGCCGAGGCGATCGGACAGGCCCGCTCCCGCACCGGTGGCGGTCGCCTGCACCAGCGCCACCCCCAGCGCGCTGCCGAGGACCGTACCGCCGGCCAGGGTGGCGAGCGCGGTCCGCGGGTTGGATCGGTCGCCCTTCGACGTGAACTCCGTACGCCCCACGAGCAGGGCCAGCAGGAAGAGGCCGGTGAGCGCGGCGGAGGCCCAGTTGATCCCGTGCTGACGGAAGCCGGATTCCTCGCCGGGCACGAACAGCCGGAGGATCATGACCGACAGGGTCAGCGCGGCGAGGACCGTGTTGAAGATCCAGGCCGCGCGCTTGCGCCTGCGCATGGCGACGGCCAGGCCCAGGGCGAGGATCGCGGACACCAGGCCGGCCGTGAGCAGGTACGGGGTGAAGTGCTCGCCCTCGTTGTGTTCCCGCACCCTGTCGCGCAGGGGAACGGAGCACCGCCAGCACATTGAGCAGAGCCATGACACGCAGGTACCAGACGCTCGCTGTGGCCGCCGCGCGACGGCACCGTGGTGTCACCACGGTCGGGAGAGTCTTCACGGCGGCGGTCGGCGGAGTCGTTGATGCAGTCACGTCTACGACATTCGTGAGGATCCGGAGGATTCACCACCCGGCAACCGGCCACACGTACCCCGCCAGGTGGCGGGGGTGGCGCAGCGGCGGCGGTCCCGGTCTGCGACCGCCGCCGAGCGGCGGATGATCCTCCCGCCGCTCGGCGGGGGGCGACCGGTCACCTGTCGGATACCGCCAGGCCGAGGCATCGACGAGGTTGGGGACATGCAAGCCGGGACGCCGTGAGCGTCGGTCCTGTCCGGCGGACGGATGATCCCGTGTCCGCTCGCCGCGGCCGTGCGTCGGCCAGGAGCAGAAGCAAGGAGCATCCCATGTCGGCCACCAGCCGGACCCTGCTCGCCGGTGCCATCGCAGCGGTCGTCGCCGTACTGATCACCGTTCTGGCCACGGCCGTCGGCGACTAGACCCCTGCCACGCCTCATCGCATCCGGTCCACACAGGACCATGCGGTCCTTCTTCGAGTGCACCCAAGTCAGGAGGGAACGTCATGAGTGTTTCGCTGTCCAAGGGCGGCAACGTCTCGCTGAGCAAGGAGGCTCCGGGCCTCACCGCGGTCCAGGTCGGCCTGGGCTGGGACGTACGCACCACCAGGGGCGCCGTCGCCCGCTACGACCTCAGCGAGGACGCGGCCACCGAGACCGCGATGGTCTTCGGCGAGCTCTACCGCAACGGTGCCGAGTGGAAGTTCCGGGCAGTCGGCCAAGGCTACGCCTCCGGGCTCGTCGGCATCGCCCAGGACTTCGGCGTCAGTCTCTGACCCCAGGACACCAGTCCAGCCGCCCGCCTGCCCTCGCGTGGACATCCCCCTCCGCGTGCGGGCGGCGGGTCCTCCCCGCCGGCCGCCGTTCGGGCCCGGCCACATCCTTCGCCTCGACCCACCCCGGGAGTTCCTCATGTCCATCAACCTCACCAAGGGCCAAAGGATCAGCCTGGCCAAGTCCGGCACGACCCCCCTCAGCCACGTACGGATGGGCCTGGGCTGGCAGGCGAGGACGCGCACGGGCCTCCTCGGCAGACTGATGGGCCCCGCGGCGATCGACCTCGACGCTTCCGCGGTCCTGTACGCGGGCCGGAGGGTCGTGGATGTCGTCTACTTCCAGCACCTGACCGGCATCTTCGGTGCCGTGAAGCACTCCGGCGACAACCGCACCGGCGGCGACGGGCCGGGGGACGACGAGGCCGTCACGGTCGACTTCACGCGGATGCCGGCGGAAGTGGACCAGATCGTCTTCACCGTGAACTCCTTCACCGGCGCGACCTTCGACGAGGTCGAGAACGCCTACTGCCGCCTGGTGGACGAATCGACGGGGGCCGAACTCGCCCGCTACACCCTGTCCGGTGGCGGCTCCCACACCGCCCAGATCATGGCCAAGATCTCCCGCATCAACGGGGCGTGGCAGCTGACCGCGATCGGCGAACCCGCCTCCGGGGCCACCTTCCAGGACCTCCTGCCGGCCATCGACCGCCACCTCTGATCCTTCCGCTCCGGCCCGCCGGTCGGCGGGGCGGTCCCGGCCGGTCGGCGGGGGTGCCACCGAAACCTGCCGGATGGTCCGCCTCCCCACCCCGACGGGAGATTCCTCGTATGACACAGATGCAGCCGCCGCAGGCGACGCCGGCCCCGCGGGAGTCCGCCGGGAAAGCCGCTGGTGGTCCCTCGATGGGACGCCTGGTCGGCGTGGACCTGGCCCGCGCGCTCGCGGTGTTCGGCATGTACATCGTCCACATCGGCCCGGTCCTGTCGTCCACGCACGGCGTCGGCACCTGGGTCCGGTATCTGGCCGACGGTCACTCGTCGGTCCTCTTCGCCACCCTCGCCGGGTTCTCGCTGATGCTGATCGCCGGCCGCCGTCAGCCGAAGACCGGCCTGGCGGGCCGGCAGGAGAAGGTCCGGATCGCGATCCGCGCCGTGGTCCTGCTGGCCCTGGGCAGCGTGCTGGCGATGGAGTACGGGGGAGTCATCATCCTCGGCTTCTACGGCGTGTACTTCCTCCTCGCCCTGCCCCTGCTGCGGCTGTCGGCCAGGGCACTGGCGATCACCGCGGCCGGGCTCGCGCTCGTCACACCCCAGCTGGCGTTCTTCCTGAACTCGCGGTTGAGCGAGTCCGTCCAGCAGACCATCGACGCCTACGACCCGCTCAAGAAGATCAGCGAGGTCGGCGTCCTCGACCTGCTGCTCACCGGCTTCTACCCGACGATCACCTGGATGTCGTTCGTCGTCGCCGGCATGGCGCTGGCCCGCCTCGACCTGTCGGCCGTCCCCGTCCAGCGTCGCCTGGCCGCGCTCGGCGCCGCCCTGACCGCCGGCGCGTACGGCCTGTCCCTGCTCCTGGCGGGCAAGGACGCTCTGCGGAGCACGGCGGAGGGCGGAAAGTCGTCCGCCGGGTTCGAGAAGGCGTCGTCCTTCGACGGCGGATCGTTCGAGGCCCCCCAGCGGGCGGCCTCGGAACTGCTGTCCGCCGGACCGCACAGCGGCACCACCTTCGACATCATCGGCAGCCTCGGCGTCGCCATCCTCGTGATCGTCGGCGCGACGGTGCTCATGGACCGCCTGCCGCGCCTGGACAGCCTGGCGAAGCCGGTCATCGCCGTGGGCACCATGTCCCTGACGGCCTACGTCGGCCACTTCCTCGCCCAGTCCACGCTCGGCGTATCGGCAGGCGAGAGCACCCAGACGTCCTGGATCCCCGTGCTCACGTTCATCCTCGGGGCGATCGTGTTCGCCGCGCTCTGGTCCCGATTCTTCCGCCGCGGACCGCTGGAGGCATTGCTCAACGCCGTCACCAAGCCGGCGAAGTACGTGCGATGACACCGGCCGGGGCGGGCGGTCCCTCATAGCCCGCCCCGGCCCGGATGGCCCCGACGGCCCGCTCAGGCCCGAGCAGCTCGGACAGGAGCGCTCGACGCCGCCGTCCACGGACGGTGGATCCTAGGGTCGGATACGGCGGCGCTCCGGCCGGGCTCACGAGGCCCTGTGGAGCGTGCTTCTCGCGCGGCAAGGCCGGCCCTTCTTGCTTCGTACGTGTTGTCGCCCCGGAACCGGAATTCACATGACCTTCGTCCTGATCGTGATCACCGCAGTGACAGCCGGGTGGGCGCTCTTCGCCCGAGGGCTTGAGCGGGGGCATGTCAGAGCCCCTGTGCTGCTGGTCCTCACGGGCGTCGTCACCGGGGTGTTCACGCACAGCCAGATCGCGGTCACCCTCAACTCCGAGATCGCCCAGCACGTGGCCGAGGTCATCCTGGCGGTCCTGCTGTTCGTCGACGCGACGGAACTGCCGGGCGGCCGGCTGTTCGGCAATGATCCCGGCGCGACCGTCCGCACCCTCCTGGTGGCGCTGCCCCTGAGCCTGGCCGCCGTCGTCCTGCTCGGCTCGCTGATGCTCCCCGACCTGCCCGCGGTGATCCTGCTGATCATCGCGTGCATCATCGTCCCCACCGACTTCGCCCCGGCCGAGACCCTCGTACGGGACACCCGCATCGCGGCACGCGTCCGCGACGTCCTCAACGTGGAGAGCGGCTACAACGACGGCATCATCTCGCCCGTCTTCCTCTTCGCCCTCATCCTGGCGGGTTCGACAGCGCAGGCACAGACCCCCGCGCAGGCGCTGGGCACGGCCGTGCCCTTCGCCGTGAAGGCCCTGGCCGTGGGCGTCGCCCTCGGCTCCCTGCTCGCATGGCTGATGACCACGGCCGACCGCAGGCAGTGGATGACCGGACAATCCCGCCGCATCCTCGTCCTGGTCACGCCGCTGCTCGTCTACACCGTGACGGTGGCGGCAGGCGGCAACGGCTTCGTCGCCGCGTTCGTCTGCGGCATCGCCTTCCGGTACGTCCGGCAGACCCCGGCCCGGCGACACGAGTCCTACGTCCCCGACGCCTCGGACTTCCGCCTCGTCGAGGACACCAGCTCGATCATGACCATGTGCATGTGGTTCTTCTTCGGCAACGCCACGGTGCTCGCCCTGAGCGAGGGCGTCGACGTGCCGACCCTGATGCTCTGCCTCGCCGCGCTCACCGTCGTACGCGTCGGTCCGATCCTGTTCGCCTTCCTCGGCTCGGACTTCACGCGGCGTGAACGGCTCATGATCGGAGCCCTCGGCCCACGCGGCACCACCTCGATCGTGTTCGGCCTGCTCGCCTTCAACGCCCTCCCGGACGGCCCCTCCGCAGACACCGCCCTGTACGCCATGACCATCACCGTGCTCGGCAGCGTCCTGCTCCACGGCCTCGGCTCGACGCCCCTCGCCCGCCTGCTCACCGCCCCCGTCCCCGTCCCCGCCTCCCCGGTCAGCCCGGGGAAGCTCCGCTGAGCACGTGGGCCGACCGGGTCACGCCTCGGCTGCCTGGAGGAGGTCGGGGCAAGGAGCGGACTGCCAGCCGATGCCCATCCGCATCAGGTTGAGCCGACGGCCGTCCGCCGTGTGCAGCGGAACCTGCTGGCCCTTGGTCATGAGGGGGGCGCGGGGACTCCAGGTGAGGTGGTGGACGGAGCACGGAGGAGCGAACCGCACAGTGATGCGGCGCTGACCTGAGCCTCACGCTTCGTACGGTCCGCCGGTGTCCGACGGCTGTCCGGTGCCACTCCGCCACCCAGCAGAGCTGCCCCCGCCATGTGGCGGGGGCAGCTCTCGGGCCACTCCTCTCACCCGGCGGGGCGCCCCGCCGGGGTCAGGAGCTGGGTCGCGGCGAGCTGTGCGTACAGCTCGTCCTGGTCCACGAGTTCCTCGTGGGTGCCGATCGCACGGACCCTGCCGGCCTCCATGACGACGATGCGGTCCGCGTCCGTCACCGTGGACAGGCGGTGCGCCACCACCAGGACGGTGGTCTCGCGCGCCGTCTCGGCGATGACGTCCCGCAGCGCCAGCTCGTTGACCGCGTCGAGCTGCGAGGTCGCCTCGTCCAGGAGCAGCAACCGGGGCTTGCGCAGCAGTGTGCGGGCAATCGCGACGCGCTGGCGCTCTCCGCCGGACAGCTTCGAGCCGCGGTGTCCGACCAGGGTGTCCAGGCCGTGGGGAAGACGCTCGACGAGGGTGTCGAGCCTGGTCCGGGCGAGGACGGCGCGGATGTCGTCATCCGTCGCGCCGGGCGCGCTGAAGACCAGGTTCTCCCGAAGCGTGCCGGCCAGCACCGGCGCGTCCTGCTCGACGTACCCGATGACGGATCGCAGTTCGGACAGCGGCCACTGCCGGATGTCCTGGCCGTCGACCAGGATGCGCCCGCCGGTCGTCTCGTAGAACCGCTCGATGAGCGAGAAGACCGTCGACTTGCCCGCGCCCGAAGGCCCGACGAAGGCGGTCATCCCGGCGCCCGGCACCTCGAAGTCCACCCGCTGGTGGATGTCGGGCAGTCCGGGCCCGTAGCGGAAGGACACGTCCTCGAAGCGGACCGACGCCGGACGCACCTCGATCCGCGCCGGCCTGTACGTGGCGGGCGGCTCCGCCGCCAGGCGGTCCACCTCCTTGATACGGGAGATCGCGGCCGCGCCCTCCTGGTAGGCGGAGGCGGCTTCGACCAGCTTGTACACCGGCTCCATCAGGTAGAACAGGTACAGCAGGAAGGCGATGAGCGTGGAGACGGGGATGTCCCCGGACGCCACCCGTGCGCCGCCGGCCGCGAGGACCGCCAGGAACGCCAGCTGGACGGCGAGGTTGTCCGCCGTTCCCAGCAGCGCCTCCCACTTCGCGCCGCGCACGCCGTGGCGCCACGCCCGCCGGGCCGACGCCTCGACGCGGGCGGTCTCCCGCTCCTCGGCTCCGGACGCCTTCACCGTGCGGAACGCGCCGAAGACCCGCTCCAGGCCGGTGGACATCTCCCCGACCGCGGCCTGGGAGCGCTCGGCGGCCTGTCCGATCCTCGGCATCACCAGGGCGGCGCCCGCACCGACGACCACGACCACGGCGAGGGTGACGCCGAGCAGGACGGCGTCCAGGAAGGCCATCACCACGACCGCCGCCACCAGCGTCAGCGCCCCGGTCGCTGCGTTGACCACCGCCTGGGTGCTCACGGCCCGCAGCAGCGTGGTGTCGGAGGTGACCCGCGACATCAGATCGCCCGGCTGCATCCGGTCCACCGCCGTCAGCCGCAGCCGCAGCAGCCGGCCGATCAGGCTGCGGCGCGCGGCCAGCACGACCGACTCGGCCGTCCGCTCCAGCACATAGGCGCCGAATGCCTCGGCCACCGTGCTCAGCAGCACCAGCACGGTCAGCGCCAGCAGGACGGTGGTGAGCGTGCCACCGGACGAGAGCCGGTCGACCAACGCCTTCGTGGCCAGCGGCTGCAGCAGCCCGCCGGCCGCCCCCACCAGCGCCAGCAGCAGACCGAGTACGACGGTCCACCGGTGCGGGCGGACGTACCCGTACAGCGCCTTGAGCGTCTCGCTGACGCGCAGGGACTCGGCACCCGTCGCCTCCGGGGCGGATGCGGTGTTCACAAGGATTCCTTGCGACGACCCGCTGCTTCGGGCAGGGGGCCTGCGGGCCGCATCGGGCACCTTCTCGTACGCACGCCGTGTCATGCCACCAGCCTGGGAGCCCGGGCGCACCGTCGGCCATCCGGCGATCGTCGGGTGCACCCCCGCCATGTGGCTGGAGCCGCCCGCACACAGTGTGACCGAAGCAACGAAAGCCGCCCTCCGACCGAGGTCGAGGGGCGGCCTTCTGTTACTGGTCGCGCGTCAGCTCAAGCATCAGACGTGCGTCCGCTCCGGCGTCGGGGTCAGGACGGGTCGCCGTACTGGAGACCACGCCCGTTCGTGCCGACGTACACGCGACCGAAGGTGTCGGGGTCGCCGGTGATGACGCCGACGCCGCCGATGCTGCCCCACTGGTGGGCGTCGTCGTTGACGCGGAGCCAGGTGGCGCCCTTGTCGGTGGAGCGGAAGACGCCGGTGACGTCCTTGACGGTGCCGATCATGTAGAGGGCCTGGTAGGAGGCGCCGGGTGCGGCCTTGCCGAAGCCGAGGGCGGAGGCGGACTTCACCGTGGTGAGCGGGGTGAAGGTGCGGCCGCCGTCGGTCGAGTGCAGCAGCCCCTGACCACCGCCGGCGATCCACAGGTCCCCCGCGACGCCGGGCACGGCCGTGAGCCGGCCATCGGCGGGAAGGCCGGTGGCACGGGCGGTGAAGGTCGCTCCGCCGTCGGTGCTGGCGTGGAGCGTGCCGCCGGACAGGGAGTAGAACGTCCTTGCCGTCGAGCGGTCGGCGACGACGGCGGCGTCGGTGCCCAGGCCACCGACCCTCGACCAGCTCGTCCCCTTGTCGGTCGAGCGGTACGGGGCCTGGCCGGCCTGGGTCCAGACGATGGTCGAGCCGTCCGCCGAGAGCGCGACGCGCCCGTCCTGGGCGCCGGCCACCGGCTCCGCCTTGAAGCCGTTCCAGCTGATGCCGCCGTCGGTGGAGTAGGCACCGTCCTGCGCGCCACCACGGCCGACACGGACCATGACCGAGGGGTTGGACTGGGCGAAGTCGATGTCGGTGCTGTTGGTCATCATCGGGTTGCCCAGCCGCCCGGCGGGCACCTTGGTCAGGTCGTCGTGGCGGAAACCGCCCTGGTCGCCCATGGCGGTGATGACGGTGGCACCGCCGGGCGGGGCGATCGCGTCCATCAGCGCGGTCTCCTCCAGGCCACGCGCCCCCACGGCCCAGTGGCTGGTGCCGCCGCTGTCGGTGGCGTCGGCGTCCTTGCTGCGCCAGATGCCGTTGCCGGTGCCGTACAGCACGTGCCCGGAGTCGAAGGGGTCGATGGCCAGGGCGGTCATCCAGTGCCCGGTGTGGGTGCCGATGTACGGAGCGGCCGAGGCGTTCCGCACCGACTTGTCCCCCAGCGCCTTCCAGGTCGTGCCGCCGTCGGTGGTGCGGTAGATCTCGTCCTCGGGCCACCAGCGGTCGAGAGTGGTGACCATCACCGTGGACGGCTTGTTCGGATCGACGGCCAGGCCGGAGAACCCGTAGCCGCCCTGCGAGGGGGAGATGTTCTTCCACGTCCCGCCCTGCGGCGTGTACTTCCACACCGAGCCCGCCGTCACGCCGTTGGGCCCGAGGGCGTTGGTGTACGTCAGGTACAGCGAGCCGTCACCGGAGACCACCCCGTGCTGCGGCATCTGGCCGGTGGGTTGGCCGGGGACGGCCTGCCAGGTGCTGCCGCCGTCGGTGGAGCGGTACAGGGAGGTGGACCGGTCGGCGACGCCGACGTAGATCGTCTTGCTGCCGGCCGGACCGTACGTCACGAAGGAGATGCCCGCGCCGCTGCCCGCCCCGTCCTTGACGGGGAACGTGGAGACCTGCCGCCAGGTCGCCCCGTGGTCGGTGCTGCGCCACAGGCCGTTCTTGCGGGTGCCGAGCAGCAGGGTGCGGTGGTCCGAGGGGTCGATCACGAGCCGCTCGCCCGCCCCGCGGCCGTCCTCGTTGCCGCCCAGCTTGAACGGCAGATCAGTGCGCTGGAAGGTGCGGCCCCGGTCGGTGGAGCGCAGGATCGCGCCGTTGCCGGCCCATTCGTTGGTGTACGTGCCCGCCGCGAGGTAGAGGCGGTTCGGGTCCACGGGATCGGTGGCCAGCGCGTCGATGCCCAGCAGGTTCCAGTCCTTCTCGCCGAGCCAGTCGGTCAGCGGGATCCACTGCTCGGCGCCGGTGTCCCAGCGGTAGGCGCCGCCCATGTCGGTTCGTGCGTACAGCAGCCCCTTCTCCCGCGGGTTGAACACCAGACCGGTGACGTATCCGCCGCCGACCACCTGGGCGTTCCGCCATGTGTACGGGCCGGCCGCCGCTGACGGGGCAGCGGCCACCTTCACCAGCTTCCACTGCTGGTTGGTGCTGCCATGGCCGCGGTACTGGATGACTGCCGCGCCGTCGGCCGTGGAGCCTCCGGAGACGTCCAGGACCTGGCCGCTCCTGCGGGAGGTGAAGGTGACGGCGTCGGAACCGCTCACCGTGTCGATCCGCCACTCCTGGGAGGCGGAGGAGCTGTCGGTCTGCTGCTCGGCGGCAGCCGCCTGTGCGGTCGAGCCGCCGGCTATGCCGAGCACTTTGCCGCTGTTGCGGTTCACCAGCTCGTAGTAGCCGTCGCCGGTGGACCTCAGCATCCACTGCTGGTTGGCGGTGTTCTGGTCGGTCCACTGCTGGATACGCGTGCCGTCGGCGGTGGAGAAGGCGTTGACGTCGAGCGCCTTGCCGCTGCGTACGGAGACCAGCCGGTAGTAGGCCTTGCCGTCGACCGTCGCGGCCTGCGAGTCGTCCTGCACGAACAGGAGGTACGGCACGACGATGGCGGGCACACCGAGCAGCAGGGCGGTGGCGGTCCTGCGACGGCGGTGACGTCCGCGACGCCGGCCGTTCGTGGGGTTGTTCATGGGGGGGTGTTTCTCCTTGTGCAACCGTGGGTCGGGCGGTCAGCGCTGCAGGGTCAGGACGCCCGGCCGGTACGGCAGCTGGTCGTAGGGGCCGCCCGCCTGCGGGGACTTGCCCTGGTAGAGGAACTGCAGGTTGCAGGGGTCGATGGTCATGGTCTGATCGGGGTTGGTGCGGATCAGATCACCGTGGCTGATGTCGTTGGTCCAGGTGGCACCGCTGTTGGCCTTGCCCGCGAAGGGGTTGCTTTCGTCGGCGGCCTGCGGGGTCCACGAGCCGTTCAGGCTGGTGGCCGTGAAGGAGCGGAAGTAGCGCTGCTCGTGCGCACCCCGGGCTTCGACGATCATGAGGTACTGGTTCTGGCCCTGGACCTTGTAGACCTGCGGCGCCTCGAACAGGTTCTTCGCGGTGTCGCTCATGACCGTCGTGTACGCCGAGCCGAAGCTGCCCGGGAAGTTCCCGATCGGCATGCTCGCCCGGTAGATCTTGCCGTTGTCGCCGGCGAAGAAGAGGTACATGTTCCGGTCGTCGGCGATCAGCGTCTGGTCGATCGGGCCGGTGCCGGATTCGGTGCGGGGGATGCTGCCGGTGAACAGCGGCTGCGGCGCGGACCAGCCATGGGGGTTGGTGGGGTCGCTCGACGTGCGGTAACTGAAGGGCGACGCACCCCACTGGTACGCCAGCACCCAGATCTTCTTGGGCGCGAAGTAGAACAGCGTGGGCGCCACCGCGTTCTGGTTCATCCTGGTCTGCCCGGCCGCCGCCATGTCGGGCCAGTTCGTGAAGGGGCTGAAGGCCATCGAGCCGTAGGAGGTTCCCGACGCGCTCGACGCGTAGACGAGGTGCTTGCCGCCCAGCGTCACATGGGTGAAGTCCTTCAGCGCGGCCCACCCGTTCGACGGCTGCGCGAGGGGACCGGTCGAACTCCACCTGTACGTCGACGGAAGAGCACATGTGCCGCCGCCCGTGCTGGACGGGGCTGTCCACTTCTGGTTGCCGACGGACGCGCAGGTGTACAGCTGGATCCTGGTGCCGTTCGCGGTGGCCGCGCCGACGGCGTCGAGGCACAGCCCGGACTGGACGCCGGTGATCGTGCCGTCGGTGTTGATGCTCCACTGCTGGTTGGCACCGCCGTTGCAGTCCCAGATGACCACCGGGGTGCCGTTGGAGGTGCCCTTGCTCTTGGCGTCCAGGCACTTGTTCCCGTGGACCTTCAGCTGCTTGGCGGCGGTGTGGGTCCAGCGCTGGTTGGGCTGTCCGTCGCAGTCCCGCAGTTGCGCCTGGGTGCCGTTGGCCGTGGCGGAGCCGGGGATGTCGATACAGCGCCCGGAGGCCACGCCCTTGATCTCCCCGGTGCTGCCGGCCGGGTCGACCGGAGAGGTACCTGAGCCGGAGTTGAACGCACGCGTGACGGCGGTGTACGCGGGCTTGGGCTTGCCGCTGTTGTCGAACAGCAGGGGATTCTCGCCGCCGCGCCAGGAATCGCTGTCACGGACGCCCCACACCGTGATACCGGTGCACCGTGCCACGGACAGGCAGGCGCTGACCGTGTTCGCGTAGTGGGTGGGTGACGCCTGGGCGATGTCCAGCTCGGTGATCTGTACATCGACGCCGAGGGCGGCGAAATTGGCCAGGGTGGTCCTGAAGCTCGCCGGCGGGCCGCCCGCCCCGAAGTGGCTCTGGAAGCCGACGCAGTCGATGGGCACGCCGCGGGACTTGAAGTCCTTGACCATGCGGTGGACGCCCTGGGTCTTGGCGTCCGACCAGTTCTCGATGTTGTAGTCGTTGTAGCAGAGCTTGGACGAGGGGTCGGCCGCCCGGGCGGTGCGGAACGCCTCCTCGATGAAACCGTTGCCGAGCACCTTCTGGAAGACCGAGTCGCGGAGTTGGCCGCTGCCACCGTCGGCGAAGGCCTCGTTGACCACGTCCCAGGCGTAGATCTTGCCCTTGTAGTGGGTCATCTGCGTCGTGATGTGGTGGTTCATCACGCCGCGCAGCGTGTTCGCGTCGCCGATGGAGCTGACCCAGGACGGGAGCTGCGAGTGCCAGACCAGGGTGTGTCCGCGCATTCGCTGGCCGTGCGCCGAGGCACGGTTGACGATCCGGTCGGCGGGGCCGAAGTTGAAATTGCCGCGGGACGGTTCGATGGCGTCCCACTTCATCTCGTTCTCCGGGGTGATCATGTTGAACTCCCGGTCCGCGATCGCGGTGTACGCCGGGTCGCCGAGCCGGCCGGCGGCTACAGCGGTGCCGAAGTACCTGCCCGACGAGACCGCCTGGGTACCCAGGCCCGCGGCTCCGGCGGAGCTGGGGAGGAGCGTCACGACACCGGCCACCAGCGCCGCGGCCGTCAGTCCTGTCGCCAGTGTCCGGCGACGTCGGCGGAGCCGGTGCAGGCCCTTCATGATTCTCCTCGGGAGTCGGTTGTCATCCCGGGTGCCGTGATCGTGCGCGCGCCGACCAGGGCGGCCCGATCTGCCGCGGAGTGTCGTGTCATGGGAGTGGCTTTCTTCAGGGGACAGGTCAACGGGGAAGCCGGGAAACCCGCTACGCCGTCACGTCGAGGCGAGCGGCGGCGGGAAGGCACCCCTGAAGTGGAGGCTTGAGGACTCGCGGTCTCGTAACGGAAAACCCGCGCCGTCCAGGACGATTGCTCGGTGATGCATCTCGCAGCAGGAAAGCGTTATGCCAGGCCCCGCGATCTGGTCGTCCCGGGAAACGGCGCACCGCACCGCTCATCGGCGAAGGAATCCGCTCACGGCGAGGCAGCCGTCGACACCATGGCATCGGAGCCGGGTTGGGGTGCGGGACCCGGCTCACCGCCGGGTGGAGAGGGCACGGTGCGGGACCGTACCGCGGGATCACCCGCCGTCACCGAGACGGCCGGGCCCCCGCTGATCGAGGAGCGGTCCTCAAGCCGCGGGCCCGCGCATGGTGAAGGAAGCCTGGCCGGCGAAGGCCCTCGTGCCGTCGGAGCCGTCGAGCCAGATGCCGCCGTCGCGGTGGCGGATGACCGAACCGGGATAGTTGTGCGCGTGCAGGGTCACCGACCCGGCGACCGCCCCGGGGCGCGGGCAGAAGGTGGCGTCTTCCCGGAACAGTTCGCTGCCGTCGTCGGTGCTCAGCCGTAGCCGCAGGTAATGGTGGCGAAGATACCGGCCGTCCGCGGCGCGGAAGGTGACACACCCTGTGTCGGCCAGTCCCCTGACGACCGTGAAGGTGACCCGTTGCCGTGCCCGCTCGCCGCTTGACGCGGAAACCTGGCCGAGCGCCGCGAAGTCGCCGTCGTACGTGACGAACAGGCCGGGCCGGTCCACGGACTCCAGCGACTGCGCGCCCAGCGGAACAGTGCCGGTGACGGCGGTCGGACCCACCGGGGACGGTGTGGCCGGCGGGGTGGTGGGCGACGGGATCGGCGTGGGGGTACCGACCGTGGGAGTACCGCTCGCGGAAGCGGCGACCGTGGGAGCGGCGCTCACGCCGGGCACCCGCGGCGCCGGTTCGGGCCAGGCCGCGTAGGTGGCGGTCCCGGCGACGAGTATCGCGCCGGTGGCGAGGCTCGCCACCGGATGGGCGGTCACCGCGTGGAGTTTGCCGAGCAGCGAGCCGTGCAGACCGCCTCCCCCCGCCGCCGTGCCGGCGGCGACGTGTGCCGTGGCCAGCCCGGCAGCGCTCGCGGCCGTACCCGACAGCAGGCCCTTGGCGGTCAGCGCGGCGACGAGTGCGGCCGGGACGGCCAGCGGCGTGAGGCTGAGGAGCAGCAGTTCGGCCGGAATCCGTTCTGTCGTCGACACCGTGCAGATCGGGCAGTCGCGGATGTGCCGCGCGATCCGCTTGCGCCACACGGATGTACGCGCACCCTCCCAGCCGACGACGGTCTCGTTCAGCCCCGGACAGCGCGGGTCCGCCTCCAGCGCGGTGACGATCGTCCGGCTCAGTTCCAGTTGCTCGCGCATGCGCTGCAGGCGTACTGCGGTGTGGGCGACACTGAGCCCCATCGCGTCGGCGATGTCCTGACGGCTCAGCAAGCCGGCGCATTCCTGCCACCACAGCGACAGCAGCACCCGATGATCCGGGTCGAGCCACCGGCCGGCTTCGACCGCATGCCGGCGTTCGTCCGACATGTGCAGACGCAGGATCGTCACATCCTCGAGCGCGCCGCCGACGTTCGGTACCTCGAGCGCCTCGTCGATGACCGTGATCCGGTCATCGAGCGTGCGTCGCCGGTGCCAGTGGTTGTTGATCTGGCGGAGCGTGATGGACACCAGCCAGGACCGGAAGCTCTCCGGGGCACGCAGGGCAGGCAGGTCGCGCACCACGCGCAGCAGGGTCTCCTGAACGACGTCGTCGACGTCGGCATGTCCGCTCAGCGCTCGCCCGACGATGTTGTAGAGCAACGGCAGGTACGCGGCGAGCAGCTTCTCGCGCGCGCGATCGTCGCCGGCCTGCGCCGCGACAACCAGCTCCGCGTGATCCGCGTCCATGAGCCCCATGCCCACCTCTCCAGGGGATAGATCCGCCGAGTACGGCGCCATACCTTAGCGTCGGCGAAGGAGCACGCCTTGCAGCACCCGCGCCCTGCACGGTCGACGTCCGCCCGATGCCTCGCCCGGCGTCACGGAACGTCACCGCGGAAAGGCGAACCAGGAGGTCGGCCACCGACTCGCCAGCCCGCCTCCTCACCCCTTCGAAGGGCCGGCCGACACCCGACTGCGGGCTCCTCCGTCTGCAGCAGAACCGCGCATGACGACCCATCAGAAACTGCGCCGCCCGTGCGTCAAACGTGCGTCAGGTATGCGTCAAGATATCACCTGTAACGCACGTAACACCCATCATGCACACTCGGCAAAGCCGCAGGTCAGAGGCGAGTCCTCCGGCTACCTTGCGGTGCCCCTCGGGAGAAGCCGCCCCGCAGGGGCGGTGGGGCTCACGCCACTCCGAGCCGCCACAGCGACGTGACCTCTGCCGCGCGGAAGTCGTGCAAGGGATCCGACGGGTCCTTCGCACGGCGGTGGCGAGGTCTGGTGGCCTTGCGGGACAGCACGCGCAGGCCCGCCGCCGTGATCGTGTCCGCCAGCTCGGTGCGCTCACGCAGTCCGAGGCGTTCGGGCAGATCCGAGAGGATCAGCCAGCCTTCGCCGCCCGGCTCCAGATGGTCCGGGAGCCCCGTGAGGAAGCGCTGCAGGGTCCGGCTGTCCTGGTCGTACACCGCCTGGTCGAGCAGCGTGCGGGGGCGGCCGGGGAGCCAGGGCGGGTTGCAGACGATCAGGTGGGCGCGGCCTTCCGGGAAGAGGTCGGCGTGTCGTACGTCGATCGTGTCCGCCAGACCGAGACGTGAGGCGTTGTCGCGGGCACAGGCCACGGCGCGCGGTTCGTGGTCGGTGGCGATGACCCGGCGCAGCCCGCGCCGGGCCAGGACCACGGACAGTACGCCGGTGCCGGTGCCGATGTCGAAGGCCCTGTCGCCCGAAGGCAGCGTTGTCTCGGCCACCAGGTCGACGTACTCGCCACGGACCGGGGAGAAGACGCCGTAGTGCGGGTGGATGCGGCCACCGCCGAGTGCGGGGACCTCCACCCCCTTCTTGCGCCACTCGTACGCGCCGATCACGCCCAGCAGTTCCCGCAGCGAGCCGACGCCGGGCCCTGCGCACGGGCCGTACGCCTGGGTACAGGCCTCCTGTACCCAGGGCGCGCGCCGCAGCGGGATCCTCCAGTCGCTCTCGTACGGAATGAGCAGCCGGCCCAGCAGCCGTGCCCGGCGCGACTGTTCCTCGCGGTGCAACCGGAACGTCTCGGCCGGGGACAGGCCGACGGCCGGACCCCGGCGCTCGACGCGGCGGCCCAGAGCGGCGAGGAGACTGCGCGCACCGGGATAGTCGCCGCGCCACAGGACGGCGTTGCCCTCACCGATCAGACGGTGTACGGAGGCGACGCCGACGGTGTCGTCGATGGTGACGATGCGCCTCGGGGGTGGCGCTCCGTTCGCCGAGTACAGCCGAGGGGACGCCGTCCGCGCACCCTTCACCGTCCGACTCATCGCCTGTGCGGTCACCGACATCAACTCCCTTGAGAGCCGATTCTCGACGCCCGGCAGCCGACCTGGGCGATTCCGAACGGGATCTTCTCGCCGTTTTGACGTGCCAGTGACACCCGGCCCCTGACCAGGAGTTCCGTGCCAACGGCTCGCCAGGTCACCGGCCTGCGACCACGACGGCGAGGAGAGCCGTCGAGAGCAGCACGATCAGCGTGCCCCCGACGGCGAAGGCCCGTTCGAAGCCGAAGCGTTCGCGGCCCTGGACGACGACACTGCGCGGGTCGGCCGGATCGTAGCTGACCAGTACGTTGTCACCGTCGCGAAGCGGTTGCCGGTCTGCTCCTCGCCGCGCCCGCGCCGTCGCGTCGGTGCCTCGGGCGCCACCACCCATTACGGGACGCCCTGGATTCATACCGGCCGCGGCTGAGGGGCGCGGAGGTCAGTGGCATGCCCGGTCGGCCCCCGCCGCGGCACGGGCGGTCCTCGAGCCGGAAAATCGCGCAGGGGCCGCGCTGCTCCGGTACCGCCTCACCGAAAACAGCACGGCCTCCGGCTTGATGTGACAGCCTGTCGGCGTCGGCGAGTGGCCGGCCTCCCACGGTCCGGCCCGCCTCCGTACGGACATGTGCAAGGCACACCCGTCGGACGCTTTCTCCACGGCCTGCCGCCAAGGCGTCACGGGAGTCAGCATGCGGCCGGATTCGCACCCACGGGAACAATCTTGACGTTCTCCTTCCGCCTCTGCCGTGACCTCTGACGTGTTGTTGACGCATCGGCGACTCCCCCACGTCAGAGGCGTGTCAAGGCCGAGTGCCGGATCTTGTCGAGGGCGGCCGCATGCGTTCCGATGGGGACCGTGAACAGCGCGTACCCGCCCAGGTGAGGACGGCGGGGAGCCTTCAGGACGGCCGGCCGCCCGAGTCGCGGGCACCGGCTCCCGGCAGGACGACGGAGGTGAGGATCAGGCCGTACCGGACGAGCCAGCGGCCGGGGAAGGCGCCGTCATGCAGGCCGCAGGCCAGGGCTTCGAGCTCGGGCGCGGGGACGAGCAGGCGGGCCCGGAAGGTTCCACCGGCGGGGTCCAGGGTGATGTCGGCCTGCTGGAACTCCAGTTCCCGGCCGGTCAGCGGGTACCAGGTCTTGAAGACGCTCTCCTTGATGCTGAACAGCAGCCGGTCCCAGCACACTTCGGGACTCCTGGTCCCGAAGTCGAGGATCTCGCGGAGTTCGGCGGCAGTGGCGATCGCGGCAAGCACCCCTGCCGGGAGGGGCACGTTGGGTTCGGCGTCGATGCCCAGGGAAGCCACGTCCCGTGCGGTCGCCACGGCGGCCGCCCGGTAGCCGGGGCAGTGGGTGAGGCTGCCGACGACACCGGACGGCCATTCGGGGGCTCCGCGCCTGCCGCGGACCAAGGGCACGGGTGGCAGGCCGAGGCCTCCGAGCGCTCTGCGTGCGCACATCCGCACGGTGGCGAACTCGCGCCGGCGGGCCTCCGTCGCGGTGGCCACGCCCTGCGCCTCGGCGGGGAACAGCGCCGCTTCCGCGTCCCACACCTGGTCTCCGTACACCGCGTCGGTGACGACCGTGACCGGCACGATCCGCTCGATCACGTTCCCCGTTCCCGCTTTCCCGTTCCCGCTTCCACGACGACTCACGATAGGGCGCCGGGTGGCCGGTGACCGGGTTCGCGACAGCGGTCTGGGGTCCGTGCTGGGGGTTCCACCGGGGTGGGCGCTCGCGCGGTGGGCGAGGCTCGTGCCGACACACGTCCGCGACCGTCACCGCTCCCGCCGCGGCGCGGCGCGGCGCCGGTGCGCGCCGACCCCGAAGGGAGTGCGGGAGCAATGTCCCAGCCTCGTTGGAAGCGGTCCGGCTTGCCGGCCCGTCTGCCGGGCCTCCGCAGCAGGTCCGTGGTGTACCTGACCGGCTGTCTGGTCTTCTCGGCGGGCGCCGCCTGCTTCATCCGGTCCGATCTCGGCACCGACCCGCTCGATGTCTTCGCCCTGGGGCTGCTCCGCCACGTGACCGCCACGATCGGCATCGCGCAGGCCCTGGTCGCCGTGGTGTGCATCGCGGTGTGGGCATGGTGGAACCGGCGCCGCCCGGTCGTCTCCCCGTTCGTCACCTTCTTCCTCTGCGGAAGCCTGATCGACATCCTGCGGGCCGTTGACGCGGCGGGGCTCCTGCCGGTGCACCGGGCCGTTCTGATGCTCATCGGTGTGCTGCTGTGCACCTACGGATCGGCCTTGATCATCATGAGCGGTCTGGGGATCCGCGCCATGGACCTGGTCGCCATCACGATGACGCAGCGGTGGAGGTGGCCCTTCTGGGCGGCCAAGGGGAGCCTGGAGCTGGTGCTGCTCGGCAGCGGGTGGCTGATGGGCGGGCCGGTGGGGCTCGGCACGGTGTGCTTCCTGGTGTTCGTCGACACCTTGATCCAGCCCTGTATGCGGCTGACCACGCGGCTGTTCGCGCTGCGCGACTACGGGCTGGAAGCGCCGGCGCCGGCCCGCCGTGGCCTTGAGGCGCCGTCATGGAGCGCCTAGCGGACAGGTGGGTCCTGCGGCCGCCCCGGGAGCGGGCCGGCCGCATGCGGCTGATCTGTGTGCCCTACGCCGGCGGAAGCGCTGCCGCGTTCCACGGCTGGGGAGACGTCCTGCCGCCCGCGGTCGAACCGTGGGCGCTGCGGCTGCCCGGACGGGACGCCCGGATCCGGGAACCCCTCGGCACGGATCTGCGGGCGGTGGCCGCCGAAGCGGCCGAGGCACTGGCCGGCCTGCTCGGCGACGAGCCGTTCGCCCTCTTCGGGCACAGCCTCGGGGCCTGGCTCGCCTACGAGATCGCCCATGAGCTCGGCCGGAAGTGGGATCTGCACCCCGCGTTGCTCGCCGTCTCCGCGAGCAACGCGCCCTCGGCGCGCCGTCGCCCGCGCACGTCCGTGCACCGGCTGCCCGACCTGGAGTTCCTGGAGGCACTGGACTCCCGGTACGGGGCGATCCCGCCGGTGATCCGGGAGGATCCCCAGCTGCGGGCTGTGTACCTGCCGGTCCTGCGCGCCGACGTGACGATGCTGGAGACGTACGAGTTCCCCGCCGGTCGGCTGCTGCCCTGCCCGGTGCTGGCCTACGGCGGCACGGAGGACCGGGAGACCAGTGCCGAGGGGCTCGCGGCGTGGGGTGCGCTGACCGGCGCCGGTTCCGGTGTCACCCTGCTGCCCGGCGGGCATTTCTTCCTCCAGCCCGAGCGGGCCCGCCTGCTCGGGCACCTGGCACCGGAGCTGCTGCGCAGCCTGATCCCCTGACGCCGCGCACTCTCCGCACGCACGAGGCCCCGCTGGCAAGCCGGCGGGGCCTCGTCCTATCGGGGGCTGTCCTCGGGTCAGCGCCGTTCGGCGGTGATCAGCACATAGCCGAGGCCGGGCGTGTAGAAGGTGTTGAGCTCGGGGTCGAGCATCGCCTTCACCACGTCCTCGCCGGCGATCCGGACCCATTCGTCGCGGTGCTCCAGCATCTGGGCGCGAAGGCTGACACGTACCTGCTCGGGGACGAGGATGCGCGGGGTCACGTCCTCGATGTCGAGCACCCGGAAGCCGGCCTCCTCCAGCATGGGCGCATACGCGTCGAGGGTGGTCGCGGTGACCAGGGGGTGGATCTGCGACCAGTCCTGTCCCGGCTCGTGGAACATGTCCGCTATCGCGAGCCGGGCACCGGGGCGCAGCACCCGGGCGGCCTCCCGCAGGGCCTTGGGCTTGTCCGGCATGTGGATGAGGGATTCGAAGAGCCAGGCCGCGTCGAAGGACCGGTCGGCGTACGGGAGATTCATGGCGTCCGCGCGCTCGAACTGCACACGTCCGGCGAGTCCGAGTTCCCGTGCCCGGTCCGTCGCCCGCTCGAGCTGCCGCTTGCTGACGGTGATTCCGACGATGTCGGCCTCCGCCGCCTGGGCGAGGTGGAAGGCGGGCTGGCCGATGCCGCAGCCGATGTCGAGGACGCGCTGTCCGGTACGCGGTTCCAGCCGGCGGACCATGAGTTCCGAGAGGCGGGCCGTGGCCTCCTGGAAGGAGGAGGTCTCGTCCCCTTCCGGCCAGTAGCCGACGTGCAGGTTGCTGTCGCAGATCCGGGCGTGGAACTCGCTGAACTCGTCGTAGAGTTCGGCGACTTCCTCGGTGTTGGACTGCGGGGTGGCGGTCATGGCGGTGCTTCTCCTTGCTGCCCGGGGGCGGTGAGGGATGGATGGTGCCGTGCCGGTACCGGACATGGGCTTCAGCCGCGGTCGTAGTACCAGGTCATGGGGGGCGCGGTCGCCGGGACCGGGGCACGGGTGGCCGTGGGGTCCGGCACGGTGGCCGACGCGGTGGCCCGCGTGGTGGTCGGGGCGGGAGCGAAGCGGCGGCGCAGTGCGTCCAGGGCCGGGAGCGCCGCGGTCACCGTGTCGAACGGCAGGCCGAAGTCGACGAGGCAGGCCACCTCGTCCACTCCCGAGTCACGCAGCCGTTCCACCGTCGCCGCGCACTTGTCCGGTGTGCCGAGCAGGGAGCGCCGCTGGTAGTAGTCCTCCGCCATGAGCTCGGCGAGCTTGTCCTGTTCCTCGGCGTCGGCGCCTCGGGCGCTGCCGCGGACCTTGTCGTCGGTCCGCTGCTGGGCCATGAAGGAGGAGAGGTAGTTCTTCACGGGGCCGCGTACGGTCTCCCACACCCGGTCCTCGTCGTCGCCGATGTAGGTGTGCATGCCGATCGTGACGATCCCGGCGGCCGGGTCGTGGCCGGCCTCGGCGCGGGCCGCGCGGTAGCGGGCGATGTCCTCTGCGAGCTTCTCCCAGCTGGTGAGGAGGGAGAGCACGTTGAGGCCGAGCCGGCCGGCGTCCGCCCAGGTCTGCGGGTTCGAGGTGTGGACCAGCCAGAGGGGGAGCTCGGGTTGTACGGGCCGCGGGTAGGTGCGGGCGCTCAGCTCGCGTCCGCCGGGGCCGGGGAAGGCGACCGGCGCGCCCCGCCACAGCGAGCGCAGGGTCTCGACGTGCCGGAGGGTGTACTCCCTGCGCGTGT
The DNA here is from genome assembly GCF_044748145.1 of Streptomyces sp. NPDC090022. Classification (NCBI taxonomy): domain Bacteria; kingdom Bacillati; phylum Actinomycetota; class Actinomycetes; order Kitasatosporales; family Streptomycetaceae; genus Streptomyces; species Streptomyces sp. NPDC090022. The sequence continues at coordinate 39,558 of NZ_JBIVFN010000009.1, forward strand.
CGTAGTTCTCCGGGTAGAAGACGAAGTCGCCCTGGTGCCAGCCCGTGGCGACACAGATCCCGGTGCGGCCGCCGGAGAGCTGGTCGACGAGCGCCCATTCCTCCGCCACCCGGACCGGGTGGTGGTGGGGCAGTACGACGCTGCCGGCCCGGAGCTGGAGGTGGCGCGTCGATACGGCCAGTGCCGCGGACAGGACGGCCGGGTTGGGGAAACTGCCGCCGAACTCCTGGAAGTGGCGCTCGGGGGTCCAGATGGCGGTGAATCCGCGGCTGTCGATGAACCGCGCAACGTCGAGGACGAACCGGTAGCGCTCGCCGAAGTCGTGCCGGTCGTTCGCGGAGAAGAAGTAGACGCTGAAGTCCATGCCTGCCTCACCTGCTGCCGTTCGGGCTGGAGGGGTAGAGCGACGCGGGGAAGAGGCTGGCCGGGAAGCCGCTCCTGTCCAGCAGGGGCATCAGCATCCGTGCGATGCGTGCCAGGTTCTCGTTGTGCGCGATGGTGTGGTGGTCCGCGCGCAGTTCGTGGATCACGAGCCGGTCCCCGACGAAGCCGGCGAAGCCGTTCGACGTGTCGGTGCTGGTCCGGGGCACGGCCGGCAGGCCGTTGGTGTTCCCCGCGGCCAGGAAGCCCTCCGTCGCGTGGAAGAGGGTGGTGGGCACGGGCGTGAGCAGGGGGCGCGGGCGGTACGCCTGGAGCAGGTCGCCGTTGCGGAGCATCAGTTCGTGGCGGACCAGGATCTGCCGCTTGATCATCTCTTCGTCGGGCCGCGCCGGGGAACGCTCGTGGATGTGCCGGGCCACGAGGTCCAGTTGCTTGTCGAGGTCGAAGCCGGTCAGTGAGGCGAGGCCGATCTGCTCGCTCACACCCCAGCGCTGACACATGGCGTTGCCGAGCATCACCAGGGAGAAGGCCTCGGCCTCGACGGCGGTCACCGTGCCCCAGTCGACGCTGTCCCACGCCTCGGTGCCCGGCATGATCGGGTCGATGGCGATGAGGTGGGAGACCTCCTCGCCCTGTGCCTGGAGCTGGCGGGCCATCTCGTACGCGAGGACGCCGCCGAAGGAGCAGCCGCCGAGGAGGTAGGGCTCGCGCGGAAAGCCGGTACGCAGCTCGGATACGTAGTGCGCGGCCATGTCCTCCACGGAGGAGTACTCCTTCGGGCGTGCGTCGCCGGACCCGGCACCGGAGCCGAGCTGTTCCAGGCCGATCACGGGCTGGCGCATGCCGAGGTGGCGGGAAAGGTAGATGGCGTAGCTGACCTCGCCGTACAGGTTGTGCGCCCAGACGGACCGGCGCCCGTTGCCGTGCCGGTTGATGGGCACCACGGGGGAGACGGCCACCGCGGACGGGGACGGCGACGGGACGGATGCGGAGGAGGCGGGGCTGCCGGCCAGCAGGTCGGCGATCCGCGCGGACGGACCCGCTGCGGTCAACGCCCAGGCAGCGCAGTCGAGTTCGCGGACCACCGGCGGCGGTGCGATCCACCGGCCGAAGTCGCCGCGGGCGGCGCCCGCCCCGGCCGCCGGCTCGGCCGGACGAATCACCAGCGCCTCCCCCGTCACTGGCAGCGGCCGGTACGCCGCGGCCCCGTGGGCCAGGGCGCTCCGCCAGCGCACGGCGGTGTGCAGCCAGCGACGCAGGTCGGGAGCGGACATCGGGGCGCGGTCCGCGAGCTCTCGCACCGCCGCGTCCACCTGCTCCTCCAGACCCCCGTCGGGCACGCCGGTCACGGGGTGTCCGGCGCCCCAGGCCGCGGCGAACCGTGAGGCGGCCTCGACGACCGAGACGGCGACGGGTTCGGCCGGGAGAGTGTCGTCACCCGGCTCCGGGGTGCCGAGGAGGAGCAGTCCGGCCACCTCCACACCGCGCGACACCAGGTTGCGTACGGTCTCCCCCGCGACGAGGCCGGCCAGCCCGTGGCCGATGACGCGGCACGGACCACCGGTGTGATGGCCGGCGATGACGGCGGCGCACCGCTCGCCCAGTTCGGCGATGCCCCCGGCCGGATCCGCGTCCTCCGCGAAGCCGGGCGCCTCCAGCCCGAAGACCGGCCCGTCCTCGGCGAGGCGGGCATGCAGGTGGGTGAGCCAGGTCAGCTCTCCGGTGTCACCGAACAGGCAGTACGAGGGTGTCCCGCCGGTACCGTCACCACCGTCACCGAAGGGGATCAGGCGGATGGCGGTCTCGGGACGTGCCTGGGCAGGGGCTGCGGCGACGTCACCCGGCACTGCGTCCGGCACTACGTCCGGCAGGACGTAGTTCTCGTTCAGGTGGGCGGTCAGGCGGTCGACGCTGGGGTGCTCCAGGATGGCCGCCATCGGGATGTGGTCGCCGTACCGGGCCTGGATCTGCTGCATGATCCGCATCGCTCCGATGGAGTCGACTCCGTATGCCGAGAACTCGCGTGCGGGTACGACCTGTTCGGGGCTGATCCCGATGCCGTCGGCGACGGCCTCGCGCACGTGGCGCCGCAGCGCAGCCAGCGGGTCGCTGTCGGAGGAGTGCGGGGCGGGAGCCGGGGTGGCCGTCCGCGGAGTCACCGCGTGGGCCGCCGGGGCGGTGGCTCGTGCGGGGGCCGGGGCGGTCGGATCCGGAGCGCGACGGGGCGCGGGCGTGGTGACCGGCAGGTCGGGAACGGACGTCGTGACGGCCCGGACGCGCGGGGCGGCCTGCACGGGGTCCTGTGCCGGAGCGGGGTTCGCCGGCTTCGGGAGCCAGTGGCTCTCGGGGGCGAACGGGTAGCCCGGCAGCGACACCCGGTACCGCGGGCGGCCCTGGTGCAGAGCAGCCCAGTCGGGCCGGGCACCCCGGACCCACAAGGCGGCCAGCCGGGCCGGGTCACCGCTCTGTGCCCGCTCGGCGGCGTGGGCGAGTTCCTCTGCGTCGGGACGGGCGGTGTCCGGCTGCGCGGTGACCGTCCCGGTCCACAGCGCGGGGTCGGAGGTGCCGTCGAGGTGAGCGCGCAGGAGCCGGGTCAGCTCACCATGGCTCTCGGCTGCGGCGGCCAGGCGGACGGGCAGCGCCCGGCGGCCGGTCTGCAGGGTGTACGCGGTGTCCGCAGGGCGGGCGTGCGCCAGGGTGCCCTCGCGCTCCATCCGCCGCAGGTGGTCGAGCAGCCGCTGGGCGCAGGCACGCAGCCGGTCCTCGTCACGGGCGCTGAGGACGAAGAGCTGGGGTCCGTCCGCCGCCGCGGGTACGGCGGCGGTGGCCGGCGCCTCCTCGACGATCACATGGGCGTTCATCCCGCCGAACCCGAACGAGCTGACGCCTGCCCGGCGGGGCTTGCGGGCGGCCGGGCCGGCCGTGCCGGACGGTCGGTCCCACCGCCGTGCCTGACCCACGAGGTAGAACGGCGAACCGCCCAGTTCGATCAGCGGGTTGACCTGCTGCAGGTGCAGGGTCGGCGGCAGCATCCGGTGGCGAAGCCCGAGGATCACCTTGATCACGCCCGCGATGCCGGCGGCGGTCTCCAGGTGGCCGATGTTGGTCTTGACGCTGCCCAGACCGCAGAACTGGGTGGCCGGGTCCGGGCGTTCACCGGCGGCGAAGGCGTTGCGCAGGCCGGTGAACTCGATGGGATCACCGAGGGCCGTGCCCGTGCCGTGCGCCTCCACGTAGCCGATGTCCTGCGGCCGTACTCCGGCCCGCTGCTGCGCCGCGGCGATGACAGCGGCCTGGGCGGCGGGGTTGGGGGCGGTGAGCGAGGCGGACCGGCCGCCGTGGTTCGTCGCGGTCCCGGTGATCAGGGCGTGGATGTGGTCGCCGTCGGACCGCGCGCGGCTGAGCGGCTTGAGCAGGAGGGCGCCGACGCCTTCGCCGCGTACGTAGCCGTCGGCCCGGTGGTCGAAGGACTTGCAGCGGCCGTCGGCCGCGAGCATGCCCGAGCGGTCGAACGCCTCGAAGCCGGTGGGGCTGAGGATGACGTTGACCCCGCCCGCGATCGCCAGCTCGCACTCGCCGGTCTGGATGGCCCGGACCGCCCGGTGGAGGGCGACCAGTGAGCTGGAGCAGGCCGTGTCGACGGGCTCGCTCGGGCCGCGCAGGTCGAGGAGGAAGGAGATCCGGTTGGCCAGCACGCTGTGGTCGTTGCCGGTCATGAGCTGCCCGTCGAGTTCGGCTCCGCGCTCCCGGGCGAGTTCGCCGTACTCGGAGGAGGCGACGCCCACGAAAAGGCCGCACGAGGAGCCGGCGAGGGCGGCCGGGTCATACCCGGCCTCCTCCACGGCCGACCACACCGTCTGGAGGAACAGCCGGTGCTGCGGGTCCATCACGCGCGCCTCGCGCGGGGTGATCTGGAAGAAGCCGGCGTCGAACAGGTCGACGCCGTCCAGGAATCCTCCCCAGTACGGTGCGGATCCGGCGGTGCCGGACGTGCCGGAGGTGCCGGAGGTGCCGGACGTGCCTTGGAAGCGGTCGGCCGGGGCCCGGGTGATCAGGTCGCGGCCTTCGGCGAGGTTGCGCCAGTACGTCTCCAGGTCGGGCGAGCCGGGGAAGGCTCCGGCCATGCCGACGACGGCGACCGGTTCGGCGGGGGCGCCTCCGGCGGGGGCGAAGGCCGGTGCGGGGGCCGTCCGCGCAGCGGGCACGGGGGCCTCGGCGACGGCGGGGGCCGTGGTCGGCGCCGGGGTCACGGATACGGACGGGGCCGGGGCCGCCGGCGTCGCGGGGGCCGTCACGCCGACCGGGGCCACGGTCTCGACGGAGGTCGGGACGTCGGCCGGGTCGCCGAGAGGGGCCGGGGTGTCTGCCCGGGCCGGGCCGGTCGCATGGGCAGGCGCCGTCTGCGCGGACGGGGCCGGGGCGGTCCCGGGGGCGGGGGTTGTGTGGTCGGCCGCGGAGCCGAGTCCCCTCACCAGGGCGGTGACGTCGGGGCAGCCGTAGAGCACGGCGGGGCTGACCGGGACGCCCAGCTCCGCGGTCAGCCGGTCGGCCAGGTGGACCATGGTCACCGAGTCGAAGCCGAAGTCGCTGAGGTGGTCGCCCAGGTCGATGTCGGAGGGCTTGACGTGCAGCAGCTCGCAGATCGCCTCGGTCACCGTGCGGGCGATGTCCGGCCGTACGTCCCGCGCGGGGACCGGCACCGCCGGACGGCCGGCGGCGGGCCCGGCTGCGTCGGCCGCGGGGGCCGGGTCCGGGTGGGTCACGTAAGACTCCTCGGGGTAGTCGGACGGCGCCGTGTCCGGCGCGGCGGGCCCGGTGGCCGGCGGCTCGGCGTCGAGCCAGTACCGGTCGCGGGCGAAGGGGTAGTGCGGCAGCGTGACGAGGCGCGGCGTACGGCCGGCCCACAGGGCCTGCCAGTCGGCCTGGCCGCCTGCCGTCCAGCCGCGGGCCAGGGCCGCCAGGCCGGCCTCACCCGGCACCTGCGGCTCCACCGGCGGCGCGGTCGGTCCGGGGTGCGGGGCGCGCGGCACCGTGCCGGTCCGGACCCGGTCGCTGCCGGCAGCGTCGCCCTGGGCGAATGCGCGGAGCGCCTCCGCGGCATCGCCGACGCTGTGTGCCACCAGTGCCAGCCGGGCAGGGAGCGGCTCGCGGCCCGTCTGGAGCGTGTACGCGACGTCGTCGAGGCGGAGCCGGTCCGCCCCGGAGTGCAGGAACTCCGCCATGCGGCGGGCGTGTTCCTTCAGCCGGTCGGGGCGGCGGGCGGAGAGCACCAGCAGCTGCGGAGCCGAGTCCTCCTGGGCGGGCCGGACGGCCGGGGGTGCCTCCTCCAGGATCACGTGGGCGTTCGCCCCGCCCGCGCCGAAGGAACTGACTGCCGCTCTGCGGGGCGGACCGCCCGGCTCACGGTGCCAGTCGGCAGGCTCCCGCACGACCCGGAAGCCGTCGGCCGTGGCCGGGCCGTCGGTGCCGAGGGTGGGCGCCAGGGCGTCATGGCGCAGCTGGAGCAGCACCTTGGTCAGCTGGGCCATGCCGGAGGCGGCCTCCAGGTGGCCGATACCGGGCTTGAGGGAGCCGATGGTGAGGGTGCGCCGGGTGCCGCCCACGTCGTAGGCGCGGCGCAGCGCGGCGAGCTCGACGGGATCGCCGACGGGGGACCCGGTGGCCTGCGCCTCCACGTACTGCACGGAGCCGGCGTCCGCGCCGGCGTCGCGCAATGCCTCCTGGATGAGGGTGACCTGGGCCTCGACGCCGGGTACGGCGAATCCGTCCGTCGGGCCGTCGGCGTTGACGGCCGTGCCGAGGACGCAGGCGTGGATCCGGTCGCCGTCGCGCAGTGCGTCGGAGAGCCTCTTGAGCAGGACCACGCCGACGCCCTCACCGGTGACCATGCCGTCGGCCGCGGTGTCGAAGGCACGGCCGTGGCCGTCGCGCGAGAGCATCCTGGCGGCGGACAGATCGAGGTGGTGGCTGGGGTGCAGGATGAGGTTGACGCCCCCCGTCAGCGCCGCCGAGCACTCGCCGGACCGCAGGCTGCGCACCGCCAGGTGCAGGGCGGTGAGCGAGGACGAGCACGCGGTGTCGACCGCCATGCTGGGTCCCGTCAGGCCGAAGCAGTGGGAGACGCGGTTGGCGATCGCCCAGCCGGAGGAGTTGGCCCTCAGGCGGCGCCCCCGGCCCCACTGCTCGGCGGCGAGCAGCTGGTACTGCGCGTGCATCACCCCGACGAACACGCCGACCCGGGGCATACCGGGAGCGGCTGCGGACCGCAGCCGGGACGGCGGCCAGCCGGCGTCCTCCAGAGCCTCCCACGCGGTCTCCAGGACGAGCCGCTGGGCGGGGTCCATGGTTTCGGCCTCCCGGGGGGAGATCCGGAAGAGCAGCGGGTCGAAGCGGTCCACGTCGTCGAGGAACGCGCCCCATCGGTGGTAGCTGCGGTCCGGGTCGGTGCCCGAGGGGTCATGGTGCTCGGCCAGCGGCCAGCGGTCCTCCGGGACGTCCGTGACGGCACGGCGCCCGGAGCGGAGGTTCGCCCAGAACGTGTCCAGCTCCCGGGCCTGGGGGTAGCGGCCCGCCACGCCGACCACGGCGATGGGCTCGGCGGTTGCGGCGGAGCCGGCGGGACGGCCGGCGGGACGGCCGGCGGGACGGCCGGCCGGGCCCGGCTCGGGGGCCGGGCCGGTCGCCCGCGCAGGTTCGGTCACCTCCGCCGGTACGGTCGCACGCGGTCCCGTCGCCCGTTCCGGTGCAGCCGCCTGCGCACCTGTGGCCGTCCTGTCCGGAGCGGACGCGGGGCCCGCCCCGTTCGGCGGCAGCGCCGCGGGGGTGGCACCGCCTCGCTCGACGAGTTGCTCGGCGATGCCCCGTACGGTGTCCCCCGCGAAGAGGACCTCCCTGGGCACCGGACCGAGTACGCGCTCCAGTTGCTCGGCCGCCTCCATGGTGCTGAGGGAGTCCGCGCCGTACGCGGACAGCGGCGTCGTCTGGTCGATCTCCGGCTCCGGCAGCCTGAGAATGCCGGCGAAGACGGCGGTCAGGTGCGCTGCGGTCCTGGCGATCAGGCTCTCGGTCTCCGGGCCGGTCGCAGGTGCGCCGGCTGCCGGTGCCACGGCCGGGCGGATCGCGCCGTCGGCCGGGCGGGCCGTCGCGTCGGCGGTCCCGGAGGCCTGGTCGGAGGGGGCGGTGCTCCCGGAGGCGGGGTGGGCGGCGGCTGCGCTCCGGGCGGCCGGAGCCCGGCCCGCGCCGTCGGCCGGCGTGACCCGGCGCCACACACCGCGCTCCGCGAGGATCAGCTGCTGTCCGTCCTGCTCGGCCGTCCGGCCGGGAACTCCGTGACGGCTCACCCCGTTCAGTCCGGCCTCGGTCAGCAGACCCGACCAGGTGCCGGGGCCGACGAGCGGGGAGTGCGGGAGCCGCAGCTCCGGGTCCCGGGCGAGCCACCAGCCGTCCGTGAGCCCGAAGACGGCCGTGATGCTGTCGAGGACCCGGGTGGCCTCGTTCAGGACCAGCAGGGCACCCGGGGCCATCAGGTCGGCCACGTTGGCGAGGGTCCGCCGGATGTCCGCCGTCGCGTGCAGCACGTTCGTCGCCAGGACGATGTCGTACCGCTCGTTCGCGAAGCCCTGGGCCCGGAGGTCACCGGATATGTCGAGCACCTTGAACTCGGCGAAGCGACGGGCCGCGCCGAAGCCCTCGCGCCCGGCGGCGACCAGGGTGGGAGAGATGTCGGTGCAGTCGTAGCGCAGGCCCGTGCCGGTGGACGCGAGCGCGCCGAGTGCGTCGAGCACGGGCAGGCTGGTGCCGCCGGTGCCGGCGCCGACCTCCAGGATCCGCAGCGGGCCGGCCTCCGCGGGGCGGCCGTCCAGCCGATGCCGGGCGGCGGCGGTCACGGCGGCGGCGCACAGGGTGTTGAAGTACCGGGTGCGCGGGTCTTCGTGGTACAGCGCCGCGATCCGGTGGCCGGAGCCACCGGGGAAGAGGACGTCCAGCCCCCGTCGGCGGCCGGCGAGCACGTCGGGCAGTGCGGCCGCGCAGTCGTCGAGCAGGTCGAGGGTCGGTACGGACTCCGGGAAGCGGCGTACCAGTTCCGCCCGTTGCGCGGTGAGGTCGGCCGTCTCGGCCCCGGGTCCGGACCGCCCGGCGGCGAGCAGCGCCTCGTACAGCCGCTGCCGGGTGTCCGGTGTGCCGGACGGCCCCGCCGGTGCGTGGCCGGCGTGACCGGCGAGGCCGTCCAGGACGGCGAGGACCTCACGTATCCTGCGGCGCCCGTACGCGTCCACCGCGTCCAGGTAGTCCGGCGCGTACGGCTCGCCGTACGCGGCCTGGGCCTCCCGGACCGCGGCCCGCACGGGGGCCAGTACCCGGGCGGGGGCTGCGGGGACGGCGGGTTCGGCGCGCTGGAGGGTGTCGGTGGCCACCGGTGTCACGTCGGCGAGGGAGCCGTCCGCCTTCAGCGGGGCGAGCTGGACCGCCCCTGCCGCCAGGCAGGCGCGGAACGCCCGGACGCCTTCGGCGGCGGACAGCGGCAGGATGCCCCAGTCGGCCAGGCGCCTGCGGTGTTCCTCGGTGGCGACGGCGCCCTGGTCCCCCCAGAAGCCCCAGTCGAAGACGGTGACCGGCCAGTGCAGCCGGCCGGCGAGACTGCGGCCGTACGCGGCGAGGAAGGTGGAGCCCGCCGCGTAGTTGGCCTGTCCGGGGTTCCCGGTGTGGGCGATGGCGGAGGAGAACAGGGCGAGGAAGTCGAGCGGCTGGCTGCCCAGCGCGTCGCAGAGGGCGACCGTGCCGCGCACCTTGGGGTCGAGGGCCGCCCGGAACGTGCTCTCGTCCATCCGGGCGAGGGTCCGGTCGGCCAGCCGGAACGCCGTGTGGATCACACCGTCCACGCCGCCGAAGCGCTGCCGCATCCACGCCACGCAGGCCCGCACGGCCGCGGGGTCGGTGATGTCGCCGCAGTGGTACTCCACCTCTGCCCCGGCCTCGCGCAGGGATGCGAGCAGACCCTCCGGGAGTGCATCGGCCGGTCGCCTGCCGACCAGCATCAGGCGGGCCCCGTACGTTCGCGCCAGATGTCCGGCGATCACCTGCCCGAGGCCGCCGGCGCCGCCGAGCAGGAGGTAGCGGCCGCCGTCACGCAACGGGAGCGTCCCCGGCAGCGGCTCGCCCGGCTCTGCCGGCTCCAGCCGCTTGACCATACAGGCGCCCTCGCGCAGGGCGACCTCGGCGAACGGTGTCCGTGCCGGTTCCGCCTCGATGGCGTCCAGCAGCGCCTCCCAGCGGCCGAGTTCGGCGCACCGGGCCAGGTCCTCGCCGGCCAGGTCGATGCAGACGGTGTCGAGGAAGGCGAGTTCACGGGCGACGGTACGGGTCAGGCCGTGCAGCGAGGCGGCGAACGGATGGGCGAGCGGCATGTCCTCGTCGACCTGCTGGGCGTCGCTGGTCAGCACGGTCAGGCGGGTGCCGCGGGGGCGGTGCTCGGCCAGGGCGCGTGCCAGGTGGAACAGTGCGAGGCAGCCCTGGCTCTGCGCGTCCTCCAGGTGGTCGAGGTCGGTGGGGGTGTACCGGCGCTGCTCCACGCCGCCCAGGAAGTAGACGGCGGCCGGCACCGGATGACTCCGCAGCAGCTCGGCGAAGGCGGTGGCCCGGTCGGCGGCGGTGGCCGTGAGGTCGATGAGGTGGGCGCGGCCGCCGTGCCGCTCGGCGAGGGCCGCGCCGAGGCCGTGGTCGTGCTCCGTGGTGAGGATCAGCACCGGGCCGTCCTGGCCGCGGGCGACGCGGGCGGCGTCGAGCGGGGTGAGCCGCCAGGTGGGCCGGTAGTACGGCACTCGGGCCGCAGGGGATGCACCGGGGGCGCGGACGGCGGTGAAGCCGGTGAACTCCACCAGCGGCTGCCCCTGGGCGTCGCACAGGGTCACCTCGCAGCGGACGGAGCCCCGTTCGGCGTCCGCAGCGGTCAGGCGCGCGTACGCCCAGCGGGCCGGACCGGTCGGCGCGTGCAGCCGGACCCGGTCCACGGAGGCGGGCAGGGTCGCGGGACGGTCCCAGGCCGGCACCGCGCCGTGCAGGGTGTGCAGGGCCGCGTCGGCCACCCCGGGCTCCAGCCACCAGTCGGCGGCCGTCCCGGCGGGCTGTTCCGCGAGTTCCGCGAGGGCTTCGCCGTCACCGCTCCACAGCCGGCGGACGAGCCGGTAGGAGGGGCCGTACACGAGGCCCTCGGCCGCGGCCCGCTCGTAGAAGGTCTCCCCGGACCGCGGGCCGGCGCAGCGGGCGCGGATCCCGGCCAGGTCGAGGGGGCGGGGCCGCGGTGCGGCACCGCCGTCGAGGCGGGCGGTCAGGGTCGAGTGGACGGTGGTGCCCTCGGGGCCGTCGGTGACGAGCGCCACGTCGGCCGCGTCCGCCGCGGTGGTCACCCGGACGGCGGCGCCGGTCCCGTCCAGGACCAGCGGGACGCGCCATTGGACGCCGGTGAGTTCGACGACCTGGCGGCCGGTCAGGGTGTGGGCGGCGGCCCGGGCCAGTTCGAGGTGCGCGACTCCGGCCAGCACGGGCCGGCCGGCGACGAGGTGGTCGGCCGCGACCCGGTCGCGGGGCCCGAGCAGTACGGGAAAGGAGGCCGTGCCGGCCGTGGAGGTGTGGGGGCCCAGGGCTGCGACCGGTCCCGGAGCGGCCGTGCGGGCCGCGGCGGGGGCCGCGTCGAGTGCCGCGGGGAGTGCCGCGGGGAGCGTGGCGGGCCAGTGGGACGGCCCGGAGAAGGGATAGCCGGGCAGCGGTACGACGTGGGGGGCGGGACCGGCGGCCGGGGCGGCCCGGTGGGCGTCGTCCCAGTCGATCTCCGCGCCCGTCACCCACAGTTCGGCCAGCTCCCGCCAGCGGCGGGCGGCGAACAGTGACCGGGTCCGCTCGGGACCGTCGTCGGTGCGGAGCGCCGCGTCCGGGGCGGCGCGACCGGTGAGCACCCCTTCGGCGGCGCCGGTGCCGGCGAACCGGGCCAGCCGCTCCCGCAGTTCGCCGCGGTCGCGGACGATCAGGGCGAGCCGGTGCTCGAGGTGTTCACGCCCCACCTGGAGGGTGTGGGCGATGTCACGGAGCCCGGCGCCGTCGTGCCGGGCGAGGCGGTCGGCCATCGCGGCCAGCCGCTCCTCCGTCCGGGCGGAGAGCAGGATCAGGTGCTCGCCGTCCTCGGCGGGGCTCGTGCCCTGCCCTGCGCCGATGTGCCGGTGGTGCGGCGCGCCGGTGAACTCCTCGACGATCAGGTGGGCGTTGGCACCGCCCGCGCCGAAGGAGCTGAGCGCCGCTCGCAGGGGGAGGCCGGCCGAGGTGGGCCGCCAGGGCTCGACCGCGCGCTGGAGCCGGAACGGGGACGAGGCGAAGTCGATCCTGGAACTGGCCGGTTCGGAGTGCAGGGTCGGAACCAGGGTGCGGTGGCGCAGCTGGAGGACCACCTTGGTCAGGCCGGCGATCCCGGCCGCGGCCTCCGCGTGGCCGATGTTGCTCTTCACCGAGCCGAGGGCGCAGTGCCGGTGGTCGTCGCTGCGGTCACCGAACGCACGGGTCAGGCCGTCGATCTCGATGGGGTCGCCGAGCTCGGTGCCGGTGCCGTGCGCCTCGACGTAGCCGATGGTGCGGGCGTCCACGCCGGCCCGGCGCAGGGCGGTCCGGATGACCGAGGCGTGGCTCTTCGGCGAGGGCACGGTGTAGCCGTTGGTCCTGCCGCCGTGGCTGACGGCGGTGGAGCGGATCACGGCGTGCACGTGGTCGCCGTCGGCGAGCGCGGCGCCGAGCGGCTTGAGCAGAACCGCTCCGACGCCTTCTCCCGGCACGAACCCGTTGCCGCCTTCGCCGAAGGCCCGGCCGACCCCGTCGGGGGAGATCATCCGCTGCTCGGAGAGCATGGCGAACTTCATCGGGTGCAGGTTCAGGTAGGCGCCGCCGGCCACCGCCATCCGGCATTCGCCGCGGCGCAGGCTCTCGCACGCCAGGTGCAGGGCCGTCAGCGATGCGGAGCAGGCCGTGTCGACGACCAGGCTGGGGCCGTGGGCGTCCAGGAAGTACGACAGCCGGTTGGCCAGGGAGAACTCCATGGAGTACGCGGAGACGGGGTTGCCCTTCCCCCACTCCTCGGCCGCCACGAGTTCGTAGGCCATGCCCGTCGTACCGACGAACACGCCCAGGGCGTGGCCCTCCTCGGTGCGGGTGTGCCGGTGCAGCCGGGCGCGCGTGTACCCGGCGTCCTCGATGGCCGACCATGCCACTTCCAGGAACAGCCGCTCGGCCGGGTCCATCCGCACGGCCTCGCGGGGCGACACCCCGAAGAACAGCGAGTCGAAGCGGGTGACGTCGGACAGGAAGCCGCCCCAGCGCCCGTAGCTGGTTCCGGGGCGCCGGTCCCCGGAGTCGAACCAGCGGTCCTTGTCCCAGCGGTCGGCGGGGATCTCCCCGGTGCAGTCGCGGCCTTCGACCAGGGCCTGCCACAGGGCGTCGGGATCGGCGGCACCGGGGTAGCGGCCGGCGATGCCGACGATCGCGATGGCGTCCTCCGGCTGCGCCTCGACCGGGGCGGTGGCCGGTGCGGCGACCGGCTCCGGCGTCTGGCGGCGAGACGCCTCCCGCCGCTCGCCGGCCCGGTCCGCCGTGGGCTCGCGCAGGGCCTCGGGGTGGTGTTCGGCGAGGTGCCGGGCGAGTTCGGCAACCGACCGGTGCTCGAAGAGCAGGGTCACCGGCAGCGGTCCGAACCGGTCCTCCAGCGCGACGGAGAGCCTTTTGATCATCACGGAGTCGATACCGAGGGCGGAGAACTCCTGGTCGGGCCGGAGCTGTCCGGCGGGGATCCCGGCCAGCTTCGCGACCAGGTCCAGCAGGAAGGCCTGGGCCGCCTCGGTGATCGCGCCGCCCGCCGCTTCGGTACGGGGACGGGCGGCCGCGTCGGACGCGTCCGCGGGGGTGCCGGGATCTCCCGCGGGCCGGGCCGGCCCGCCGGGGCCGGTCCGGCCCGCGGCGAAGGCGCGGATCCTCGCCGCGCGGCCGTGCACCACCACGAGTTCCGGCAGCCCGGAGCGTACGGCGGCGGTCAGGACGGCCAGTCCGGTCTCCGCCGGCATGGCCGTCATCCCCTGCAACTCCTCGGTGGCCAGCCGGTCGTTCTCGCTGAGGGTCATGCCGCCGCCCTCCCAGAGCGGCCATCCCAGGCTCACCGTGGCGCCCCGCCGCTCCCCCGCCTCGACCTGGGAGGCGCGGTGGGCGGCGAAGCCGCCGAGGGCGCGTGCGGCGGCCGCGTAGTCGCTCTGGCCGGGGTGGCCGAGATGGCCGGACATGGAGGAGAACAGGGCGAAGAAGCGCAGCGGCTCGTGCCGCGTGGCCTCGTCGAGGTGCCGGGCGCCGACGACCTTCGGGTCGAGGACCCGGTGGTGGGCCGCGGGGGCCTTGTTGACGATGTACGCGTCCTCGTTGACGCCGGCCAGGTGCAGTACGCCGGTCAGCGGCCCGTACGCGGCGCGGGCAAGCGCGACCGCCGAGGCCACGTCCTCGCGGCGGGTCACGTCGCCCTGGGCGTAGGTGACCCGCCCGCCGGCCGCCTCGATCCGGGCGAGGGCCTCCCGGCGGGAGGCGTCCAGGGCTGAGCGCCCCATCAGGACCAGCCGCGCCCGCGACTGCCGGGCGAGCAGCTCGGCGATCCGCAGGCCGATACCGCCGGCTCCTCCGGTGAGCAGGTGGACGCCCCGGTCGGGCAGCCAGGCCACGGCGGAGCCGGCGTCCTGCGGGAGCTCCACCGGGACCAGGGTGCGCATCCGGCGGCCCTCGTCGTCGTACCGCACCTGGGCCGACCCGGGCGCGGCCTGAGCCGGTTCGGCGAGCGCCCGGCCCACGGGGTCCGGATCGGCGGACCCGGTGGTGACGCAGACGGCGTGCAGCCGGCTGTCCTCCCGGACGGCTACCGCGCAGAACCCGCCGAGCGCGTCCCCGGACTGGGCGGCGTGGGCCCCCACCGGCAGGAAGACCACCTCCGGGCGGTCCGGGTGCGGGTGCCGGATCAGGGCGCGGACCAGCGGGTACGCCACGTCCAGGCAGCGCTCGGGAGCCGCCTCGGTGACGACGACCACGCGCTCGGGCATGCGTCCTTGTGCGGTGAGCTCCTCCCACAGCCGGGTGAAGCCGGAGTCCTCGTCGACGCCGACGCGGAAACGGGTGTCGCTCTGCCGGACCCACCCGCCGCCCCGGACGGCGCGCACGGTGATCGCCCCCGTCGGGGCGGCGACGCCGGGAGCCTCCGGCTGCCCGACGCAGTCGAGGACCACCAGGGCGCGGGAGGCGGCGACCGGTGCAGGCCGCACCTCGCCGCCGTACTCCCAGACCGGCCGGAAGCAGACCACGTCGTCCGCGCCGGACGGGCGCCCTGCCGCAGGACCGCCGAGCAGGGCGGTCGCATCGGCGACCGAGAGTTCACCGCGTCGCACCTGCTCCAGGATCTGCCGCCTGGACACCTTCGGGTTCACAACACACCTTCCATGGACTGTTCGACCTGTTCGACTGACATGCGGCCGTCGGTGAGCGCCTGCAGCAGCTCCGGCAGGGCCGCGGGGGCGGGGGCCGGCAGGTCCGGCTCCGCCGGCCGGATCTGCCCTGTCGGCTCCGCCGGCCGGATCTGCTCCGGCGGCTCCGCCCAGTACCGCTGCGGAGCGAAGGGATAGGCGGGCAGGGGAATCCGGCGTGGGGTCCGGCCGCCCGGCCGGGGCCGCCAGTGCGGCCCGCCGGCCACCCAGGCCCGCGCGGCGGCGTACGGATCGGCTGCCGGCTCCTCCCGGACATCGGCCCCGGCGGATCCGGCGGTGCCGGTCACGAGGCTCGGGTCGGGTGTCCCGTCGAGCTCGGCGCGCAGCAGCCGGACCACCTCGTCGGTGCTGGTCGCCACCAGCGCGAGCCGGTACTCCATCGCGTCCCGGCCCTCGCGCAGCGTGTGCCCGAGGTCCGCCAGCGGCACCGGTGGCGCCGCCACGGCGCTCTGCCCGGTCAGGAAGGCATGGAGCCGGTGTACTTGGGCGCGCAGCCGCTCCGGGGTCCGGGCGGACAGCGGGATCACCTCGGGCCGGGGGCCGTCCGGCTCCGCGGTGCCGTCGGTGGTCTGCGCGTACTCCTCCAGCAGGACATGGGCGTTGGTGCCGCCCAGTCCGAAGGCGCTCACCCCGGCCCGCCGGGGGGATCCGGAGGAGGGCCACGGCGTGAGCCGGTCCACCACCCGGAACGGGCTGTCCTCGATCTCCAGCAGGGGGTTGGGCTCGGAGAAGTGCAGGGTCGGCGGAAGCATGCCGTGCCGCAGCGCGAGGACGGTCTTCACCACGCCGGTCAGGCCTGCGGCGGCCTCCGTGTGTCCCACGTTGGACTTGACCGTGCCGAGTGCGCACCAGGGGCTGACGGGCTCGTTCTCGGACCGGCCGGTCAGCGTCGCGAACGCCTTGCGCAGCCCGCGCAGTTCGATCGGGTCGCCGACCTCGGTGCCGGTGCCGTGGGCCTCGATGTAGCCGATCGTACGCGGGTCCACCCCGGCCTCCCGGTAGACGGAGGCGATCAGCTCGGCCTGCGCGGACGGGTTGGGCATCATCAGCGAGTCCATGTGACCGCCCCCGCCGTGCGAGACCCCGCTGCCACGGACGAGTGCGTGGACGGTGTCCCCGTCGGCCAGGGCCCGGGAGAGCGGTTTGAGCAGGACCGCGGCGGCTCCCTCCCCGCGCACCATGCCGTTGGCCTTCCGGTCGAAGGCCGCGCACCGCCCGTCGGGCGACATGATCCCCAGCTGGCCCAGCGCCACGAACAGATCGGGGGTCAGGAAGAGGTGGACGCCGCCCGCCAGCGCCGCGTCGCACTCGCCGGTACGGATGGCCCGGACGGCGCGGTGGAGCGCGGTGAGCGAGCTGGAGCAGGCGGTGTCCACGGCCTCGCTCGGGCCGCGCAGGTCCAGCTGGTACGAGATCCGGTTGGCGATCAGGCAGTGGCCGTTGCCACTGACCACATGGCCCTCACGGTGACGCCCGGCACGGTGCAGCTGCCAGTCGTAGTCGCGCGACGTGGCTCCGATGAAGACGCCGGTCCGGCTGCCCCGGAGTGCGCCGGGGCGGTGGCCGGAGTCCTCGACCGCCTGCCAGGCGGTCTCCAGCATGATCCGCTGCTGGGGGTCCATGAGTTCCGCCTCCAGCGGCGTCATGCCGAAGAACTGCGCGTCGAACCGGTCCACACCGTCGATGAAGGAACCCCAGCGGCTGTTCACCTTGCCCGGGCTGCGGTACGGATCGCCGAACACCTCACGCCAGTCGAACCGGTCCTCGGGAATCTCGGTGACCAGGTGGACGCCGTCGCGCAGGTTGCGCCACCAGGCGGTGAGGTCCGGCGACTTGGCGTAGCGGCCGGCCATGCCCACGATCGCGACGGGGTCGTCGTCCGGCGTGCCCCGGCCGGGGGACGCCGGCAGGACCGGGGGCGTCGGCAGGACCGGGGGCGCGGTGGCCGTCACGGGCGCGGGCGAGGCGGGGGCCGAGCCGGCCGTGTCCGGCGCGGGCGCGGCCGGGGCGGCGAACCGCGCCGGGGCATGGGCTGCCAGGTACTCCGCCAGGGCGGCGATGGTCGGCTGCTCGTACAGCAGGACCTTGGGCAGTTTGCCGAAATCGGCCTCCAGACCGCGTACGAGCTGGATCGCGCTCAGTGAGTCCATCCCGAGCGTGTCGAACGATGCCTGCGGGTCGACCGCTTCCTCCGCCACCCCGAAGAACCGGGCGAAGACCCCGCGGAGCCGCTCGCGGATCTCGGTCGCGTCCGGCTCCGACGCCGTGTCCGGCACGGCTCCGGCGGATGCGGCGGCTTCTGCGGCCGGCGCAGGGACAGCGGATGCCGGCCGTACGGGCGCGGGCGCGGGGACGGTCACGTCCTCGGGTACGCAACCGATCAGGACCGCGTTGTCGAACTCCGCCTCCGCCAGGTCGGCTGCGCCGAACGCCCAGGTGTACGGGAAGCCCTGCTCACCGAGGGCCGTGCGCCACCCGGCCACGTCCAGGAACGGCGAGTGCGGCAGCCTCACGTCCGGGTCGGTGCTCGACCAGTAGCCCGGCAGCGGGCCGATCATCGGTGTCATGCAGTCGCGGTTGCGCACCAGTTCTTCCAGGACGAGCGCTCCGCCGGGTGCGAGCAGCCGCCGGATCCGGGCCAGGCTGTCCGTCATGGTGCGGGTGGCGTGCACCGAGTTGGCGGCGATGAGCACGTCGGCGCTGCCGGGGACGAAGCCCTGGGACTCGGGGTCGGCGTCCAGGTCGAGCACCCGGCACTCGAAGTGCACCGGGCTCTTCCCGAAGCGGGTCCGGGCGGCCGGCAGGAAGGCCGGGGAGACGTCGGTGAAGGTGTAGCGCACGGCGTCGCCGTGCTCGGCCAGGACATCGAGCACCCGGCGGGTGGTGCCGCCGGTTCCGCCACCGATCTCCAGCAGGCGTACGGGGCGGCCGGGTGCGCGTTCCCGGGCCGCGCGCACGAGTGCGGCCACGGCACGGGCCACGATCTCGTTGTGGTGGTCGGCCACGGCGTTGCCGTCGTAGATCCGCAGCAGCAGGTCGGGGTGGTCCGGCGAGAAGAACACCTCCAGCGCGTCGGCCGAACCGGCGAGCACCTCGGGCAGGCGGGGCATGCACGCCTTCACGAGGTCAAGCCAGGGGGTGAGCTCCGGGTGTTCCGCGGCCAGGGCCGCCGCCTCCCCGTCGAGCCAGCTCTGTTCGCCGGCCGGGGACCCCGCGTGCCGTCCCTGGGTCCTGGCGATCACCAGGGCCAGCGCGTCGGCGAGGCGGCCGTACCGCTGCTCGTCGGCGAGGCGGGCCCGCAACTGCGCCGCGGAGCTCTCGCCCAGCAGGTGGCGGCACCAGCGCCGCAGCAGTTCGTCCAGCCGGTCCATGCCGGAGCGGGCCCGGCGTCCGGCGAAGCCGGTGCCGGCCACGAACCGGGCCACCTCCTCGGCCGCCCGGCCGGCTCGACCACGCGGCTCGGGGGGCTCTGCGTCCGACTGCGGCCCGGTCCGCGGCAGCGGTCCCGGTTCCTGTTCCGGCGCGGCGGCCGTGGTGTCCTCGAACCAGTACCGCTCACCGCCGAACGGGTAGCCCGGCAGCGGCACGCGGCGCAGCCGCCGGTCCGGTACGGGCAGTTCCACGTCCTCGCCGGCGGCCCAGCGGCGTACCGCCCCGGCCTGCGGGTGGCGGTCCGCGCCCGGCACGTCGGCCGCTTGCGACGTGCCCGCGAGGAACTCGTCCAGGCGGTCCAGCAGTTCGGGGAGGGATCCGGCCACCACGGCGAGGCGCGCGGCCATCGCCTCGCGGCCCCGGCACAGCGTCGCCGAGACCTCGTCGGGCCGGAGGTCCGGCTGCCCCTCCAGGAACGCACGGTGGCGGGCGACGAGGCGGCGCAGTGCGTCCTCGTCACGGGCGGAGAACGGGAAGACGTACGGACCGGGCACGCGGGCGGCGCCGACGGTCGCGGGCGCCTCCTCCAGGACGGCATGGGCGTACGCACCGCCGAAGCCGAAGGAGCTGACACCCGCCCGGCGCGGCACGCCGGAGGGTGTGTGCCAGGGAACCGTCCGGTCGTCGAGGGCGAGGGCGCTGCCCTCGAAGGCGCAGTGCGGGTTGGGGGTACGGAAGTCCGGCATGGCGGGGAGGACGCCGTGCCGCATCGAAAGCACCGTCTTGATCACGCCGACCAGGCCGGCGGCGCCCTCCGTGTGACCGAGGTGCGCCTTGGCGGAGCCCACGGCGCAGAAACCCGTGCGGGTGGTGTGCGCCCGGAAGGCCGCCGTCACGGCTTCCACCTCGACGGGGTCGCCGAGTGCCGTCCCGGTGCCGTGCGCCTCCAGGTAGGTCAGGGTCTCCGGGTCGATGCCCGCCTGCTCCCAGGCACGCAGCAGCAGTTCGGTCTGCCGGCCCGGGTGGGGGGCGGTGACGGAGGCGGCCCGGCCGCCGTGGCTGACGGCAACGGACCTGATCACGGCCTGGACCGGGTCACCGTCGGCGAGCGCGGCGGACAGGGGTTTGAGGAGTACGGCGGCCACCGCCTCGCCGGGCACGTATCCGTCCGCGCGTGCGTCGAAGGTGTGGCAGCGGCCCGAGGGGGACAACGCGCCCAGGGCGGAACTGCGCAGGTAGTGCTCCGGGCCGAGGATCAGGTTGGTACCTGCCGCGAAGGCCATGGGGCAGTCCCCTCGCCGCAGCGCCTCCACGGCGAGGTGCAGGGCGTACAGGGAGGAGGAGCAGGCGGTGTCCACGACCATGCTGGGCCCGGTGAGGTCGAGCACATGGCTGGGCAGGTTCGCCGCCATGGACACCGAGGTGCCGGTCACCTCGTGGGCACCCATCCGCCGCCCGCGGGAGGTCATCTCGTCCTCGTAGTCGCTGAAGCACCGGCCGATGAAGGTCCCGGTCGCCGAGCCGCGCAGCCTTCCGGCCGCACCGGCGTCCTCGGCCGCCTCGTACAGGACTTCGAGCAGCAGGCGGGCCTGCGGGTCCATGCCCTCGGCCTGGGCCCGGTGCACACCGAAGAAGGCCGCGTCGAACCGCCGCACGTCGTCGAGGAAGGCCCCGTGACCGCAGTCCGTGCCGTCGGGCCGCGCCCCCGTGGGGTCGTAGTGGAGCCGGTGGTCCCAGCGGTCCGCGGGTACCGGTGTGATCAGGTCCCGTCCGGCGAGGAGGTCGGCCCAGAGGCCGGTCGTGCCGCGGGATCCGGGCGAGGCGGGGAAACGTCCCGCCATGCCGATGACCGCGATCGGTTCGTCCGCCGCAGTGCGGTGGCCGGTGCCCGGTGCCGCCGGGGGTTCCGGGGCGGGGGCGGCCGGGGCCGCGCCGGGGACGAAGGCCGCCGGACCGGCCGCGGTCTCGGGCACGGTCTCGGGCACGGTCTCGGGCGTGGCCTCGGACCGGGGGGCGGCCGGGGCGAGGGCGGCGGCGAGCGCGTCCCGGTGGCCTGCTGCCAGGTGGTCGGCCAGGCTTTCGACGTCCGGGTGCAGGAAGACCGCGGTCGCGGGGAGCTCGACGGCGAACCGGTCTCCGATCCGCCGCACGAGTGCGACGAGTTGGACGGAGGTCAGGCCGAGTTCCATGAAGCCCGCTCCGTGGACCGGCCCGTCCACGCCCAGCAGCTCCCGTACCGTGCCCGCGATCCAGCCGGCGGCGCGCGCCGCCAGGTCCCCGTGGTCGGGGACCGGCGTGGTGACCGTCTCCGCGGAGCCGGGGGCGGGTGTGGCGGCCGGATGCGCAGGGTGGGATGCGGGTGCGGCAGCCTGCTCCGTGAGGTCGAGATGGCGTTCCAGCCTGGTGCGATCGCCGTGCAGCACGACGACCTGGGTCTCGCCGGAACCCCACGCCGCTTCGAGGGCGGTCAGCGCGTCCGCCGTGGGCAGCGGCTCGGCGCCGAGCCGGCCGAGGACCAGGTCCTGGGCCTCGGGATCGAGCCGCATGCCGCCGTCGCGCCACAGCGGCCAGTTCACGGACAGCGTGCGGCCGTGCCGCTCGCCGGCCTGCCGGCGCTCCTCCCGCCATGTGGCGAAGGAGTCCAGGAAGCGGTTGGCGGCGGCGTAGTCCGTCGCACCGGCGTTGCCCAGAACGGAAGCCACGGACGAGTACAGGAGCAGGTAGTCGAGTTCCGCGTCCCGGGTCGCCCGGTCGAGGCAGACCGCGCCGCGTGCCTTGGGGGCCAGTACGCGCTCCAGGGCCGCCCGGTCCTTGCCGAGCAGCAGGGCGTCCTCGACCACGCCCGCGGCGTGGACGACTCCCGTGAGCGGGCCGAAGCGCCGCGTCGTCTCGGCGACGGCCCGCTCGGTGGCGGTCAGGTCCGTGACGTCGGCGCGCAGGTACGCCGCCCGGGTGCCGGCGGCCTCCAGCCCGGCCACGGCAGCGTCGGCCACCGGACCCCGGGCCGAGCGGCCCAGCAGTACGACCGCACCCGCGCCCCGGGAGGCGAGCAGGCGCGCGGTGTGCCTGCCGAGCCCGCCCGCCCCGCCGCTGATCAGGTAGTGGCCGCCGGGGCGCACCAGCGGTACCGGCGGCACGGCGTCGGCAGCCGCCGGGTCGAGCGGCCGGAAGACGCGCCGCGTCCGCCTTCCGCCCTGGTACCGGACTTCCGTCACGGGGGCGGCGGAGTCGTCCGCGGCCGCACGCGCCTCCGCGAGCAGCGCTGTCACCGGTGCCCCGCCCGTGTCGAAGCGGACGGTGGTCAGGGCGAGTGCGGGCTGTTCGAGCCGTACGCTGCGGGCGAGCCCGCCGACGGCGGCGTGACCCGGCGTCTCCGCGTCGCCGTGGTCGTCCGCGTACGCGTACACGACCGGCAGCCGCCCGGTCAGACCCTGGGCCCACGCCCGGCACAGCAGGAACGCGGACACCAGGCCGGCGGTGTCGTCGGCAGCGGCGTGCCCGGCCGTTCGCAGACCCCACAGGTGGAGCAGTGCGGCCGGCGTCACGGTCTCCTCCCGCAGGGCCTCCGCGAGCATCCGGTGGTGCTCGGCCTCTCCGGGCGAGATCTCGTACAGATCGGGGTCCAGGCGGGCGTACGCGACCCCGGGCCTGACCTGGACGACGCGACGGCAGCGGACGCGCAGTTCGGCGATCCGCTCCGCGTCGGTGTCGAAGGCGACGACGACGTCGGGGGTCGCGGGAGCCACGGCCTGCGAACGGGCTTCGAACCGGCGCGCGACGTAGAGCATGGTCCGGGCGACGGGCCGAGCCGGGGACGGGGACGGGGACGGCGTGCTGTCCTGCCCGTCCAGCCAGTGGCGTTCCCGGGAGAACGGGTACGTCGGCAGCGCCGCCCGGCGGGCTCCGCGGACCGCGGGCCAGGTCCGCAGGGTGCCCGAGGTCCACTGCTCGGCCAGCACCTCCTGCGACAGCCCGGCAGCGTCCACGCCCGCCGCGCCCACGGGGGCTCCGGCCTGCTGCACCGGTCCCTGGTGCCATGCCGTCCGGGGGGTGCGGCCGGCGGCGAACTCCTCCAGTGCCGCGGCCAGTTCGCGGGACGATTCGGCGGTCACGGCAAGCCGGTGCGCCATCGGCCGGCGCCCGGTCCGCAGGGTGTGGGCCACGTCCGCGAGGGCCAGTGCGGGGTGCTCCCGCAGGTGCCGGGCGAGCCGGCCGGCCGTCTCGCGCAGCTGGTCCTCGGTACGGGCCGACAGGGGGACGGCCCAGGGGCCCGCATGCGTGGCCGCGACCGGGTGGTCCCCGGCGTACTCCTCGACGATCAGGTGGACGCCCGCGCCCCCGGCGCCGAACGCGCTGAGCGCGGCCCGGCGCGGGAGCGGCAGGCCCGTCTCGGGGTCGGTCTGCGCCTGCCACGGCTCGGTGGCCGCGGGCAGGCGGAAGGGGGTCTCCTCGAACCGGATCGCGGGGTTGAGCGGCCCGGTGTCGCGCGCCGCCGGGATGGTGCGGTGGCGCAGGCACAGCAGCAGCTTGGTGAGGCCGGCGATGCCCGCGGCGGCCTCCAGGTGGCCGATGCCGGTCTTCACGGAGCCGACGGCACAGAATCCGCGGTCGCCGGTGCCCTGCCCGTACACCGAGGTGAGCGCCTCGATCTCGATCTGGTCGCCGAGGGCGGTTCCCGACGCGTGGGCTTCCAGGAGTGTGACGGTCCGGGCCGGCACCCCGGCGTCGGCGAGCGCCGCGGACACCACCCGCGCCTGCGCTTCGGGGCTGGGCACGGAGTAACCGCCGGTGCGGCCGCTGTGCCGCAGCGCGGAGCCGCGGATCAGGCCGTACACGTGGTCCCCCGACGCGCGTGCCTCGGCGAGCGGACGGATCACCACCGCGCCCACCCCCTCACCGGGGACGTAGCCGTCGGCGTCCATGCCGAAGGGGCGGCATCGGCCGTCGGAGGAGAGCAGGCCGAGTTCCGCCAGCCGCAGGTACTTGTACGGGTGGAGGGAGAGGTTGACACCGCCGACCACGGCGGCCCGGCACTCACCGCGGCGGATGCTCTCCGCGGCCAGGTGCAGTGCGGTGAGCGCGGCCGAGCAGGCGGTGTCCACCGTGAGGCTGGGGCCCTGGAAGTCGAAGGTGTACGAGACACGGTTGGCCAGGGCGGAGGCCCAGGAGCCGGCGATCTCCGGCGTGCCCTCGCGCAGCCGGTCCAGTCCGTTGAGCTGGTAGTCGTTCCACATCGCCCCCGCGAACACGCCGACAGCCCCGCCGGTCTGGGCCGCGAGGCCCTCCGGGGAGTGGCCGGCGTCCTCCAGGGCCGCCCAGGCCGTCTGGAGGAACAGCCGCTCGTGGGGGTCCATCAGCTCGGCCTGCCGGGACGACAGGTGGAAGAACGGGGCGTCGAACTCCGCGACACCCTCGCAGAAGGCTCCCCATTTGCCGTACGTGCGCCCGGAGGTGCCGCGCCGGGGGTCGAAGTAGGCGCTGTGGTCCCAGCGGTCGGCGGGCACCTCGGTGACGCAGTCGCGTCCTTCCAGCAGGACCTGCCACAGCTCGTCGGGGGTCCCCGCGCCCGGGTACCGCCCGGCGAGCCCGACGATGGCGAGCGGCTCGCCGGGGCCTGCGGCGTCGGCCGGCGGGGCCGTCGTGACGGTCGCGGCCACCGGCGAGGAGTACGCCGGCAGGGCATCCGTGGCGTGCCGGGATTCCCCCGTGGCATGCCGGGATTCCCCGGCGTCCGTAGTGTTCCCGGCTCGTTCCGGGTCTCCGGATGCCGCTTCGCCGTGGCCCTGGTCGCCGGGACGGCCGGCGAGGTGGTCGGCGAGCGCCCGGACGGTGGAGTGCTCGAAGAGCAGGGTCGGGTACAGCTCCGTTCCGAGCCGGTCCTCCAGGCCGCGGGCGATGGCCAGCAGATCCACCGACGTCAGGCCGAGGTCGTAGAAGCCCAGTTCCGGGTCGACGGTGTCCGCGGGGCGGCCCAGCCGCTCGGCCACGAGCGCGGTGACCGCCTCGAGCGGGCCGCCCGCCGGACGCCGCGCTGCGGCGGTGGGCGCGGCCGGGGCCCCGGACACCACAGGGACCTGTGTGGCCGCCCGCGGTGCGGTGATCAGGTCGGCCGAGCGGACGCGTTTGGCCCGGAAGCCGGTGAGGCGCGCGGCCACGCTGCCGTCCGGCGCGCAGATCTCCAGGTCCGCGTGGAACAGGTCGGCGTCCAGCCGCCCGCCGACCGGTCCCGGAACGTGCACCAGGTTCTCGGCCCCGATCGGGCCGGACACGTGGAAGGAGTCGATCGCGATGGGAATGAACGCGTGGTCGGCTGCGGTGCGCTGCTCCTGCCCGAACAGCAGCAGCGGCACCAGCGTGGCGAAGTCCAGGACCGCCGGGTGGGCGTGGAAGTGCTCGGTGTACGGCTCGGCTTCGGGCGCCAGCCGCATCCGGGCGAGCGCGTGGTCCCGGCCCACCCGCACGGTGCCGGACGCCTTCATGAAGCCCCGGTGCAGGATCTCCAGTCTCCGCACGAACGCGTACAGGTCGTCCACGTCGACGGTGCGGCCGGGCGCCGCCCCCGCCTGGAGCCGCTCGGCCGGAACGCTCCCGGCCGCGGGGTGGCGCAGGCCGTGGATCTCCGCCTGGCAGTTGACCACCCAGCCGGCATCCGGCGCGTCGGCCGGTCGGCTGCGCACGGTGACGGGCAGCCCGGCACCTGCCCCCGCTTCGCCGATCAGCACCTCGACGCGGTGTCCCGCGTCGGTGCCCACGACGGGGGCGAGGAAGAGGATGCGCCGGAGCTCCACCCGGGCCGGGTCGGTCCCGGCGCGCTTGACCAGCCGCAGGATCATGTCGAGGAGGAAGACCCCCGGGAGGACCGGCACGGAGTGCACGAGGTGGTCGCGTACGGCCTCGTCACCGGCGGTCACGGTCGTGGCCGCGCGGCGGCCGGCAAGCGGTTCCAGGATGGGGTCGACAGCAGCAGAACGTCGGTTCTCCGCCATGGCTAGCTCAGTTCCTCCAGCTCGAACAGGGGACGGGGACGCAGGGTGGTGGCCCGGTGTTCCGGGGGCTGCCGGTCCACCCAGTGACGGGTGCGGTGGAACACCGGCGGCGGCAGCGGCACCCGCCGAGGCTGCGCGAGCTGCCGCTCGCTGTCGGTCAGCCCGCGTACGACCACGTGGCAGTTGGTGCCTCCGAACCCGAAGGCGCTGATCCCGGCGCGCCGTACGCCCTGGCGGGCGGGCCACTCCCGCAGCTCCGTGTTGGGCAGGAAGGGCGAGGCCTCGAAGGCGAACCGGGGGTTGGGACGGGTGCAGTGCAGGGTCGGGGGCAGGGCCCGGTGCACCAGCGAGAGCACGACCTTCTGCAGGCTGGCCATTCCGGCGGCCATCAGGAGGTGCCCGACGTTGGACTTGACGCTGCCCACGGCGCAGAATCCGCGTTCGGCGGTGTCCTCGCGGAAGACCTCGGTGAGCGCCTTCAGTTCGATCGGGTCGCCGATCATCGTGCCGGTGCCGTGGGCCTCGACGTACGAGACGGTGCCGGCGTCCGCCCCCGCCCGGGCCAGGGCCTCGCGGATCACGGCCCGCTGGGCGTCCGGGTTCGGCGTGGTCAGGCCCATCGTGCGGCCGTCGTTGTTCACCGCGGTCGCCTCGATCACCGCCAGGACGCGGTCGCCGTCGGCCAGGGCCCGGTCCAGCGGCTTGAGCAGGACCGCGCCGACGCCTTCGCCGGGCACGAGACCGTTGGCCGCCGCGTCGAAGACGTGGCAGGCCCCGTCCGGCGAGAGGGCGCCGGCGGCGCTCAGCTTCAGGTACGGGGTCTCGTCCAGGATCAGGTCCGCGCCGCCGGCCAGCGCCATCTCGCAGTCGCCGGCGTGCAGGGCCTGCTGGGCCAGGTGCAGCGCGGTCAGCGAGGAGGAACAGGCCGAGTCGACCACCATGTTGGGGCCGCGCAGGTCCCGAACGTGCGCGAGGTGGGCGGCGATGAAGTTCTGGTTCAGCCCGGTGGCGGTGGACCTGCCCGGCACGCCGATGCGGGAGCCGTAGGTGCTGGTGCCCGATCCGACGTAGACGCCGATGCGGCGGCCGGCGAGTTCGGCCGGGGTGTGGCCGGCGTCGGCGAAGGTCTCCTCGGCGCACTCCAGGAAGAGCCGGACCAGGGGGTCCATGTGGGCCGCGTCGGCGTCCGGTATGCCGAAGTATCCGGGGTCGAAGTCCTCGATCCCGTCGAGGAACCCGCCCCATTTGCCGATGCTCCGGCCGGGCCGGGGCTCCGGGGAGTACAGGCTGCCCACGTCCCATCGGGAGCGCGGCACTTCCCGTACCCCGGAGCGTCCCTCACGCAGCAGTTCCCAGAACTCCGCGGCGGAGGCGGCGCCGGGGAACCGGCCGGCCATGCCGATCACCGCGAGCGGTGTCACTGCGGCCGGTGTCACTGCGGCCGGTGTCACTGCGGCCGGTACGGCACCGTCGCGGAACCCCGCCGCAGGACCGCTCCCCGGCGTTGCACGGTCTTCCGCCGGGGCGGTGCCGCCGTGCTGCGCCTCGGCGGCGGTCGCCCACCGGCCGATGGCGTCGGGGTGACGCGAGATCAGGTACGCGGCCAGCCTGGCAGTCGTGGGGTGTTCGAGGATCACCGAGGGATCCAGCGGGCTGCCGGTGACCTCCTCCAGCCGCGGTACGAGCCCGGCGATGAGCACGGAGTCCACGCCGAGGTCGGCGAACGGCACGTCAGGCCGGATCGTGGTGCGGTCGAGCAGGGTCGCCTCGGCCATGAGCTCGACGAGGTGACCGGTGAGCCGTGACATGTGCCGGTCGGCCGTCGAGCCTGCGCCGACCACCGCGGAGCCTGCCGCGGGTCCGTCCGTCTCCGGCCCGGCCTCGGGCACTGAAGGGCTCGGTGGTTCGGGGCGTGCCGGGGAGACCGGCTCGCCCGTGGTTCCGGTGCGCGGTCCGGTTCCCGCTCCGGTACGGGTGCGGTTGCCGGCCGTCAGGTCGGCCCCGTCGTCCGCCTGCGTGCCCGGCAGCAGGGCCTCCGCCGCCCCGGGGCGCGCGGACACGGCGACCAGATTGCTGTGTCCGGCCGTGCCCAGCGCCCGGTCCAAGAGGTCCAGTCCCTGGTCGACGGTGAGCGCGCCCAGACCGGCGTCGCGGTAGCGGGGTGCGGTGACCTCGCCCATGCCGGCGCCCGTCCAGCTGCCCCAGTCGATGGCCAGGTAGCGGGTACCCGAGCCGTCCGTCCGGCCGCGCTGCTCCGCGTAGGCGTCGAGCAGCGCGTTGCCGGCCGCGTAGTCGGTCAGGCCGACGGCCAGCGCGGGTACGGCGGCCGAGAGGGAGGAGTACAGCACGACGAAGTCGGGCGCGTCCTGGGCCAGGGCCCGGTCGAGGGCCAGCAGCGCGGACCCCTTGGGCTCCCAGCATGCGGAGATCTCCGCGCAGGTCTTCTGCACGAAGGCGGGGGTGCCGCCCACCGATCCCGCGCAGTGCAGCACTCCGGCGATCCCCCCGAAGCGCGCCCGTACCTCACCGAGGAACCGGGACAGGGCCGGCTCGTCGCTCAGCGGGCCGCTGAACAGCATGACTTCGGCTCCGGCCGCCTCCAGCCGGCGGACCGCCTCGAGACGGTCCCGCGACCACGCGGCCGTCGCACCGCTCCGCTCCAGGGGCCGCCGCCCGGCCAGCGCGATGCGGCGGGCACCTCGCCGTACCAGCAGGTCGGCCGCGGCGAGGCCGAGTCCTCCCGTGCCGCCGGTGACCAGGTACGCCCGGTCGGGGTCGATGCGCAGACCGCCGGCCGTCCGTGTGCCGGTGCCCTCCACGAGCGGCCGGAGGCGGCGTACCTCACGGGCTCCGTCGCGGTAGCGCACCTCGGGTTCCGCACCCGCGGCGGCGGCTTCGGCCACGGCGGTGCGCAGCAGTTCCCGCACACCGGCCAGGGGGCCCTCGATCTCGATTCCCACCGAGCGCACCGTGCCGCACTCGGCGCCCACGGCCCGGACCAGGCCGGCCATCCGGGCGCCGGCGAGGCTGTCTGCCGCCCGGAGGTGGACCACGGCCAGGTCCCCGCTCCGGCCCTGGCCGGCGAGTACCTGGAGCAGGCCGACGCGGGCGGCCTCGCGGCCGAGCCGGTCACCGCCCCGGGCGTCGGTCAGGTCGAGCACCTCGGCGATCCGCCCGTGCCGTTCGGTGATCCGCCGCCCGGCGCGTCGGCCCGCCTCGTGGTCCTCGAAGTCGATCTCGTACTCGGGGGCGCCGAGGGCCGGCAGCGTCCAGGGTTCGTGCAGGACGATCCAGTCGCGTGCGTCCGTACCGGCCAGCTCTTCCAGCAGACCGGCATCGGCGTCGCGCCCGACGAGGAGGAGCCGGGCCCCGGCCCGGGACCGGTCTGCTTCCGGCGCGGGAGCCGGTGTGGGTGCGGGTACCCAGGCGCGGGTCAGCAGCTGTGGCCTGTGGTCCGCGTGCTTCGGTGCTGTCACGGCTTCCTCTCCGAGCACGGGACCGTGGGCGCGGGTGTGGTCGAACGGGTGGACGGGGAAGGGGACCCGGCGGAGGCCGGGAGCGGAGGGCCAGTCGACGGGTTCGCCCGCCGCCCAGCGCCGCGCGAGGGCGTGCGCGCCCCCGTCGGACGAGCCGGCGTGCCGCGGGCCGCCGTCCGCGGCCGGGGGGAAGCCCCGGAGGGCCTCGGACGTGTAGAGCCCGTGAGGGGTGCCCCCGGCGAGGAAGGCTTCCAGCCGGCCGAGCAGCTCGGCGCGGGTCGAGGCCACGGCCGCGAGCCGCTCCGGCAGGGCTGTTCGGGCGGCCTGCGAGGTGTGGGCGAGGTCTCCGAGCCGGCAGGCGGTTCCCGCGAGCCAGGAGTGCAGCCGGCGCGCGTACCGGCGCAAGCCCTGCGGGGTGGCGGCGGACAGGACCACCACCTGCGCGCCCGCAGGCCGGTCGGCCGGGTCCTGGGGGGCTGCGGTCCCCGCCGGAGGCTCGGCCACCACGACATGGGCGTTGGCTCCGCCGAAGCCGAAGGCACTGACGCCCGCGACCAGCGGCACGGGGGCGCCGGTGTCGTCCACCGGCTGCCAGGGCTCGGCCGCCAGCGGCACCCGGAACGGGCTGCCGGCCAGCTCCAGGTGCGGATTCGGCCGGCTGCCCGCCGCGTTGGGCGGCAGCGTCCGGTGCCCGATGGCCAGCAGCACCTTGACCAGCCCTGCCAGGCCGGCTGCCGACTCCAGGTGCCCGATGCCGGTCTTCACGGCCCCGAGCGCGCACCAGGGCTGCCCGGACGGCTCGCCTCCGGCACGGCTGAACGCCGTCTTCAGGCCCGCCACTTCGATGGGGTCGCCGAGCCGGGTGCCGGTGCCGTGGGACTCGACGAAGGAGACGGATCGCGGGTGCACACCGGCCCGGCGCAGCGCGGAGGCGACGACCTCCGCCTGTGCCTGCGGGTTCGGGGCGGTGAGGGAATGGGCGCGACCGCCGTGGTTGACCGCGCTGCCGCGGATGACCCCGCGCACCGGGTCCCCGTCGCGCAGCGCCAGGTCGAGGGGTTTGAGGACGACGACCCCGACGCCCTCGCCGCGGATGAACCCGTCGGCACGCTCGTCGAACGTCCAGCAACGCCCGGTGGCCGAAAGCATCCCGGCCGTCTCCAGGGAGTCGAACCACGTCGGCGAGAAGAGGGCGTTGACTCCGCCGGCGACCGCGAGTGCGCACTCGCCGCTCTCCAGCGCGGTGAGCGCGCGGTGCAGTGCGGTGAGCGCGCTGGAGCAGGCGGTGTCGACGACCTCGCTCGGACCGCGCAGGTCGAGCAGGTAGGAGAGCCGGTTGGCGATGATGCTCGGTACGTGGCCGGTGACCGAGTGGCCGGCGACCTCCTCGCCCGCGCGGCTCAGGAGTTCGGCGTAGTCGGCGAGGGTGGCTCCGACGAACACGCCGGTGCGGCTGCCGCCGAGACGTCGCGGGTCGTGCCCGGAGTCCTCCAGGGCGTTCCAGGCCGCTTCGAGGAAGAGGCGTTGCTGAGGATCCATCAGCCGCGCCTCACGGGGGGTGATTCCGAAGAAGGCGGCGTCGAAGGCAAGGATGTCGTCGAGGAAGCCGCCGCGGGGCGCGGGGCCCGCCCAGCGGCCCGAGGGTGCCTCGGTGACCAGGTCGCGGCCGGCCAGGAGGTTCTCCCAGTACGTGTCCAGGTCCTCCGCACCCGGGAAGCGTCCTGCCATGCCGATCACGGCGACGGGCACGGCCCGGTCCGGTCCGGTGGAGTCCTGGGGCTCCTGGGGTTCCCGGGCGACTGCACGTGCCGGCAGCGGAACGGCCGGAGCGGATACGGGTACGGCCACCCCTCGGCGCCGCAGCTCCTCGGCCAGAGCCACGAGGCTCGGGTGGGAGAAGAACACCACGGGTGTGAGAGCGAGACCGAAGAGGTCGTTGAGCCGGTTGGCGAAGTCGGTGAAGATCAGCGAGTTGAAGCCGTAGTCACCGAACTCGGCGGTCACGTCGAGTTGCGCGGCGGGCAGCTTCACCAGGCGGGCGGCCTCTTCGCGCAGGCGGTCCAGCAGCCTGGCCGGCTCGCCCGCCGCGTCCGCGCCCCCGGCGCCCCAGGCGTCGCCGGGAGCGGGGGCGGTCACGGCCGGATCGAGCGCGGCGAGCGCGGATGCGATGCGTTCCTGGTCCCCGCAGCCGATCAGTACGGTCGGGCTGTCCAGCCCGAGGACGTCCTCGAACGCACGCAGGGCGGCGTCCCGTCCGATGGCGGTCAGGCCGAGCGTGGTCTCGGTGAGACGCCGCGTGGCGTCGGGCATGCGCATGCCACCCTCCTCCCACAACGGCCAGACGGCCGACACGGACCGGCCCGGACGCAGCCCTCGGGCCGCGCGGTCGGCGCGCTGCTCCATGAACGCGTCGAGGAACCGGTTGGCCGCGCAGTAGCCCGCCTGTCCCGCGTTTCCGAACGTGCCGACGTAGGAGGACATCGCCAGGAAGAAGTCCAGCGGGTCCGACATGGTGGCCGCGTCCAGCTGCCGGCAGCCCGTGACCTTGGGCGCGAGGACCCGCGTGATGTCCTCGTCGGAGGTGTCGTGGAGCGTGCCGTCGCGCAGCACGCCCGCCGCGTGCACCACGCCGCGCAGGGGCCCGTGACGGTCACGGGCGGCGGCGAGTGCTTCCTGCAGGGCGTCCCGGTCGGTGATGTCCGCCTGGAGGTAGAGCAGTTCACCGCCGTGCGTCCGTACCTCCTCGCGCAGCGGGCCGAGCGCGGCGGGGGCCGGTGAGCGGCCGAGCAGGGTCACCCGGGCCTGACAGCGTGCGGCGAGGTGGGCGGCGAGGAGCCTGCCGGCTCCGCCCGCGCCTCCGGTGATCAGATAGTGGCCCCGGGCGCGGAGCACCGGCGCGGTGGGGACACATTCCAGTCGGCGCCACCGGCGGACCCACCGCTCGCCGCCGGCCCGCCGGGTCTCGGTCACGCCCGAGCGGACCTCGGCCAGGACCTCGGCGAGCGAGGGCTCCGCGGCATCCGCCGCGACCTCCGTCCGGATGGCCCTGACGTACGGGGATTCCTGGGCCAGGGCCCTGCCCAGACCCGAGACGGCCGCACTCGCCGGGTCCTCCTCCGACGTCCGGCCGAGGCAGACGTAGGTGACGGAGCGGCCCCGGCCGGCCTGCCGGGCCACGGCGACGGCTCCGTGCAGCGCGGCCGGACCGGTGTCCGCTCCGTCGGTGTCCTCGGCATCCAGGCGACGCCGGTCGACCACGACCAGCTCCCTCCCGTCTCCCGGTACACGGACGTCACGCGGGTCGTCCGCGGTCCCGTCCGCTCCCACCGCCCAGTTCGGGGTCCCGCCGACGACCACGACCGCCGCGCCGGCCGGCAGCCCGGCGGGGCCGAGGGGCTCGGGGAGCCACCGCGGCGCGTAGTACGCGAGCCCCCTGGGGGTGACGGTCGCCGCCGCGTCCGGTTCCGCGAGCCAGTGCCGGGTCCGCCGGAACGGGTACCCCGGCAGGGGCACCCGGCGCCGCGCCGCGCCCGGTATGACGCGGGCCCAGTCCACGGCCGCCCCCCGGCACCACAGCCGGCCCAGTGCGGCCGGCCCGACCCGCCGCAGCGCGGCCGGCTCGGGACCCCCGTCGAGGATCTCGGCCAGGGCGGGGTCCCCCACCGCCTGTCCGAAGGCGGCGCCGAGGGCGGCGGCCTCCGCCTCCATGCCGTCGGCAGGGGAGGCGAGCCGGCTGAGCGCTGCTTCCAGTGCGTCCAGGTCGTCCGCCGTGAACGCGACCCGGCAGGCGAGCGGTTCGCGCCCGGCGCGCAGCGTGTACGCGATGTCCGCGAGCGGGTGCCGCCGCTGGTCCTCACGCAGCCAGGCGGCCAGCCGGGCGCAGACCTCTCCCAGCGTTTCCTCGTCCCGCGCGGACAGCACGATCAGCTCCGGCCCGGCGGGTGTCGCGGTCCGGGGCAGGTCGGGTGCCTCCTCGACGATCAGGTGGACGTTGACCCCTCCGGCGCCGAAGGAGCTCAGGGCTGCGCGGCGGGGCGTGCCGTTCGGCCCGGCGGGCCAGGTGACGGTCTCCTGCTGCACCCGGAAGGGGGTTGCGGCGAAGTCGATGTGGGGGTTGAGCCGTTCGGAGTGCAGGGACGGCACGAGAGTGCGGTACCGAAGCTGGAGCAGCACCTTGGTCAGGCCCGCGACGGCCGCGGCGGCCTCGGTGTGCCCGATGTTGCCTTTGAGGCTGCCGATCGGGATGCTGCCCGGCCGCAGGCCGTGCCCGTAGGCGCGGGCCAGACCGCGGATCTCGATGGGATCGCCGAGTTTCGTGCCGGTGCCGTGGGCCTCGACGTAGCCGATGCCCGCCGGATCGATGCCGGCCCGCCGCAGAGTGCGGGATATCAGCTCCGCCTGCGCGTCCGGGCTGGGTACGGTGAATCCGTTGGTCCGCCCGTCACTGTTGGCGGCGATCGCCTTGATCACTCCGTGGATGTGGTCGCCGTCGGCGAGCGCGTCCCGCAGGGGCCGCAGCAGGACCGCGCCGACCCC
This sequence comes from Streptomyces sp. NPDC090022, assembly GCF_044748145.1. NCBI lineage: Bacteria > Bacillati > Actinomycetota > Actinomycetes > Kitasatosporales > Streptomycetaceae > Streptomyces > Streptomyces sp. NPDC090022. Next base: position 72,849 of record NZ_JBIVFN010000009.1, read on the forward strand.
TTCGCTCGGCACCATCCCGTCGGCGTCCGCGCCGAACGGACGGCAGCGGCCGGTACGGGAGACCATGCCCAGCTGCGCGTACTGGATGCGCCGCGCGGGGTGCAGGATGACGTTGACGCCGCCCGCCACCGCGGCCGTCACCGTGCCGCCGCGGATGGCGTCGCAGGCGAGCTGCAGGGCGGTGCCCGAACCGGAGCACGCGGTGTCGACGGCGATGCTCGGCCCGGTGAAGTCGAAGAAGTGCGAGACCCGGTTGGCGATCTGGTAGAGATCGGTGTTCGGGTAGCGGCTGCGGCCGTCGAGCGCCGCGCCGGCGCTGAGCACCGCGTAGTCGGGTCCCATCGAGGCCACGTACACGCCGATGTTCCGGCCGAGGTCCGCCGCGGTGTGGCCGGCGTCCTCCAGGGCGTGGTAGGCGGCCTGGAGGAAGAGGCGCTGCTGCGGGTCCATGGTCTCGGCTTCGCTGGGGGCGAGGCCGAAGAAGGGTGCGTCGAACTCGTCGACGCCGTCGATCAGTCCGGCGGCCGAGGTGTACGTCCTGCCGGGTCCGCCGGCCGGGTCGACGTATGCACGCCCGCCCCAGCGGACGGCCGCGTCGCCGATGGACTCCGTGCCCGCGATCAGGTTCCGCCACAGCCGGCCGGTGTCGCGGGCACCGGGGAACCGGCCGGCGATGCCGACGATGGCGATGTCGTCGGACGCCACAGGGGTGCTCGCGGCGGCCGTACCGTCCACGGCCCGCCGGTCGCCCTCGCCACGGCCGGCGGCCGTCCGGCCTGCGGCGTCGCCGGCCTGTGCCGCACCGCCGGGTGCTGCGGGCCCCGGGTCCGCAACGGCGCCCGTCGCCGCGTCCACCGCCGCCGCGAGCTGCCCGAGGGTCCGGTGCTCGAAGAACAGCGTGGACGGCAGGCGGCCGAACCGGGCTTCGAGGGCCACGGTGGCGTCGACGATCTCCAGGGATTCGAGCCGCAGTGACTCCAGGGTGGTGGTGGCCCCCAGGCTGTCGGCGGGCAGCCGCCGCAGCCGCCCCAGCACCTCGCGGACCGCCGCCAGGGTTCGGCCGTCGTGCGGTGCCGGGACTCCCGTCGGCTCACTCGCGGGTGCGGCCACGGAGGCGTCAGCGGCCGTGATCCAGTCGTGGAGGGCACCGGCGTCGGTCAGGGCGGCGGCCATCGTGGTCAGTGCGGTGAGCCTGACCGGATCGGCGGTGGGGGCCGTCGGCCGGGCCGCGGGGGCGGATACCGGATCCGTTCCGGGCCGGGCCTCGGGCCGGAATGCGGTCCTGGCTGCCACGTCGCACGTGACCTTCCAGCTCAGGGAGCCGTCCGGCGCGGCCGTCCCCGTGCCGAACACCTCGTCGAGGAAGGCGCGGACGGGTGTGTTCCGGGGCGTCGGGCAGTACGTCGCGGAGAGCACCGAGCTGCCTTCGGAGGCGGCCGCCGCAAGGGCGGCGAGAAACGCGTGCTCGACACCGCGCCCCAGCACCCGGCAGCTGAGCAGGAAGGTCTCCAGCGTGAGGGAGCCGGCGGACTCGCGGGTCACGGCGGCGCCGACGAGTCCGTACTCCCCGAAGCGGTCGCCGACCTCGGCCACCCAGCAGCGGGCGCCGTCGGCGAGCACCGCCTTCAGCTCCTGTTCGGTCCTGCGGATGCCCGAGAGGTTGAACTGGTTGGTGCGCTGGGTGAGCTGGGCGACCCGGGCGAGCTGGTCCGGGCGGGCCTCGTGCACGTCGACCCGGAGGCCCAGGCCGGCGATGAACTCGGCGAGGGTGCCCGCCCCGTCGCGGAGCAGCTCCCGCTCGCGGGACGCCCGGTACATGGCGGTGCGCCTGCGGTCCTCGTCGGTGACCACCGGCCGGTCGAAGGCCCACAGCCGGTCGAGGAAGCCGGTGGTCTCCGCGCCGTCCGCCGGCAGCGCGAGGGCGAGCACGCCCGGGCAGGCGGCCCGTACGGCGGCGACCTCGACGGGGTTGTCGTCGAGGAAGACCAGGCTGTCGAGGCCGAGTCCCAGTTCCGCGGCGAGGGCGGCGATGTTGCCGGGCTTGGGGTTCCAGTCGATACGGCGGGCCGCGATGTGCTCGGGGCGCAGCGGCATGGCGGGGTGGCTGCGGAACGCCGCGTCGACGTCGTCCTCGGAGTTCTTGCTGCTCAGGGCGATCAGCACGCCCTTGTCGTGCTGATCCACGGCCCACTGCTGAAGGTGGAGGTGCGCAGGGTCCAGGCGGATGCCGTCCGGGCCGTCCTCCCCCACCACTCCGCCCCACAGTGTGTGGTCGCAGTCGAGGACGAGCACCTTGAACGGCGGGGCGAGGAGGGCGTGGACCTCGCGGGCCAGCGTGGTCGCGAGCGCCGTGCCGGCCAGAGGTGTGTAGGGGATGTGCGCGAGCTGCTCGCGTGCGGCGTCGTGGTGGTCGGGCACGGGGTGGCTGCCGCTCCACCGCTCGCTGCCGGTCAGGTGCACCCCGTCGACACCGGCGAGGGCTGCGCGCACCTGCTCTTCGAGGCCGGCCAGCTCTGCGCCCCGGGCCTGCGCGGCACCGGGCGACGGCGGGGCGAAGAGGACCGCCAAGGGCACGGCGGCACGCTCCGCGAAGGCGGCGGCCGCAGCGGCGAACTCGTCCGCCGTGCGGCCTCCCTCGGCGCCGGCCGGCCAGTCCTCCGGCCGCAGCAGGACCGCGTTGCAGCCGTGCCGGTTGGCGGCGAACGTGCTCTGCGGGTCGAGGAGTTCCTGGAAGACCTGCCCGTACGGGGCGAGACGGACCTCCAGCCCGAGTCCCAGCCGGTCCATCCAGGTGGTGAGGGGGGCGGCGAGCGGGTCCGTGGTGAAGGTGGCGGCGACGGCGAGCAGGCCGCGGGCGCCCGGAGCCGCCTGACCGGAGCCTCCCTGCGCGTCGGCGGACTCCGCGTCCGCCGCGGACTCGCCGACGGCGAGCCCGGTGCGTGGAACGGCCGATGCGGTGCCGGACTCGGCACGGCCGCCGGACTCGGCAGCCGACCCGGCAAGGGGCTCGCCGCCGGCGCGCACGTCGGCCTGACCGGCCGGGGGCTGGACCGGGGCATCCGCAGGCTCCCCGAACTCCTCCGCCAGCTCCACGCCACCGCTGCCCGCGGCAGCAAGACGCCGCACCAGCTCCGCCGCCACCGGCTCCACCGGCAGGGCCGGTTCGGCCGCGGCCACCGCGTCGGCGAAGCCGGTCGCGAGGCGGGGCGGCCGGGCGATCAGCACGCCGACGCCCGGACGCTCCGCGGCGGCTGCCCGGACCAGGCCCTCGACCGCGCTCTTGGCCGCGGCGTAGTGTGCGAAGCCGGGCCGCGGGGCGCTCACGTACGCGGAAGAGACCGCGAGCAGTTGCCCGTGCGTGGCGGCGAGGTCCTCCGCGAAGGCCGCCAGCGGGGCCTGTGCCAGTTGCAGGGCGCGCCGTACGTGCTCGCCGGCCCTGCCGACGGTCGCGGTGTGCAGGTCGAGGCCCTGTGCGGCCGGGCCGGCGTTGAGGACGACGAGGTCCGCCGGCCCGTCCTGGGCGAGGATTCGTTCCCGTACCTCGGCGCACCACTGCGCGTCGCCCACGTCGCCCTGGTGGAGGCGGACCCGCAGTCCGTCCGCCCCCAGGCCCGCGACCAGCGCCTCGGCCTCGGTACGGCTGTGCCGGTACGCCAGGTGGACCGTGGCTCCTGCGACCGCGAGCGCCTGGACGAGGGCGGCGCCGAGGCCGCGGCTGCCCCCGGTGACGAAGGCCGTCCGCCCCTTCAGCCCGTCCGTGACGGGCGTGGGCAGCGCCACGGCGAGCAGTTCGCGGATCCGCTCCGCCGAGGGGGCGGCGGCCTCCCGCCGGGCGAAGGCCCGGACTTCGACCCGGGCGCGCAGCCGCCCCGTCGAGACCTCGCCGGTCAGCCGTACGGTACGGAACCGGGCATCGACCTCGGTGATCTCACCGCGGGCCGTGAAGGCCCGCCCGGTGCCGGCTTCCTCGAAGGCCAGCTCCATGCCGCTGACGAGGGCGGACCGGCCCGGTGCCTCCATCCCGGCGAGCTGGCTGGCCCAGGCGAGCACGGCGGCGTGCTCGGCGCCGACGCCGAACTCGGCCAGTCCGAGCGCCGCCGACAGCTCGCGCAGGGCCGACCGGTCGGGACGCCAGGCCTCGCCGATCCGAGTGCCGGGCACGAGCTGCTCCAGGGGCGCTTCGGCGGCGGTGGCCGTGGGCCGGGGGCGCGCGGTCCGCCGGGACACCGGGCCCGGCTCTCCGCGCTCGTACACCGCCTCGGCGTCCAGCAGGGTCTTCCCGCCGTCCAGCACCTGATAGCCGACCTTGGAAGGGCCCGTCTCCGTGACGGTGCAGACGTACTGCCGGCCGGGCAGGACCGGCCCGGGGAACCGGACCGTGAGGCCCGCGAGCCGCAGACCGGGCCGGGCCGGGCCGGCGGCCAGCGCCTTCAGGGCGCACAGCGCCCCGTGGGCCACCGGCTCACCGAACGGCGTGCGGCTCGCGTACGCCTCGTCCACGTGCAGCGGACTGCGGTCCCCGCTGGCCTGGGCGAACGTCTCGATCTCCGCACGGGTGACGCTGAACGGGCCGGTGAGGGTCAGGGGCTCCATGGCCGCTGCTTTCCTTTCCAGGGTGGAGGGTGCGCTCCCCCGAGCGGACGGCCTGAGGGAGAGAGGCTAGAGCGCGACGGCAGCGCTGCGGGCGGCCCGGATGCGCCGGGTGAGCCCGGTGAGCACGGTGCCGGGGCCGATCTCGTGCAGCTGGGGGTCGGGCTGGTCGAGGCAGTGGCCGACGGTCTCCGACCAGCGGACCGGCTGGGTGAGCTGGCGCACCAGGGTGCTCGCGGTGTCCCCGTCGTACGGGCGCGCGGTGGTGTTGGCGATGACGGGGATCTTCAGCCGGGCGAACACGTAGCCGCGCAGGAACCGGTCGAACTCCCGGGCCGCCGAGGCCATCTGGCGGGAGTGGAAGGCTCCGCTGACCGGCAGCCGCACCACCGTGTCGGCGTGCGCGGACAGCAGCGGGGTCACGGACGCGACGGCTTCGACGGGTCCGGAGACGACGATCTGGTCCGGGGCATTGAGGTTGGCGACGTCGACGTCATGGCCGGCGTCCCGCAGCAGGTCGCGCACGCGCATCTCGTCGAGGCCGATGACCGCGGCCATCGCGCCCGGTCCCGCGTCGGCCATCAGGGCGGCCCGCCGTGCCACGATCTCCAGTCCGGTGCGGAAGTCGTAGGCGCCGGCGGCGAACAGGGCCGCGTACTCGCCGAGGCTGTGCCCGGCGACCAGGTCCGGGATCACGCCCGTGATGCGGACCGTGTCCACGTACGACAGCGCGTCGACGACGTAGACGGCGGGCTGGGTGAAGCGGGTGTCGGCGAGGCGTTCGGCCGGGCCGTCCAGGCACAGCTCCGCCACGGAGTAGCCGAGCACCTCGTCGGCCTGCCGGACGAGATTGGGGTAGGCCGCCAGCAGCTGCCGGCCCATCCCGACGCGCTGGGAGCCCTGGCCGGCGAAGAGGTGGATGGTGGTCACGGAAGCCTCCGGTACGGGGCAGCGGGGACGGGGTCGGGGCCTGCCATGGCCCGCATGCGCTCGGACAGCAGCTGTGCGGCGCCGGCCATCAGCAGGTCGGCCAGTTCGTCCACGTGCCGGTTGCGCCAGTCCTCCCGCTCGGTCCCGCGCAGCAGTGCGTTGAGCGCGCCCATGGCCGGCCCGCAGTTGATCTGGTAGTCCACCTGGTGTTCGGAGGAGCCGCTCATGGCGAGCCGGATGGACTGGACGAAGTACGCCTTGAAGACCAGCAGCATCCGGTGCTTGGGGTCGCGTTCCGCGCGGGCCAGGGTGTCCGGGTCGGCCTGCCGGTAGTAGGCGCGGGTCTCCTCCCAGACCTCGTCGAAGCTGCGCCGGAAGTAGCGGCGCTGGAGCTGTTCGGCCGTGGCCGGGTCGAGCTCCTCGAGCGAGCCGTGCCGGCGGTAGAGCTCGTACAGCCGGTTGGCACGGACCGGGTAGAACAGGCCGCGGCGCAGCACCTGCGCCCGGGCCCCGGTCTCCAGCATGTCGCCGGCCGGCACGAGCGCCATGTCGTGGACGTCGGCCTGCTGGAGCATGTCCTTGACCGCTTCGCTGGTGCCGCATTGGGCCGTGCACTGGTTGATGCTGCCGGTCAGGACGAAGTCCGCGCCCATGACGAAGGCGGCGGCCACCGCGTGGGGCGTGCCGAGGCCGCCGGCCGCCCCGACCCGTACGCCCGCGGCGGCCGGGAACTCCCGGGCCGCCATGTCGCGTTGGCGGACGGTGTCCGGCAGCAGGATGACCAGGGGCCGCTGGTCGGTGTGCCCGCCGGAGTCGGCTTCGGCGACCAGGTCGTCGGCCATCGGGACCCGCGCGGCCAGGTCCGCCTCCTCTGCGGTGAGCAGCCCCCGCGCCAGCAGGTCGCCGACCATGGCGGGCGGGGCGGGCTCCAGGAAGGAACGGGCCACCTCGGGGCGGGACACCTTGGCCATCACCCGGTTCGGGACGTGGACCGCCCCGTCCCGGGCCGGGCGCACGCCGGTCAGCCGGTAGCGGACGACGGCCGGCGTGGGCCGGACGAACGAGGCCGCCTCGACCCGCCGCACCCCGTGCCGCAGGAAGATCCCGACCTGTTCCTCCTCCTTGCGGGGGTTGTCGCCGCCGGCCAGCAGGTTGAAGCCGTACGGGCCTTCGCCCAGCTCCCGTTCGAACCGGCGGACGGCGGCGATCACCCGGTCGGGCCGCAGCCCGCCCGTGCCGAAGTACGAGAGGAGCCCCGCCCGGCCCATGCGGACGACCATGTCCTCCGAGGCGACCGCCTTGTACATGGACCCCGCGACGTACGCGTACCGGACGCCGTGATCGGCCCGGAACCGGGCGCTGCCCAGGTTCTCGGGGGCCACGGCCGCCACGGCCGCGAGGGCCTGCTCGGCATGCACGACCGCCACGTCCTCGTCCTTCCTGTTCTGTGCGCTGCGTGCCTGAGGGGAGACCGGCGGGCGGGGGCCCGCGGCCGGTTCAGCCGGCCTGTCCGGCCGACTTCTGCTTCTCGTGGCGTTCGAGGATCGCGGGCATCTCCGCGCTGACGAAGGCGAGGAAGCGCTCCATGTTCGACAGCCGCAGCAGGCGCTCCTCGGCGGCGCCCTCGGCCCGGAGGCCGTCCAGTCCGGCGCGTGCGACCCGGTGGAAGTCGGGGAACTCGGAGAAGATGCCCCTGACCTTCGGCGCCCAGCTGTTCTCCCGCAGCCGGATGGTGTAGTCCTCGGTCAGCGAGCCGGTGCGCTCGAACACGCTGACGGGGTCGTTCTCGGGCGTGAGCTGGTCGACGATGCGGTCGATCGCGGCACGCGGCACGCCGAGGACCTCGGCGATCCGGCCCGCCGTCTGGGCGGCCGGATCGCAGATCATCATCCAGCCGACGACGCGGCCGCGGTCGTGCGGCATGCCGTCGTTCTCGTAGTAGTACTGGGCGACCTTCTCCACGAAGGACTTCTCGCCCTCGGTGAGCTTCACGGTTACGGTGTCAGCGGCCATGGGGCCCTCTCTCTTCGCGTCGTCGGGCGGTGGCCGGCCGGGCGGCCGGTCAGGCGGAGGTGCTCTGGAGGTGGCGCTCCCAGCGCGCGGACATGTCGGCGAGGTCGCCGACGATGTGCCGGAAGAGCTCCTCGATCTCGGCGATGCGCCGACGGCGCTCCGGGGTGGCGTCGGCCAGCACCTCCAGGCCGTACTGGAAGATCCGGTGGTACTCGGGCCAGCTGGCGAAGGTGTCGGAGACCGCCTTCGGGTAGCCGTTGTCGACCAGGCGGTAGCGGGGCTCCTCGCCGTCCCCGCCGGTCCGGGTGTACAGCCCGGCCAGGGTGAGCTGTTCGAGGAGCTGCTCGATGCTCTCGGGCGCGGCGTCCACGGCCGCGCAGATCTGCGCCATGGTCTGCTCGGCGGGGTCGCTGATGATCATCCAGGCCATGACGCGGCCCTTCTCCCAGGTGACCCCGTGGGCCTCGTGGTAGTGCCGGGCGACCTCGTCGACGAAGGACCTCTCCGCCGGGGTCAGCGTGTCGTACCGCTTCTCACTGGGTGCGCTGCTCACGGGTTCCCGCCTTTCGGTTGCGACAGGGGCCGGGCCGCGGTGGCCGGATCCGGTGTCACCGCGGCGGACGACGGTCAGCCTGTCGAACGGGGCGCTGCGGCGCCCCAGGAGAACCCCCAGCAGGGACCCCAGCTCCCCCGGGGCCGGTGCTCAGGCGCTGTGCCGCAGTGGGGCCGGCACCGCGTCCACCGGGGTCAGCGCACGGGCCAGTTCGGAGCGTTTGCGGATGCCCAGCTTGCTGTAGGCCTGTCCGAGGTGCCATTCGACGGTCTTCACCGTGATGAACAGGGCCTGCGCGATCTCCTTGTTGGTCAGGCCCTCGGACGCCTTGTCGGCGACGCGCTGCTCCGCGGGCGTCAGCGCGGCCGCGTCTTTGGACGTGGCGGGAGCGGGCCGGGCCCCGGTCAGTCGCAGTTCGGCGTGCGCCGCGTTCTCCAGGGACTCCGCTCCGCAGCCGCGGGCCAGTTCGGCCGCCGCGGTGAGCCGTTGCCGGGCGCCGGAGCGGTCACCGCCGCGGCGCAGCGCGCCCCCGAGGGCGAGCAGGACACGGGCCCGGTCCAGGGGCAGCGGCAGCTCCGCCAGCAGGTGATCGGCCTGCTCCATGCGCCGGATGCCCTTGTCCCCTCCGACGATCTCTCCGTACGCGCAGAGGGCGGCGGCCAGCGGCTGGGCCGCGCCGAGGGAACTCGCCCGTTTCACCTCGTCGAAGGCGAGCGTGCGGGCGGCGGACTCGCCGACTCCCAGGGCGAGCGCCCGTACGCCGTCGACGAACCAGCCGCCCGTGGCACAGGAATGGCGCCACGGGCCCTTCTGAGCGAGGCGCCGGCAGTCGAGGAATTCACGGACCGCCTCCCTCGTACGCCCCAGCGCGGCGAACAGCCTGCCACGGGCCACACGCACCGGCAGGTACACGGCCCCATCGTGCAGGCCGTCGGCCAGGCCCTGGCGGGCGAGCAGGTCCGCGGCCTCCCCCGCACGGTCCTGCTCGATCATGCAGTGGACGAGCACGGCCGTGGCGAGCGGTACGTGGACCGTCTCCAGGTCCTTCGCGCCGGTGCGGCCGAGCAGCGATCGAGCGGCGTCCGCGGCCTCGGTGATCCGTCCGGTGTCGAGCAGCACCATGGCCCGCAGGCTTTCCGCGGTGGCCGAGGCCAGCAGGTGCCCGGCCCGCGAGGCCGCGGCGATGACCTCGCTCAGGACGCGTTCCGCACTGATCGGATCACCGCTCTGGGCGAGCACCCAGGCCGCGATGGAGGCGGGGGGCAGTTCCACGTCGTGCGGGCCGAGCCGGGCACCGCCCGCGACCGCCGCGGCCGACAGCCGGGCCACGCGGTGCAGCGGCCGGCCCCGGGACAGGGCCTCCGCGGCGGCGTGGGCACACAGGGTCGCTCTGTCTTCGACGTGAGGACCGGAGGGGCACGGAGCCTGCGTGGTGGCGAACAGCCGGTGCAGCACGGCCCCCAAGGCCCAGAGCTGGCTCCCGCCTGCCGAAGTGTGACCGGAGAGCGTCTCGGCGGCCTCATCGGGGCGGCCGGCGGCGGCGAGGGCCTGGGCGAGGTCGAGGCGTATGGCGCGTTCCAGGTCCGGTCTCGGCCTCCGGTGCAGAGCCTCGGTCAGACACTCGACCGCCGTGGGCTCGTGGGCGCGTAGTTCGGCCGCACCGAGTTCCGCCCAGAACGAGGCGTCCGTCTCGTGGGCGCTCAGTTCCCCCATGGCCCGGCGAAGGTAGCGGGCGGCGGACCGCGGGTCGCCCTGACCGACCAGCCGGCTGGACGCGGCCCGCAGTACGTCGGCGGCCCAGCGGTCCGGGCCCGGATCGGTCCGGCACAGATGCTCGGCTGCGGGGACGACGGTGGCCGGGTCCGTGCTGAGACACTCCGCCGCGGCCCGGTGGGCGGCATTGCGAAGCCGGGCCGGCATCCCCTCGTACACCACTTGCCTGATCACCGGTCTGTTGAACGCGTAGGGGGTGCCGGAAGCCAGCAGGCCCGCGTCCCTGAGGACGCCCGCCGCTTCCGAGGCCCCGGCCTCGTCCAGTCCGGCCACCCGGGCGCAGTGCTGGGGCTCGGCCTGCCCGCGCAGTACGGCGACGGCCCGGGCAAGGGCGATCGCCCGGTCCGGCAGCCGGTCGAGCCTCCGTCGCACGCCCTGGGCGGCCCGGCCCGGAGCCAGGCGGTGGATCCGCGGGACGTCAGATGCGACCGGGGCTATTCCGGCGCGCTCCGCCTCCCTCAGCAGTTCGAGGAGGTGCTGCGGGTTGCCCCCGGTCAGAGTGTGGCACGCCTCTGCGAAGGACTCGTCAGGGGTGTCGCCGAGGGTCTCGGCGGTGAGCTGCCGGACCGCGTCCGGGGTCAGTTCGCTGAGCGTGACCAGCTCGGCCAGCGGCGCGGCGCAGGCGGTCCGCAGCAGGTCACGGTGGGCGGCCTCCTCGGCCGGTGACGTCGTGAGAACGACGAGGATCGGGGCGTCGTCGAGCCTGTTGGCGAGGTAGCTGACGAAACGCAGTGATGCCGCGTCCGCCCACTGGGCGTCGTCGATGACCAGCAGCAGGGGCTGCCGTTCGGCGAGGTTGCGGCAGAGCCAGTACAGGCCGTGGAGCGCCGCGTAGAGCTGCTCTTCCACCGCCGGGCCGGTGCGGGTCCCCGCCTGGCCATAGTCGAAGATGCCGCCGGCCAGGGCTGCGGGGCCGGCCATCGGGTTCCGGCCCTCGCCGTGGTGCCCGCCGTCGAGGAAGCACTCGAAGAGCTGGCGCACCACCGTCCAGGGGAAGTCCCGCTCCAGCTCGCAGCCGCGGGCGTGCAGGATGCCGAAACCGAGGTCGGCGGCGTCCTCCCGGGCACCTCGGAGCAGGCTGGTCTTCCCCAGCCCCGCGGCTCCCTCCAGTACGACCATTCCGCCGTTGCCTCTGTGCGCGCGCCGCACCGCGGCTTCCAGGAGTTCTCTTTCGTGGACTCGTTCCAGAAGGACCGCGCCCTCGCGCCGCATCCGCTTCACACCTTTCGGAGAAGAGTGACTGTCCGTCCACTACACGGTTGGCCTGATGTGTGTCGCAGGGGTGCTCTCCTCGATCGGTGAGACCGTACATCGGCCGGACTCGCCAGGTCCGTTCAGGAGCCGTCAAGGAATCGCAGTAGCGATTTCCGGCCACCTCGGGGGCTCGGCCCACACGACAGCCCGCACCGGCGACGGCCGGTGCGGGCGGCTGTGTCGGCGGAATGCCGAGTGCGTGTCAGGCGGCGCGCAGGGTCACGGGCAGGCTGTCGAAGCCGACCATCTGCGGAGGCAGTGCCCACCCGACGGCATCGCGGTCGACCCGGATCTCCTGGAAGCGCTCGAACAGCACCTTCAGCACGAGCCGGGACTCCAGGCGGCCGAGGGCGTTGCCGATGCAGTGGTGCGTGCCGAAACCGAAGCCGAAGTGCCGGCCCTCACTGCGGCGGTGGACGTCGAACGCCTCCGGGTCGGGGAACTGGCGCTCGTCCCGGTTCGCCGAGCAGAAGCTGGCTGCCACGTGCTGATTGGCCGGAATCATCACCCCGGCCAGCTCGACGTCCCGGGTCGAGGCGCGCAGCCCGGTCGTGATGGGCGGGCGGTGGCGCAGGACCTCCTCCATGGCCTGTCCGAGCAGTTCGGGGTGGGCGCGGACCTCGGCCTGGGCCGCCGGGTTCAGGTCGAAAAGGTCTACGGCGTTGGCGATGGTCATGGTCGTGCTGATGTGACCGCCGGCGAACATGACGTTGGCGAAGTTGACCGTCTCGTCCTCCGTGAGCCGGTCGCCGTCGAGCTCGGCGTTCGCGAGCCGGGTGAGCATGTCGTCCCCCGGCTTGTTGCGGCGCGCGCGCACCTTCTCCCGCAGATAGGTGATCGCCTCCTGCTGCAGCCGGCCCATTGCCTCCGCGAAGTCCGGCCGGGCCATCTCCTCCGGTGTCACGCCCATGACCTTGCGCGCCCAGTCGTAGAAGAGGTGCCGGTCCTCGGCCGGGAGACCGAGGATCTCCAGGATGACCGCGATCGGCACGGTGTAGGCCAGGTCGGCCACCAGGTCGATGCGGTCCTTGCCGATGAAGCCGTCGATGATCTCATTCGTCGTGCGGACGATCAGCTCCTCGTACTCGGAGATCGAGTGCGGGGTGAAGGCCGTGCTGAGGATCCCCCGTACGCGGGTGTGCCGCGGCGGGTCCATCTGGGGGAGGCTCTCCAGGCCCGTCTCGGGGAAGCCCATCCGGTGCATCTCCGAGGAGAAGGTCTCGGGGTGGGTCAGCACGTGCCGGGCGTCGGCGTACCGGTAGACCACCCACCAGCCCGTCACCGGGTCGCGGTGCACGGGGTGTTCGTCCCGCATCATGCGGTACCAGTCATAGACGGCGGGGTCGTTCACGTTCGGCTGCGCGGGGATCGCACTCACGTCGAGCTCGGACACCTCATCACCTTTCTCGCCCGGCGGTTCGGCCGGTGCGGCCAGACGCAGCCTGACGCGGCGGGTGCCCGCCCGCACCCGGGCCTTCCCCAGTTCCGACCCCAGCAGGGCGCCGGGGGCTACGGGGTTGTGGTGGGACCGATCCCCTGGCGAGCGCGCCAGCGGTCCAGGACGCCGCTCAGCTCCGCCATCATGAAGGCGAAGAACTCGCTGCTCTCGGACAGCCGGCGGCCGGCCGCACTGTCACCGCCGACCGCGTCGACACCCTCCTTCAGGACCCGGATCCAGCGGAGCATCGTCTCGTCCCGCTGCGCCATCGACTCGAACCAGGCGTTGTCGCGCACCCTGTAGCGGTCGCGGCGCGAACCGGGCTCCCGCTCCCGGCTCACGAGGCCGACCCGGACCAGGTACCCGACGGCTCCCGACACGGCGGCCGGGCTCACCTGGAGCCGTTCGGAGAGCTGAGCCGACGTCAGAACGCCGCTGTCGTGCGCCATCAGGCAGCTGAACACCCGGGACGGCATGCGCGGCATGCCCGCCTCGGCCAGCTCCGAGGCGAACCGTTCGACGAACTCCGACACCGCCTCCGTATTCCGCTTCTCATCGCCCACCTGGGCCCCTCCCGATCCTCGTTGTGCGCCGGACCCGTTTTAACGGTTCCTTATCTTCACAGATTTGTGAAATCACAGTAACTTCATCAGCATGACGAAGGCAATCATGTTGTCCGACCTGCGGAAGTCCTTCGGTCGGGTGCAAGCCCTCGACGGGCTCCACCTCACAGTGGAGACGGGCGAGGTGCACGGTTTCCTCGGGCCCAACGGGGCCGGCAAATCCACCACCGTCCGGGTCCTCCTGGGCCTGCTGCGTGCGGACGGCGGAAGCGCCCGACTGCTCGGCAAGGACCCCTGGAACCAGGCCGTCGAACTCCATCGCCGCCTCGCCTATGTGCCGGGTGACGTGGAGCTCTGGCCCAACCTCACGGGAGGTGAGGCGATCGACCTGCTGTCCCGGCTGCGCGGCAGCCTCGACAAGCGGCGCCGGGACGAGCTGATCGAGCGCTTCGACCTCGATCCCACCAAGAAGGGCCGCACGTATTCCAAGGGCAACCGGCAGAAGGTCGCCATCGTCGCGGCCCTCGCCTCGGACGCCGAACTGCTGCTGCTCGACGAGCCGACCGCCGGCCTCGACCCGCTGATGGAGGTGGTGTTCCAGGACGTCATCCTCCAGGCCAAGGCGGCCGGCCGGACCATCCTGCTCTCCAGCCACATCCTGGCGCAGGTGGAGAAGCTCTGCGACCGCGTCAGCATCATCCGCCAGGGGCGGGTGGTACAGACCGGCACACTGGCCGAGATGCGCCACCTCACCCGGACGACGATCGAGGCCGAGACCGCAGCACCCGTCACCGGCCTGGAGTCCCTCCCCGGTGTCCACGGCCTGCGCACCGAGGGCAACCGGGTGCACTTCGCCGTCGACGGGGCGCACCTCGACACGGCGATCCGTCAGCTTTCCCGGTTCGGGCTGAGCAGCCTGGTCAGCCACCCGCCGACGCTGGAGGAGCTGATGCTGCGCCACTACGGCGACCAGCTCGCCGCCAACGGCCGGGCCGCCACCGGGGACGGTGTCCGGTGACGACCGCCACCGCCTCCCCCGCCCCCGCGCGCGCTCGCGCCGCAGAGGGCGGCCGGGTGTTCGCCGGGGCCGGCACGCTCCTGCGCTTCAACCTCCGCCGGGACCGCATCAGGATCCCCGTCTGGGTCTTCGCCCTCTTCGTCGCCTCGGCGGGTACCGCGAACAACGTCAAGACGCTCTACCCCACGGCCGCCGACCGGGCCTCGATCGCGCGCAGCTCGGACACCCCCGCCGTGCTCGCCATGACGGGCCCCCGGCACTACCTGGAGGACTACACCTTCGGTGCCATGCTCGGGCACCGCATGCTCGGCATCGCCGCCGTCCTGGTGGCCCTGATGAGCATCCTCATCGTCACCCGGCACACCCGGGCCGAGGAGGAGACGGGCCGCGCGGAGCTGGTCCGCTCGGCCGTCGTGGGCCGGCACGCCCATCTCGCCGCCGCGCTGGCCACGGCCGCCGTCGCCAACCTCGGCCTGGCCCTGCTGCTGGCCGTCGGCCTCGGCGGCATGGGGATCGAGGGCATCGGCTTCGGCGGGGCCCTGCTGTACGGACTGGCCCACGCCTCGGTCGGCCTGGTGTTCGCGGGCGTGGCCGCGATCACCGTACAGATGACCGCCCATTCCCGAGGGGCGTCGGGGATGGCGCTCGCCGCCATCGGCGCCGCCTTCGCCCTGCGGGCCTCCGGCGACGTCGGCAACCAGGCCCTCTCCTGGTTCTCGCCCATCGGCTGGGCCCAGCGCACCTATGTCTTCGTCGACGACCGGTGGTGGCCGCTGCTGCTCTCCCTGGCGCTCGCGGGGGCCTGCACGGCCGTGGGCTTCCACCTGAGCACCCGCCGGGATGTGGGCGCCGGCCTGCGGGCCGCCCGCACCGGCCCGGCGGCGGCTTCCGAGGCGCTGTCGCGGCCCTTCGGTTTCGCGTTGCGGCTGCACCGCGGCCTGCTCATCGGGTTCGGTGCCGGCGTCTTCCTGCTCGGTACGATGTACGGCTCGATCCTCGGCGATGCCGAGGACATGCTCAAGGACATCGAGCAGGTGCAGGACGCGCTGAAGCGGCTCGGCGGAGCCACCGTCGCGGAGTCCTTCGCGGCGATGGTCATGTCGATCGTGGCCGTGGTCGTCGCCGTGTACGCGGTCATCGCGGCCTTGCGGGCGCGCGCGGAGGAGACCGCCGGACGCGCCGAACCCGTCCTCGCCACCGGCCTCTCCCGGGCCGGCTGGCTGGGGAGCCACCTCGCGGTCGCGATGGCGGGCGGCACCCTCCTGCTGCTGGTCTCCGGTATCGGCCTGGGGATCTCCGGCGCCGGCTCGACCGGTGACGGCGGGCTCTTCCTGAAGCTGGTGGGCGCGGCCCTCGCCTATGCCCCGGCCCTGTGGGTGACGGTGGGCGTCACGGCGGCGCTGCACGGCTGGTTCCCGCGGGCCGCCGCCGTCGCATGGGTGGTACCGGTGAGCGCGTTCGCGATCGGCTATCTGGGACAGCTGTTGCAGTTCCCCGGATGGGTGAACAACTTGTCCCCGTTCGGCCATGTGCCGCGACTGCCCGCCGCCGGGATGGACTGGACGCCGATGGCGGTCCTCACCCTCGTGGCTGCGGGGCTGGTCTGGCTCGGCCTGGAGGGCTTCCGCCGCCGGGACCTCGACACGAAATAGCCCGGCAAGAGCGGGGCGGCGTACGGACTGTGACGCCGCCCCGCTCCTCGTACGCCGGCACCCACCCCGTGAACGGGCCACCCCCTCCACATCGACGGCCGGCTCATCGGCGCGCCGTCAGCCACGACCTGCGCACCCCGCTGGCCGGGGCCCTGGCCGCGGTGAGCTCACTGCGCAGCGGACGCGAAGGTCTTCTCTGCGGAGGACCGGGCGGAACTGCTCGCCGCGGCCGAGACGGGCCTGCTGCGGCTGAGCCGGCTGGTCGAGAACCTGCTCGACCAGCCGGCTCCAGGCGGGCGCCCTCACCCTGAACCTGCGGACCACCACGTTCGAAGAAGTACTCCCGGCCGCCCTGGACTCCCTGGCGGCCAGCCCGCCCTCCCCCACCGTGGCCGACGTACGCGCACCGGAGTCGATGCCTGCCGTGCGGGCCGATCCGCCACTCCTCGAAAGGGTGCCGGCCAACCTCGTCGGCAACGCCGTACGTCACTCACCGCCGGAGCACCCGGTGCTCGTGACCGCCGGCGCGCTCGCAGGGCGCGTGGAGCTGCGCATCACCGACCGCGGGCCCGGCATCCAGCCAGGCGACCGCGAACGCGTCTTCGAACCCTTCCAGTGCCTGGGCGACCACGACAACTCGGCAGGCCTCGGCCTCGGACTGGCCCTCGCCAAGGGCCTCACCGAGGCCATGGGCGGCACCCTGACCTCCGAGGAAACCCCCCGGAGGCGGCCTGACGATGGTCGTCTCGCTGCCCGCGGCCTGACCGCCGCGGCATGCGGCGAGACCCATGCAAGGCGGCTCAGTGGCGTCTGGCCGCGGGAAGGGTGAGGTCCACGGCGAAAGCACTCGCTGTGACTGTGGTCCGGACGGTGCCGCCCATCGACTCGGTGAGGTCGCGGGAGAGCCGCTGCGGCAGGCTGAAGGGCTGGCCAACTTCTTCGGCGTCCCGCCGGCATACTTCTTCGACGACCAGGTCACCCTGGCGGTCGACGATGAGCTGGCCCTCCTCTCGGCCCTGCGGGACGCGAAGGTCCAACGGGTCGCTCTGCGAACGTCATCGACCTGGCCACCACCGAAGCCGCCCACGCCCTGGGCTTGGCCGCCTCAACCAGCCGCCTCCGTCCCGGCTACCGTGCGGACCTACTGGTCGTCCACGGCAATCCTGTCGAAGACCTTCAGAATCTGCGCCGCGTAGCTCTGGTCATGTCCGGCGGGCGTGTCCACATACCTCGGTTTCCGCATACCGCCGGATGAGATCGCTCCCGGAGCTACCTCAACACCGTTGGTCGCGCCTCTCGGCTGACGTGCCTTGAACGGGTGTGTCTGGTAAGCGGTGACGGCGTCCCCGATCGGGCCTCACGTGTCTCGGGCCGACGCGTGGAGAGCCGTGTCGACCCGTAATCCTCCAAAGGCTGGTAGGCCTCTGCCTCTGCTTCTGCGGTCAGACGGCTGTGAGGGCGCCGGGGAGCTGGGCGAGTTCGTCTTCGGCGTGGGTCACGACCGGCATGCCGGCCACGCCGGTCGCCAGTGGTGTCCTGTGGAAGCCGTGGTACGTCATCGTCCCGCCGGACAGGAACGCTGTCTCCCAGCCGGCCTGACGCAGGACGCAGTAGGCGAGGTAGCTGCGGAAGCCGGAGCGGCAGTACGTGTACACGGGGCGGTCGCGGGGCACCTCGGACAGCCGCTCGCGCAGCTCGGTGTACGGGACGAGGACGGCGCCGGGGATGTGCCACGCCTCGTACTCGGCCTGGGTGCGGGTGTCGAGGATCAGCGCCCGCTCGGCGCACTCAGGGAACTCCTCCGGGTACCAGAGGTGGATGTCGCCGCGCAGGAGGTTCGCGGCAAGGAAGCCAACCATGTTGACCGGGTCCTTCGCCGATCCGTAGGGCGGGGCGTAGGCGAGTTCGAGGTGTTCGAGGTCGTAGACGGTCATTCCGGCACGCTGCGCGACCGCGAGGACGTCGATGCGCTTGTCGACGCCGTCCCAGCCGAGTACTTGCGCGCCGAGCAGCTTGCCCTCGGCAGGGTCGAACAGCACTTTCATGAACAGTGGAGCGGTGCCGGGGTAGTAGGCGGCGTGCCCGCTCGGGTGGGCGTACACCTTGCGGTAGGGGATGCCGGCCGCGCGCAGGTGGGCCTCGGTCAGGCCGGTGCCGCCGGCCGTCATGTCGAAGACCTTGACGACGGCCGTTCCCTGCGTCGCGCGGTAGGCGCTGTCATGTCCGGCGATGGTGTCGGCGGCGATCCGTCCCTGGCGGTTGGCAGGGCCGGCGAGCATGGAGAGCACGGGCTCGCCGGTGACGAAGTGAGGTGTCTCCACGGCGTCGCCGGCCGCGAGGATGTCGGGCGCCGATGTGCGCATGTGCGCGTCGACGACGATGCCGCCGCGCGGGCCGATCTCCAGTCCGGCCGCGCGGGCCAGTTCGACGTTGGGGCGGGCGCCGGCAGCCAGGACGAGGACGTCCGGTTCCAGGGTGGTGCCGTCGGAGAGATCGACGTGGAAGGTGCTGCTTTCGCCGCTGCGGATGGCATCGGCGGAGGTGGAGAGGCGGACGTCCACACCGTGACTGTTGACGTGGTGGTGCAGGATCCGGGTCATCTCGTGGTCGAGCCACGGCATGAGCCGGTCCGTCCGCTCGACGACGGTCGTCTCCAGCCCTCGGGACCGCAGCGCCTCGGCTAGTTCCAGTCCGATGTAACTGCCGCCGACGACGACGGCGCGTGAGGCGCCCTTCTCCAGGTGGGCGATGATCCGGTCCATGTCCTCGATGTCACGCAGGACGTCGACACGAGGGTCGTTCGCCCCCGGAATCGGTGGGCGGATCGGATCGGCGCCCGGGCACAGGACGAGGGTGTCGTACGACTCCCGGTAGACGCGGTCCGCGTCGAGGTCGCGTACCTCGACCTCCTTGGCCCGGCGGTCGATACTCAGAACCTCATGCGCGGTACGGACATCGAGCGCGAGGCTTCGGGCGAGACTCTCGGGGGTCTGCAGCAGCAGGCTGTCCCGCTCGGGGATGGCTCCGCCGATGTGGTACGGCAGGCCGCAGTTGGCGAACGACACGAAGCGGCCGCGTTCGAGAAGGACGATCTCGGCCGACTCGTCCAGCCGCCTCAGACGCGCGCCGGTCGAGGCGCCTGCCGCGACGCCTCCGACGATGACGGTCTTCATGGAAGGCCCCTTCCGGACTGGTGACATGAGCGGCCTTGGGGGCCCGGAGCCGTGGCGGTCATGGCGCGCGCCACATCTCTCCGGGGAGGGCACCGACGGTGCCGACGCCGTGGTCGATCTGGTAGTCGAGGTTCATCGCCGCGGTGATGAGAGCGAGATGACTGAACGCCTGAGGAAAGTTGCCGAGTTGTTCGCCCGTCGGGCCGATCTCCTCGGCGTACAGACCCAGGTGGTTGCCGTACGTGAGCATCTTCTCGAAAGTCAGCCGCGCCTCGTCCAGCCGCCCCGAACGGGCCAGCGCGTCGACGTACCAGAACGTGCACATCGAGGACGTGCCTTCGGAGCCCCGCAGCCCGTCGGGTGAGGCACTCGGGTCGTATCGGTAGACCAGGCTGTCGGAGACGAGTTCCCCGTCCATCGCCCGCAGCGTCGACTCCCACATCGGGTCCTGCGGGGGGATGAATCCGACCAGCGGCATGTAGAGCAGAGCCGCGTCCAAGACCTGCGTGTCGTAGTGCTGGACGAAGGCCCCGCGCCCCGGATCCCATCCGCGGTCCATGATCTGGAGCAGGATCGCATCCCGCGTACTGACCCAGCGTGCCAGGTCTGCGGGTCTGGCGTGGTCGGTGGCCAGACGCACCGCCCGGTCGAGCGCAACCCAGGACATGAGGCGGCCGTACGTGAAGTCCTTGCGACCGCCTCGGGTCTCCCAGATGCCGTCGTCCGGCTCGTCCCAGTGGTCGCACAGCCAGTCGATGAGCCGGGTGATCCGCTGCCAGCCGCGCCAGGCCAGCGGCATGCCGTGCGCGTCACCGAGCCTGATCGAGTCCATGGCTTCGCCGTAGATGTCGAGTTGGAGCTGGTCGGAGGCTCCGTTGCCGATCCGCACGGGGCGCGAGTCGCGCCACCCCTCGAAGTGGTCGAGCACCTCCTCGGTCAGGTCCGACGAGCCGTCCACCCGGTACATGATCTTCAACGGGGACGTGTCCCGGTCGGTCGCCGAGGCGGCGGCATCGTCGACCCTGGCCGCAAGCCAGCGCAGGAAGCCGTCCGCTTCCCTGGTGTAGCCGAGCCCCAACAGTGCGTAGACCGAAAAGGATCCGTCGCGGACCCATGTGTAGCGGTAGTCCCAGTTCCGTTCTCCGCCTGCCTGCTCGGGCAGACCGGTGGTCGGCGCCGCGATCAGCGCGCCGGTCGGCCGGTAGGTCAGCAGCTTGAGCGTCATGGCGGATCTCTCCACGTGTTCGCGCCACCGCCCCCGGTACTGCGACCGCGCGACCCAGGTCCGCCAGAAGTGGCAGGTCTCCTCGAACAGGCTCGTGACCTCGTCGACTGTGATCCGTTGCGCTGATCCGTCCGGGGCCGTGTCGAGCACGATCCCTCCCGTGTCTCCTACCTGGCCCGTGACCTCCGCACGGACGGCGCCCTCCTCTGAGGTCAGCCGCACCTGCTCCGACGGCGCCGCGTCCGGGCGGCGGACGAGGCTGAGCGCCAGCCGGTCGCCGCCGTCGGCATGGAAGGTGGCCCCGTCGCCGGAGACCTCGACATGGTGCGACTTCCGGCCGTAGTCGAAGGCCGGCCGGCACTCGACGACGAAACGCATCTGCCCGCGCACCACCCGCATCAGCCGCACCAACCGGTGTCGGTCAGTGGCCGCACCCTCGATCACCGGCATGAAATCGACGACCTCCCCGACCCCGTCCGGAGTCAGGAAGCGCGTGATCAGGACCGCGGTGCCCGGCAGATACAACTGCTGGCTCTCCCAGGAGTCCGTGTCCGGGGCGATCCGGAACAGGCCGCCCCGCTCACGGTCCAGAAGCGAGGCGAAGACGCTGGGGGAATCAAACCGGGGAGAGCAGAACCAGTCGATAGTCCCGTCCGTTGCCACCAGCGCACTGGTCTGCAGGTCACCGACGAGCCCGTGGGCGCCGATCAGCGTGAAGGTCTTCATCTGTGGGCTCTCTTCCGGTAGCAAACCTGCCACCACTCGCCACATGAACACCGGCGTACTCCCGGGGGCCGGTAGTGGCCGGCCGCCCTGAACGGAACAGTCCAACGGCACTCCGACCTCGACGCTCTTGCGAGACCGAAGGGCTTCAGCGCCGACTTCGGCAGCTCGGCGGGCACCAGGCATATGCAGAGGACGTCCCAGGCGAGTCGGCCGGCTTCAATGTGTCCGACGGCGCTCTCGGTCACCCAGTTCAGCCTTGTGGGGCCTCTCCTTCTACCTAAACAGCTCACCCCTGGGTGCGCCATCCGGCATTGTCTGCATCGACCTTCCGTCGTGCTGCCCCGTCCGGGCTCGACGGACTCACTCTTCCCGTCGGCACGGCACTCCGTTCGATAGAATCGCTCACAGACGTTCGACCCCGCCGGAAGCACGACCACCGCCCGGGCGCCGAGAGGCTTCGGTTCCCCCTCGCGACTGGAGCGTCGTATGGCGTACCGTCCAGCGTCCGGCGTGACGCGAACGGCCATTGCGGCCGCCTTCGTGACGGCCCTGGCCACCGCACCGCCCACTCCCGCGCAGGCCTTCACCGGTGGCAACCACGAGGACATCACACGGGCGGCCCTGCCCTGGGAACCGGTCACGCTCTCCGCGATGGCGGATGCCAAGGACGGGGCGGTCAACGCCAACGACCACGGCGGGTACTTCCTGATCGGCCCCCTGCACTGCGACAACGCCGACTACCTCGCCCCACGCCTCGTCCAGCACTATCCCCGCAGCCGGGACGAGGCCACCACCGAGCTGCTCGCTTGCATCCGCACCTCCGTCGCCCGCTTCCGGAACGCAATCCGGGCGGCCGACGGCCTCGTGGACGCGCACGGCAGGGTCCGGGCCGATCAAAGCGGCCTCTCCTCCCCGTGCACATGGAAAGAGACCTCCGACCGGGCCAAGTGCGACGTGCTGGAACAACTCGGCCGGGGCTGGCACCAACTCCAGGACTTCCACACCCACTCGAACTGGTCCGACCGGCCGGCCCCCGGGCCGGTCGGCCTCGACAACCCACCCGGGCTCGCACGTACCGATGCCGTCCCCTTCTTCGCCATCGGCCGCTACAGCCGCATGGAGGACGCCGACTGGACCAGGGAGGCCCGATCCCTCGTACCAGAAGAGCTCACCACCGGCTGCTACTCCGACTTCGACTCCACCGGCGTCAAGTCCGCCGACTGCGCCGACCGTGTGACGCACAACCGTCACTTGAACAAGGACACCGCCGCCTCCCGCCGCTCGAGGACCGGAGACAACTTCGCCCGTGCCGTTGCCGGAGCCACCGCCGAGACCGCCCGTCAGTGGAACGACTTCAAGGCCGAACTGCGCAGGACCTATCCGGACGACCGGCGCGGCGAGCAGATGATCTGTGCTCTCGTCCACGACGAACCGGCTTCGAGCTGTCCCTGAGCGGGGGCTCATCCCATGAGCTGGTACAGGCTCGAGCAAGAGACAGATGAGAACGATCGCCAGGTCCTTGTGGTGCGTCAGCCACGTCCGCAGGCTCGTCAGTCCGGACCGGGCCTTCCCGGGCGCGAACACCATGTACAGCTCCATGGCCGGCAGGCTGGAGGTGGCCAACAGGCAGAAGCCGAGATCAGGCTCAGGCCGATGAGCAGTGTGGCCGCGAGCGAGGGCGGAGAGTGGGGCGCGGGCGATTGCCCGCCAGTGAAGAGCAGGACCATGGCGATCACGGCCACGAGGCACGCGAGCCAGGCGATGATGAAGGCCAAACCGTTGTACACCCCACGGGGTGCGGACACGACCAGCACGAAGGCCATGCCCGGGACCGGATAGAGGGTGATGGCTGCGCCGATGAGGAGCAGGTCGAGCAGCATGGGGATGCCCCTGAGTCCGTGTCGTGCTCCGGCCGGACCAGGTCAGGTCGCGAGGACCTTGGCCTTGGCCTGTGCGAACTCTGCTTCCGTGATCGCACCGCGGTCCTTGAGCGCGGCAAGCCGGGACAGCTCCTCCGCATGGCCGCCGCTCCCGGCGGTCTCGCGCACGTAGGAGCGGCAGTTCGGCGTCAGGGCTGACCGTCCTGACATCCCCTCGGGTCACTGTCGACTCCGACGAGGCGAGCATCGCGGTCGCCGTCGACGGCGAGGCACTGCACATGCCGACTCCTGTCCACTGCACTATCCGCCCGGGTGCGCTCCGGGTCCTGGTCCCCAGGACCCGTCCTGGGTCACCGGCGGGCCGCCCGCCCCTTGACTGGAGAGAAACGGTTGCTCTGGTGCTCAGTCGGCGTCGGCCGTCTCCAACCACCGAGAATCGCTGAACGGCAGGTGCGAGGGCCGGAGAAGGGGGAGCTGAAGTGTTGCAACCACGTCTTGGACGCCTCTTGCCGGAGCCTGCGACAAGACAACCTCGGAGCTGCTGGCCACACCGTCGTGACGCGCATAACACGCGAGTGTCCACGGAATAGGGCAAAGCCCGCCCCTGACACAACCCCTGCACGGCGGTCGGCCCCCACGTCACGGAACGTCACTGTCGGGTAGCGAGCGGGCGGAGTCAGCCAACGGCTCGGCAGCCCGGCTCCCGCCCCCTTCGAGATACTCACCACGGCACGACTGACAGTTCCGTCCGGCGGCCACCCACCGCACATGACGACCCATGAGAAACCGCGCCGTCCGTGCGTCGAACATGCGTCGAACATGCGTCAAGATATCGCACCTAACGCACGTAACGCCCACCATGCACATCGGCAAACCTGCAGGTCAGAAGCCCTTTTCCACCGGTTCCAGGATCGCGACGCACTCCACGTGGTGCGTCATCGGGAAGAGGTCGAAGACGCGCAGCGTGCGGACGCGGTAGCCGTGGTCGCGGAAGTAGGCCAGGTCGCGGGCCAGGGCCGCCGGGTCGCAGGCCACGTACGCGAGGCGGCGGGGGGACAGGGAGGCCAGGTGGCGGACCGTCTGCTTGCCGGCGCCCGCGCGGGGCGGGTCCAGGACGATCAGGTCGCACTCCGTGATCTTCGTGCGGGGCAGGACCTGGTCGACCTTGCCCTGCTCGATGCGGACCCGCGGGAAGTCGGCCAGGTTGTGGCGGGCGTCCTCCACGGCGCGCTTGCCCGCCTCGATGCCGAGGACCGCGCCGGTCTCGCCGACGCGTTCGGCGATGGCGCCCGCGAAGATGCCGACGCCGCAGTACAGGTCGAGGGCCATCTCGCCCTTGCGCGGCATCAGGCCCTGCATCACGGCCTTGATCAGGGTGTCGGCGGCCTGCGGGTGGACCTGCCAGAAGCCGCCCATGCCCACGCGGTACGTGCGGCCGTCGGCCCGTTCGCGCACGAAGGGGCGGCCGTGGACGCGGTGCGTCGAGCCGTCCTTCTCCTCCACGCGCAGGACCGAGACCGGCTTGTCGAGTTCGACCAGCGGGAGGCGGCCGCCGGGGCGGGGGGTCAGGACGACCTGGCGGTCGTTCGAGCCCGAGGCGGCGATGGCCTCGACCGACTCCATCTGGGGCCAGTCCCGCTTCTCGATGCCGAGCTCCGAGACGCCCGGCGCCGCGATCATGCAGTGGTCGATGATCTCGACGTCGTGCGAGCGGTGCCGGCGCAGGCCCGCGTTGCCGTCCTCGTCGATCGCGTACTGGACGCGCGTACGCCACTGCGGGACCTGCCCGGCCGGCAGCTTGTCGCCCTCGGCCGGCATGACGGTGCCGTCCCAGCCGGCCTGCTCCGGAGTGAGGCCGGCGAGCCGCTGGAGCTGCTCGGCGACGACCTCGCCCTTGAGCCGGCGCTGCGCGCCGGGCTTGGCGTGCTGCCAGTCGCAGCCGCCGCACTTGCCGGGGCCGGCGTACGGGCACGGGGCCTCGACCCGGTCCTTGGAGGCCTCCAGGACCGTGATCGCGTCGGCGCGCAGGAAGCGGGAGTCCTCCTCGCCCTCGGTGACCTTGGCGACGACCTTCTCGCCGGGGAGGGTGTGGCGGACGAACAGGACGCGGCCGTCCGACGTACGGGCGATGCAGTGGCCGCCGTGCGCGACGGGGCCGACCTCGACCTCGTACTCCTCCCCGACCAGTGACTGCTTCTCGTTCTGCATGGTGGGGAGGTTCTCCAGGTGGGTGTCGGGTGTAGAAGTGGATCACACGAATGCCGATGGGCCGGCCGTGGCGGCCGACCCATCAGTCTACGTCCTACTTCGGGCGCGAGTCTTCCACGGGCCTCGGACGGGGGGTGTCCACCGGGCCGCGGCGCACCGCTCCCGGCGCGTTCCATTCCTGGCGCTTCTTCGCCCGCCGCTTGGCGAGCTCGGAGGACTCCAGCTGGTAGGGCACCGACGTCACCATCACGCCCGGCGTGAACAGCAGCCGGCCCTTCAGGCGCAGGGCGCTCTGGTTGTGCAGCAGGTGCTCGTACCAGCGGCCGACGACGTACTCGGGGATGTACACGCTGACGGCGTCGCGCGGGTTCTCGCTGCGCAGGCCCTTGACGTACTCCACGACCGGCCGCGTGATCTCGCGGTACGGCGAGTCGAGGATCTTGAGCGGCACGTTGATCCCGCGCCGCTCCCACTCGGCCCGCAGCGCCTTGGTCTCGGCCGCGTCGACGCTGATGCTGAGCGCCTCCAGGGCGTCCGAGCGGGTCAGCTTGGCGAAGGCCAGCGCGCGCAGGGTCGGCTTGTGGACCTTGGAGACCAGGACGATGGAGTGGACCCGGGAGGGGCGCACGCTGTCGTCGGAGGGGCCATCGGCCGCCGCGATCTCGTCGGAGACGCGGTCGTAGTGCTTCCGGATCGCGGTCATGGTGCCGTAGAAGATCAGCATGCCGAGCAGGGCGACCCACGCGCCGTGCGTGAACTTGGTGGCGAGGACGACGACCAGCACCAGGCCGGTGAAGAAGGCACCGAAGGTGTTGATGGCACGGGCGCGGATCATCCGGCGGCGCGCGGCGGGCTCCCGCTCGGTGCGCAGGTGCCGGTTCCAGTGCCGGACCATGCCGATCTGGCTGAGCGTGAACGAGACGAACACGCCGACGATGTAGAGCTGGATCAGCTTGGTGGAGTCGGCGTCGTAGAGCCAGACCAGCAGCATGGCGGCGCCGGCCAGCAGCACGATGCCGTTCGAGAAGGCGAGGCGGTCGCCGCGGGTGTGCAGCTGGCGCGGGAGGTAGCGGTCCTGCGCGAGGATCGAGCCGAGCAGCGGGAAGCCGTTGTACGCCGTGTTGGCCGCGAGGAACAGGACCAGCGCGGTGGCGGCGGCGAGCAGGATGAAGAAGAAGCTGCCTTCGCCGAAGACGGCCTCGGCCACCTGGGTGATCACCGGGTTCTGGACGTAGCCGTCACCGACGGGGACGCCGTCGCGCAGCAGGTCGTGGGCCGGGTTCTCGGCCATCCGGACGTCGGTGGCCAGGGCCAGGCCGATGATGCCGCAGAACATGGTGACGGCGAAGAGGCCCATCAGGGCCAGGGTGGAGGCCGCGTTCTTGCTCTTGGGCTTGCGGAAGGCGGGTACGCCGTTGCTGATCGCCTCGACGCCGGTCAGGGCCGCACAGCCGGAGGAGAAGGCCCGCAGCAGCAGGAAGACCAGGGCGAATCCCGCGATCCCCTCGTGTTCGGGCTTGATCTCCAGATCCGCGGTGGGCGCCTTGAGCGTCTCGCCCATGACCGAGCCCTGCCAGACACCCCAGGCGATCATGATGAAGACGGCGGCGATGAACACGTACGTCGGGATGGCGAAGAGCTTCCCGGATTCCTTCACACCCCGCAGGTTCATCAGGGTGAGGAGGAGGATCATGACGATCGCCGAGAGGACCTTGTGCTCGATGACGAAGTCCACGGCGGATCCGAGGTTCTCGACACCGGAGGAGATCGACACGGCCACGGTCAGGACGTAGTCCACGAGCAGGGCGCTGGCGACGGTGAGTCCGGCCTTGGGCCCGAGGTTGGTGTTGGCGACCTCGTAGTCGCCGCCGCCGCTCGGGTACGCGTGGACGTTCTGCCGGTAGGAGGCGACCACGGTGAACATGAGGACGACGACCGCCGCCGCGATCCACGGGCTGAACTGGTAGGCCGATACACCCGCGATCGAGAGGACCAGCAGCACCTCTCCGGGGGCGTATGCGACGGAGGACAGCGGGTCGGAGGCGAAGACGGGTAGGGCGATCCGCTTGGGGAGGAGCGTTTCTCCGAGGCGGTCGCTGCGCAGCGCCCGGCCGATCAGGATCCGTTTGGGCACGTCGGTCAGTTTGGACACGCAGAGGATCGTACCCGGCTATCAAGAAGTCATATTGATGACCGCCTGTGTGTAGCTCGGGGCGCGGTCTGAGACCCTGTTAAGCCTGAGCATGAATGAGGCTGGACTGACTGACAGCCGCCGACAGCCGGAAGGACGGCCGTGCATATCGTCATTATGGGCTGCGGAAGGGTGGGCTCCGCCCTCGCGCAGACCTTGGAGCAGCAGGGGCATACGGTCGCCGTCGTCGACCAGGACCCCACCGCGTTCCGTCGGCTGGGGGCGGGGTTCGGCGGACGCCGGGTCACCGGCGTCGGCTTCGACCAGGACACGCTGCGCGAGGCCGGTATCGAGGAGGCGGGTGCCTTCGCCGCCGTCAGCAGTGGTGACAATTCCAACATCATCGCCGCCCGGGTGGCCCGTGAGATGTTCGGCGTCGAGAACGTCGCCGCCCGCATCTACGACCCCAAGCGCGCCGAGGTCTACCAGCGCCTGGGCATCCCCACCGTCGCCACCGTGCGCTGGACCGCCGACCAGATGCTGCGCCGGCTGCTTCCCTCCGGCGCGGAGCCGCTGTGGCGCGACCCGAGCGGTGCGGTGCAGCTCGCCGAGGTGCACGCCTCGGCGGCCTGGATCGGCCACAAGGTGAGCCGGCTCCAGGACGAGACCGGGGTCCGCGTGGCCTTCCTCACCCGTCTGGGCGAGGCGATGCTGCCGACGTCGCAGACGGTGCTGCAGGAGGGTGACCTCGTCCACGTGATGATGCGCACGGACGAGATCGACAAGGTCGAGGCGGCCTTCGCCGAGGGCCCCGAGGAGGCACACGCATGAGGGTCGCGATCGCCGGGGCCGGCGCGGTGGGCCGCTCCATCGCGGG
Source organism: Streptomyces sp. NPDC090022 (assembly GCF_044748145.1). Classification (NCBI taxonomy): domain Bacteria; kingdom Bacillati; phylum Actinomycetota; class Actinomycetes; order Kitasatosporales; family Streptomycetaceae; genus Streptomyces; species Streptomyces sp. NPDC090022. The sequence goes on from NZ_JBIVFN010000009.1 coordinate 100,853, forward strand.
CGAGCTCCTGGAGAACGGCCACGAGGTCCTCCTCGTGGACAAGGCGCCGACGGCCATCTCCGTCGAGCGGGTGCCGCAGGCCGAGTGGCTGCTGGCCGACGCCTGCGAGATCACCTCGCTGGACGAGGCCGCGCTGCAGCGCTGCAACGTGGTCATCGCGGCGACCGGCGACGACAAGGTCAACCTGGTCGTCTCGCTGCTGGCCAAGACCGAGTACGGCGTCCCGCGCGTCGTCGCCCGGGTCAACAACCCCAAGAACGAGTGGCTCTTCAACGAGTCCTGGGGCGTCGACGTCGCGGTGTCCACCCCGCGCCTGATGTCGGCCCTGGTCGAGGAGGCCGTCAGCGTCGGTGACCTGGTCCGGCTGCTGCGCTTCAGCCACGGCGACGCCAACCTGGTCGAGCTGACGCTCCCGGCCGAGTCCTCGGTCGCGGGCACCCAGATCATGGAGATCAACTGGCCGGAGGACACCTCCCTGGTCACGATCATCCGCGGCAACCGGGTCCTGACGCCGCACCCGGAGGAGACCCTGGAGGCGGGCGACGAGCTGCTGTTCGTGGCCGCCCAGGCCCGCGAGGAACAGCTGGAGGAACTCCTCCAGGCCCGTCGCTGACCGGGCGCGCGGCACGTACGCCGCAGGGGCGGGGCGACCGGTGGTCGCCCCGCCCCTGCGGCGTCGTCGTTGTCCGTGACCGGCAGGCCGGCCGGGAGCTACATCTCGCGGAGCTACACCTCGCCCCGCCCGGCGGCCTTCGCCGCCGCCTTGCGGGCCTTCTCCGCCTCCTCCTCGGCCTCCCACTCCGCGATCACGTCGATCGGCGGCGGCGCCTTGGCCAGGAAGAGCCACGTGAAGTACACGGCCAGCACCATGGGCGGCAGCTTCAGCGCCACCAGCAGCCAGCCGAGCTGCGTCTCGTCGCCCCACCAGTACAGCGGGAAGAGGATCGCGTACTTGGCCAGGAAGATCAGACCCCAGGCCAGCGAGGCCTTGACGTACGCCTTCTTGCGGCCGGGATTGCGGGTGCGCCAGGAGAGGTTCTCCCGGAAGACCGGGCCCAGCACCACCCCGAGCAGCGGGAAGCCCACCAGCGCCGAGACCGTGAAGGCGACGCCGAGGCCGGCGCCGTAGATCATGCCGGGCAGGTAGAAGCCCTTGGCGCTGCCCGTGAAGAGGGCGAAGGCGACGCCGACGCCGACGCCGAAGACGCCGCTGAAGGCGTGCTTGACGGTGTCCTTGCGGACCAGCCGCACGATCACCAGCAGCACGGCCACCGCACCCGCCGCGATCGCCGACATCCGCACGTCCTTGTTGAACGTGTAGATCATCACGAACAGCAGGCCCGGCAGCATCGTCTCCACGGTGCCCCGGATGCCGCCGAAGGCGTCGAAGAGCGCCGCCTGGGTCACGGCCTTGACGTCGGGCCCGTCCTCCTGCGGCGCGGAGCCGGGGGACGGGGAAGGCGTCGGTTTGTCGAATGACGTCACCGGCTAGTGCTCCTGTCCGAGCGGTCGGAGTTCGTACTTGGGGTTGAAGAGGACCCGTCGGCCGTGGCTCATCGCGATCCGCCCGGACGCGATCATGCGCCGGCCGGGCTCGATTCCCACGATCGAGCGACGGCCGAGCCAGACGACGTCCAGCGCGGCGGAGCCGTCGAAGAGCTCCGCCTCCAGCGCCGGAACCCCTGCCCTCGGCCGCAAGGTGACCGTGCGCAGCGTACCGGTCACCTTGACGATCTGGCGGTCGTGGCAGTCGCAGATCCGCGTGCATCCCGCGGCTTCTGCGTCCTCCTGCAGTTCCGCCGAATGCAGCTCCTCCTGGGAGGTGGACAGCCGCTCTATCATCCGGCGGAACCGGCCCGCCGGCCTGACCGGTTTCGCGGGCTTCTCGGGACGCGGTTCAGCACTCATACAGGAAGCGTACCGGCGCCCCACCTAGCGCTCGAAGCGGTATCCCATGCCCGGTTCCGTGATGAAGTGCCGCGGGTGCGAGGGGTCGGCCTCCAGCTTGCGGCGCAGCTGCGCCATGTACACCCGCAGGTAGTTCGTCTCGGTCCCGTACGAGGGCCCCCACACCTCCTGGAGCAGCTGCTTCTGGCTCACCAGCTTGCCGCTGTTGCGCACCAGCACCTCCAGCAGGTGCCACTCGGTCGGCGTCAGCCGTACGTCGCGCCCCTCGCGCACGGCCTTCTTGGCGGCGAGGTCGACGGTGAACCCGGCCGTCTCCACGATCACCTCGTCCTCCCCCGCGCCGGTGCCCGGCTCGGCCCGGCGGACGGCGGCCCGGAGCCGGGCCAGCAGCTCGTCCATGCCGAAGGGCTTGGTGACGTAGTCGTCGGCGCCCGCGTCGAGCGCCTCGACCTTCTCGTCGGAGGAGTGCCGGGCGGACAGCACCAGGATGGGTACGCGGGTCCAGCCGCGCAGGCCCTTGATCACCTCGACGCCGTCCATGTCGGGCAGGCCGAGGTCGAGGACCACCACGTCGGGGTGGCGGGCGGCCGCGAGTTCCAGGGCCCCCGCGCCGTCGGCGGCGGCGTCCACCTCGTACCGGCGCGCCTTGAGGTTGATCACGAGGGCTCGGACGATCTGCGGCTCGTCGTCCACCACGAGCACCCGGGTCATTGAGGTCCTGCTTTCTGTCGTACGTCGTCGTCGTGTGCGTGCGGGATGCTCTCGGAGCGGTCGGGACGACCGCCCGGGAGCTGGTCGGGCGGTGCGTCGTCGGGCGGTGCGGCGTCGGGCGGGGCCCCGTGACGCACGGCGCGCAGGGTGAGGACCATGGTCAGGCCGCCCCCCGGAGTGTCCTCGGCGGCGAGCGTTCCGTCCATGGCCTCGGCGAATCCGCGGGCGACCGCGAGGCCGAGGCCGACGCCCGCGCCGCGCGGTGCGTCGCCGTGCCGCTGGAAGGGCGCGAAGATCGCGTCCTTGGCCTCGTCGGGTACGCCGGGCCCGCGGTCGGTGATCCGCACCTCGACCCGGTCGCCCAGCGCGCTGGCGGAGACCGTGACCGGGGTGCCGGCGGGACTGTACTTGACGGCGTTCTCCACGACGTTGGCGACCGTCCGCTCCAGCAGCCCGGGGTCGACCGCGACCATGGGCAGGCTCTCGGGCACGTCCAGCAGCACGCTGTCCTCCGGTACGCCGCCGAGCGCCATCGGGACCACCTCGTCGAGGTCGATCGCGCGGATCAGCGGGGTGACGGTGCCGGTCTGGAGGCGGGACATGTCGAGCAGGTTGCCCACGAGGTGGTCGAGCCGGTCGGCGCCCTCCTCGATCCCGGCGAGCAGCTCGGCCCGGTCCTCCTCGGAGAAGTCGACGTCGTCGGAGCGCAGGCTGCTGACGGAGGCCTTGATGGAGGCCAGCGGGGTCCGCAGGTCGTGGCTGACGGCGGCCAGCAGCGCGGTACGGATCCGGTTGCCCTCGGCGAGCCGGCGGGCCCGGTCGGCCTCGTCCACCAGGCGCCGGCGGTCCAGGACCACGACGGCCTGGGCGGCGAAGGCGCCGAGCACGCGCCGGTCCTCGGCGGGCAGCACCCGGCCGGTCAGGGCCAGCGCCATGTGGTCGCCGATGGGCATGTCGACATCGGCGTCCTCGGGGCGGGCGGCGGGGTGGGGGCCGACGCTGCCGGCCGGAACCCAGGGATCGACGTCGCCCGCCCGCTCCAGCAGGGTCACGGACTCCATGGCGAAGGTCTCGCGGACCCGTTCCAGCAGGGCGTCGAGGGAGTTCTCGCCGCGCAGCACGCTGCCCGCGAGGAAGGAGAGGATCTCGGACTCGGCGCGCAGCCGGGCCGCCTGGTGGGTGCGGCGGGCCGCGAGGTCGACCACGGACGCCACCGAGACGGCCACGCCGAAGAAGACGCTGATGGCGACGATGTTGCGCGAGTCGGAGATCGTGAACCGGTGCAGGGGCGGCGCGAAGAAGTAGTTCAGCAGCAGCGAGCCGACCGCGGCGGAGGCCAGCGCCGGCCACAGTCCGCCCAGCAGGGCGGCGGCGACCGTCAGCGACAGGAAGAGCAGCATGTCGTTGGCGAGGCCGGGGTCGGTGTCCATGTGCGTCAGCACCAGGCACAGCAGCACCGGGCAGACCACGCCGACCAGCCAGCCCGCCACGATCCTGGGCCGCCCGAGCCGGGCCGTCGTGCGGGCCACAGGCAGTCCCCGCCCCTTGGCGGCCTCCTCGTGGGTGACGATGTGGACGTCGAGGTCGGGGCCGGACTCGCGGGCGACGGTGGCCCCGACGCCGGGGCCGAAGACGTACTGCCAGCTCTTGCGGCGGCTGGAGCCGAGGACGATCTGGGTGGCGTTGACCCCGCGCGCGAACTCCAGCAGGGCGGCGGGGATGCTGTCGCCGATCACATGGTGAAACGTTCCTCCCAGGTCCTCGACCAGGGTCCGCTGCACCGCGAGCTCCTTGGGCGAGGCCGCCGTCAGGCCGTCACTGCGCGCGATGTAGACGGCCAGGACCTCGCCGCCGGCGCCCTTCTCCGCCAGGCGCGCGGCCCGGCGGATGAGGGTACGGCCCTCGGGGCCGCCGGTCAGGCCCACCACGATGCGTTCGCGGGCCTGCCAGGTGGTGCGGATGTTGTGCTCGCCCCGGTACTCCTGGAGGTACTCGTCGACCCGGTCGGCGACCCAGAGCAGGGCCAGCTCGCGCAGGGCCGTCAGGTTGCCGGGGCGGAAGTAGTTCGACAGGGCCGCGTCGACCTTGTCCGGCTTGTAGATGTTGCCGTGGGCCATCCGCCGGCGCAGCGCCTGCGGCGACATGTCCACCAGCTCGATCTGGTCGGCACGCCGTACGACCTCGTCCGGCACCGTCTCGCGCTGACGCACCCCCGTGATCGTCTCGACCACGTCCCCCAGCGACTCCAGATGCTGGATGTTGACCGTGGACACCACGTCGATACCGGCCTGGAGCAGCTCCTCCACGTCCTGCCAGCGCTTGGTGTTGCGCGAGCCCGGCACATTCGTGTGCGCCAGCTCGTCCACCAGCGCGATCGCGGGACGCCGGGCGAGGACCGCGTCCACGTCCATCTCGGTGAAGGACGCCCCCCGGTGGGTCAGCTGCCGGCGCGGCACCTGCTCGAGCCCGTGCAGCATCACCTCGGTGCGCGGCCGGTCGTAGTGCTCGACGAACGCCACGACGCAGTCGGCCCCGCGCTCGACCCGGCGGTGGGCCTCGGACAGCATCGCGTACGTCTTGCCCACACCGGGCGCCGCGCCGAGATAGATCCGAAGCCTGCCGCGTCCCATGGGCCCATTCTCAGGGACATTCCGCCTGTCCACGCACGTGGGGGCGGCCGGGAGGAGATCCCATACGGATCCCTGACACGGCGCCGCCGCCGGGTCCCGGCGCACGTCGACGCTGCGGCCCGCACCCCCCGGGGAGTACGGGCCGCCGCCTCGACGTCAGGAGCGGACCGAGCCGGTCACGCCGATCGGCTCAGCGGACCTCGGTGATCTCCGGGCCGCGCTCCAGCTGACCCATGCCGCCGGAGAAGCGCGAGCCCTCGGCGTCCTCGGTCTGCACGCCGTCCGGCACCATCTGCGCGTCGTTCGGCAGCTTGAGGACGATCGGGTCGCGCGGGGCCATCGGGCCCTCGCCCCGGATGATGACGGTGTCGCGGAAGATCTGCTCCAGCAGACCGGCCGACTCCGGACGCACCGCGCCCTGGCCGGAGATCACGCCGCGCAGGAACCAGCGCGGACCGTCCACACCGACGAACCGGACCAGCTGCGCACCGGTCTGCCCGTCCGGCAGCGGTACGGGGACCTGCGCGCGCAGCTCCCAGCCCAGCGGGCCCTCGACCACGTCGACGACGCCGCCCTGCTGGGTGATACCCGTGGCGATCTCCTCGCGGACCTCGCCCCAGATGCCTTCCTTCTTCGGCGCGGCGAACGCCTGCAGCTGCACGGCACTGTCGCGCAGCACCACGGTCGCGGCGACGATCGCGTCACCGGCGACCTCGACCCTCAGCTCCATGCCCTCGACACCCGGGACGAGCATGCCGCCCAGGTCGACCCGGCCGTCGGCGGGGTTCCCCGGTACCTCGGAGACGTCCCACGGGCCGTCGGGGCGGGGGGCAGGCGGCAGGTTCACCCGGCGCGGCTCGGCCACGTCGGTCTCATCGGCGTCCTGCTCCTCGTCCGTGCCGACGCCGTCGACGACCTGCTCGGTCTCGCCACCGTCCTTGACGGAGCTGTTCTTCTTGCGACGTCCGAACACGTCACTGTCCTTCCCGGTCGGATACGACCGAAGCGTAGCCATTCCCACCCTGCTGACCAGCGCCGGATCCGGCCACGGCCGCATGACCGCCGGTGGAGCCGAAACCCCCCTCGGCCCGGGCCGAGCCGGGAAGTTCCGCCACCTCGTGGAAGCGCACCTTCTCGACCCGCTGGACAACCAGCTGGGCAATGCGGTCGAAGCGCTCGAACCGGACGCTCTCGCGCGGGTCGAGATTGACCACGATCACCTTGATCTCCCCACGGTACCCGGCATCCACCGTCCCCGGGGCATTCACGAGCGCGAGCCCGCAGCGGGCCGCCAGCCCCGAGCGCGGGTGGACGAAGGCGGCGTACCCGTCGGGCAGCGCGATGGACACCCCGGTGGGCAGCACGGTGCGCTCGCCGGGGGCGAGCTCGGCGGCCTCGGTGGTCACCAGGTCGCAGCCGGCGTCGCCGGGGTGACCGTAGGCGGGGAGGGGCACCTCGGGGTCGACGCGCTTGATCAGTACGTCGACGGGTGCGTGGTTCTGCGACATCTAAGGGTTCACCTCGAAGGCGCGGGCGCGCCTGACCTGGTCCGGGTCGGCCATCGCCGCCCGGATCTCCTCGGGCCGTCCGTTGTCGATGAAGTGGTCGACCTTGACCTCTATGAAGAGCGCCTCGGCGCGGACGGCGACGGGGCCCCCGGGGCCGCCTATCCGGCCGACGGCGCTGGAGTAGATCTTCCGCCCGGCCACGGCCGTGACCTCGGCCTCCAGGTGCAGCACGGTGTCCACCGGCACCGGGCGCAGGAAGTCCGTCTCCAGGCGGCCGGTGACGGCGATGACGCGCAGCAGCCAGTTGAGCGAGCCCAGGGTCTCGTCCAGGGCTGTGGCCAGGACACCGCCGTGGGCCAGGCCCGGGGCGCCCTGGTGGGCGGGCTTGACGGTGAACTCGGCGGTGACGCGCACGCCCTCGCCGGCCCTCGCCTGGAGGTGCAGGCCGTGGGGCTGGCCCTCGCCGCAGCCGAAGCAGTGCGCGTAGTGCGCACCGAGGAGCTCGCCGGGCGCCGGGGCGTCGGGGTGCCGGACCGGCGGCGCCGCGTCGGCCGGGGGCGTCAGGCTTGGGTTTCGTCCACTCACAGCCGCAGACCTTACCCGCGCGGCTGCCCGCCGGTCGCCCCGTGCCAAGCTTGGGGGCATGCAGCTCTCGCCCGTGCACCATGACGAACGCCTGACCGCCCCGCGCGCCTGGTGGGTGATCGCACTGCTCGTCGGCCTGGCGGGCGCGCTGATCATGCTGCCGCTGGGCACGCTGCCGCTGCTGGCCGGCCTGGTGGGCGGCACCGCCCTGGCGGGGCTGCTGGTCAGCGGTTACGGCTCCGTGCGCGTGCGCGTGGTGAACGGCTCGCTGGCCGCCGGTGACGCCCGGATCCCGGTGGCGGCGCTGGGGGAGCCCGAGGTGCTCGACGCCGAGGAGGCGCGCGCCTGGCGCACGTACAAGGCGGACAACCGCGCGTTCATGGTGATGCGCAGCTACGTCCCGACGGCGGTCCGGATCGAGATCACGGACCCGGCCGATCCCACCCCGTACGTCTACCTCTCGACCCGGGAGCCGCGGGCGCTGGCTGCGGCGATCCGCGCGGCGAAGGCGCAGGAGCGCGAGGGGGCCCGCGAGGGGGCCGGGGAGCAGGCCGCCGACGGGCGGACCGACGAGCAGCGCGACGCTCAGGGGCAGAACGCCTGACGGCGTCGGGAGGGCCGGGAGACGGCCTCGGGAAGGCCGGGAAAGGGGCCCTGTAGGGCCCACCCGGCGCACGGGGCCCGCCTGGATCAGGCAGGCCCTTCCAGGTAGTGCGCGCCGCCCGGCGGGGGCAGCGGGTGCTCGGGCCGCTCCAGGGGCGGCAGCGGGGGCAGGGCGTCCCACGCGACGGCGCGGGCCCGCAGGTCGCGGCGCACCTTCTCGGCGACCTTCTTGGTGTCGCGGCGGTTCATGACCGCTCCGACGGCCGCGCCCACCATGAACGGCATCAGGTTCGGCAGGTTGCGCACCAGTCGCTTGGTGATCTGCTGGCGCAGCTCGCGCTTCATCTGGCCGCCCAGCGCCGCGTTCAGCGTGGTCGGTTTGGTGAGGTCGACCCCGCGCTCCTCCGTCCACGACGTCAGGTACGCCATGCTGCGGTCCTTGAGGCCGCCGGACGGGCGCAGCCCGTAGACCTCGTGGAGCTCGGCGATGAGCTTGAGCTCGATTGCGGCGACCGAGGTGACCTCCGCGGCCAGTTCGGCCGGCATCGCGGGCGGCACGGGCAGCATGGCCGCCGCGCCGATGCCCGCACCGACGGTCGAAGTGGCGTTGGCGGCGCCCGCGATCAGCTTGTCCGCCAGCTCGTCGGGGCCCAGGCCCGGGAACTGCGCGCGCAAGGTCGCGAGGTCGCGCACCGGAACGCGCGGGGCGTTCTCGATGATCCGGTCGGCGAGATAGACGATCGCCGCCTTCGCGGCCTCCCGGCTCCTGCGCACGCCGTTCCTGACAGCGGTCTCCAGCCGCCGGCCCGCGGATGCACGCCGAGGCGCCTCGTCGGCCCCCGTGGCCGACGGGAGCGTGGCTCCGGCATCCGAGGTCACGGCGAGCTCGCCCGCGGGTCCAGGGCCCGTTTCCGGGCCCGGGGTCTCCACGTACGTCTCCACCGAAGCGTCCTGCCTGCGGAAGCGTCGCTTCCGGAACGGCGTCGAGCCCGTCACGGCCGACGTCCTCAGTCGCAGTCGCGGCAGATCGGCTGACCGTTCTTCTCGCGTGCCAGCTGGCTGCGGTGGTGGACCAGGAAGCAGCTCATGCAGGTGAACTCGTCCGCCTGCTTGGGCAGCACCCGGACGGCCAGTTCCTCGTTGGACAGGTCTGCTCCGGGCAGCTCCATGCCCTCGGCGGCGTCGAAGTCGTCGACGTCGACCGACGAGGACGACTTCTCGTTGCGCCGGGCCTTCAGCTCTTCAATGCTGTCGTTGTCGACGTCGTCGTCGGTCTTGCGTGGGGTGTCGTAGTCCGTTGCCATTGTTCGCTCTCCCCCTCTGGGTGTTAGCGGTGTCTCAGCGCACGTAACGCGCGAGAGGCCGGACTTGTGCCCGACCTGAGGCGGAGATTTTGCCTCACATCAAGGTCTGTTACTCAATCGACACCCAGCCGCACGCCTGAAGGAGCGATCAGCTGTGATGTCGAGCGGGACCGTACACGGTCTGGCACCCGTCGTGCACGAGCGCCACCCCTGGTATTTCCCGCCAATTGGGGGGCCGGAAACCCGGACTTTCCCGGGCTTTCCGACCATTCGGGGGTCACGGAACGCGCAGGGTCGAGCACTCGACAATGTGATCGATCACACACATTCCGCCCACCCCTCGGTCGCCGAACTTCAGCTGTGGGCGAAACCGTGACGGGTGGGTCAGATGGGCAGGGTGACACGCATCACGAGGCCACCGCCCTCGCGCGGCTCCGCATGGATCCGCCCGCCGTGTGCGCGCGCCACGGAGCGTGCGATCGACAGACCGAGCCCCACACCCTTGTCGCTGCCCGTTCGCTCCGTACGCAGCCGCCTGAAGGGCTCGAAGAGGTTGTCGATCTCGTACGCGGGAACCACGGGACCCGTGTTCGAGACCACCAGCACCGCCTGGCCGTGCTGGACCTCGGTCGCCACGTCCACCCAGCCGCCCTCCGGCACGTTGTACCGCACGGCGTTCTGCACCAGGTTCAGCGCGATCCGCTCCAGCAGCACCCCGTTGCCCTGGACCACCGCCGGAGCCCGCTCGCCGCGTATCTCCACGCCCTTGGCGTCGGCCTCGCCGCGCGCCTGGTCGAGGGCGCGCGAGGCCACCTCGGCCAGGTCCACGGGCTTGCGCTCGACGATCTGGTTCTCGCTGCGGGCCAGCAGCAGCAGGCCCTCGACCAGCTGCTCGCTGCGCTCGTTGGTGGCGAGCAGCGTCTTGCCGAGCTGCTGGAGCTCCATGGGAGCGCCGGGATCCGACAGGTGCACCTCCAGCAGGGTGCGGTTGATCGCCAGCGGGGTCCGCAGCTCGTGCGAGGCGTTGGCGACGAACCGCTGCTGGGCCGTGAAGGCCCGTTCCAGCCGGTCGAGCATCTCGTCGAAGGTGTCGGCGAGCTCCTTGAGCTCGTCGTCCGGCCCGTCCAGCTCGATGCGCCGGGTCAGGTCGGAGCCGACCACCCGGCGGGCGGTCCGGGTGATCTTGCCCAGCGGCGAGAGGACCCGGCCGGCCATCGCGTAGCCGAAGGCGAAGGCGATGACGCTCAGGCCCATGAGGGCCATCAGCGAGCGGCTGAGCAGGTCGTCCAGGGCGTGCTTGCGCTGATCGAGGGTGCAGGCCTGTATCGCGGCGTTGAACTCGTCCAGCGGCTGGTTGGTGCCCACGCCCGGGCAGGTCGGGCTGGAGACCTCGATCCGGCCGCCGGTGACGTTGAGGATCTTGAACGTGAGGGCGTTGCCCTCCCTCAGGGCCTGCGCCGCCAGCAGGTAGATGATCGACAGCAGCAGGATGCCGGCGATCAGGAACATCCCGCCGTACAGCAGCGTGAGCCGTATCCGGATGGTCGGTCTCAGCCACGGGAAGGGACCCTCGGGCTGACCGGGGTCCCAGGTGGGCTTCGGTGGCGCCGGGTGTGGCGCCGCGGACGCGGCCACCCGCGTCAGATCCGGTAGCCGGAGCCGGGCACGGTCACGATGACCGGGGGCTCGCCCAGCTTGCGGCGCAGCGTCATGACCGTCACCCGCACCACGTTGGTGAACGGATCGGTGTTCTCGTCCCACGCCTTCTCCAGCAGCTGCTCGGCGGACACCACGGTCCCTTCACTGCGCATGAGGACCTCCAGCACCGCGAACTCCTTGGGCGCCAGCTGCACCTCCCTGCCCTCGCGGAAGACCTCGCGCCGGTTCGGGTCCAGCTTGATCCCGGCCCGCTCCAGTACGGGCGGCAGGGCCACGGTGGTGCGCCGGCCGAGCGCGCGCACGCGGGCGGTGAGCTCGCTGAAGGCGAACGGCTTGGGAAGGTAGTCGTCCGCCCCGAGCTCCAGGCCCTCGACGCGGTCGCTCACGTCGCCCGACGCGGTCAGCATCAGGACGCGGGTGGGCATGCCCAGCTCCACGATCTTGCGGCAGACGTCGTCACCGTGCACCAGGGGGAGGTCCCGGTCGAGCACGACCACGTCGTAGTCGTTCACCCCGACGCGCTCCAGGGCGGCCGCGCCGTCGTAGACGACGTCCACGGCCATGGCCTCCCGGCGCAGTCCGGTGGCCACAGCATCGGCGAGCAGCTGCTCGTCCTCGACGACGAGTACGCGCACGTCGATTTCCTTCCTCCGAGCCCTCCAGGGCACACGTGTATTGCGTCATCCATCCTGCCGGTTTCGGCCGTAAACCGGCTGTAAGACGCAAGTGGAGGGGGTCCGAGGGGCGGAGGTGAGGATTCCCTCGCCTCACGAGGTTTCTGCGCCCAGGGTGCCGGGGAGGACGTCAGCACACCCCGACCACTCCCTGACAGCGGCGTGCCACGTCCCTCGTAGCCGCCGCCGACCCACGAAGAGGGGGCGCACCACCATGGACGCATTCACCGCGGGTCTCCTGCAGCGCATCGAAGCAACGCAGTCGGACCTCCTTCAGGCCCGTGAAGCCGGCGACGACTTCCTCGCGGAGGTCGAACAGGCGGAGCTGGACGATCTCCACCGGCTCGCCGCGGAACACGGCGTACAGGTCACAGCCGCAGCCTGCGGCTGATACCGGCGCCGGGGACGCCACCGCGCGGCCCCGGGCGCCTCATCCACCCTCCGGACGCCGGGCGGGCCACCGTGGCCCGCCCGGCGTCCCGCATGTCCGCCCGCGCCGGCGGACGCGCCCCGGCGGGCGCCCGTCCGCGCCGTCCGCGCCGTCCGCGCCGGGTACGCCGGGTACGCCGGTACGCCGGGTGCGCCCCGGTCAGGCCTCGCCGTCGTGCCAGGCCCCCGCGTCCTCCAGCAGCGGCTGGAGGGCGGCGAACACCGACGGGGTCGCCGCCAGCACCAGCTCGCCCGAGGCCGCCCGCCCCGGCCGTCCGCCGGTGAGCGCGCCCGCCTCCCGCGCGATGAGGTCCCCGGCCGCCAGGTCCCAGGGGTTCAGCCCGCGCTCGTAGTAGCCGTCCAGCCGGCCCGCGGCCACGTCGCACAGGTCCACCGCCGCCGAACCGCCGCGCCGGATGTCCCGGACCACCGGGATGATCCGCGCCGCGACCTCGGCCTGGTGCGCCCGCCGGGTCTGGAGGTAGCCGAAGCCGGTGGCCACCAGGGCCTGGTCCAGCGGCGCCGCGTCCCGGCAGGACATCCGTGCGCCGCCCAGCCACGCGCCGCCGCCCAGCACCGCGTGGTACGTCTCCCCGCGCAGCGGCGCCTCGACCACGCCCACGACCACCTCGCCGCGGAACTCCGCCGCGATGGAGACGGCCCAGGACGGCAGCCCGTAGAGGTAGTTCACGGTGCCGTCCAGCGGGTCGATGACCCACCGCACGCCGCTGGTGCCCTCGCTGCTCGCGCCCTCCTCGCCGAGGAACCCGTCCGCGGGCCGCCGCTCCGCGAGGAAGCCGGTGATCAGCTTCTCGGCGGCGAGGTCCATCTCGGTCACCACGTCGATCGGGCTGGTCTTGGTGGCGGCCACCGCGAGGTCGTCGGGACGGCCGTCGCGCAGCAGCGCGCCGGCCTGCCGGGCGGCCTCCAGGGCGAGCTCCAGCAGTTCCTGCTTCAGTGCGTCGGTCACGGCGTGTTCCTCGGTCACGGAGGTGCTCCTCAGGCGTAGGGACTGTCGGCGCCCGCGGCGGCCGGCCGCGGGGCCCGGGCGGGGCAGCAGCCCACCGCGCACAGGTCGTGGCTCTGGCCCAGGGTGCCGACCCAGCACTCCGCGGCAGCTTCTCCGCGCTCCCTGGCGGCCCGCTCCAGGACCAGCTCGCGCACGGCCGCGGCGAAGACGGGGCTCGCGCCGACCGTGGCCGAGCGCGCCACGGGCAGGCCCAGCTCGGCGGCCTTGGCGGTGGCCTCCGTGTCGAGGTCGTACAGGACCTCCATGTGGTCGGAGACGAAGCCGATGGGCACCATGACGACGGCCGGGGCGCCGGCGGCGTGCTCGGCCTCCAGGTGGTCGCAGATGTCCGGTTCCAGCCACGGGATGTGCGGCGCGCCGCTGCGGGACTGGTAGACGAGCTCCCAGGGGTGCGCGCGGCCCGTCCGTACGGCGACCTCGTCGGCGATCACCCGGGCGACGTCGAGGTGCTGCCTGACGTACGCCCCGCCCAGGCCGCCCTCGGTGTGGTCCTCGACGGGGCCGGAGGTGTCCGCGGCGGCCGTCGGGATCGAGTGGGTGGTGAAGGCCAGGTGCGCGCCCGCGCGGACGGCCTCGGGCAGCGACTCCAGCGCCGCGAGCACCCCGTCGATCATCGGCTCCACGAACCCGGGGTGGTTGAAGTAGTGCCGCAGCTTGTCCACCCGCGGCAGCTCCAGGCCCTCCCCGGCGAGGGTCGCCAGCGCGTCGGCGAGGTTCTCGCGGTACTGCCGGCAGCCCGAGTAGGAGGCGTACGCGCTGGTCGCGAGGACGGCGATGCGGCGGCGGCCGTCCTGGACCATCTCGCGCAGCACGTCGGTCAGGTAGGGCGCCCAGTTCCGGTTGCCCCAGTAGACCGGCAGGTCCAGCCCGCTCCCGGCGAAGTCCTTGCGCAGCGCGTCCAGCAGGGCCCGGTTCTGCGCGTTGATCGGGCTCACGCCGCCGAAGCCGAAGTAGTGCTGTCCGACCTCCTTGAGCCGCTCCCGCGGGATGCCGCGGCCGCGCGTGACGTTCTCCAGGAACGGCACGACGTCGTCGGGGCCCTCGGGCCCCCCGAAGGACAGCAGGAGCAGGGCGTCGTACGGGCGGGCCGGGCCGCCCTCGCCGGTGGCGCGGTTCGGGAGCTGGTCAGACATGTCCAGAATCCTGCCACCCGGCGCCCACCGTCGGTAACCGGCCTCACCAGCTGGACACCGCCGGCCGCAGGTAAGGTGAACCTTAGTTCTGGGTGGGCTCGCGGCCTGCTCCGATGACATGTCCCCGTGCGGGTGCCGTCGGTGCGGCCGTAACCTGTATGGGCCATCCACGTCCCTTACGGAGGGCCCCTTGCCCAGTCCCTACCGCGCGATATTCAGCGCCCCCGGCACCAAGGCTTTCAGCGCGGCCGGCTTCATAGGCCGGATGCCGCTGTCCATGGTGGGCATCGGCATCGTCACGATGATTTCCGAGATCACCGGGCGCTACAAGCTCGCCGGTCTGGTCACCGCCACCCTCGCGCTGTCCGCCGCCGTCCTGGGCCCGCAGGTCTCCCGCCTGGTCGACCAGTACGGGCAACGGCACGTCCTGCGCCCGGCCACCCTCATCGCCGTCGCGGCCGTGTCCGGCCTGCTGCTCGCCGCCGCCAACGGCCTCCCGGACTGGACCTTCTTCGTCTTCGCCGCGGCCGCCGGTGTCGTCCCGAGCATCGGCTCCATGATCCGGGCCCGCTGGACGGCGATCTACCGGGACTCCCCGCGCGAGCTGCACACCGCGTACTCCTTCGAGTCCGTCATCGACGAGGTCTGCTTCATCTTCGGCCCGATCCTGGCCATCGGGCTGTCCACCACCTGGTTCCCCGAGGCCGGACCGCTGGTCGCCGCCGTCTGCCTGCTGGTCGGCACCTGGCTGCTGACGGCCCAGCGCGGCACGGAACCCGCCCCGCACCCGCGCGAGAAGCAGCACGAGCAGGGCTCGGCGCTGCGCTCCCCCGGACTGCAGGTGCTCGTGGCCACCTTCGTCGCCACCGGCGCGATCTTCGGCTCCATCGACGTGGTGACCCTGGCCTTCGCCGAGGAGCAGGGCAGCAAGGCCGCCGCCAGCTTCATCCTGGCCATCTGGGCGCTGGGTTCCTGCCTGGCGGGCATCGTCTTCGGCCTGCTGCATCTCAAGGGGCGGGCAGAACGCCGTTGGGTACTGGGCGTATGTGCGATGGCCGTGAGTATGATCCCCCTCCTACTGGCCGGGAACCTTCCGTTTCTGGCCGTGGCGCTCTTCGTCTCGGGCCTCGCCATCGCTCCCACGATGGTCACCACGATGGCCCTGATCGAGGCGCACGTACCACGCGCGAAGCTGACCGAGGGCATGACCTGGACAAGCACCGGGCTCGCGGTCGGTGTCGCGCTCGGCTCCTCCGTGGCCGGCTGGGTCATCGACACGGCCGGGGCGAGGACCGGGTACGTCGTCTCCATCGCGTCGGGGGCGGCCGCGGCGGCGGTGGCGTTCGCGGGTTACCGCCGGCTGACGAGGCCGGCGCTAGGGGAGGAGCCCTCTACCGATGGGGACGGCGACAGCAACGAAGCACGGGACCGCGTGGCGTAACTGGGCGGGCAATGTCTCGGCCACTCCCGCGCGGGTGGTGAGCCCGACCTCGGTCGGGGAGCTTCAGGAGGCGGTCCGCCGGGCCGCCTCCGACGGACTGCGGGTGAAGGCGGTGGGCACCGGCCACTCCTTCACGGCGGCGGCCGCCACCGACGGCGTCCTGATACGGCCGCAGGCACTGGCCGGGATCCAGCGGATCGACCGGGCCGCCGGGACCGTCACGGTCGCCGCGGGCACCGCTCTGAAGGACCTCAACCTGGCCCTGGCCGGCCAGGGTCTCTCGCTCACCAACATGGGCGACATCATGGAGCAGACCGTCTCCGGGGCCACCAGCACGGGCACCCACGGCACCGGCCGCGACTCCGCCTCCATCGCCGCCCAGCTCCGCGCCATGGAGCTGGTCACGGCCGACGGCGAACTGCTGGTCTGCTCCGAGCAGGAGAACCCCGAGGTCTTCGCGGCCGCCCGGGTCGGCATCGGGGCGCTGGGCGTGGTCAGCTCGCTGACCTTCGCCTTGGAGCCGCTGTTCCTGCTCACGGCCCGCGAGGAGCCGATGGCCTTCGAGCAGGTGACGGCCGAGTTCGACCAGCACTGGGCGGAGAACGAGCACTTCGAGTTCTACTGGTTCCCGCACACCGGCAACTGCAACACCAAGCGCAACAACCGCAGCGCCGGTCCGGCGGCCCCGAACGGCGCGGTCAGCGGCTGGATCGAGGACGAGCTGCTCTCCAACGGCGTCTTCCAGGCCGTCAACTCCCTGGGCCGTGCGGTCCCCGCCACCATCCCCACCATCGCCCGGGTCGCGAGCCGCGCACTGTCGGCGCGGACGTACACGGACATCCCGTACAAGGTGTTCACCAGCCCGCGCCGGGTGCGGTTCGTGGAGATGGAGTACGCCCTGCCGCGCGAGCACGTCGTCGCGGCGCTGCGCGAACTGCGGTCGATGGTCGACCGCTCGCGGCTGCGGATCAGCTTCCCCGTCGAGGTGCGTACGGCCCCCGCCGACGACATCGCGCTGTCGACCGCATCCGGTCGGGACACCGCGTACATCGCGGTGCACATGTACCGGGGCACGCCCTACCAGGCGTACTTCACCGCGGCCGAGCGCATCTTCACCGCGCACGGCGGGCGTCCGCACTGGGGCAAGGTGCACACGCGGGACGCGGAGTACTTCGCGGAGGTCTACCCGCGCTTCGGCGAGTTCACCGCGCTGCGCGACCGGCTGGACCCGGACCGGGTGTTCGGCAACGACTACCTGCGCCGGGTGCTGGGCGACTGACGGACGGCGGCTCAGCGGGCGCCGCGCCCGCCCGGCGCGTTCCCCGGGCCGTCGCCGGTGTCCGCGCCGTCGCCGGTGTCCGCGCCGGGCGTGGGCGCCCCGGTCGTCGGGGCCGGGCCGGGCGTCGTGGGCGCGGGGCCCGGCGGGGTCGGCGTGGGCGTGGGCCGCCCGGAGTACGAGGGACTCGGGGTCGGACCGGGGCCGGGGGTGCCGCCGCCCCCCGGCCGGTCCGGGTCCGCGGAACCGCCGGGTCCGGGGGTGGCGCCGGTGTCCCGGTCGGACGTACCGCCCGGACGGGGGGTTTGCGGCCGCTCGTCCTTCGAACCGCCCCCGCCCTTGTGGCCGGAACCCCCGGTGACGGCCGTGTACAAGGGCCGGTCGGCGACCGAACCGCCGGTCAGCGCCTCGACGGTGGCGATGCCGCCCAGCGCGATGGCGAACGCCGCGCCCGCCGCGACGGCGGTCCGCCGCCAGCCGCGCACCCGGGTGCCGTGGGTGGTGGCGGCGCCGAACTCACCGGAGGGCACCGGCTCCTGGGGCGGGGCGTCCGCCGCTGGTGCCCGCCGGGACCGGGGGCGGGCGGACTCGCGTATCTGGTCCCCGGTACGACGGAAGACGTGCTGGATGACCGGTCCGCCGGCGGTGGCGACGACACTGACCACACCGGCGCCGAGGATCGTCCCGTACACGCCGAGCTCCGAGGCGAGCAGGGCGGCCGCGACGGTGGCCAGGGAACTGCCCGCGACCTGAGTGGCGCTCAGGTCGAGTTTCTTCCTCGCGCCCGCCGCGCCCGCCGCGCCCTCCGCGCCGTCCGCACCGTTCGCGCCGTCCTCCTGCGGCGCGTTGTTGCTCCACGTGCTCCGTGACGTCCTGCGACCCATCTCCAACCCCTGCTCCGCCGGTTACAGCAGTTACTGACAGATGGGCGAAACGGATAGTTCCATTTCTGTGGATTCTGTGAAACAAGACACCCGAAATCGGACGCAGCCCCAGGTCCGAGCGGAATGTTGATCGCTCAACTCCCCGCGCCCGCGACAACTTCGGCGGCGCGGCGGTCCACCCAGGTGGCCCGAATGGAGTACTGTGGCGAGCCCTGGGGCCGTCCCTCCTTGCGGATGTCCGGACCCGGGAGACGGGGCCGAATGGCAGGGAAGCGGCACTCGAAACCGGCGGCGCCGCGGCACCGCACGGACGCCTGATGCAGAGAGTGACCGTCGGTCACTGTATGTGGCCAACAGGTAACCGTGCCATAACGGCGATCAAGGGCGCTTGCCCGACACGCCGGTTTAACTCGGCAAGGTTGTGGCAGGCTGCACCCGGGCAGGCCACACTCGACTAGCGGAAGCAGCGACGCACGTGACGTCGGCAGGCACCACCCGGGAGGTCCCCATGCCCGAACTGCGTGTCGTGGCCGTCTCCAATGACGGCACACGACTGGTGCTCAAGGCTGCGGACAGCACGGAGTACACGCTTCCGATCGACGAACGGCTGCGCGCGGCGGTACGCAACGACCGTGCCCGGCTGAACCAGATCGAGATCGAGGTGGAGAGCCACCTCCGGCCCCGCGACATCCAGGCCCGGATACGGGCCGGTGCCTCCGCGGAGGAGGTCGCCCAGCTCGCCGGCATCCCCGTCGACCGGGTACGCCGCTTCGAGGGACCGGTGCTCGCGGAGCGCGCCTTCATGGCCGAGCGGGCCCGCAAGACCCCCGTGCGCCGTCCCGGCGAGAACACCGGACCCCAGCTCGGCGAGGCCGTGCAGGAACGACTGACCCTGCGCGGGGCCGAGAAGGACTCCGTGCAGTGGGACTCCTGGCGCCGCGACGACGGCACCTGGGAGGTGCTGCTCGTCTACCGGGTCGCCGGCGAACCGCACTCGGCGAGCTGGACGTACGACCCGCCGCGCCGGCTGGTCGTGGCGGTCGACGACGAGGCACGCTCGCTGATCGGCGAGGCGGACGACCTGCCCGCGGCCCCGGAGCCGAGCTTCCCGTTCGTGCCGCGGATCGCACGCCTGCCGCGGGACCGGCCGCTGGACCGGACCCTGGACCGTCAGCTGGAGCGCGCGCCCGCGCCGGCCCCGGAGCCGGAGGAGGAGCGCGACACGCTGACCAGCCTGCTGGAGGCGGTACCGAGCTTCCGGGGCGACCTCGTCGTACCGGAGCGCCCCTCGGCGGAGCCGGACGCCGAGGAACCGGCGGCGGAGGAACCCCCGGCCGCCGCGGCGGCATCGGCGGGCGCGGCGTACGCCGACGTCCTCATGCCGCGCACGGTCGCGGGCCACCGGGACCGCCTGACGGGGACGACGGACCGGCAGGCCGAGGCGGACGGCGTCCGCCCGGGACGCCGGGCGGCGGTCCCGAGCTGGGACGAGATCGTCTTCGGCACACGCCGCAAGAAGCAGGAGTAGCAGGCGCGGCGGGAGCAGCAGGAGCGGCGGGTGTAGCGGGAGCGGCGGGTGTAGCGGGAGCGGCCTGAGCGGCAGGAGTGGCGGGCCGCGAGGAGCGGCGCCCCGGGAGTGCCGGTGCGCGCGGTCCTCGCGGGACCCGCACACCGGCTGCCCGCCGCACCTGTCCGCCGGCCGGCGGGCGGCGGGCGGCGGGCGATCAGAACCGGTCAGGTCCCGTGGCCACCGGACGGGACTCGTCCGACGACCACTCCGACCAGCTGCCCGCGTACAGCGCCGCCGGGATCCCCGCCACCGCCAGGGCGAGCACCTGGTGCGCGCCGGACACGCCCGAGCCGCAGTAGACGCCCACGTCGGCGGAGCCGGCGGCACCCAGACCGGAGAAGCGGGCGCGCAGCGCGTCCGGCGCCAGCAGCAGCCCGTCCACCCCCACGTTCTCGGTCGTGGGCGCCGACACCGCGCCCGGAATGTGGCCCCCGACGCGGTCGATCGGCTCGACCTCGCCCCGGTACCGCTCCCCCGCCCGCGCGTCCAGCAGCACCCCGGTGCGCGCCAGGTCGGCGGCCTCGTCCGCCGACAACAGGCCCAGCGAACCGGCCTTTGGCCGGAAATCGCCTTCCGCCGGCGTCACCCGGTCCGCCGACAGGGCGCCACCGGCGGCCGTCCAGGCCCCCACTCCCCCGTCGAGCACCCGCACATCCGTGTGGCCCGTCCAGCGCAGGAGCCACCAGGCGCGGGCGGCGGCCCAGCCCAGGCCCCCGTCGTAGACGACCACCGGCCGCCCCGAGGACACCCCCGCCCGGCGCATCACGGCGCCGAAGTCCTCCACCGGAGGCAGCGGATGACGGCCACCCGAACCCGCCGGACCAGCCAGTTCGCGGTCCAGGTCGACGTACACGGCCCCCGGCAGGTGCCCGGCCTCGTACGCGGGCCGCATATCGGGGCCACCGAGCTGCCAGCGGATGTCGAGGAGGACGGGCGGCCGGGGGCCGGCCAGCTCGGTCGTCAGTTCGGAGGCGGAGATGAGGGCGGAGGTCGCAGTCATGACCCCATCTTCCTCCTCCCGCCGTACCGATTCGGTCATCTCTGCCGTGCAGCACGGAAATCCGGCGCGGTCGGGGCGCGCGGTGCCTCCCGGAGTGGAAGCATCGGGCTGACGAACGCCAGGACCGCCACGACGGAGGAGACGGCAGACATGACCGAGGCAGCGGCGGGAGCGGCGCGACGCGCGCCGGGCACTCCGTGCTGGGTGAGCCTGATGGTGCACGGCCTCGGCACGACCGAGGACTTCTACGCCGATCTCTTCGGGTGGGAGTACGTACCCGGCCCCGAGGCGTTCGGCCCGTACGTCCGGGCGCTGCTCGACGGGCGGGAGGTCGCCGGGATCGGCCAGATGCCCCCGGACCGCAATCTTCCGGTGGCCTGGACGACGTATCTGGCCACCGACGACGCCGACGCGACGGCGGAGGCGATCCGCGCCTGCGGCGGCACGGTCGCGGTGGGCCCGCTGGACACGGCCGACGCCGGCCGGCTCGCGATCTGCTCCGACCCCTTCGGTGCCGTCTTCGGGATCTGGCAGGGCGGTACCCACCTCGGCGCCCGGCTCAGCGGGGTGCCCGGCACGCCGGTGTGGAACGAGCTGGTCACCCAGGAGACCGGGGTGAGCAAGTTCTACGAGATGGTCTTCGGGCACGAGGCGGCCCTCTCCCCGGAGGTCGACTACCTGACCCTGCACGTGTCGGGCGATCCGGTCTGCTCGGTGCGCGGCGTCGGCCGGGCCCTGCCGCACGACCGGGGCGCGCACTGGATGACGTACTTCGCGGTGGCCGACACCGACGCGGCGGCGGCCCGGGTCGCCGAGCTCGGCGGGCGGGTCGTCGACGCGCCCCACGAGGGCACGCACGGCCGGACGGCGACCGTCGCGGACCCCGAGGGCGCGGTCTTCACGATCGTGGCGCCGAGGAGCTGACGGAGCCGGAGCGGCCCAGAGCCCCGCGCACGGTGATCCCGTAGCCGGCGCGCAGCCGCCGCAGTTCCCACGCCGACAGGGCGGTGACGGACAGCGGCGGCCCGAGCAGGAACAGGACGCGTACGGCCAGGGGGGCGTGGACGGGCGCGTCGTCGAAGAGCTGGCCGATGGACATCACCCACACCAGTACGGGCGATATCAGCGGCGGCAGGACCTCGTGGACGTCGGCGGTGCGGAAGGCGTAGTGCACGCACAGCACCGCCGACGCGAGGGTGAAGGGGATGGAGAACAGCGCGAGGAGTCCGAGCAGCGGCGTGAGCACCAGGCTCCAGCCCCCGTCGAAGGCGGGCAGGTCCCGCCCGCCGCCCACCAGGAACCAGAACGCCGCCGCGGTGCCGCACAGCGTGCCCAGCGCCGTCAGCGGCCCGCGCAGCCGGCCGCGGTAGAAGGCCCGGCCGGGCGGCCGGGCGGCCATCACGAAGGCGGTGAGCGCGAGCGGGCCGACGATCAGCAACAGCCCGGCGGTGAGGATCACTTCGACCAGCTTGTCCTCGAGCACGGCGCCGGCGCCCTCGCGCAGCGGATAGGAGAGGACGAGCCAGAGGGTGGCGCTCAGGCCGATCACGGTACGGGCGATCTGCGCGCGTTCGATGGCCGGGTCCACGATCCGGTCCGGGCGGGCGGGCCGGTACAGGCGTGCGGCCAGGACGAAGGGCAGGACCAGGAGCGGGGCGCATCCGGCGGCGCATCCTCCCCCGCCGCCTCCCCGGCCCCTGCCCGCCCGGCCCGACGCCCCCCGCTGCCCGTACCCGTGACTCACTGCGCCGTTCCCCCCGAGCGATGATGATCACCGCATCATAGGACGTACGTCCGACGCCCCGTCAGCGGGTGCCGGATGCGGGGATCGGGTACGGGTACGCGCTCGACGCGCGGTCGGCGGGAGCCGGTTCGGCGGACGGGAATCACCGACCACGACCTGGGCGCCTTCGACCACCATCTCCCCGCCCACCGTGCGGGCGTTGTGCGTGGCGCGGGCACCGCACCAGCACAGGGTCTCGACCTGGAGCTGCTCGATGCGGTCCGCCGGCTCGATCAGGCGCTGGGAGCCGGGGAAGAGCTCGGTGCGGAAGTCGGTGGTGATGCCGAAGGCGAAGACGTCCAGGCCGAGGTCGTCCACGATGCGGGCCAGCTGGTCGATCTGCTCCGGGGCGAGGAACCGGGCCTCGTCCACGATCACGTAGTCCGCCTTGCCGCCCCGCGACAGCTCCCCCGACCAGGTACGCGTACAGGTCCATGCCCGCGCCGGCCTCGACCGCCTCCGCCCAGGACGCATCCATACCCGGGTCGTACGTCACGTGCGCACATCAGGGTCCGGACACCGGACCGTACGTCGATCCTTCGCCCCGGCCCCAGTCAGAGTCCGATGACCGTGGGGTCCTCGGCCAGCTTGCGGAGGTAGCCGCCGGGGTCGGCAACCAGGGTGCGGCGGGCCAGGTCGAGAAGGCCGATCGTGCCGGTCACCTCGCAGGCCAGGGTGCCATCCGCCTTCCGGATGTCCTGGCGCAGCCGGAAGGTCTTGCCCGTCCCCCACTCGAAGGTGCAGACCACGTCGACCCGGTCCCCGCCCTGGAGCTCGCGCTTGAACTTCAGGGTGCACTCCAGCTGGGCCGGTCCGACCCCGCCGGCCAGCAGCTTGTCGCCCGGGATGCCCGCGGCCAGCAGCACCTCCCACAGCGCGTGCTCGCAGTACTGGAGGTAGACCGCCTGGTTGAGGTGGCCGCGGGTGTCGAGCTCGTACTCGCGGACGGCGATGCGAACGCTGAACGGCTGGGGCACGTGAGTGCGTCCCTTCCTTGTTTCCCGGGGCTTACGGTGGTTCGGTCAGGCCGTGCGGTGCGGGCTGTACGGCGACCAGCTCCACTGGCGCCAGTAGCCCTCCGAGACGCCGAGCCAGGTGCGCAGGTCGTCGGGGCCGCCGAGGAACTCGTGCATGCTCATCAGCAGCCAACTGTGCACCGCCTGGCTGTCCCGGCAGTCCCCGCAGTGTCCGGAAGTGCAGCAGAACTGCACGGTTTCGAGGTCGGCGCCCCACGCGTTGAATCCCGGCAGCACCGGGTTTCCGTTGGCGATGCGCTCCGTGTGCGCCTTGTGGTCGACGCTGATGCTCGGACACACGTCGTACCCGAAGTTCTGGCCGTGCGAGCGGCCGGTGATGAGGGCCTCGATGTAGTACGGGTCGTTCACCACCGCCTGCGGGAACAACTCCTTGACGCGCAGGGCCTCGTCGAGCAGCTTGCGGCCTTCGGGCGCCTTGAGCGGGTGGTCGCCGCCGTACTCGCTGTAGAAGTTGAAGCTGATCAGATTGCCGTTGCCGGCCATCTTGCGGACGGTCTCTTCGATGTAGCCGGCGCCGGGCTCGGTCAGCGCGTAGATGAACGTGGCCCGGGGGTCGTCGCGGTAGTTGGTGAGGGCGGTGTCGATCAGACCGGAGAAGCGGCGGCCGTTGGGATGGATCGCCCGGAGCTGGTCGTCGAGCGGACCGCCGCCGAAGACGGACACGGCGATCGCCACGTCCTCGAACCCCTCCCGGGGCAGGGGGAGGAGGCCGTTGGTCGAGATGGTCACGTAGTCGAGCAGTTCGACGAACGGTCTGATCCTGTCCGGGACGAGGGTCGGCTCCCCGCCGATGAGGAGCGCCGAGGTGACCCCGTCGGCCTTCAGGCGTTCCACGAAGCTGCGCACTTTGGCCAGATCGCGCTCGTCCGTGACGGCCGAGTCGAAGTCGTGGGCGAAGAACCAGCAGCCGTCGCACCGAATGTTGCAGGCACCGGTGAGGTGTACCTCCGTGTTGCGCACCCGTCGTCCGAAGCTGCGTAACGCGTCGAGCCTGACGCCCAGTTCCGGTTCCTTTGCAACGATGTCGGCGACGCGTGCGCGGATCTCGTCCCGCGAGCGGGGCCGCCGGGTGAGGTTGAGTGGCTGGGCTGACATGCTCGGGACTCCTCTGTTCTGCTGCCGGTCCTCCACAGATCGGGCTGGTCAGACCGGAAGGGTCAGCCCGAGTTTCTTCACCTTCGCGCCACCGCGGACCTCCCAGTCGCGCCGGGCCTCGGCGTTGGTACGGGTCCGCAGGCCCCAACTGACCGCGATCTCCGCCTTCTTGGAGGCCGGACTGCCGAAGACGTCCAGCGAGTGCGGCCACAGCCGGTCGACCGCCGCCTGCACCTGCTTCTTGCCTTCGCGGTCCTTGACCAGGCCGCGAACGATGCGGGCACCATGCGCGATGTGCACGCGCTCATCCTGGATGACGGTGCGGAAAGAGTCGGCCCAAGGGCGGTAGCTGCTCGCGGACATCTCCTTGAGCAGCTCCATCACGGCGTCCTCGATCAGCCAGGACACCACTCCGCGCTCGGCCCAGGTGGTGCTGTTGTGGAAGTCGGCCGTCAGAAAGAGCTTGCGCCGTTCCTCCAGCGTCTGGGTCGACATCTGTGTGGTGTCGATGCCCAGGTCCGACAGGACCGCGCTGGCCACCTTGAAGTGGTTGATCTCCTCGGCGGCACGCTCGCAGCAGACCTGCCGCTCCTCCGCGTTCGGCGCCAGCGGGTAGAAGACCCGGATGTAGTCGTCGGCCCCGGACAGCTCGCCCTCTGCGTGGATGAGCATCTGCCTCTTCGCCATGGACTGGTATTCCTCGGGCATGCCGAGGAATTCCTCGGGGGTGCGCACCACGATCACTTCGTCATCCGACGGCACCTTGGCCACCTTCACTCTCTCTGGCAGGGGAAGCGTCTCCAGGCGGGGCGGCTTCACCCTGTCATCGCGAGGTATTGCCCGTCTTGTAGAAATCGGCCGCCGTACGTGCCCTGCTCAGGCGGGGAGGAGGACGCTGGTGACCCGGCCGGCGATGCGGTCCACGCAGGCGGGCCCGGCGTTGCCCAGCGCCCGGTGGGCCAGGAACTCTGCGGGCGTCAGGCTGGTCATCGCCTTGAACTCGTGCTGGAAATGCGGCTGGTCGTGAAACCCGCAGGCCGAGGCTGTGGCCGTGGCCGATGCTCCGGTGGTGAGCAGGTGCAGCGCGTGCCGCAACCGGACCACGCGCGTGACGGCCATCGGGGACAGTCCGATCTGCTCCTGGAAGCGTCGTCGCAGCTGTCGTTCGCTCCAGCCGACCTCGGCGGCCACATTTCCGACGGGAAGGTGCCGTCGGCCGACGCAGAGCAGTTCCCAGGCCCGCAGCACCTGCGGGCAGACCACGGGCCCGGACGCGCAGGCGCGGGTCAGCACCCGGTCGAGGAGGGTGAACCGCTCGGCCCAGCCCGGGGCGGCGGCGAGCG
This sequence comes from Streptomyces sp. NPDC090022, assembly GCF_044748145.1. Lineage (NCBI taxonomy): Bacteria > Bacillati > Actinomycetota > Actinomycetes > Kitasatosporales > Streptomycetaceae > Streptomyces > Streptomyces sp. NPDC090022. The sequence continues at coordinate 126,456 of NZ_JBIVFN010000009.1, forward strand.
CGTCGGCGAGGGCCCGGCCTCGGGCACCGAGGACCGCGTCCAGGTCGACCACGGACTCGGCGAGCTCGTGCATGTCGACGGCGAGGAAACGGAAGGCGGCCCAGGGGGTGAGGATCACCTGCATCCCGGAGGCCCGGCCATCGTGCTCCCCCAGTGCGGCGCGGGTGTGCAGACCCGCGACCAGCGAGGTGTACGGCGTACACGCGGGGTGCGCGGCGTCCGTAATACGCACCGGGCCCTCGAAGCCGATGACCAGCGTCACCATCCCTTGGGGCAGTTCCAGGCGGCGCTGCGGCCTCCTCAGGGCGATCCGAAATCCCCGGTAGCTGTGCACCCCCGGCCGTAATCGCTCGTCCGGCAAGGCCCGTGCGATCTCCCACTCACCTGACGGGCAGGACAAAAGCCTCACGTCGGTTCCCCCCTCCAACGGCATCCAACCGGGCTCCCGTCCCCTCCGGCCAGCGGAGAACAGGTCAGTCCGCGCGGAGCCCTCGACGAGGCACAGGAGATCGAGATCGAGGCCAACCGGGTCCTCGAAGGAGCGGACGCAGAAGCTGTTTCTGATCCCCAAACGCTCTCGAACCAGGGATTCAGCCGGAAGCGACCGGCAGCACGTCTGGCGACAGCGCCCCCGCCATCGACGCGGCACTCGTCATCCGCCGACGATGGTGGCGTCGGCACAGCACCTCGTACCCGACCTCCGCTGCCGACCCGGCCACGTCACCGACCACGACCTGCTCGCCCTCGACCACCATCTCCCCGCCAACCGTACGGGCATTGTGGGTGGCCCGCGCGCCGCACCAGCACATCGCCTCGACCTGCAAGGTCTCCACGCGGTCGGCGAGCTCGATCAGACGCTGGGAGCCGGGGAACAGCTTCGTACGGAAGTCGGTCGTGATGCCGAACGCGAAGACATCCAGTTCCAGGTCGTCGACGATGCGGGCCAGCTGGTCGATCTGATCGGGGGCCAGGAACTGCGCCTCGTCCACGATCACGTAGTCGACCTTGCCGCCCCGCGACAGCTGCTCCACCACGAACCCGTAGAGGTCGAGGCCTGGCCCCGCCTCAACCGCATCGGTCACCAGACCCAGTCGTGACGAGAGCTTGCCCTCCCCCGCACGGTCGTCACGCGTGAAGATCAACCCCTGCAACCCCCGCGTCGTTCGATTGTGTTCGATTTGGAGCGCCAGAGTACTCTTCCCGCAATCCATCGTGCCGGAGAAAAACACCAATTCGGACATCGGGAGAGCGTGACCTTTCGGGTCGTGGTCAGGTCGTGGTCAGGAGGACGGGACGAACCCGCGGGGCGGGCGGACCGCGGGCGGGTCAGGAGGAGCGGATCTCCAGCAGCGGGACGAGCTGCTCCGCCGGGGTCATCGAGCCGTGCATCCCGGTCAGCCCCGACTCGTTGGGCTCGTTCACGCTCGCGGTGATCGCCACCGTGTCGTGCGCCGCCGCGACGACGTCGCCGATCCGGCCCAGCACCCGCTCGTCGCACTCGCCCGGCGTCCCGAACCAGCCCAGCTCCAGGGCCTCCTCGCGGCTCGCGACCCAGAACCGGTCCCCGAGCACCTCGCGCCACACGGTCAGGACGTCGGCCTCGGCGCCCGGGACGGCGTACACGTGCCGGGCCCGCGGCTCACCGCCGAGGAGGGCGACCCCCGCGCCGAGCTCCCAGTCCTCGTCGAAGTCGATGCGCGCGTCCTCGTCGAAGGGGATGTCGACCATGCCGTGGTCGGCGGTGACGTACAGCGCGGTGCGCGGCGGGAGTTGCTCGGCCAGCCGCTGGACGAGCCGGTCGACGTACATGAGCTGGCCGCGCCAGGCGTCGGAGTCGACACCGTGGCGGTGGCCGGCGCCGTCGAGCTCGCTGTAGTACGTGTAGACCAGCGACCGCTCGCCCGCGGCGAGCTGCAGCGCGGCCAGGTCCATCCGCTCCTCGCCGGTCATCCGGCCGTGGAAGGTGCCGCCGCTGAGCGCGATCTTGGTCAGCGGGGTGGACTGGAAGGCGGGCGCGGACACCTGCGCGGTGTGCACCCCGGCCGCGTCGGCGAGCTGGAAGACGGTCGGGTACGGCTGCCAGACCTGCGGCGAGGTCCAGGGGTGCCAGCGCAGCTGGTTCATCAGCTCGCCGGTGGCGGGGTTGCGCACCGCGTACCCGGGCAGGCCGTGCCGGGCCGGGGGCAGTCCGGTGCCGACGGACGCCAGCGAGGTGGCCGTGGTGGCCGGGAAGCCCGAGGTCAGCGGGCGCCCGGTGGCACCGCGCGAGGTGCCGAGCAGCCCGGTGAGGAACGGGGCCTCGGCGGGGTGGGCCAGCAGCTGCTCCCAGCCCAGCCCGTCCACCAGGAAGACGCAGGTGCGGTCGGCCGGGGTCAGCTCGGAGATCGCCGCACTGAACCCGGGCACGCCCTGGTGCGCGGCGAGCGTGGGCAGCAGGTCGGCCAGCGAGCCGCTGCCGTACTGCGGGACGGGCGCCCCGGCGAGGTCCAGCAGCTCCGGCTCCTGCCAGTCCTGCGCCGCTGAGTACGCCATCAGCGGGCCGAGGAGGTCGCCGCGGTGGCCTCGGAGAGCGCCTGGGCGAAGAGGAGGGTCTGGCGGACCGCCTCCGGGCCGTCGCCGGCCTCGCTGACGCGCAGGCTCAGGTCGTCGGCGGTGGAGTTGCCGGTGTAGCCGTGGTCGGAGTCGCAGTTCGGGTCGCCGCAGGCGGCGGGCTCCAGGTCGATACGGGAGACCGCGCCCCACCCGATGGTGAGCACGACCTCGCGCGGCAGGGTGCCGGGGGTGTACGACTCGGGGTTGGCGACGACGCGGCTGAGCACCACGGAGGAGATGCCGGCGAGCTTGACCGACTCGGTGGAGGTGGTCGCGTACGGCGACGGGGAGCCGGCGTCGGCGGCCTGCTCGTCGGTGTGGCTCACGATGAAGCGGTTGCCGGTCAGGACCAGGACGGTGACGTGCCGGCGCACTTCGTTGGAGTCGAAGGTGGTCTCCTGGTGGACCAGGTACGACGAGATCGGCTCGCCGCCCACCGCGGCCTCCACGGCCTCGGCCACGAGGGCCGGGTAGTAGCCGCTGCGCTCGATCGCTGCGCGCAGCCCCTGGGTCGTCGTACCGGATTTCGCCATGAGGTCCATCCTAAGGCCCGTACGGGGCGCTCCGGCCTCGGCGTGCGACGCTCAGTAGCTGGGGAGCGTGCGCGGACCGAGGTCGGTGCGGGCCGGCGGGTGCGCGATGCGGACCGTGGCGCTCAGCACGGACAGGCCCTCACCGGCGACGACGACCGGTTCGAGGGACACCCCGACGACCTCGGGATGGTCGTCGACCAGCCGGGACAGCCGTAGGAGCAGGTCTTCGAGGGCGGGGGTGTCGACGGGGTCGCTGCCGCGCCAGCCGAACAGGAGCGGGGCGGTGCGGATGGAGCGGATGAGGTCGGCGGCGTCCCGTGCGGTGGCGGGGACGAGCCGGTGGGCGGTGTCGCCGAGCAGCTCGGAGGCGACACCGGCCAGCCCGAAGGAGAGGACGGCGCCGACGCCCGGGTCGATGACGGAGCGGACGACGGTGTCCACCCCGCGCGGGACCATCGGCTGGACGACGGGCAGCAGCTCGGCGGGCTTGCCGAGGGCCTCGGTCAGCTCCTCGTAGGACCGCCGCAGCTCGGCCTCGGTGGTCAGGTCCAGGCGTACGCCGCCCAGGTCGGCGCGGTGGCGCAGGTGCGGGGCGGTGGTCTTGAGGGCCACGGGATAGCCGAGCCGCGCGGCCGCGGCGGCGGCCGTGTCGGGGGTGGGCGCGGGCAGGGTGGGCACGACGGTGATCCCGTACCGGGCCAGGAGGCGGTGGGCGTCGGCGTCGTCGAGGGTGACGGTGTCCTCGGCGGCGACGTGCGCGAGCAGGGCGGCGAGCTGGGCGGCGGTGCCGCTCTCGTCGATGTCCTCGTACTCGGGGACGTGCCCGGCCTCGGCGTTGGCCCGCCGCCACTGCTCGTAGCGCACGGCCCGGGCGAGGGCGCCGACCGCGCGCTCGGGGGCGGGGAAGGTCGGGATGCGCAGCGGGTCACCGGCGGCGGGCGGGCGCGGGGCCCCGTCCGGTGCGGGATACCCGGCGTCGGCGGGGCCGGTCGGGGTGGCGGGCGCGGTCCCGTCGGCGGGCGCCGGTGAGGACCCGGGCGCGGCTGCGGCGCCCGGCGCGCGCCAGGAGCGGCTCCCGGCTTCCCCTCCTGCTCCGGCTCCGGCATCGGTCCCGGTTCCGCTCCCGGCGCCGGCATCGGGCCCGGCCACGGCTCCGGCATCGGGCCCGGCCGGGAGGGAGCCGCGGGCGGCGGAAAGGGCGGTCGCGAGCTCGGTCAGCTCGACGTGGACCACCACGACCGGCTTGCCCGGGACCTCCGCCAGCGCCGCGCGCAGCGCGTCCGCGAGGTCGTCGGCGAGCCCCGGCTCCCCCACCGAGGGGATGGCGGTGACCACCACGGCGTCGTTGGCGTCGTCGGCCAGCGCCCGGGTGAGGGCCGCGCGGAAGTCCGCGGGACCCGCCTCGGTCGTCAGGTCCAGCGGGCGGCGCGGGAGCAGCCCCTCCGACAGGCAGGCGTCGTACGTGAGAACCCCCAGCGACTCGGAGTTGCCGAGGATCGCGACCCGGGGTCCGGCGGGCAGCGGCTGGGACGCCAGCAGCAGGCCCGCGTCGACGAGCTCGGTGACCGTGTCGACGCGGATCACGCCGGCCTGGCTGAGCAGGTCGGAGACGGTCGCGTCGGGCAGCCGGGTGCCGGGGACGGCGTGCCCGGCCGGGGTGACACCGGTGTGGCGGCCGCCCTTGGCGACGACGACCGGCTTGACGGCGGCGGTGCGGCGGGCCAGGCGCGTGAACTTCCGCGGGTTGCCGAGGGTTTCGAGGTAGAGCAGGGCGACGTCGGTGACCGGGTCGTCGTACCAGTACTGGAGGATGTCGTTGCCGGAGACGTCCGCCCGGTTGCCGGCCGAGACGAAGGACGACAGGCCCTCGCCGCGCCGTACCAGCCCGGCGAGCAGGGCTATGCCGATGGCGCCGGACTGGGTGAACAGCCCGATACGGCCCTCGGCCGGCGCCGGGGCCGGGGCGAGGGAGGCGTTGAGGCTGACCCCGGGCGCCGTGTTGATCAGGCCGAAGGCGTTGGGGCCGACGATGCGCATGCCGTACGAGCGGGCCTGGCGGACGAGTTCGCGCTGGCGGGCCTGGCCCTCGGGGCCGCTCTCGCCGTACCCGGCCGAGAGCACCACCAGGCCCTGCACGCCGTGCTCGCCGGCGGCCGCGACCACCTCGGGGACCCGGTCGGCGGGGACGGCGACGACGGCGAGGTCGACGGGGGCGGCGATCTCGGCGAACGTGCGGTAGGCCCGTACGCCCTCCAGCAGATCGCCCGCCATACCGGGGGCGCGGGCTGCGTTGAGGGCGTAGAGGTCGCCGCGGAAGCCGCAGTCGCGCAGGTTGCGCAGGGCCGCGGCGCCGACCCCGGACCCGGTGCGGCTGACCCCGACGACCGCGACGGAGCGGGGGGCCAGCAGCCGCTGCACGGAGCGGGCCTCGGCGCGCTGCTCGCGGGCGCGCTGGACGGCGAGGGACTGCGCGGTGGGTTCGAGGTCGAGGGTGAGGTGGACCGCGCCGTCCTCGAAGCTGCGCCGCTGCTCGTAGCCGACGTCCTTGAAGACTTTGATCATCTTGGTGTTGGCGGGGAGCACCTCGGCGGCGAAGCGGCGGATGCCGCGCTCGCGGGCGACCGCGCCGATGTGTTCGAGGAGGGCGGAGGCGACACCGCGGCCCTGGTGGGCGTCCTGGACGAGGAAGGCGACCTCGGCCTCGTCGGCGGGCGCGGTGGCGGGGCGGCCGTCGGCGCCGATCCGGTCGTAGCGGACGGTGGCGATGAACTCGCCGCCGACGGTGGCGGCGAGGCCGACGCGGTCGACGTAGTCGTGGTGCGTGAAGCGGTGTACGTCGCGGTCCGACAGCCGGGGGTAGGGGGCGAAGAACCGGTAGTACTTGGACTCGTCGGAGACCTGCTCGTAGAAGCTGACCAGGCGGCCCGCGTCCTCGGGCGTGATGGGGCGGATACGGGCGGTGCCGCCGTCGCGCAGCACGACGTCCGCTTCCCAGTGGGCCGGGTACGAGGGGTCCGACGCGGTGGTCATGGGGCACACCCTAAGGCCGGACGGGCCGGATCTGCTCCCGCGCGGCGCGTACGACAAAGAGGAAGAAACGGGTGCAAGCTGGGGAAGGCCGAAGGCGGGACGTCCGGGCCGAAGGCCGGTCGGAGCATTCCGGGCGCCGTGAGAGACTGGTCTAGACAACCGCTGAAACCTGAAGGGCATCACCATGGCAGAGCGCCGCGTCAACGTCGGCTGGGCCGAGGGCCTGCACGCTCGTCCCGCCTCGATCTTCGTCCGTGCGGCCACGGCTTCCGGCGTCCCGGTGACCATCGCGAAGGCGGACGGCAACCCGGTCAACGCCGGTTCCATGCTCGCGGTGCTGGGCCTGGGCGCCCAGGGCGGCGAGGAGATCGTCCTGGCTTCGGACGCCGAGGGCGCGGAGATCGCGCTCGACCGCCTCGCGAAGCTGGTCGCCGAGGGTCTCGAGGAGCTCCCCGAGACCGTCTGACCCTTCGGGTTCGGCCCGCGTACGTGTGCGGCGGAGCCGCGGCGCCCGGAATGCCGGTGCCGCGGCTCCGCCGTTTCGCTTTCCCGGCCCGGCCGGCTTTCTCCCGGCTTTCTCCGGGCGCGCAGGAATTCCTGCGAATTCGCGCGGGCACGTAGGCGTATATCGACCCCGGCTGCGGCGGCCTCGATATCCGTCCTTTGTATACGTCCTTTGTTAAAGGCGGCCGCTCGCCGTGTTGACGGGATGTTGCGGAGTCCTCACACGCAGCCGGTGGGCCGCGGCCGCCCGGTCCGCGTGCAGGGCGGTCAGCGCCCGCGCCCGCTCGGCGTCGCCGCGGGCCACCGCGTCCACGATCGCACCGTGCTCCGCCCAGGACTCCGCGGGCCGCGCGGACGGCTCCACGGCGTACATCCAGGCGACCTTGTGGCGCAGCTGGGTCAGCAGGGCGATGAGCCCGGGGCTGCCGGAGGCCTGGACGAGCGTCTCGTGGAACCAGCCGCCCAGGGACCGCAGATCCTCCCCCTGGCCGCGCCTGGCCCGCTCCTGGCCGAGCCGGACCAGCCCGCGCAGCACCTTGAGGTGGGCCTCGGTGCGCCGCCGGGCGGCGCGGGAGGCCGCCAGCGGCTCCAGCAGCATCCGGACCTCCAGGAAGTCCGCCGCCTCCTGCTCGGTCGGCTCCGCGACACAGGCGCCGGCGTGCCGCCGGGTGGTGACGAAACCCTCGGACTGAAGGGTGCGCAGCGCCTCGCGGACCGGGACGCGGGAGACGCCGTACCGGCGGGCGAGCAGGTCCTCGGTGAGTCTGCCGCCGGGCTCGAATACACCGGAGACGATGTCGTCACGGATTGCGGTGCAGACCGCGTGCGCGGGAATACGCAATGCCGGACCTCCGCCCTGAGCCAACGTCATGACTGCGACTCTATGACAATGCGCCGCAGTTTCCGAGTGCGGAAGGAAAGTACGGCGCAATACGCGACGGAAATCGGAAAAGCGCGGCGGCGGGCCGGCCCCCGCGCCGGGGTGGCACGGCGCACGCGGCGCACGCAACGCGAAGACCCCGGCTCGGGGAGCCGGGGTCTTCGGGGAAACGATGGGCCGTGCGCGGCCGCAGGGTCAGACGCGGACGCCGTGCGAGCGCAGGTAGGCGACCGGGTCGATGTCCGAGCCGTAGCTGGCGCCGGTACGGGCCTCGAAGTGCAGGTGGGCGCCACTGGAGTTGCCCGTGTTGCCCGACAGGCCGATCTGCTGGCCCGGGGTGACCTGCTGGCCGGCCGAGACGCTCAGCGAGGACAGGTGGGCGTACTGGGTGTAGGTGCCGTCGTTGTGCTTGATGACGACGTTGTTGCCGTAGGCGCCGCCCCAGCCGGCCTCGACAATCACGCCCGCGCCGACCGCACGCACGGAGGTGCCGGAGGCCGCGTGGAAGTCGATGCCGGTGTGGCTGCCGGAGGACCACATGCCGCCGCCGGCCCCGTAGCTGGTGCTGACGTAGGAGTCGTCGAGCGGCGAGACGAAGGTGTTGAGGCGCTTGCGCTCCTCCTCGCGCTCCGCGCGCTCCTTGGCCTCGCGCTCGGCCTTCGCCTTGGCCTCGGCCAGGCGCTTGGCCTCGGCGGCCTTCTGCTTCGCGTCGGCCTCGGCCTGCGCCTTGGCGGCGGCGACCTCGGCGGCGTGCTGCTGGGAAGCGGCCTGGGTCTCGATGTCGCCCGCGAGCTCGTCCGCGACGACCACGTTGTTCAGGCCGGTGTCCTGCGGGACGGAGGAGTTGTTGTCCGCGGCGAAGGCCGGGGCGGCCAGCGTGCCGACGACACCCGTCGTGGCGAGGGCGGCGATCCCGGCGATGCCTGCGGTCTTGCGGCTCAGACGGCTGCCACCACGGTGCTTGCCGGTGGCACGGCTGGTGCTGCTGCCAAACGCCATGAAAAGGCTGATCCTTTCCTTCCTTCTCGCCTACCGGGTTAGCTGACGGGTTCGGAGCAGGAAGGTCTCCTACGGGCCCCCTCTGGCGAGGCGGTCCGATTCACCCCAGGGACTGATGTGGGTCCCCGGCTCCCCAGGCTCGCGCCTGACGGGGACTCGGCGATCGCTGCCCGGTGCCGCGGGTGCGGCGGACACAACTGACGGACAGCAAGCCCGACGCTAGGCGGATCATCAGCCGATCGCCAAACAGACGAGCGCTTTTGTTGCGTACGCCACACCGCATACGAGCAACCTCGCCACCAACCGGACATTGAGCACACAAGGGGCCCCGGCGGACAACCCGCCGGGGCCCCTTGGTGATACGGCGTCAGCCGCCGCGTCGGATGCCGCGTCAGTTGGTGACGACGGTGACCTCACCGATGCCGAGCGCGCGCACCGGCTCCTCGATCTGCGAGGCGTCCCCCACCAGGACCGTCACCAGCCGGTCCGCCGGGAAGGCGCTGACCACCGCGGAGGTCGCCTCCACGGTGCCGGTCTCGGCCAGCCGGGCGTACAACTGCGCCTGGTAGTCGTCGGGGAGCTGCTGCTCGACCTGGTCGGCGAGGGTGGCGGCGACCGAGGCGGCCGTCTCGAACTTCAGCGGGGCCACGCCCACCAGGTTCTGCACCGCCACGTCCCGCTCGGCGTCGGTCAGGCCGCCCTCCGCGAGGGTGCGCAGCACCTTCCACAGGTCGTCCAGCGCCGGGCCGGTGTTGGGGGTGTCCACGGAGCCGCTGATGGCCAGCATGGACGCGCCCGTGGCGCCGCCGGGCGAGGACGGCGCGGTGGAGCGCAGCACCTGGCCGAAGGAGCGCACGCCGTAGGTGTAGCCCTTCTCCTCGCGCAGCACCTTGTCCAGGCGCGAGGTGAGCGTGCCGCCCAGGCAGTACGTGCCGAGCAGCTGGGCCGCCCAGACGCGGTCGTGCCGGTCCGGCCCGATCCGGCCGATCAGCAGCTGCGTCTGGACCGCGCCGGGGCGGTCCACGATGACCACGCGGCCGGTGTCGTCGGCGGAGATCTGCGGGACCGGGCGGGCGGCGGCGGTGCCGCCGGTCCAGCCGCCCAGGGTGTCGGCGAGGACGGCGTCCAGGTCGGTGCCGGCGTAGTCGCCCACGATGACGGCGGTGGTCGTGGCGGGGCGGACGTGGGCCTCGTAGAAGGCGCGGACGGCCGCGGCGTCGATCCGGGCGACGGTCTCCTCGGTGCCCTGGCGCGGGCGGGACATCCGCAGGGCGGCCGGGAAGAGCTCCTTGGAGAGCTGCTTGGCGGCGCGGCGCTGCGGGTTGGCCAGCTCGTGCGGGATCTCGTCGAGGCGGTTGCGCACCAGGCGGTCCACCTCGCTGTCGGCGAAGGCGGGCGCGCGCAGCGCCTCGGCGAGCAGGCCGAGCGCCTTGGGCAGCCGGGAGGCCGGGACCTCCAGGGAGACCCGGACGCCCGGGTGGTCGGCGTGCGCGTCGAGGGTGGCGCCGCAGCGCTCCAGCTCGGCGGCGAACTCCTCGGCGGAGTGCTTGTCGGTGCCCTCGGACAGCGCGCGGGCCATGATCGTGGCCACGCCGTCCAGGCCCTCGGGCTCGGCGTCCAGCGGGGCGTCGAGGATGATCTCGACGGCCACCACCTGCTGGCCGGGCCGGTGGCAGCGCAGCACGGTCAGGCCGTTGTCCAGCGCGCCGCGCTCGGGCGCGGGGAAGGCCCACGGCCTGGCCTCGCCGGCGGCGGGCTGCGGGTGGAAGGTCATCGTCACTGCGGGCTCGGCGGTCACTGCTGCGCCCCCTCGTTCTCGTCGTTCTCGTCGGCCGCGGCGTCCTCGGCCGCCAGCGGCTCGTACACCAGCACCGCGCGGTTGTCGGGGCGCAGCCGGGCGGCGGCCACGGCCTGCACCTCCTCGGCGGTGATGTCCAGGACCCGCTGGACGGCGGTCAGCGCCAGCTGCGGGTCGCCGAACAGCACCGCGAACCGGCACAGTTCGTCGGCGCGGCCGGCCACCGTGCTCAGCCGGTCCAGCCACTCGCGCTCCAGCTGCGCCTGGGCGCGCTCCATCTCCTCGGCCGTCGGGCCCTCGGCGGCGAACCGCGCGAGCTCCTCGTCCACGGCCGCCTCGATGGCGGGCACCTCGACGCCGCCGGAGGTCTTCACGTCCAGCCAGCCCAGGGAGGGCGCGCCGGCCAGCCGCAGCATGCCGAAGCCCGCCGCGACGGCGCTCTGGTCGCGCCGGACCAGCCGGTTGTGCAGGCGGGAGGACTCGCCGCCGCCCAGGATGGTCAGCGCCACGTCCGCCGCGTCGCACTCGCGGGTGCCGTCGTGCGGCAGCCGGTAGGCGGCCATCAGCGCGCGGGCCGGGACCTCTTCGACGATCTCGTGGCGCAGCTGCTCGCCGATGATGTCGGGAAGCGTCCCGTCGCGCGGCGGCTGCTTGCCGTCGTGGGAGGGGATCGTGCCGAAGTACTTCTCGATCCAGGCCAGCGTCTGCTCGGGATCGATGTCGCCGACGACCGACAGCACCGCGTTGTTCGGCGCGTAGTACGTACGGAAGAAGGCGCGCGCGTCCTCCAGGGAGGCGGCGTCCAGGTCGGCCATCGAGCCGATCGGCGTGTGGTGGTACGGGTGGCCCTCGGGGTAGGCCAGGGCCGTCAGGCGCTCGAAGGCCGTGCCGTAGGGCACGTTGTCGTAGCGCTGGCGGCGCTCGTTCTTGACGACGTCGCGCTGGTTCTCCATGGACTCGTCGTCCAGGGCGGCCAGCAGCGAGCCCATCCGGTCCGCCTCCAGCCACAGCGCGAGCTCCAGCTGGTGGGCGGGCATGGTCTCGAAGTAGTTGGTGCGCTCGAAGCTGGTGGTGCCGTTGAGGGAGCCGCCGGCGCCCTGGACCAGCTCGAAGTGACCGTTGCCCGGTACGCTCGCCGAGCCCTGGAACATCAGGTGCTCGAAGAGGTGAGCCAGACCCGTGCGTCCCTTGACTTCGTGGCGCGAGCCGACGTCGTACCAGAGGCAGACCGCCGCGACCGGGGTCAGGTGGTCCTCGGAGAGCACCACGCGCAGGCCGTTGGCCAGCCGGTGCTCGGTCGCTGTCAGGCCGCCGGAGCCGGCCTGAGCTGTGGCCGTGTGACCCATGGGCATGTGGTCCCTTCGATCGATCGCGATGCAGAGATTTCTGTCAGACCTGTCACTGTATGCAAGCGCGTCGGCCGCCGGAGAAGTTCCCGGGTCACTCCCCCCCCGGGGGGCTGTCCCGGGTCGGGGTCGGCGCTGTCAGTGCCTCGGGCCACAATGGTCCGCGTCAGACCCCCATCTTGGTTTAAGGAGCCGCGCAGCGATGGCCCGCCGCAGCACGAAGACCCCGCCGCCGGAGGATTTCGAGGAGAAGATCCTCGACATCGACGTCGTCGACGAAATGCAGGGCTCCTTCCTCGAGTACGCGTACTCGGTGATCTACTCCCGTGCCCTGCCGGACGCCCGGGACGGCATGAAGCCGGTGCACCGCCGGATCGTGTACCAGATGAACGAGATGGGGCTGCGCCCCGACCGCGGGTACGTGAAGTGCGCGCGCGTCGTCGGCGAGGTCATGGGCAAGCTGCACCCGCACGGTGACGCGTCGATCTACGACGCGCTCGTGCGCATGGCCCAGCCCTTCTCGATGCGCCTGCCGCTGGTCGACGGCCACGGCAACTTCGGCTCGCTCGGCAACGACGACCCGCCGGCCGCCATGCGCTACACCGAGTGCCGGATGGCGGACGCCACCTCGCTGATGACGGAGTCGATCGACGAGGACACCGTCGACTTCACCCCGAACTACGACGGCCAGGAGCGCGAGCCGGTCGCGCTGCCGGCGGCGTATCCGAACCTGCTGGTCAACGGCGCGTCCGGGATCGCGGTCGGCATGGCCACCAACATGCCCCCGCACAACCTGGGCGAGGTCATCGCGGCCGCCCGGCACCTGATCCGGCACCCGAACGCGGACCTGGAGGCGCTGATGCGCTTCGTCCCGGGTCCGGACCTGCCGACCGGCGGCCGCATCGTGGGCCTGTCGGGGATCAAGGACGCGTACGAGTCCGGCCGCGGCACCTTCAAGATCCGCGCGACGGCGACGGTGGAGGACGTCACCGCGCGCCGCAAGGGCCTGGTCGTCACCGAGCTGCCCTTCACGGTGGGCCCCGAGAAGGTCATCGCGAAGATCAAGGACCTGGTCGGCTCGAAGAAGCTCCAGGGCATCGCGGACGTCAAGGACCTCACCGACCGCTCGCACGGCCTGCGCCTGGTCATCGAGATCAAGAACGGCTTCCACCCGGAGGCCGTGCTGGAGCAGCTGTACAAGCTGACGCCGATGGAGGAGTCCTTCGGCATCAACAACGTGGCGCTGGTCGACGGCCAGCCGCTCACGCTGGGCCTGAAGGAGCTGCTGGAGGTCTACCTCGACCACCGCTTCGAGGTCGTCCGGCGGCGCAGCGAGTTCCGCCGCGGCAAGCGCCGGGACCGGCTGCACCTGGTCGAGGGCCTGCTGGTGGCGCTCGTCGACATCGACGAGGTCATCCGTCTGATCCGCTCCAGCGACAACTCGGCGCAGGCCAAGGAGCGCCTGATCGAGCACTTCTCGCTGAGCGAGGTCCAGACCCAGTACATCCTGGACACCCCGCTGCGCCGGCTCACGAAGTTCGACCGGATCGAGCTGGAGTCCGAGCGCGACCGCCTGACCGGCGAGATCGACGAGCTGACGGGCATCCTGGAGTCGGACAACGAGCTGCGCAAGCTGGTCAGCTCCGAACTGGCGGCGGTGGCGAAGAAGTTCGGCACGGAGCGGCGTACGGTGCTGCTGGAGTCGGCGGGCGCGAGCCTGGCCGCCGTCCCGCTGGAGGTCGCCGACGACCCGTGCCGGGTGCTGCTGTCCTCGACCGGCCTGCTGGCGCGTACGGTGACGGCCGAGCCGCTGCCCGCGGGCGACGGGCGGCGCGCCAAGCACGACGTGATCGTCTCGCAGGTCGCCGCGACCGCGCGGGCGGACGTCGGTGTGGTCACCTCGGCCGGCCGGCTGCTGCGCCTGTCGGTGATCGACCTGCCGCAGCTGCCGGACACGCACGCCGCGCCGAACCTGGCGGGCGGCGCCCAGATCACCGAGTTCCTCTCCGCCCTGGAGCCGGACGAGAAGGTGATCTGCCTGACCTCGCTGGACGAGACGACCTCGCAGGGCCTGGCGCTGGGCACCGAGCAGGGCGTGGTCAAGCGGGTCGTGCCGGACTACCCGGCCAACAAGGAGGAGCTGGAGGTCATCACCCTCAAGGAGGGCGACCGGATCGTCGGCGCGGTCGAGCTGCGCACGGGCGAGGAGGACCTGGTCTTCCTCACGGACGACGCCCAGCTGCTGCGCTACCCGGCGGGCCAGGTCCGTCCGCAGGGCCGCCCGGCGGGCGGTATGGCGGGCATCAAGCTCTCCGAGGGCGCCAAGGTGATCCACTTCTCGGCCGTCGACCCGGCCGCGGAGGCGTACGTCTTCAGCGTCGCCGGTTCGCACGGCACCCTGGACGACTCGGTGGCCACCGCCAAGCTCACCCCGTTCGACCAGTACCCGCGCAAGGGCCGCGCCACCGGTGGCGTGCGCTGCCAGCGCTTCCTCAAGGGCGAGGACCTGCTCACCTTCGCGTGGGCCGGCGCCGCGCCCGTCCGCGCGGCCACGGCGAACGGCACCCCGGTGGAGCTGCCGGAGCCGGACCCGCGCCGCGACGGCTCGGGCACGGCCCTGCCGGTGGCGGTCGCGGTGATCGCGGGCGCCCCGCTGTAGGCGGTCGCACGACGCGGAGAAAGGCGTTCGGGTGGTACGCCCATTGGGGGACGTACCACCTGAATGCCCACTAGTGTTTTCCCCGTGGACGCGGTGGGGGGAGAACGCAGCTGATGAGTCGTCGAGCGGGCAGCGGACTGATCGGGAACTGGGCGGAGGCGCAGCGCCGCCAGCAGCAGACGCAGGTGATCCAGCAGCGGGAGGCGGACCGCCGGCAGCGGGCCTACGAACGGGAGGCGAACCGCAGCCACCGGCAGTACCGCGAGGCCGAGGCCCAGCGCCGCACCGCGCAGCTCGACGCCGAGGTCGCCGCCCTCAAGGGCCTGCTGGTCGCCGGCTGCCGCACCCCGGCGTTCCGGATATCCGCCCTGGCCCGGCCCGAGCAGCTGGAACCCTTCAGCCCCGGCGCGCTGGCCCACCCCGTACCCATGCCCCGCATCGAGGAGTTCCAGCAGAGCAGCGGCTGGACCCTCGGCTCGCAGCACCGGGCGCAGGCGGAGCGCGAGGCGCACGCCCGCTACACGCAGGCGTGGCAGGCCGCGAGCGCGGCCGAGGCACAGCGCCAGCGGCACCTGGCCGACTACCGGCAGCAGTACGACCGGTGGGCGGCGGAGCAGCTCTCCGGGGTGCGGGCGCACAACAGCGGACTCGCCGAGCTGGCGACGGCACTGCGCGCCGGGGACGCGGAGGCGGCGGTGGAGTACTTCTCGGCCGCCCTGTACGCCTCCACGGCCTGGCCCGAGACGCTGCCGCGCCAGGTGGGCGCGGCGTACGACCCGGCCGCGCGCCAGCTGGTGCTGGACTGGGAGCTCCCCGGGTACGCGGTGGTCCCGGAGGCCAAGGCGGTGCAGTACCTGCCGAGCACGGACCAGGACAAGGTGAAGCCGCGCCCGGTGACGGAGCGCCGCTCGCTGTACCGGGACCTGCTGGCGCAGGTGATGCTGCTGGTGGTGCGCGAGCTGTTCGCGGCGGACGAGTTCGGTGTCCTGGACTCGGTCGTGGTCAACGGTTTCGTGGACTGCCACGATCCGGTGACCGGGCAGGAGGCGCGGTTCGTGCTGGCCACGGTGCCGGCGGCGCGCGGCGCCTTCGCGGGGATGCGGCTGGAGCAGGTCAGCGCGGTGGACTGCCTGGTCGAGGGGCTGCGCGGGCAGCTGTCCGCGCGGCCCGACCAGCTGACGCCGGTACGTCCCGGGCGGCGGCCCGACGAGGTCGGCGGCGGGGTCGTCCGCCACGGCGGGCACGCGGACGGCGCGGAGGACGAGCCGGACCTGTTCGCCATGGACCCGATCGATTTCGAGCACCTGGTCGCGGACCTCTTCCGGGCGATGGGCATGGAGGCGGTGACCACGCAGCGGTCGGGCGACGGCGGCGTGGACATCGAGGCCCGTGACCCGGCCCCGCTGCGGGGCGGGCGGATCGTGGTGCAGGTCAAGCGCTACCGCAGCCGGCTCAACCCCGACGTGGTCCGCGAGCTGTACGGCACGGTCCAGGCCACGGGGGCGAACAAGGGCGTGCTGGTCACCACCGCCTCCTTCGGCCAGGGGTCCTACGACTTCGCCGAGGGCAAGCCGCTGGAGCTGGTCTCCGGCGTCCAGCTCGTGGAACTGCTGCACCAGTACGGGCTGCGCGGCCGCCTGGGAGGCGGCGCTGCGGCGCCTCGGACGTCCGGCGGCGCCGCCCCGCCCGCGGACCACAACGTGCTCGGCATGTCCTGGTCGGGCCGGGTCGCGCTGGACGTGTGCGCGCTGGTCTGCACGGGCAACCGGGTGCTGAGCGAGGACCACTTCGTCTTCTACAACAACCCCCGCACCCCGGACGGTTCGGTGCGTGCCCGGGCGCACACGGCGCCCGACCGGGCCGCGCTGGAGGTCGCGTTCGAGGCGCTGCCGCCGGAGTCGGACCGCCTCGTCCTGGTGGCCGCCGTCGACCCGGAGGCCGATCCGCACGCCGATCTGGCCGGGTTCACCGACGCCCGGATCCGGCTCCTGGACGCGGCCGGGGCGGAGGCGGGCGAGCTGGAGGTCTCCGACGGCCGGGCCGGTGAGACGGCGCTGGTGCTCGGCTCGTTCCGGCGCCGGGCCAACGGCGACTGGGACTTCGTGATCGGCGGCAAGGGCTACCGGGGCGGGCTGGCGGACCTGCTGGGCGACTTCGGCGTCGACGTGGCGTAGGCCCTGTCGGGGGTCCTCCGCCGCCGGTGTCGCGGAGCCGTCCTGCCCGGTGGACGCCGGCGGCGGTGCCATGATGCACGGATGGGTCGCCAGGTGAGTGCGCGGTTGCCGGAGCGGGTCGCCGCCGTCCTCGGCCGGCTCGCGGCCCCGGGCGGGCAGGACGGCTTCCAGGTGGCGGCGTACGTGGACGGCGAACGGGTCGTCGACGCCCACGCGGGGCTGCCGGGTCCGGACACCCTGGTGCACAGCTTCTCCACCGGCAAGGGGTTCACGGCGACCCTGGTCCATGTGCTCGCCGAGCGCGGCCTGATCGACTACGACGTCCCGATCGCGCACTACTGGCCCGAGTTCGGCGCCCGCGGCAAGGAGCGGGCCACCGTACGCCACGCCCTGACGCACACGGTCGGCGTACCGCAGGTGCCGGCCGGCCTGACCCGCGCCGAGCTGTGCGACTGGGACACCATGTGCGCGGTCGTCGCCGGCCAGGAACCGCTGTGGGAGCCGGGCACGGCCAGCGGCTACCACGGCTGGACCTTCGGCTGGATCCTGGGCGAGACCGTGCGCCGGGTCACCGGCCTGACACCGGGCCAGGCCCTGCGCCGGTACGTGGCCGAACCGCTCGGGGTGGCCGACGAGATGTTCTTCGGCCTGCCCGAGGAGGCGCTGGCCCGCGGCGCGGCGCTGGTGGAGGGCAACTGGGCGGCGTACCTGGCGGCCCTGCCGCCCTCGGTGCCCTTCCGCCGGCTGGTCGTGCCCAACCCGGACGTGTGGACCACCGCCGAGCTCGCCAACCAACGGGCCTATCTGCTGGCCGACCTGCCGGCCTGCGGCACCACGACGGCGCGGGCCGCCGCGCGCATGTACGCCGCGCTGCTCGGCGAGGTCGACGGGGTGCGGCTGCTCTCCCCGGAGCGGGTGGCGCTGGCGGCCGGGGTGGCCGTCGAGGGCAAGGACCGGATGCTGCTGGCCCGGCACGCCAAGGGGCTCGGCTACTTCCTCGCGCTGCCGGCCATGGCGGGTGAGCGGTCCGCGTTCGGCCATCACGGCAGCGGGGGCAGCATCGCGTTCGCCGACCGGGGGCGCGGGCTGGCGTTCGCCCTGACCCGGACGCGGCTGGTCGGCGGCGCGGCGGACACGGCGGCGCGGCTGCTGGCCGACGAGGTCCGGGCCGGGATCGGCTAGACCGGGTCGGGCTCCAGGTCGGGCTCCGGGTCGGCCACCTGGTCCGCGGCCGGGTCCTGGTCGCGCGGGCCGACGTACCGCAGGACGCCCCACATGGTGGCGGGGTCGGCGGTCTCGGGGCGCGGGTCACGGCAGGCGGCCAGCTCGTCGAGGAGCGCGGCGCCGTCGGTGCCGGCGCCGATGAGGACGAGCTGGGTGCGGCGGGGTTCGTCGCGGCCCCAGGGCTGGGGGGTGAAGCGGAGGAACCGGCCCACGGCGTGGACCTCGTACTTCTCCTCGTGGCCGGGGACGCCGAAGTACACGTATCCCTTGATCCGGTAGAGGCCGGCCGGCCGGCGGTCGAGGAAGTCGATGAAGGGGCGCGGGCCGAGGGCCTCGTCGGAGACGAATTCGGTGCTCTCGTACAGCGTGTGCGCGTGCCCGGCGTGGCACCCGTGGTCCCCGTGTCCGCTGTGGCCCTCGTGGTCCCCGTGTCCGCTGTGGCCCTCGTGGTCGTCCGCCTCCGCGAGCAGGTCCTCGAAGGAGAGCTGGCCGCGGGTCTCGGTCCACTCCCGGCGGTCGAAGAGGAGTTCCGGGTCGATCCGGCCGTGGTCGGCCGGGACCACCGGAATGCCCGGGCACAGGCCCGCCAGGACGCCCTCGATCCGCGCGACCTCGCCCGCCCCGACCCGGTCGGTCTTGTTGAGGACGACCAGGTCGGCGACGGCGAGGTGCCGGTCGGTCTCGGGGTGCCGCTCCCGCGTGGCGTCGAACTCGGCGGCGTCGACCACCTCGACCATGCCGCCGTAACGGACGGCGGTGTTCTCGGTGGCCATCAGCATACGGACCAGCTCCTGCGGCTCGGCCAGTCCGCTCGCCTCGATGACGATGACGTCGATCCGGTGGGCGGGACGGGAGAGCTTCTCCAGGTAGACGTCGAGCTCACTGCCGTCGACGGCGCAGCACAGGCAGCCGCCGCCGAGCGAGACCATCGAGTCGCCGAGCTGCCCGGCGACCTTCATCGCGTCGATCTCGATCGAGCCGAAGTCGTTGACCACCACCCCGATCCGGGTGCCCCGGCTGCTCCTGAGCAGGTGGTTGAGGAGGGTGGTCTTCCCGGATCCGAGGAATCCGGCGAGGACGACGACGGGGATGGGCTGCCTGCTGTTCACCCGCCCGATCGTAACCAGCGCGGCGTCACGCCGGCGGCCTCATGCCGTCGGTCTCATGCCGGCTGTTTCATACCGGCTGCCTCATACCGTCGGCGGGACCGGCTGTGGCGCGGTGGGACCGACGTACCGGGCGGACGGGCGGATGATCTTCGAGTCGGCCGCCTGCTCCAGGATGTTCGCGCTCCAGCCGACCACGCGCGCCGCGCAGAAGGTGGGGGTGAACATCTCGCGCGGCAGTCCGCACAGCTCCATGACCACGCCGGCGTAGAACTCGACGTTGGTGTGCAGCGCGCGACCCGGCTTGAGCTCGGCGAGGATCGCCTCGACCCGGGCCTCGACCTCGACGGCGAAGTCCACCAGCGGGCCGCCGAACTGCTGGGCGATCTCCCGCAGCATCCGCGACCGGGGGTCCTCGGTGCGGTAGACGGGGTGCCCGAAGCCCATGATCCGGTCCCCCGCCAGCACCCGCTCGCGGATCCACGGGTCGATCCGGTCGACCGTCCCGATGGCGTCGAGGGTGTCCAGGGCCCGGCTGGGCGCCCCGCCGTGCAGCGGCCCGGAGAGCGCACCGATCGCGCCGGTCAGACAGGCCGCGACGTCGGCGCCGGTGGAGGCGATGACGCGGGCGGTGAAGGTGGAGGCGTTGAAGCCGTGGTCGATCGTCGAGATCAGATAGCGCTCGACGGCCCGGGCCCGGACCGGGTCGGGCTCCTCGCCGGTGAGCATGTACAGGTAGTTGGCGGCGTACGGGAGGTCGTCGCGCGGCTCCACGGGCGCGAGCCCCTGCCCGAGCCGGTGCAGCGCGGTGAGCAGGGTCGGTACGGCGGCACAGGCGGCCAGCGCGTCGGCGGCCCGGCGCTCGGGGTCGAGGTCGTAGACGGGCCGGAAGCCGGCGCAGGCGCCCAGCAGCGAGAGCCCGGTGCGCAGCCCCGCGAGGGGGCCGGAGAGCGCGGTGGCCCGCGCGAGCCCGGGAAGCGCGTCGCGGACCTCGGCGGGCAGCCGGCGCAGGGGGGCCAGTTCGGCGGTGAAGGCGGCGCGCTCGGCGGGGCCGGGCAGCGTGCCGCGGAACATCAGGTGCCAGACGTCCTCGAAGGAGCGGCTGCCGGCGAGCTCGACGGCCGAGTACTGGCGGTAGTGGTAGAAGCCCTCGCGGCCTCGGACGTCACCGAGCTCGGTGTCGGTGACCACGACACCCGCGAGGCCGCGCGGTACGTCGACGGGGGTGGCGGGGGTGGTGACGGTGGCTGCGTTCATGTGTCGACCATCCATGCTTGACTCGATCCTTGTCAATATTGATTGAATCAACATGTCCGGATGCCTGTATAGGGTGGCGCCATGGACAACCGGCTCACGACCCGCGAGGCTGCCGAACTCCTCGGCGTCAAGCCCGCGACGGTCTACGCGTACGTCAGCCGCGGCCAGCTCAGCAGCCGCCGCGACCCGGTGGGCCGGGGCAGCACCTTCGACGTCGCCGAGGTCGAGGCGCTGGCCCGGCGCAACCGCCGGGAGGCGGCGGCCCCGGCCGCCGGGGAGCTCTCCGTACGCACCGGGCTCACGCTCATCGAGCCGGACCGCTACTGGTTCCGGGGCGTGGACGCCGTCGCGCTGGCGCAGCGGTACGCCTACGAGGAGGTCGCCGAGTGGCTCTGGACCGGACGGCTGCCGCACGGGGCACGCCTGACGGCCCCGCCGCACCTGCTGGCGGCGGCCCGCCGCGCGGTGGCCGCGCTGCCGGAGCACAGCGGTCCGATCGACCGGCTGCGCGTGGCCACGGCGGCGGCGGCCGCGGCCGACCCGCTCCGGTTCGACCTGGCGCCCGAGGCGGTGCTGGGCACGGCCCGGTGTCTGATCCCGACACTGGTCGGAGCCCTGCCGCCGGCGGGAGCACCGGGAGGCGGGGCGGAAGCGCCGGGAGACGGGGCGGAAGCGCCGGGAGACGGGGCGGAAGCGCCGGGAGACGGGGCGGAAGCGCCGGGGGACGGGGCCGGTGGGCCGGACCGGCTGGCCCGGCAGTTGTGGGCGCGGCTGACCCCACGGCCCGCCGAACCCGCCGCGGTCGAGATCCTCGATCTCGCGCTGGCCCTGCTGACCGACCACGACCTGGCCGCCTCCACCCTGGCGGTGCGCGTCGCGGCCTCGGCCCACGCCCACCCGTACGCCTGCGTCTCGGCGGGTCTCGGCGTGCTGGAGGGGCCGCTGCACGGCGCGGCCGGGGCGCTGGCCCACCGGATGCTCGCCGAGGTGCTGGAGCGGGGCGGGGCCGCGCCCGTGGTGGCGGACCTGCTGCGCGCGGGGCGCCGGGTACCGGGGCTCGGACACCGGCTCTACGAGGGCGAGGACCCGCGTGCCGGGGCCCTGTTCGCCCGGCTGGCGCAGCTGCCGCAGGCCGCGGCGGCGCTGGCGGCGGCCCGGGACGTGGTCGCGGTCACCGCCCGCCACGACGGCAGGCTGCACGCGAACGTGGACCTGGCGCTGGCCGTGCTGACGGTGTCCTGCGGGATGGCCGCCGAGGCCGGCGAGACCGTGTTCGCGGTGTCCCGGACGGCCGGCTGGATCGCCCACGCCCTGGAGGAGTACGGCGAGCGCCCGCTGCGCATGCGCCCGAGCGGCCAGTACACCGGCCCCCGGCCGCCGCAGCCGATGCCGTGAGCGACGGGCGCCGCGGCCGCGCCGTGGGCCACCGCCGCCCCGTCCGCAGCCGTACGCGTCGGCCGTAGCCGGGGGACTTCGCGCGGGCGGAGGTTCCGCAAAGCCGGAGGGCCACCGTACGGTTTCAGGTCATGAGCACCGCACCGGACGGGGGACGACGGCCGGGTCCCGGGTGGACCCGGCGGTTCGGGCTGCCCCGCCGGGCCGTCTCGCAGATCCTGCTGACGCAGCTGGCCATCGCCACCGGGGTCACCGCCCTGGCCACGGGGCTCTTCCTCGCCCCGCTGAGCGCGCAGCTCGACGACCAGGCCATGCGGCGGGCGCTGGCCATCGCGCAGAGCACCGCCGCCGACCCCGCGGTCGCGGGCGGTGTGCTGGCCTCCGGCCCCGCGCCGGACAGCGCGGTCCAGGCCGCCGCCGAACGCGTCCGCCGGGCCACCGGCGCCGAGTACGTCGTGGTCCTCGACCTGGAGGGCATCCGCCGCTCCCACCCCAGTCCCGAGCGGATCGGCGAGCACGTCTCCACCGACCCGGCCGACGTGCTGGCGGGCCGCGAGGTGATGGAGATCGACGAGGGCACCCTGGGCCGCTCGGCCCGCGGCAAGGTGCCGCTGATCGCCGCCGACGGCGAGCTCATCGGCGCGGTCTCGGTCGGTATCGCGTACGACAGCGTCCGCGACCGGCTGCTCGGGGCCATCCCCGGCCTGCTCGCCTACGCCGGCGGCGCGCTGGCCGCCGGTGCCCTCGCCGCCTGGCTGATCTCCCGCCGGATCCAGCGGCAGACCCGCGACCTGGCCTTCTCCGATATCGCGGGGCTGCTCGCCGAACGCGAGGCGATGCTGCACTCCATCCGCGAGGGCGTGGTCGCCCTCGACCGGCACGGCCTCATCCGGCTGGTCAACGACGAGGCCGCGCGGCTGCTGGGCCTGGGCCCGGACGCGGCCGGGCGCGCGCTGGACGACGTACTCGGCCCCGGCCGCACCACCGACGTCCTCGCGGGCCGGGTCACCGGCCGCGACCTGCTGACCGTGCGCGGGCCCCGGGTGCTGGTGGCCAACCGGATGCCGACCGAGGACGGCGGTGCCGTCGCCACCCTGCGCGACCGCACGGAGCTGGAGCACCTCGGCCGGGAACTGGACTCCACCAAGGGGCTGATCGACGCCCTGCGCGCCCAGGACCACGAGCACGCCAACCGGCTGCACACCCTGATGGGCCTGCTGGAGCTGGGGCTGCACCAGGAGGCCGTGGACTTCGTGACCGAGGTCGTCGGCGTGCACCGGACCACCGCCGAGCAGGTCACCGAGAAGGTCCAGGACCCGCTGCTGGCCGCCCTGCTGATGGGCAAGGCCACGGTGGCCGCCGAGCGCGGCGTCCCGCTCCGGCTGGCCGGGGCCACGTACCTGCCCGACCGTCTGGTGGATCCCGGCGGGCTGGTCACGATCGTCGGCAACCTCGTGGACAACGCGCTGGACGCCTCCTGCGGCTCGCCGTCGCCGCTGGTGGAGGTCGAACTGCGCGCCACCGGCCACACCGTCGAGCTGCGGGTGCGCGACAGCGGTCCGGGCGTGCCCGCCGCCCGCCGTGAGGAGATCTTCACGGCGGGCTGGTCCACCAAACAGCCCGCGGCCCACCGCGAGCGCGGGCTGGGGCTCGCGCTCGTGCGCCGGCTCGCCGAACGCCAGGGCGGCAGCGCCCGGGTGGGCGAGGGGGCGGACGGAGGGGCGGAGTTCTCCGTCGTACTCCCGGAGGCGCTGCGATGAGCGAGCCGCTCGCCGTCCTGGTGGTGGACGACGACGTACGTGTCGCCCGGATCAACGCGGCGTACGTGGCGAAGGTTCCCGGCTTCCGGGTGGCGGCCGAGGCCCACTCGGCCGCGCGGGCGCTGGACGTGATCGCCTCCCGCCCGGTCGACCTGATCCTCCTGGACCAGCACCTCCCCGACGGCAGCGGCCTGGACCTGGTACGCCGCCTGCGCGAGAGCGGCCACCACACCGACGTGATCATGGTCACGGCCGCCCGGGACCTCGCCACCGTGCAGGCCGCCATGCGGCTGGGCGCCCTGCAGTACCTGGTCAAGCCGTTCACCTTCGCGGGCCTGCGCTCCAAGCTGGAGGCGTACGCGGCCCTGCGCCGGACCCTGGCGGGCGGCGGCGAGGCCGAACAGGCCGAGGTGGACCGGATCTTCGGCGCCCTGGCCTCGGCCGCCACCCCCAACGAGCTGCCCAAGGGCCACTCCCCGACCACGGCGGAGCTGGTGCGCCAGGTGCTCCTGGCCGCCCCTGGTCCGCTGTCCGCCCAGGAGATCGCCGACCGCGCCGGCATCAGCCGCCAGACCGCCCAGCGCTACCTCAAGCTGCTGGACCGGACCGGCCGGGTCCGCCTGACCCTGCGCTACGGCGAGACCGGCCGGCCGGAGCACCGCTACGCCTGGGTCCCGGCCGGTCCGGGCACCGCGGTGTGACGCGCGGGCCCCGCCCCCCGGCTCAGACCGCGCCGGCGCCCGTCAGCGAGCGGACCTCGGTCTCGGCGTGCCGGGCCTCGTCCGGGACCTCGCCCGAGACGACCGTGCCGAGCCAGCCGGCCAGGAAACCGAGCGGGACCGAGACCAGTCCGGGGTTCTGGAGCGGGAAGAGCTGGAAGTCCACGCCCGGGAACAGGGATTCGGGGCTGCCGGAGACCACCGGTGAGAGCAGCACCAGCAGCACGGACGGGATCAGGCCACCGTAGACGGCCCAGACGGCTCCGCGGGTGGTGAATCCGCGCCAGAACAGCGAGTACATCAGCACCGGCAGGTTGGCGGAGGCGGCGACCGCGAAGGCCAGGCCCACGAGGAAGGCCACGTTGAGGTCCTGGGCGAGCAGCCCGAGTCCGATCGCCACCGTCCCGATGCCCACCGCGGCGGACCGGGCGACCGTGACCTCGCTGCGCTGCCTGGCCCGGGGGCGCCTCAGCGAGGCGTACAGATCGTGCGCGACCGAGGCGGAGGAGGCCAGCGTGATGCCGGCGACCACGGCGAGGATCGTTGCGAACGCG
This sequence comes from Streptomyces sp. NPDC090022, assembly GCF_044748145.1. Taxonomy (NCBI): domain Bacteria; kingdom Bacillati; phylum Actinomycetota; class Actinomycetes; order Kitasatosporales; family Streptomycetaceae; genus Streptomyces; species Streptomyces sp. NPDC090022. The sequence continues at coordinate 150,986 of NZ_JBIVFN010000009.1, forward strand.
ATGGCGGCGACGAGCGCGAAGAGCACCGCGCCGCCGGTGGAACCGGCGCCGCCGCCGAGCAGCGCGGCGAGCAGCGGTACGGCCGTGTTGCCGGAGGCGTGGGAGGCGCGGACCGCGTCCGGGCCGACCAGCGCGGCCGCCCCGAAGCCCAGCACGATGGTCATCAGGTAGAAGGCGCCGATCAGCGCGATCGCCCAGACCACCGACCGGCGCGCGGCCCGCGCCGTCGGCACGGTGTAGAAGCGCGAGAGGATGTGGGGCAGCCCGGCCGTGCCGAGGACGAGCGCGAGGCCGAGGCTGAGGAAGTCCAGCCGCGCGGTCCAGTCCCCGCCGTAGCGCAGCCCCGGGCTGAGGAACCGGCTGCCGTGCCCGCTCCGATCCGCGGCGCTGGTCAGCAGCTGGTTGAAGTCCCCGTGGAAGCGCAGCAGGACCAGCACGGTGAGCGTGATGGCGCCGCCCATGAGCAGGACGGCCTTCACGATCTGGATCCAGGTGGTGGCGCGCATCCCGCCGAAGGAGACGTAGATGACCATCAGCGCGCCCACGCCGACGACGGTCCAGGTGCGCGCGGCGGCGCCGGACGAACCGAGCAGCAGCCCGACCAGACTGCCCGCCCCGACCATCTGGGCGACCAGGTAGAGCACCGAGACGGTCACCGAGGCGGTGCCCGCCGCGATCCGTACGGACCGTTCGCTCATCCGGGCCGCGACCACGTCGGCGAGGGTGAAACGGCCGCAGTTGCGGACCAGTTCGGCCACCAGGAACAGCACGACCAGCCAGGCGACGAGGAAGCCGACGGAGTACAGCATGCCGTCGTAGCCGAAGAGGGCGATCAGGCCGGAGATGCCGAGGAAGGAGGCCGCGGACATGTAGTCGCCCGCGATGGCGAAACCGTTCTCCAGGGGTGAGAAGAGCCGGCCCCCGGCATAGAACTCCTCCGGCGAGCCGCGCCGGTTGCGGCTCACCCAGGTGGTGATGCCCAGCGTGACTGCGATGAAGACGCTGCACAGGATCAGCGCGAGGGTCTGGTGCTCGGTGGTCACCGGCCGGCCCCCCGGGTGTGCTCGTCGCGGCGCCCGAGGTCCCGGGCCTGCTCGAAGACGGTCCAGCGCAGGTCGAGCGCCGCCCGGTCCCGGCGCAGCCGGGCGTGGCGGGCGTAGGCCCAGGTCAGCAGGAACGTGCTGGCGAACTGGCCGAGGCCTGCGAGCAGCGCCACGTTGACCGCGCCCACGACCGGGCGGGCCATCAGACCGGGCGCGGCGACGGCGGCGACGACGTACGCGACGTACCAGAGGAAGAAGCCGATGACCGCCGGGACGACGAAACGGCGGTAGCGACTGCGAACCTCCTGGAAGGCGGGACTGCGCTGGACCTCGAGGTAGATGTCGGACGCCGACGGGCGGTGCGGCGCGTCCTCGGAAAGGGGTGCCGCGGCCGGTCCCCCGCCCTCGCCCTCGCCCCAGCCGGCGGCCGGCGCGTCGTACCAGGGGTCGTCCAGCCGGATCGTTCCGGCATCACGACCATCGTGCTTGTCCACCGAACTCTCCTTGTCCGCGGCCGCAGTGGCCGCGTGTGCACAAGGATGTGCGGAGGGACGGTTTCGAGACTGATGTCCGGGTGCTCTTCACCCCATCAGGTGATGGCGTGAAGAGCACCCCGGCGCGTACGCGGCACGCGTACGGCGCGTGCCCGGCGCGCACGGCCCGCTCCGCCGTCGACCTGCGTACGCGGCCAGCCGGCGGCGGCGGGCGGCGGTACGGATCAGGCGTCGATGCGTGAGCGGTCCAGGGTCGCGGCCGAGCTCGTGATGAACTCCTTGCGCGGCGCCACCTCGTTGCCCATGAGCAGGTCGAACACCTGCTCCGCCGACTCCAGGTCGCCGATGTTGATCCGGCGCAGGGTGCGGTGGCGCGGGTCCATGGTGGTCTCCGCCAGCTGGTCGGCGTCCATCTCGCCCAGACCCTTGTAGCGCTGGATGGAGTCCTTGTAGCGGATCCCCTTGCGCTGGTACTCCAGCAGCGTCTGGCGCAGCTCGCTGTCCGAGTACGTGTAGACGTACTTGTCCTGGCCCTTCTTGGGCTGGACCAGCTCGATGCGGTGCAGCGGCGGCACGGCGGCGAAGACCCGGCCGGCCTCGACCATCGGCCGCATGTAGCGCTGGAACAGGGTGAGCAGCAGGCAGCGGATGTGCGCGCCGTCGACATCGGCGTCGACGAGCAGCACGATCTTGCCGTAGCGGGCGGTGTCGATGTCGAAGGTCCGGCCCGAGCCGGCCCCTATGACCTGGATGATCGCGCCGCACTCGGCGTTCTTGAGCATGTCCGAGACCGACGACTTCTGGACATTGAGGATCTTGCCGCGGATCGGGAGGAGCGCCTGGAACTCCGAGTTCCGCGCGAGCTTGGCGGTGCCGAGCGCGGAGTCGCCCTCGACGATGAAGAGCTCGCTGCGGTCCACGTCGTCGCTGCGGCAGTCGGCCAGCTTGGCGGGCAGCGAGGAGGTCTCCAGCGCGGTCTTGCGGCGCTGCGCCTCCTTGTGCTGGCGGGCCGCGATACGGGTCCGGGCAGCCGCGACGATCTTCTCCATGACCGCGCGGGCCTGCTGCTTGTCGTCGCGCCTGGTGGAGGTCAGGAAGGCCTTGAGCTCCTTGGCCACCACGTTGGCCACGATCCGGTTGGCCGCCGAGGTGCCGAGCACCTCCTTGGTCTGGCCCTCGAACTGCGGCTCGGCCAGCCGGACGGTGACGACCGCCGTCAGGCCCTCCATCGCGTCGTCCTTGACGACGTCGTCCTCGGCCACGCGCAGCAGCTTGGCGGAGCGGAGCACCTCGTTCACGGTCTTGGTGACCGAGCGCTCGAATCCGGACACGTGGGTGCCGCCCTTGGGGGTGGCGATGATGTTCACGAAGGACTTCAGCGTGGTGTCGTACCCGGTGCCCCAGCGCAGGGCGATGTCCACGCCGAGCTCACGGGTGACCTCGGTGGGGGTCATGTGCCCGCGCTCGTCGAGGACCGGGACGGTCTCCTTGAAGGTGCCCTGGCCGGTCAGGCGCAGCACGTCGCAGGCGGCCTTGTCCTGGGCGAGGTACTCGCAGAACTCGCTGATGCCGCCGTCGAAGCGGAAGACCTCCTCGGTCTTGCCGGCCCCGTCGATGGCGCGCTCGTCGCGGACCACGATGGTCAGGCCGGGCACCAGGAAGGCGGTCTGGCGGGCGCGCTGGTAGAGGGTCTCCAGGGAGAGCCGGGCGTCCTTGAGGAAGATCTGGCGGTCGGCCCAGTAGCGCACGCGCGTGCCGGTGCGGCCCTTGGGGACCCGCTTGCCCTTGTGGAGGCCGTTGGCGGGGTCGAAGGGGCTGTCGGGGCCCTGCTCGGTGAAGATGCCGGGGACGCCGCGGCGGAAGCTGATGGCGTGGGTGGCGCTGTTGCGGTCCACCTCGACGTCCAGCCGGGCGGACAGCGCGTTCACCACGGAGGCGCCGACGCCGTGCAGACCGCCGGAGGCGGCGTACGAGCCGCCGCCGAACTTGCCGCCGGCGTGCAGCTTGGTCATGACGACCTCGACGCCGGACAGGCCGGTCTTCGGCTCGACGTCGACCGGGATGCCCCGGCCGTTGTCCTTGACCTCCACCGAGCCGTCCTCGTGGAGGACGACCTCGATGTGGTCGCAGTAGCCGCCCAGGGCCTCGTCGACGGAGTTGTCGATGATCTCCCAGAGGCAGTGCATGAGGCCACGGCTGTCCGTGGACCCGATGTACATTCCGGGGCGCTTGCGGACGGCCTCAAGACCTTCGAGGACGAGCAGGTGCCGCGCGGTGTAGTTGGAGCCGTCCCGGTCTGCTCCGGTCAGCAGCGCGCTGGAAGGCACGGACGTGTCGGCGGTCACGCAGTTCGCTCCTCGCTGAATTTCTTTTCTGGCCCGGTCGGGCTCAGGGGTGGCTCGGTTGCCGTCCAGAGGGTACCGAGGCCAGGTAGAGCCGATGCAACGCCACCCTCGTGCGTTCTTCAGCGTAATACAGAACCGCACGCACGTTCGATCGCCCGAAGGGGTGAAGCAAACATCACGTTCCCTTCCGCGCATGAACCATTTAGGGTTCGGGCACGTCCTCATGCACAACCGGCACCCACGCCGGGGAGGACATGACCGATGCGACAACGAGCAGCACCGACAAACAACGCGAAACCGTAAAGCAACGCAATACGGCTCCTTCGCCGCCAACCGGCAGCAGCCGGCCAGCTTCGGAAGGAAGTTTCGAGGAAAAGCCGCGAGCGGGAACGTTTTCGGCCTGGTTGGATGTTGACCCTGGTACGACAGCTCGTCGAGCTAGAGAAGAGGCGACGTGACTACTGTTCTGACCCCCGCGACCCCGCTGACGGCCGCTGACCGATGCGACCGTTGCGGCGCCCAGGCATATCTGCGCGTCGTCCTGATGAGCGGCGGTGAACTGCTCTTCTGCGCCCACCACGGGCGTAAGTTCGAGCCGGAACTCAAGAAGATCGCCGCGGAAATACAGGATGAGACTGAGCGGCTCACGACCGCTCCGGCCAGCGCCGACACCGAGGAACGCTGACACCTCGCATCCCGACGAGCCAGGACCGGCCAGGCCGGTCGACGGGCGGCCCCTGTGACCCAGGGTGCCGCCCGTCCTCGTTCCCGGTTCCCGGCCTTTGCGCGCGCTCAGCCGCGCCGTACGACCGGCTCACGCGCGAAGTCCGCCAGCGGGGCGATCCGCGTGTAGACGCCCGGACTGTCCGCGCGCCCGCAGCCGCGTCCCCAGGACACGAGCCCGATGAGGTGGCCCCCGGCCACCAGCGGGCCCCCGCTGTCGCCCTGACAGGCGTCCCTGCCCCCCTCAGGGTCCCCCGCGCACACCATCGAGTCCGCCCGGTACTGCCCGTCGGTGTCCCCCGGGTACGACCGCCCGCACTCCTCGTCGGAGAGCACGGTCACCGGAGCGGCATTGAGCCCGTACGCATAGTCACCGAAGCCACTCGTATCGCCCCAGCCGTATACGGTCGCTTCCGTACCGGCCCCGTACGCCGGATGCTCCGCCTCGGCCAGCGGCAGGACGTGGGCCGCCGGGACGGATTCGGCCAGTTCCAGTACGGCCAGGTCCCCGGCGTTGGTGACGGCGTCGTACGCCGGGTTCACCCGGGCCGCCCGGACGGCGATCTCGCGGCCTTCGGGCGACTGCAGCTCGGTCCGTCCGGTGATCACCCGGAAGTCCCGCAGGGACTCGACCGTGCCCCCCAGGACCGCGCGGCTCAGGCAGTGCGCCGCGGTCAGCACCCTCGTGGGGGCGACGATCACGCCTCCGCAGAACTGCCCCGCACGCGTACCCCCGAACCGGTGACGGCTGGACAGCGCCACCACCCACGGACTGTCGGCCACCTTCACGGGTTTGCCGCCGATCACCACGCCGTCGGCGACAGCCCGTGGCGCCTGGGCCAAAGGTGCCACGGCCGCTCCCGCCACCAGGGTCAGCGCGCCCGCCAGGACACGGGAAAAGGGACGACGCATAGGGCCTCCTGACTCTGTGTGTGCATGACTCCACCCAGAGTGGGACGCCCGGTGGCCGTGCGCACCCGCGCGCGGCCCGCGCCGGCTCCTAGTCGAGGTAGTCGCGCAGGACCTGCGAGCGGGAGGGGTGCCGGAGCTTGGACATGGTCTTGGACTCGATCTGGCGGATGCGCTCACGCGTGACGCCGTAGACCTTGCCGATCTCGTCCAGCGTCTTCGGCTGGCCGTCGGTGAGCCCGAACCGCATGGAGACCACGCCGGCCTCGCGCTCGCTGAGCGTGTCGAGCACCGAGTGCAGCTGCTCCTGCAGGAGCGTGAAGCTGACGGCGTCCGCCGGGACGACGGCCTCGGAGTCCTCGATCAGGTCACCGAACTCGCTGTCGCCGTCCTCGCCGAGCGGGGTGTGCAGGGAGATCGGCTCGCGCCCGTACTTCTGGACCTCGATGACCTTCTCGGGGGTCATGTCGAGTTCCTTGGCCAGCTCCTCCGGGGTGGGCTCGCGGCCCAGGTCCTGGAGCATCTGGCGCTGCACGCGGGCCAGCTTGTTGATCACTTCGACCATGTGCACCGGGATGCGGATGGTGCGGGCCTGGTCCGCCATGGCGCGGGTGATCGCCTGGCGGATCCACCAGGTGGCGTAGGTGGAGAACTTGTAGCCCTTGGTGTAGTCGAACTTCTCGACCGCACGGATCAGGCCCAGGTTGCCCTCCTGGATCAGGTCCAGGAAGAGCATGCCGCGGCCGGTGTAGCGCTTGGCGAGGGAGACCACGAGGCGGAGGTTGGCCTCCAGCAGGTGGTTCTTGGCGCGGCGGCCGTCCTCGGCGATGATCTCCAGCTCGCGCTTGAGCTTGGGGGCCAGCTTGTCGGAGTTGGCCAGCTTGTCCTCGGCGAACAGGCCCGCCTCGATGCGCTTGGCGAGCTCGACCTCCTGCTCGGCATTGAGGAGGGGCACCTTGCCGATCTGCTTGAGGTAGTCCTTGACCGGGTCGGCGGTGGCGCCGGCAACCGCGACCTGCTGCGCCGGGGCGTCGTCCTCGTCGTCGTCGGAGAGCACGAAGCCCTTGTTCTCGCCGCTCTCCTCCTCGTCCTCGGCCTTGACGGCACCGGGGCCCTCTTCGAGCGGCTCTTCCTCGGAGGCCTCGTCGACGTCCTTCTTGGCGGCCGTCTTCTTCGCCGCGGTCTTCTTCGCGGCGGTCTTCTTGGCGGGGGCGGCCTTCTTGGCGGCCGTCTTCTTCGCCGCCGCCTTCTTGGCGGGGGCGGTCTCGGTTCCGGTCTCGTCCGCGAGCGCGTCGGTGGTGTCCGGCTCCACGGGCCCGGCCGCCGGGGCCGCGGCGGCGACGGTCTTGGCGGCCGTCGTCCTCGCCGCGGTCTTCCTGGCGACGGGCTCGGTGGCCGTCCGCTTGGCGGGGGTCTTCGCTGCGACGCTCTTGCGGGGGCGCTTGGGCGACTCCGCGGCACTGACCATCAGCGTCACACCCTCTTCCTCGAGGATCTGGTTGAGGCTGCGCAGAACATTCTTCCACTGGGTTGGCGGAATCTGGTCAGCCTCGAAGGCCCGACGCACGTCATCGCCGGCGATCTGCCCCTCGGCCTTGCCCCGCTCGATGAGCGCCATCACAGACTCGGACTCGGCGATCTCCGGCGGGAGCGTACGGGATGTGCTGGCCGACACGAACAACCTCTCGGAACGATGGGAACGGCTTCCGACCCCGGTCTGGTGCTGGACCGGAGCCGACGACCACCGACCTGGGGATGGTCCGGCGGCGCGGGCAGGGGCCGGGGAGCTGTACAGCACCCCCAAGGGCTGCTGTCTTCCCTCCGTCGGCCATCACCTCTTAAGTCATCGCGTGACCTCGCAGAGTGTTACGCGCAATATTCGTGGCCCGAGTCACATCCCCGAGTCATACCGTGTCCGCACATGGATGTCGCCGGGCCCCCACCGGGCCCGGCGACCGCTCGCTCCGCCTCCGCGCCCCGCTCGCCGGGCGCCCTCAGTGCTCGCGCGGGGCCGGAACCACGCGCTCGACCTCGGGGTGGACCGTCAGGAGCTGGCGCATGGCGTTCTCGGCGCCGACCGCGTCCCCGGTGGCCAGGGCCTCGACGATGCGCGCGTGGTGCGCGACGGAGGTCTCGCTGGGCCGGTCGCAGGACGTGACCGGGCTGCCGGAGACCTGGAGCGCGGAGGAGACGATGCCGGAGAGGTGCTCCAGCATGCGGTTTCCGGCGACCTGGATGAGCAGGGCGTGGAACTCGTTGTCGGCGCGCGCGAAGGTGATCGCGTCCCCCTGGGCGAGGGCGTGGCCCATGATCTCGACCATGTCGGCGAGGCGCTGCTGGACGTCCTGGCGGCCGTGGCCGGCGGCGAGGCGGGCGGCGAGCGGCTCGATCGTCCAGCGGAGCTCGTTGAGCTCGCGGCGCTGGTCCTCGCGCTGGGGGCCGAAGGCGCGCCACTCGATGATGTCCGGGTCGAGCAGGTTCCAGTCGCTGACGGGCCGCACCCGGGTGCCGACGTTGGGGCGGGCGCTGACGAGGCCCTTGGCCTCCAGGACCCGCAGCGATTCGCGGACGACCGTGCGGGAGACCTCGAACCGCTGGCCGATCTCCTCGGGGACCAGCGGGCGGTCCGCGCCGAGGTCGCCGGAGACGATCATCTGACCGAGCTGCTGGACGAGTTGGCCGTGCAGGCCCCGGCCGCGGCTGCCCGCCGCGCGACGGCCCACCCGGCTCAACTCGACGTCGGCGCCGTCCCAGTGGGGCGCTCCGACGCGGTCGGTGCCGGAGGCCTCCGCGTAGGTGTAGCGATCGAGTTCGCCCGGGCCGGCGAGGCCGGTGTCGGCGTGGCGGGCGGCGGTCATCATGGTGTGCGCAAGGGTACTCACGAATCCTTTGTCGGCCGCGCTTCAGCGACCCTTGAGGTCTTTGGTGAAAAGCACACGAAAGGGTGATCGGTGCCACCTGCGCAATTGACGACTTATCGTAAGGAACCGGGCTTTTTGCGAGGAGTTGTGGTCCTGTTCGAGTGATCCGGACGTCTTCGGTCGCCTCGGATCCGGCTTCGGTCCCGAAGTGATCAGAGGCGGACTCGGCCGCGCAGGCCGGTGAACCCATAGGCGCACAACAGGACCATCAACGAGAGCACCAGAGCGGTCCCGACGGGCTGGGCCATCACCCGCAGCACGCCCTGGACCAGCCGGTCCGCCTCCGGCGGCCACTGCGCCCAGGTCAGCCCGCGCAGCCGGGCCGCCATGCCCGAAGCCGGGTACGCGGAGGGGCCGTCGAGAGCCTTGCGGACCAGCGGCACCACGAGCAGCGGCACCGCGAACACGGCGGCCAGGCCGGCGGTCGCGGACCGGAAGACCCCGGAGGCGAGTACGCCCGCCCAGGCGCAGCCGACGAGGAGCCCGGCCCAACTCACCGCCGGGGCGAGCCACTCGGCCGGCACCCGCAGCGGGCCGCGGTCGAACACGAGCGCCAGCGCGAACGCGTCGGCGGTGACCGCGAGGGCGCCGAGGAGCAGGGCGAGGGCGCCGCAGACACCGAGCTTGGCGGCCAGCAGCCCCAGCCGCCGGGGCACGGTGCCGCGGTCGGCCGCGAGGGCGGGGTAGCGGTACTCCTCGCCGAAGGCCAGGGCGCCGAGCAGGCCGGCACCGATGGCGGCGGGCGGCAGCGGGAACAACTGCGGCCAGGCGGCGAGCAGCCGGTTCTGCGAGGCCTGCCCGGCCCGGGCCAGGATCAGCGCGGTGACCATGGACACGACGACCACGGTGGCCGCGGTCAGCACCGGGGTGGCGGTGCCGAAGACCCGCCGCAGCTCGTAGCGCAGTGGCCGCAGCGGCCCGCCCATCCTGCGCACGGCCGATACGGGCGGCTCGGCGGTGCGCGCCGCCCGGGCGCGCTCGCCACGCCCGTCACCCGGTTCGGTCCTGGCCGGCGGGACCGGCGCGCCGGTGTCCCCGGTCTCGTCGGCGAGCTGGTGGACCAGCACCCCGTGCCGGAACGCCGCCTCACCGACCTCCGCGCAGCTGCTGCCGTACACCGACAGCCGGCTGCCGCTCTCCTCGACGATCTCCACCGCCCGCCGTCCGGCGCGCGCCTCGCGGCCCAGTACGTCGGCCAGCCGGGCCGCGTGCGGGGTGCGCACCGCGACCCGCGGCCGCAGCCGGGTCCGCGCGAACGCCTCCACGTCCTGGTCGGCGACGAGCCGGCCGGCGTCGATGCTGACGACCCGGTCGGCGCTGCGGGCGGCCTCCTTGGGGTCGTCGGTGGTGAACAACACCGCCCCGCCCAGGGCCGCATGACCGCGCAACAGCCCGAACAGCCAGTTCCGCTCCCGGGGCGAGAGCCCGGCGGCGGGCTCGTCCAGCAGCAGGGTGCACGGGTCGGCGAGCAGCGCCGCCGCGAGCCCGACCCTGCGGTCCATGCCGAGCGAGAGCGAACCGAGCCGCTGGTCGCGCAGGCCCGCGATGCCCACCACGTCGAGCATGGCGTCGGCCCGCGCGGCCGGCACACCGGCGGCGGCGCACAGCATCCGCAACTGGCCGCGGACCGTCCGAGCGGGGTGCCCGGGAACGTCCCCGAGCAGGACGCCCACCTCACGGCCGGGATGCGGGATCCGGTGCAGGGGGCGGCCGCGGAAGTAGGTGACGCCGCGCCCCGGTTGGAGTTCGAGCATCAGCCGCAGAGCGGTGGTCTTGCCCGCACCGGCTTCGCCGAGCAGAGCGGTGACGCTCCCGGGGTGGACCTCGAAGGTGAGGTCGTCCACGGCGGGAGGGAGGTCTCGGCGGGGCGCACTGGTGAGTCCGATGGCTTGGAGCATCGCTTCTCCCGCGGGGGGTGAGACCGCTCTGCGGCAGTGTGAGTACCCCACGCAAGATAACGCGATATGTCCGATTTTCGATGCAAGCGCCCCGACGGAATGTCGGGTCGTCAGACTTCCGGACGCAGCATCGGCGGATTGAGCAGGGTCGCCCCGCCGGCCCGGAAGAGCTGGGCGGGCCGTCCGCCCTGACGGGTCGTCGTGCCCCCGGCCGGCACCAGGAACCCGGGGGTCCCGGTGACCTTGCGGTGGAAGTTGCGCGGGTCGAGGGCCACGCCCCACACCGCCTCGTACACCCGGCGCAGCTCACCGACGGTGAACTCGGGCGGGCAGAAGGCCGTGGCCAGCGAGGAGTACTCGATCTTCGAGCGGGCCCGCTCGACACCGTCGGCGAGGATCCGCGCGTGGTCGAAGGCGAGCCCCGAGGGGGCCTCGCCACCGCCGGCGAGGAGCTCGTCCACGGGGGCCCAGCGCGCGCTGTTGGCGTCTCCACCGGCCCGGGGCGCCGGCAGGTCGGGCGCCAGGACCAGATGCGCCACGCTGACCACCCGCATCCGCGGGTCGCGCTTGGGGTCCCCGTAGGTGGCGAGCTGCTCCAGGTGCGCGCCGTTGCCCACGCCGGGCTCGCCGGCGTCGTGAGCGCACAGTCCGGTCTCCTCGGAGAGCTCGCGGGCCGCGGCGGCCGCCAGGTCCTCGTCACCGCGGACGAAACCGCCGGGCAGCGCCCACCGTCCCTGGAACGGTGGCTCACCCCGTCGGACCACCAGCGCGCAGAGCGCGTGGCGCCGCACGGTGAGCACGACCAGGTCGACGGTGACAGCGAAGGGCGGATAGGCCGACGGGTCGTAGGGCGACATGCGGCGATCATAGTCGTCTGCCTGACGATAAACAGTCCTTTGGCCATCCCGGACCACCGAATGCGGAACGCGAGCGGGCGCCACGGTGACCGGCCACGCCCCCTGCGCCCGAGATGGCGCCGAAGTGACCCGCTACCCACCCAGTTGCAGGGCATCGGCCGCCTCCTCCACCATCCCGAGGCCGAGTCGGCTGACCCGGACGGTGAACGGCTCGCCCGCGACCCGCAGCTCCGACAGACGCACCGCCCCGAGCGGGGCCCCGGCCAGCGGGGCCAGAGCGACCGTGCCCGCCGGGACGTCGGGGCGGATCCCGGCCAACGCGGTCAGCGCGTGGATCCCGGCGGCGGCCGCCACCGCGGCCGGGCGGCAGGCAGCCGGATGCGGAAGCGGAGCGCTGCCCGCGGTGCGCTGCTCGGCGGCGTACATCTCCGGCAGCCGGTGACCGAAGCACTCGGCCGCGTCCAGCAGCCCCCGCAGCAGGCCCTCGGCCTCCTTCTCGAAGCCTGCGGCGGCCAGTCCGGCCACCGCGACGGCGCTCTCGTACGGCCGCACCGCGCCCGAGCGGTGGCCGAACGGATTGTGACCCGGCTCCCGCGCGGCCATGCTGCGCAGCCCCCATCCGCAGTCCATGGCCGGGGCGCCCAGCAACCGGGCCAGCTGTTCGGTACGGACCTTGTCCAGCAGCCCGGGGGCGACCCGGCCGCCGCCCAGCAGTCCGGTGTCCAGCAGGTGCGCCGCGGCTCCGGTCAGCCGGGGCACCGGCCGCCCGTCGGGGTGCAGGGCGGCGGCGGGCCGTCCGCCGTCCGGTCCGTCGACCCAGAAGGCCTCGTGGAACCGCGCGCGCAGCGCGCCCGCCCACTGCCGCCACTCCTCGGCGCCGGGCCGCCCGCACGCGGCGAGCAGGTCGGCGCCGAGCAGCGCGGCCCGGTGGGCATGGGCCTGGGTCTCACAGCGCCGCGGCCCCGGATCGGGGTCGGCCAGCAGCCCGTCCTCCCCGATACTGCGCCGGAGCCAGTCCAGGCAGCGCTCGGCAGCCGGCAGCAGCCGCGCCACCTCGTCCTCGGGCAGCCCCCACAGCCGGGCTTCGGCGAGCACGACGGGGAAGGCGAGGGTGGCCTCCGTCCCCGTACACCCGGGCGGCAGGTGCGGCCCCGCGCTGCGCAGCGGCCCGGGGATCTTGCCGACGTCCTGCCCGGTCCCCTTGCCCGCGCCCCTGCCGGTGTCCTTGCCGCTGGGCCCGGGCTGGCTGCGGGCGAGGACCCGGAGGGTGGCCGCCGCGAGCCCCGTGCCGAGCGGCAGTGCCATCCTGGCGGCCCAGAGGGACTCGGCCGGGGCCAGACCACACCGCCAGGGCACTCCGGCCGCCACGAAGGCGTCCGCGGGCTCCTCGGGGTCTCTCAGCAGCAGCGCCCGCAGGTCGGCGAGGCTGGTGCGGAACCAGGCCTCCACCCTCGGGTCGTCGCCCTCGGCGCGCGCCTGGGCCAGCGGATTGGCCACCTGCCCGGCCGGTGCCCGCGCGCTGCGGTCCTGGGTGGTGCGCAGCTCGATGGTGCGGGACTCGCCCGGCGCCAGTTCCAGCTGCCACCGCAGCAGCCCGGCGGAGGCGAGGGCGTCGTCGGGCGGCGGTTCGGCGGTGGTGACCGCCTGGGCTTCGGTGGTGCTCCAGCGCAGCCCCGAGGTGTGCACGCCGGCGGGCAGCTCGGGCCCGGCCCGGCCTGCCGCGACGGCGGCCAGCTCGGCCAGATCGGTGCCCAGCGAGATCTCGACGGGCAGCCGCACCGGGCGGGCGGCGTAGCTGCGCAGGGTGATCTGCTCGGTGCCGTCGGCGTGCCGCACCCGCTCCACACCGATGTCGGGGTCCGGACCGGCCTCCGCCCCGGTCCGGACCGTCGCGGTGAAGGAGGCCCGGTCGGCGCCGAGACTGCGTCCCTGCACGGCGACCGGGTCGTGCCCGGCGACCCGGAGCAGGCAGCGGGAGAGCAGCCGGCGGCCTGAGCGGTAGATGCCGTCCAGTCCGCGCCCGGTCAGTTGTCCGTGTTCCGGCGAGATCACCAGGCTGGGCGCGGCGACACAGAGCACGGCACCGTGCACGGGCGGCAGGTCGGGCCGGCGGGCGGGCGGGGCCGCGGGCGGCCGGGACGGGTGCGCTCCCGGGGGATGGTCGTGGGGGCGAGCGGGGGAATCGAGGTGGGCCATGCGTCGCCTTGTCTGCGCTCCGGTGTGTTTCGCTGGGCGGCACGGGCGGGCCACTACCACCCCACAGCGCAACGCGGCCGCCCCCGCCCGGGTCACGCTCCGCACACCCCTGCGCAGCGGGGTCCACCACCGCTCGGCCCCGTTCACTGCCCGCTCCCCGTCGTCCTGCGCGTACCGCGGCGGGCGGTGCGGGTGGCCCGCCCGGGCGGGCGACCGGCCGCGGGGCGGTTGCGCGCCGGTTCGCGTCGGCGGCGTTCCTCCCGCAGGCAGTGGCGCAGCCCCTCGGGGTCCATGCCCTCGTTGCAGGCGTGGTGGAGCAGCTGGGCGAACCGGTAGTCGGCGTCGGCCCGCAGGGCCAGCGCCAGCGCGATCCGCGCGGTCGGTTCGTCACCGGTCGACCAGGAGACCCAGCCGGCCAGGGTGAGGGGGGCTGCCGCGTGCTCGGTGTACGCCCCGACGCAGCGCCGGGCCAGTGCCCGCCACAGCCGCAGGGCCGGGGCCGCCTCCTCGTCCTCCATCCACTCGGCGGCGATGTCGCGCACCTCGCGGTCCTGGAGTCCGAGGATCAGCGTGGCGGCCTCGTCGTGGCCGAGCAGTGCGTCGTCCCGGTCGTCGGCGCAGGGCCCGCCCTCCGGGGGCGGGGCGAGGGTGAGGCGCTCCATCAGGCTGCGGGCCAGGGTGAGGGTCTCGGCGCCCACCTCCTCCTTGGTCGCACCGCCCAGGATCCTCGGCACGAGGGCGACGGCGGCCCGGTCCAGGGCCCGCTCCTGCTCCTCGGCGGCGGCCCCGCGCAGGGGCAGCAGGCGGCTCTCGATGTCCTTGAGCGAGCCGCGGACCTGGAGTCCGGCGAAGGTGGCGGCCGCCGCCATCACCGAGGTGCCGGGCAGAGCCAGCGCGTTGCCCTCGGCCGGGCAGCAGCGCGGGTCTGGACAGCAGTAGCTCCAGTACCGGCCGGCGGAGATGCACAGCGCCTCCAGCACCGGCACGTCGAGGGTCCCGCAGGCGAGCCGGAGGCGCTGGGCGAGCGGCCGCAGCCTGGTCATCACCCGCTGGCCGGTCTCGCCGTCGCGCGGATCCTGGCACAGGAAGACGACGATCCCGTCGGGCTTGCCGGCGCGCCGCTCGCTGCCGCGGATCAGGCACTCCGCCGCCTGCCGGGCGGTGTCCTCCCACTCCGCGGGAGATGCCGGGATGCCCACACGCAGCCGGCCGCCGAAGCGGCCGCCCTCGCCGTGCACGGCGACCATCACGAGGGAGTCGGTGGGGTGGAAGCCGACCATGTAGGGCAGGGCGTCGGCCAGCTCCGCGGGGCTGCGCAGGGTGATCTGCGGGTCGGTGGACGGTCCGGACGGGTCGCGTGGTTCGAGTTGCTTCGTCATGGCTCGACGGTCCCGCGCATGATCCGATCCGAAAACCCCTGTGGATAACTACTCTTCACCCTTCAACATCCACATCCTCCGAGACGCCGTTGGCGCGATGTCCGACGCATCGGGTTGCATGGGGGCATGAACGCAGACCTGAGGTCCTCGGCCGATTCCGTGCTCGCCCGTCTCGTGGGAGACCCGACGGGCGCCGCGCGGCTGCGCGAGGACCAGTGGCGGGCGATCGAGGCCCTCGTCGCCCACAAGCGGCGCGCCCTGGTGGTGCAGCGGACGGGCTGGGGCAAGTCCGCGGTGTACTTCGTGGCGACGTCCCTGCTGCGTGCGGCCGGTGCGGGGCCCACCGTGATCGTCTCCCCGCTGCTCGCGCTGATGCGCAATCAGGTCGAGGCCGCGGCCCGGGCCGGCATCCACGCCCGGACCATCAACTCCGCCAATCCGGAGGAGTGGGAGGGCATCCAGGCCGAGGTCGCGCAGGGCGCGGTCGATGTCCTGCTGGTGAGTCCGGAGCGGCTGAACAACCCGGAGTTCCGGGACCAGGTGCTGCCCAAGCTCGCCGCGGCGACCGGCCTGCTGGTGGTCGACGAGGCGCACTGCATCTCCGACTGGGGCCACGACTTCCGCCCCGACTACCGCCGGCTGCGCACGATGCTGGCCGACCTGCCGCCGGGCGTCCCGGTGCTGGCCACGACCGCGACGGCGAACGCCCGCGTGACCGCGGACGTCGCCGAGCAGCTGGGCACGGGCGCGGGCACGGACGCGCTGGTGCTGCGCGGCACACTGGACCGGGAAAGCCTGAGCCTCGCGGTGCTGACGCTTCCCGACGCGGCGCACCGGCTGGCGTGGCTGGCCGACCACCTGGGCGAGCTGCCCGGCTCCGGGATCATCTACACCCTGACGGTGGCGGCGGCCGAGGAGGTCACCGCGTACCTGCGCCACCGGGGGCACACGGTCGCCTCGTACACGGGGAAGACGGAGAACGCCGAGCGCCAGCAGGCCGAGGAGGACCTGCAGGCCAACCGGGTCAAGGCGCTCGTCGCGACCTCGGCGCTGGGCATGGGCTTCGACAAGCCCGACCTGGGCTTCGTGGTGCACCTGGGCTCGCCGTCCTCGCCGATCGCCTACTACCAGCAGGTGGGCCGCGCCGGCCGCGGTGTGGAGCACGCGGAGGTGCTGCTGTTGCCCGGCCGGGAGGACGAGGCGATCTGGCAGTACTTCGCCTCGGTCGCCTTCCCGCCCGAGGAGCAGGTACGGCGCACCCTCGACGTGCTGGCGCGGGCCGGCCGGCCCCTGTCGCTGCCGGCGCTGGAACCGCTGGTCGACCTGCGGCGCACCCGGCTCGAGACGATGCTCAAGGTCCTCGACGTCGACGGCGCGGTGCACCGGGTGAAGGGGGGCTGGACCGCGACGGGCGAGCCGTGGGTGTACGACACCGAGCGGTACGCGTGGGTGGCCCGGCAGCGGGCCGCCGAGCAGCAGGCGATGCGCGACTACGCGGCGGCCACGAGCTGCCGTATGGAGTTCCTGCGCCGCCAGCTGGACGACGAGGAGGCCGCGCCGTGCGGCCGCTGCGACAACTGCGCGGGGGCCCGGTTCACGGCCGACGTCTCCCCCGCGGCACTGGACACGGCCCGCGGGGAGCTGGGCCGACCGGGCGTGGAGCTGGAGCCGCGCAAGATGTGGCCGACGGGCCTGGCGGCCGTCGGTGTCGATCTCAAGGGCCGGATCCCGGCCGGGGAGCAGGCCGCGACGGGCCGGGCGCTGGGGCGCCTCTCCGACATCGGCTGGGGCAACCGGCTGCGTCCGATGCTGGCACCGCAGGCTCCGGATCAGCCGATTCCGGACGACGTCGCGCAGGCGGTGGTCGCGGTGCTCGCCGACTGGGCACGCGGCCCGGGCGGCTGGGCCTCCGGCGCGCCGGACGCGCCGGCCCGGCCGGTGGGCGTGGTGGCGCTGCCCTCGCGCAGCCGGCCTCAGCTGGTCGGTTCCCTGGCCGCCCGGATCTCGGCGGTCGGGCGGATTCCGCTGCTCGGCACGCTGGCGTACACCGAGCAGATGCCGGAGTTCGGGCTCTCCTCGTCCAACAGCGCGCAGCGGGTGCGCGGGCTCCACCAGTCCTTGACCGTTCCCCCGGAGCTGGCCGCCACGCTGGCGGAAGCAGCGGGTCCGGTGCTCCTCGTCGACGACCGCGCGGAGACAGGCTGGACCCTGGCCGTCGCCGCCCGGCTGCTCCGGCTGGCGGGCACTCGGGAAGTGTTCCCGCTGGTCTTGGCCGTTCAGCCGTAACGGGAGGCGTCATGGTGAACGCTTCGGGGCAAGGATATGAACGGCAAACCAACCAATTCCGGTCGGCGGCGTCAATTGCTCGTTGCCGCATGCTCGCGGGCCACGCGAGAATCGGAGGGCTCCCGCACGGCTCGTCGGCACCCATAGGGCCACGCTGCGGCGCGCCCACACCCCAGCCGTGCCCGTCCGCGGGCGTGTACCCGAAGGGAGGACCGTGACCTTCGGATTCGCCCCGCCCGCGGCCTCGTCACCGCAGGCGGCCACCGACGGCGTCAGGCGGCACGGCAGGCTGCTGGAGCCGGCGGAGTGGACTGCCGCCGGAATCCCGCTGTTGCGCAATCCGCGCGAGCTGGTCGGCGGACTGCACTCGCGGCACGCTCCGGTGCTCTCGACTGCTGTGATCGCCGTCCTCGACCCCGAGGAACGACTGGTGGCGAGCGCCTCGTTCGTACAGCGGTCGGCCTCGGCGGACGGCTGGGAGTACCGCAACGCGCTGCTCGCGCTGCTGCGTCGGGTGATCCCGCACGACCTGCGAAGAAGAACTCCCGTCAGGACGGCCGTGCTGCTCTACTGCCGCGAGGGCGACGAGCGGTGGACCGAGGAGGACGGGGCCTGGATGTGGGGGCTGCGCGACGCCTGCACGCTGCACGGGCTGCGCTGCGGCGCGTACATCACCCTGACGCGCGAGGGCTGGCAGGTGCTCGGTGAAGGCCGGGGCGGCCGTCGGCCCAGCTCCGACTCACGGCCGGTCCGGCTGGGCGACACCACGCCGGAGCCCGTTCCCCTGACGCCGCGTACGGGCGGTGGCGCGGCCGAGGCTTTGCGCCGTACCGCCGCGCGCTGAGCGCGGCACCACCACGGGCCCCGCTGCCACGCACCGGTCGCCAGAGCACCGCACGCCGTCCTCCGCCCGCTCGGCGCCGTAGCACTGCACGCCGTACTGCCACCCGCTGAGCGCCGTACCGGCGGTCCCGCGGAGGGACGGCGGACGGCAGGGGGCTACAGCGGGGCCGGCTCGCGGCCTGCCCCGCCCCTCGCCCTCGGCCGGGTACGGGGCGTCAGACGCCCGCCCCCAGCACGGAGTTGATCTGCTGCGGGTCGCCGCACACGATCAGCAGCGCACCGGCGCGCTTGAGCGCGACCGGCAGGGCACCGGCCGTCACGTCCGCCGGTCCGCCGTTGACCGCGAAGACCACGACCGCACGGCCCGCGGCACGCTGCACCTGCGAGGCGTCGGCGTAGAAGACGTCGTCCCCGGCGTCGTGCTGGGCCCAGTAGGCGGCCTCGCCGAAGGACAGTTCGTGCGCGGCCCACGGGTGCGGGTCGCCGGTGGTCAGCACCAGGATGTCGCCGGGTGCGCGCCCGGTGTCGAGCAGCAGGTCGACGGCCTCTTCGGCCGCGTCCAGCGCGCCCTCGGCGGAGGCCGGGATGAGCTGGATCTGCGGCACCGCGACGGAGACCGACGGTGCGGTGGGGGTGGCGGAGGTTCCGTGGCCGGCCGGACCGCGCTGCGCGGGCGGGGCGGGACGGGGACCGGGGCGTCCGGGCCGGGGTACGGCTGCGGGACGCGGACCAGGTACGGGGCGGGGGGTCTGCGTGCGGCCTGCGGCCGGCGTGACGCGGGGACCCTGGGCACTCTCGTGAATCTGAGGCTCCTCGGGGGTGAGAGGCATGTGTTGATGTCTATCAAACACCGGTACGAAACGTACCGGTGGGTGGCACGTGGGTGCGATCAGAAATCGAAGCCGAGTTGGCCTCCGATTTCCAGCTCCAGCGCTTCCTCGCTACGGCGGACCTTCTTCAGGTGCCGCCACTGGGGCAGCGTGTCGAGGTAGGCCCACGACAGCCGGTGGTACGGGGTGGGCCCGAGCGCCTCAAGTGCCGCCCGGTGCACGGGCGAGGGGTAGCCGGCGTTGGCGGCGAAGCCGAAGTCCCCGATTCCGCCGCCCCCTTCACCGAGCTCCGCCATCATCCGGTCGCGCCGGACCTTGGCGATCACCGAGGCCGCCGCGACGGCGACGCAGGAGCGGTCGCCCTTGATGACGGTACGGACCCGCCAGGGCGGGCCGAGATAGTCGTGCTTGCCGTCGAGGATCACCGCGTCGGGCCGCACCGGCAGGGCCTCCAGGGCCCGTACCGCCGCGAGCCGCAGGGCGGCCGTCATCCCGAGCTCGTCGATCTCCTCCGGAGAGGCGTGCCCGAGGGCGTGCGCCGTGACCCATTCCTCCAGCACGGCCGCGAGCTCGTCGCGCCGCTTGGGGGTCAGGAGCTTGGAGTCGGTGAGCCCTTCGGGCGGCCGGCGCAGGCCGGTGATCGCCGCGCAGACGGTGACGGGACCGGCCCATGCCCCTCGTCCGACTTCGTCGACCCCGGCGATGACCTTGGCGCCGGTGGTAGCGCGGAGGGAGCGTTCGACGGTGTGGGTGGGTGCTTCGTACGGCATGGCGCCAGCAAGGTTACGCCGCCCGGAGCCCCCTGCGACACCCCGGGCCGGGCGTGGCTCACACCCTGAGAAGCGGCACGAGCACCTGATCGATCATTTCCGTGATGTCAGAGTCCTCCCATTCGCTCCCGCACACCTTCGAGCGGTACATCATCATCGCCGGAATCACGTCGGCGATGTAGTCGCCCGTGGCGTCGGGGCGGACGTCCCCCCGCTCGATTCCTCGCCGCACAAGGTCCCTGACCAGCCCCGCCGACGGATCGATGACCACGGACCGGATGATCTCTCGGAAGGCCTGTGCGCTACCGCTGTCGCATTCGTGAAGGACCGAGCGCAGCGCCTGCCCGGAGCGCGAGTGCATCGAGTCACGCATCCGGCGGCACAGCAGGATCAGGTCCTCCCGGACGGACCCCTGGTCCGGGATCTCCCCCAGTGACGGCAGGCCGGCCCGCAGCACCACGGCGACGAGGTCGGTCTTGGAGGGCCAGCGCCGGTAGACGGCCGCCTTGCCGGTACGGGCCTGCGCCGCGACGCCCTCCATCGTGAGCCCGTTCCAGCCGACCGTACTGAGCTGCCCCAGCGCGGCGTCGAGGATCGCCCGCACGAGCTCCGCCCCGCGCCGCCGCCCCGCGGCCCCCGCCGGAACCTCCGGCCAGCGCGCACCCATCATCTCCGGCACCTCCGCCCCGGCCCGTACGCCCGTCGCACATGTTTTCAGCCGTAGTGAACGCTTGCGTTCACTATTTCACTTTGGGGGGATCCGCCCCGAATACCGGGCAAGGCCCGCCGTGCGGGGCGCCCCGGAGTGGCGCTCGCCGTCATCGCCGCGTGCCAGCTCATGGTCGTCCTCGACGCGACCATCGTGAACATCGCCCTGCCGCACATCCAGACCGCCCTCTCCTTCTCCACCACCGACCTCTCCTGGGTGCTCAGCGCCTACACCCTCGCCTTCGGAGGCCTGCTCCTGCTGGGCGGCCGGGCCGGTGACATCCTGGGCCGGCGCCGGGTCTTCATGGCCGGAATCCTGCTGTTCACGGCCGCCTCCCTGCTCGGCGGCTTCGCGCAGGAGCCCTGGCAGTTGCTCGCCGCCCGCGCGCTGCAAGGGGGCGGCGGCGCGATCGCGTCACCCACCTCACTGGCGCTGATCACCACGTTCGCCGAAGGCCCGGAACGCAACCGGGCCTTCGGCGTCTTCGCCGCCGTCTCGGCGGGCGGCGGCGCGATCGGCCTGCTCGCCGGCGGCATGCTGACCGAGTGGCTCGACTGGCGCTGGGTGCTGTTCGTCAACGTCCCGATCGGCGTGCTGATCGCCGTCCTCGCCCCGCTCTACATCAACGAGTCCGAGCGTCACCCCGGCCGCTTCGACGTCGCGGGCGATGCTCAGCCTCGCCGCCGCGATGTTCGGCATGTTCTTCTTCATCGTCCAGTTCGTGCAGAACGTGCTGGGCTTCTCCCCCATCCAGTCCGGTTCGGCCTTCCTCCCGGTGACCGTCGCGATCGTCACGGCCGCCGGCCTGTCCCAGCGCTTCCTGCCACGCCTGGGCCCCAAGCCGTTCATGGTCACCGGGTCGGCGATCACCGGCACCGGGCTGGCCTGGCTGGCCTTCATCGACACCGACAGCTCCTACGTCACCGGCGTGCTCGGCCCGATGCTGCTGTTCGGTTTCGGCATGGGCCTGAACTTCGTCACGCTCACCCTCACCTCCGTCTCCGGCGTGGCGCCGCACGAGGCGGGCGCGGCGTCGGGGCTGCTCAACGCCAGCCAGCAGGTGGGCGGCTCGCTCGGACTGTCCATCCTGGTCACCGTCTTCGGCACGGCGGCCCGCGAGGAGGGCGCCCGGCAGACCACGGACTTCATGCGACAGGCCGACGAGGCCCAGAAGGCGGCGTTCCTTCAGACCAAGCAGCTGCCGGATCCGTGGGGCGACGCCGTGCTCACCCACGGCATCTCCACCTCGTTCCTCGCGGCCGTCGCCATGGCCGCGCTCGCCCTGCTCACCGCGCTGCTGGTGGTCCGGGTACGCAAGAGCGACCTCGAGGCCCTGAGCGGTTCCGCCGCGGGGGCGGGACCGGTGGCCTGAAGGTCGCGCACGAGCACCACGTACGGACGCCGTACGGGACCCGCGCGCGTACGGAGCCATGCACGCGCATGGCTCCGTGCACGCGCATGGAGCCGGCAGCCGCGCCGTCAGTACTCGACGCGGCTGCCGAACGCACCGAGCTTCGAGCAGACCTCGTACGAGGCCGTCACCGGGCGGTCCTTCAGGAGCCACTTGGCCCGCTCCTCGCCCCAACTGGCCGCGTACCAGGGCGTGCGGCCACGCTCCGCGAGCCTGTCGTTGATCCCGCGCAGCGCGCACGAGCGCTGCGGTTCGGGGAGCCGGTCCAGCGCGGGCACGGCGTCCGCCGAGAGCGTCTGGAAGTAGGCCAGGTCGATCGTGCCGTCCCGTTCGAAACGGGCCACGTTCCGCTCCGCGACCATGCCGTCCGGCGACAGCAGCCCGAAGGCCAGCACGGCCGCCCCCGCGCTCGCCACGACCGCACGCGGCAGCCCACGCGCGCCGAACACCCCGGCCGCCATGATCAGTACGATGACCAGCCCGAGCCACAGCTCCATGGCCGCCACCGAGACGCGCAACCGCGTCAGCCCGTACGCGTCGACGTAGAAATCCATGCGGCGCAGCGCGGACGCCACCACGACCAGCGTGAGCAGGCACAGGCTGCCCAGCACGCCGCGCACCAGGCGCCGGTCGGCGGGACCCGAACGCGGGGCCCAGCGCAGGGCGAGCGCGATCACCGCGAGCGTGAGCAGGGTGGCCCACAGCAACTGCCAGAAACCCTGGCGGGCGTACGCGGCGTAGGACAGCCCGGTGCGGTCCAGGACCTCGGAGTAGCCGCCGAACAGCACCGTCAGCTGAACGGCGTTGAAGCCGGCGAAGAGCAGGCTGAGCAGGACCAGCGGCAGCGCCCACTCGACGCGCGAGCGCGGCGTGCCCGGGGCCACCTCGATCCGGTCCCAGCGCAGCGGGGCCGCGGCCGCACGGGCGGCGGCGAGTGCGGCGAGCAGGCCGACCATGAAGAGCAGGAAGCGGAACGGGCCGTCGGCGACCGAGACCTCGGGGATCAGCCCGCCGAGCAGGTCGGCGAAAGCGGCGTCGGCGGAGGCGAACAGGGCGCCGAACAGGACGAGCAGGACGACCGCCACGCCCCCCGCCTTGACCAGTGGCCACCAGCGCTCGCGGCTGCCGCCGCTGCGTGCCGCCAGCCCGGCCCAGGCCCAGGCGACGCCGGTCGGCATGGCGTCGAAGAAGCCGAGCGGGCTGAGCAGGACCCCGGGCCAGGTGCGGCTGCCGTAGAGGGCCAGCGCGCCGAGCCCGACGGCCGCGAGCAGCGCGAGGGTGGCGGGCCAGGCGGAGTCGCGCAGCGCGGGCACGGCCAGCAGGGCGAGGCAGCCCAGCGCCCAGACCAGGGTCCAGGGGCGGGCGGTACGTCCGGCGGCGCGGGCGGCGACGTACGCCGCGACGATCGCCGGTACGACGGCGATCAGCAGCCCCGGGCCGAGCCCGTCACCGAGCAGCAGCGCCGCGGCCAGACCGCTGGCCGGGATGGCGACCAGCGTCGCGGTGCGGACCGGCGCCGGCTCGGCGGGCCGGATGACCTCCGCCCAGCCGGGCGCCTTCTGCGGGCGTGCTCCGTACGGAACCTGCGGACGCCCGCCGGCCCACGCGCCGGCACCGGCGCCGACCGGCCCCGCCCCGGGCCCACCGTGCGACGGCCCCGGTACCCCGGCAGGCGGCCGGTCCGGTCCCCCGGGCGGTACGGCGTGCGGCTGCCCGGAGCCACCGGCGGCCCTGCCCTGCGGCCCGCCCCCGGCCGCCCCCGGACCCCCGGCACCGGGCCCGGATCCGGTCACACCGGCACCGTCAGCCACACCATCCCCGTCGGCCGCACCGGCACTGCCAGCCGCACCATCCGTGTCGGCCGCACCGGCCCCGCCAGTCACAGCAGCCCCGCCACTGGCCGCGGCCTTTGCGGCCTCCCCCGGCTGCGGGCCGTCCCCGGCCGTCGGATCCGCCTCTGCGTTCTCGGTCATTCGGGTCCCCTCCCCTGTCGCCGCGAAGCGGACAGAGTAGGCCCGTGACGTGCGTTTCCGGCCAGGATCAGCGGGTTCCTGTGACAGGACCGTGACACATAGTTCCAGCCAAATCGGGCCGCCGACCGGTCCGTTGGACCACTACCGGCCCCCGGCGCCGCCCGTTAGCGCACGGTCTCCGGCAGCCAGGCCGGCAGGGCCTCGGTCTGCGCCAGCCAGGCCGACGGCAGCGCCTCGTCGCCCTGCGCACCCAGCACGCCTCCGACGATCGCGCAGGTCGTGTCCACGTCGCCGCCCACCTGCGCGGTGGTCCAGAAGGCCCGCTCGAAGTCCTGCAGCGCCCGCGCCGCCGACCACAGGGCGAAGGGCACCGTGTCGTGGGCGCTCGTGCGCCGCCCGCAGCCCAGCACCGCCGCCACCGTCGTCGCGTCGCCGTAGTCCAGCATGTCCCGGGCCCGCCGCAGCCCCGCGCCGACCGCACTGCGCGGCACGAGCGCGATCACCCCGTCCAGCAGGGCCTCGGGCTTCGGGGGACCGTCCGGGGCGGCCGCCAGCGCCGCCGCCGCGGCGACGGCCATCGCCCCGCACACCGCCTCGCGGTGCTGATGGGTGGTGTACGCGGAGATCTCCGCCTGGTGCGTGGCCTGCTCCGGGTCGTCGGCGTACCAGGCGCCGAGCGGAGCGATCCGCATCGCCGCGCCGTTGCCCCACGAGCCCTGCCCGTTGAAGAGCTCGGCGGCAAGCGTGCGCCAGTCCCCGCCCTCCCTGACCAGGCGCAGCATGCGGTTGACCGCCGGGCCGTAGCCGCGGTCGAAGTCGTGGTGGTGGGCGAAGGAGTCGGCCAGCGCGTCCTGGTCGATGCGGCCGTGTCCGGCGAGGACGGCGACGACGGAGCAGGCCATCTCGGTGTCGTCGGTCCACTGCCAGGGACCGGCAGGCAGTTCGCGCCGCTTGAGCAGCGGGTAGTGGGCGGGGACGAAGAACTGGGATCCCAGGGCGTCCCCGATCGCCAGCCCGCGCAGGCTGGCCAGGGCGCGTGCGTAGCGCCGTTCGGAAGAGGAATCAGGGGTCATCGCGGGTCACTCTAGCCGTCCAGGTCGTAAGGCTCGGGTGTGGTCCACCGCTCAAACGGGCGGTCCAGCCGGTAGCGCCCGTCGTCCCCCATCAGCAGTATCCGGAAATCGCCGTTCCCCGGGTTCGACAGGCACTCGAACTCGGCCACAGACCAGTGGAACCAGCGCATGCAGAACAGCCGCATCGTCAGCCCGTGCGTCACCAGCAGGACGTTCGGGGGATGGTCCGGGGCCTCGAAACTCCGGTACAGGCTCTCCAGGAACGAACCGACCCGGTCGTACACGTCGGCGCCCGACTCCCCCTGCGCGAAGCGGTAGAAGAAGTGTCCGTAGGCGTCCCGGTAGGCCTTCTGCAGCCGGACGTCGTCCCGGTCCTGCCAGTTGCCCCAGTCCTGTTCGCGCAGCCGCGGCTCCTCGCGCATCCGTACCCGGGCCGGGTCCAGGCCGAGGTCGCGGAAGGTCTGCAGGGTCCGGCGGTACGGGGAGACGTACGCGCTGATGTGCTCGTCGCCGAACAGCTCGCGCAGCCGTACGCCGGCCGCCGCCGCCTGGGCGTGGCCGGTACGGGTCATCCGCAGGGCGTGGTCGGGCTCCCTCTCGTACACCGTGTCGTCAGTGTTGCCCTCCGATTCGCCGTGCCGGACGAGGACGATGCGCCGAGGTCGTACCATTCCTCGACCCTAATGCGACCGCTCCCGGCCCACGACCCCGGCCCCGCCGCGTGCGGCGCCGGCGGACGGGGCGGGTTCACAGGCCACGGGTCACAGGCCACGGGTCACAGGTCACAGGTCACAGGTCACACGGTCCAGGAGGGCTCCAGGTCCACGACATCGCCGGTGAGGGCCTCGACATCGGCTTCGGTCTGGGCGCGCAGCGAGAGCCGTTCGACCCGTTCCTGGCGGTACTTGCCGTGCTCGGCCGCCGACTGCCACATCGACAGGACCAGGAACTCCCGGCCCGGCGCCTCACCGAAGAGCCCGCGCAGCATGCCCGGCGACCCGGCCATCGCCGGGTTCCACACCTTCTCCTGCATGAGCGCGAAGTGGTCCTCCCGTCCCTCCCGCACCCGGCAGTGGGCGACGCGTACGACGTCGGCGTCGGTGAAGCGCGGTTCGAAGCCGGTCTTCACGTCGAAGCGGTGGTCGAAGAGCGTCACCCGCGCATCGCGGTAGGTGCCGTGCTGCGAGGCGGCCAGCCGGTCGTGCGAGCGGGCCATGAAGGAGTCGTAGAACGACCGGCTCTCCCAGAACGCGAATACATGCGCGACCCCCTGCCTCCCCCGGCTCCAGCCGCCGCCCTGCCCCCGGAATCCCGGCTCGCCCGGCAGCCCCGCCCATTTCCGCTGCCCCCGCTCGAACCCGCGTCGGTCCGTCACCGTGCAGCGAATCCACTTGACCAGCACCGCGCCATCGTACGGTGCCCGGGCCTGCCCCGGTCAGTCCCCGGACCGGTGGATACGCACCAGTTCCACCACATCCCGATCGGACGGTCGAATCCCGAACCCCCGGTCGCACAGCCACCGTTCACCGGAGCCACGGTGACGATCCAGCTCCTCACCGCTCCCCATGGTCCCCGTACGAAAATCCCGGGCGCACTCCTGCCGTACCTCTGCACACTGATCACCATGACGGCCCTGCACACCAACCCGCTCTTCGCCCGCCTCGAAGGCGCCGAACGCGTCCTCGTCGCCGGCGCGGGCGGCGGCTTCGACATCTACGCCGGCCTGCCCGTCGCCCTCTCCCTGATGCACCAGGGCAAGCGGGTGCACCTGGCCAACCTCTCGTTCAGCGCCGTGGAGGGCCTGCCGCCGGCGGACCGGGCGGCCCCGGACGTGGTGGCGGTGACCCCGCACTCGGCGCCGCACCAGACGTACTTCCCCGAGCGCACCCTGGCCCAGTGGCTGGCCCTGCACCGGTACGACAGCACCGTGTACGCCTTCCCCCGGACCGGGGTGCAGCCGCTGCGCGCCGCGTACCGGGCGCTGATCGAGCGGCACGACATCGACGCGGTGGTACTGGTCGACGGCGGTACGGACATCCTGATGCGGGGCGACGAGGCGGGCCTGGGCACGCCGGAGGAGGACCTGACCAGCGTCGCGGCCCTGGCCGCGCTGGACGACGTACCCGAGCGCCTGGTGGTGTCGGTGGGCTTCGGTGTGGACGCGTACCACGGGGTCAGTCACGCGCTGGTGCTGGAGAACATCGCCGCGCTGGAGCGCGACGGCGCCTATCTCGGCGCGTTCTCGATCTCGCGGGCCACCCGCGAGGGCGCCCTCTTCGTGGACGCCGTCGCCCACGCCCAGGAGCACACCCCCGACCACCCGAGCATCGTGAACGGCTCCATCGCGGCGGCGGTCCGCGGCGCGTTCGGCGACGTCCGGTTCACCGCGCGCACCCGTGACAGCGAGCTGTTCATCAACCCGTTGATGTCGCTGTGCTTCGCCTTCGACCTCAAGGGGCTGGCGGCCCGCTGCCTCTACCTCGACCGGATCGAGGACACCCATCTGCTGCGCCAGGTCAGCAGCGCGATCGCGGAGTTCCGTGACGAGACGATCACCCGGCCGGCCCGCCGCATCCCGCACTGAGCCCCCACCAGGCCGCCGTACGCCGGAGCGGGGACCGGCGCCCTACCGGTCCCCGCTCCGTCGTGGGTCGATCAGCTGCAGCCGCTGGTCGAGCCGCAGCCCTCGCAGATGTAGCAGGAGCCGGCGCGCTGCATCTTGGTGCCGCAGGAGAAGCAGAGCGGGGCGTCGGCCGAGACGCCGAGCTGCATCTCCACCAGTTCGGCGTTGGTGTGCGCCGTCTTGGGGGCGGGGATCTCGACGGCCGGCTTCGGCGTCGCCGGGACCGCCGCCAGCGGGGCGGACTGGACCAGGGACTCCGTGTCCAGCTCGTCGTCGAGCGGCTCGTAGGAGCCGGTGTCCAGGTGGCGCTGGCGCTCTTCGGCGGTGTGGATGCCCAGCGCCGAGCGGGTCTCGAACGGCAGGAAGTCCAGCGCCAGGCGGCGGAAGATGTAGTCGACGATCGACTGCGCCATCCGCACGTCCGGGTCGTCCGTCATACCGGCCGGCTCGAAGCGCATGTTCGTGAACTTCGAGACGTACGTCTCCAGCGGGACGCCGTACTGCAGGCCGACCGAGACGGCGATGGAGAAGGCGTCCATCATGCCCGCGAGGGTGGAACCCTGCTTGGACATCTTCAGGAAGACCTCGCCGAGACCGTCGTCCGGGTAGGAGTTGGCCGTCATGTAGCCCTCGGCGCCACCGACCGTGAAGGAGGTGGTGATGCCCGGGCGGCCCTTGGGCAGGCGCTTGCGGACCGGGCGGTACTCGACGACCTTCTCGACCGCGGTCCGGATGGTCTCCTCCGCCTTCGCGGTGACCTCGGCCTTCTCGGCGTTCTCGGTGTCCCTCTTCTTTGCAGAGAGCGGCTGGCCGACCTTGCAGTTGTCGCGGTAGATCGCGAGGGCCTTGACGCCGAGCTTCCAGGCCTCGAAGTAGATCTCCTCGACCTCCTCGACGGTCGCCGTCTCCGGCATGTTGACGGTCTTGGAGATGGCGCCGGAGATCCAGGGCTGGATCGCGGCCATCATGCGGACGTGGCCCATCGGGGAGATGGAGCGCTCGCCCATCGCGCAGTCGAAGACCTCGTAGTGCTCGGTCTTCAGGCCGGGGGCGTCGACCACGTTGCCGTGCTCGGCGATGTGGGCGACGATCGCCTCGATCTGCTCCTCCTGGTAGCCCAGGCGGCGCAGGGCCTGCGGAACGGTGCCGTTGACGATCTGCATCGAGCCGCCGCCGACGAGCTTCTTGAACTTCACCAGGGCCAGGTCCGGCTCGACACCGGTGGTGTCGCAGGACATCGCCAGACCGATGGTGCCGGTCGGGGCGAGGACGGAGGCCTGGGAGTTGCGGAAGCCGTTCTTCTCGCCGAGGCGCAGGACGTCCTGCCAGGCCTCGGTGGCCGCGGCCCAGATCGGGGTGTCCAGGTCGTCGGAGCGCGGCGCGACGGCGTTGGCGTCGGCGTGCTGCTTCATGACGCGCTGGTGCGGCTCGGCGTTGCGGGCGTAGCCGTCGTACGGGCCGACGACCGCGGCGAGCTCGGCGGAGCGCTTGTACGCCGTACCGGTCATCAGCGAGGTGATCGAGGCGGCGAGGGTGCGGCCGCCGTCGGAGTCGTACGCGTGGCCGGTCGCCATCAGCAGGGCGCCGAGGTTGGCGTAGCCGATGCCGAGCTGACGGAAGGCGCGGGTGTTCTCGCCGATCTTCTGCGTCGGGAAGTCCGCGAAGCAGATGGAGATGTCCATCGCGGTGATGACGAGCTCGACGACCTTGGCGAAGCGGTCGGCCTCGAAGGACTGGTTGCCGTTGCCGTCGTCCTTGAGGAACTTCATCAGGTTCAGCGAGGCGAGGTTGCAGGACGTGTTGTCCAGGTGCATGTACTCGCTGCACGGGTTGGACGCGGTGATGCGGCCGGACTCGGGGCAGGTGTGCCAGTTGTTGATCACACCGTCGTACTGGATGCCCGGGTCGGCGCAGGCCCACGCGGCCTCGGCCAGCTTGCGGAAGAGCGCCTTGGCGTCGACCTCCTCGATGACCTCACCGGTCATGCGGGCGCGCAGGCCGAAGCGGGTGCCGTTCTCGACGGCCGTCATGAACTCGTCGTTCACGCGGACGGAGTTGTTGGCGTTCTGGTACTGGACGGACGTGATGTCGTCGCCGCCCAGGTCCATGTCGAAGCCCGCGTCGCGCAGGGCGCGGATCTTCTCCTCTTCCTTCACCTTGGTGGCGATGAAGTCCTCGACGTCCGGGTGGTCCACGTCGAGCACGACCATCTTGGCCGCGCGGCGGGTGGCGCCGCCCGACTTGATCGTTCCTGCGGACGCGTCGGCGCCGCGCATGAAGGAGACCGGGCCCGAGGCGTTGCCGCCGGAGGAGAGGAGCTCCTTGGAGGAGCGGATGCGGGAGAGGTTCAGGCCGGCGCCGGAGCCGCCCTTGAAGATCATGCCCTCTTCCTTGTACCAGTCGAGGATCGACTCCATGGAGTCGTCGACGGACAGGATGAAGCAGGCGGAGACCTGCTGGGGCTGCGGCGTGCCCACGTTGAACCAGACCGGCGAGTTGAAGCTGAAGACCTGGTGCAGGAGGGCGTAGGTCAGCTCGTGCTCGAAGATCTCCGCGTCGGCGGGGGAGGCGAAGTACTCGTAGTCCTGGCCGGCCTTCGTGTACGTCTTCACGATGCGGTCGATGAGCTGCTTCAGCCCGGTCTCGCGCTGCGGGGTGCCGACGGCACCGCGGAAGTACTTGCTGGTGACGATGTTGACCGCGTTCACCGACCAGAAGTCGGGGAACTCGACGCCGCGCTGCTCGAAGTTGACCGAGCCGTCGCGCCAGTTGGTCATGACGACGTCACGGCGCTCCCAGACCACCTCGTCGTACGGGTGCACGCCGGGAGTCGTGTGGATCCGCTCGATGCGCAGGCCCTGCTTCGCCTTGGTTCCCTTGCGGGACCCACGTGCCGGACCGCTCGCCGTCTCTGTCATGCCGCCTCCCATATACGGGCAAAAACACCCTGATGTGCCGCAGTAATCCCGTGGCACGGTTCTGTCTGTTGATCTACGTACGCCACCTGGCAGACCGGCCGCGGCGCGGCCGCCCGGTCAGTCGGTGGAGGAGGCGGGCACGGGGACCGGAAGGGTCCCGCCACACCCGCACTCTTCGGAGTGAGGACGCGGCTCGCGGAGCTCCGCGATGGCGGCCTCGAAGTCTTCCAGCGTGTCGAACGCCTTGTACACGGACGCGAAGCGCAGGTACGCGACGAGGTCGAGCTCCTGCAGCGGTCCGAGTATGGCCAGGCCCACGTCGTGGGTGGTCAGCTCGGCGCTCCCGGTGGCACGCACCGCCTCCTCGACCCGCTGGCCGAGCTTGGCGAGGGCGTCCTCGGTGACCGGACGCCCCTGGCACGCCTTGCGGACGCCGGAGATGACCTTGGTGCGACTGAAGGGTTCGGTCACCCCGCTGCGCTTGATGACCATCAGTGACGCCGTCTCCACCGTGGTGAAGCGGCGGGAGCAGTCCGGGCACTGGCGGCGCCGGCGGATCGACGTACCGTCGTCCGTCGTACGGCTGTCGACGACACGGCTGTCGGGGTGCCGGCAGAAGGGACAGTGCACGGTTTCCCAACCCTCCCTCTTGGCACGACTGAATAGCCCGGGGCAGCCTGCGACGGCAGCGGCAGCGCTGCGTCGGGGCCCCTGGAGCGGTCACCAGCATATGCGATCCCGGGAGCCTCAGCAGACCCAGGGACCACTACTTCTGGGCGGACCCGGCCATCCAACCACTAGATCTTGGGTTCGGCGGGATTTACGGCACTCCGCGTGTCGCCCCGCCCACACACCGATTACATGCGGCACTGCTGCCACACTGGGCGGACACCCGGAAGGTGTCGATCCGACCGGGAAGGGTAGCGTAAGCGGCGCACGGCGGGCCGAACCCGCGTTCGGCGGACCGATCGTCCATACACCCCTGAATGCCCGCGCGACGGTCGATCTGCGATTTTTCACTCGAACGTGTGTTTGGCGCAACCTTTCGAAAGCAACTACCGTTGGCTAACTAGGGAGAACATTCCGAGAGGGGCCGCCGACGTGACCACCACCGCAGACAGTGCCACCATCACTGCCCAGAACCGCTCCCAGAGCCGACTCGAGCCGGTGCATGCCATGAATGACGCATCCACGAACCCGGAGCCGGAGTCCGTGAGGCCCGCGCGCTCGCTCCCCGGGCGACCTCCCGGCATCCGCGCCGACAGCTCCGGCCTCACCGACCGGCAGCGGCGGGTCATCGAAGTGATCAGGGACTCGGTGCAGCGGCGCGGCTACCCACCGTCCATGCGGGAGATCGGCCAGGCGGTCGGCCTGTCCAGCACCTCTTCGGTCGCCCACCAGCTGATGGCCCTGGAGCGCAAGGGCTTCCTGCGCCGCGACCCGCACCGCCCCCGGGCCTACGAGGTCCGCGGTTCGGACCAGCCCAGCTCGCAGCCGACGGACACCACCGGCAAGCCCGCCGCCTCCTACGTTCCCCTGGTCGGCCGGATCGCGGCCGGCGGCCCGATCCTCGCCGAGGAGTCGGTCGAGGACGTCTTCCCGCTCCCCCGGCAGCTGGTCGGCGACGGTGAGCTCTTCGTTCTGAAGGTCGTCGGCGACTCGATGATCGAGGCCGCGATCTGCGACGGCGACTGGGTCACGGTCCGCCGCCAGCCGGTCGCGGAGAACGGCGACATCGTGGCCGCCATGCTCGACGGCGAGGCCACGGTCAAGCGCTTCAAGCGCGAGGACGGCCACGTGTGGCTCCTCCCGCACAACGCCGCCTACCAGCCGATCCCCGGTGACGAGGCGACCATCCTCGGCAAGGTCGTCGCCGTCCTCCGGCGCGTCTGAGCGTCGCGCCCGCGCGTCGGGGCGGCCCCGTGCCGCCGCCTCGCCGCCGTCCGAGCTGCCCCGGGGCCACTGCGCCGGTCCCGGGGCGTTTCCATACCCGCGCATCCCCCGTGCCGTCGTCCCGACGCCCCCGGATCCCACCACGGCCCCGCGCGCGTCCGGCGCGGGGCGGGTGGGCGGGGCGCTCAGGCCCCGTCCGCGACGGCCGCCGCGTCGATCGCGGCCAGCGACTTGCGTACCTGGTTACGGTCCGTGGTGTACCAGAAGTCCGGCAGCGAGGCCCGCAGGAAGCTGCCGTACCGGGCCTTGGCCAGCCGCGGGTCCAGGACCGCGACCACGCCGCGGTCGCCGGAGGCCCGTACGAGCCGGCCCGCGCCCTGGGCCATCAGCAGGGCCGCGTGGGTCGCGGCGACCGCCATGAATCCGTTGCCCCCGTGCTCCTCGACGGACTTCTGCCGGGCGCTCATCAGCGGGTCGTCGGGGCGCGGGAACGGGATCCGGTCCATGACCACCAGCTGACAGCTGGGGCCGGGCACGTCCACGCCCTGCCAGAGCGAGAGGGTGCCGAACAGGCAGGTCTTCGGGTCCGCGGCGAAGCTCTTGATCAGCTCGCCGAGCGTCTCCTCGCCCTGGAGCAGGATCGGATGGTCCAGCCGCGTACGCAGCTCCTCGGCGGCCGCCTTGGCGCCGCGCATGGAGGAGAACAGGCCGAGGGTGCGGCCGCCGGCCGCCTGGATCAGCTCGGCCAGCTCGTCCATCATGTCGCCGCGGGTGCCCTCCCGGCCCGGGGTGGCCAGGTGCTGGGCCACGTAGAGGATGCCCTGCTTCGGGTAGTCGAACGGCGAGCCGACGTCCAGGCCCTTCCAGACCGGTACGTCGTCCCCCTCCACGCCCTCGGCGGACAGGCCCAGCGAGGCCGCGACCCCGTTGAAGTCGCCGCCGAGCTTGAGGGTGGCCGAGGTCAGGACCACGGAGCGGTCCTCGAAGAGCTTCTCGCGCAGCAGCCCGGACACCGACAGCGGAGCCACGCGCAGGGTGGCGCCGAAGCGGTCGTGGCGCTCGTACCAGACGACGTCGTACTCGGAACCGTTCGTGATCCGCTCCGCGACCGCGTGGATGTTCTCCACCGCG
Source organism: Streptomyces sp. NPDC090022 (assembly GCF_044748145.1). Lineage (NCBI taxonomy): Bacteria > Bacillati > Actinomycetota > Actinomycetes > Kitasatosporales > Streptomycetaceae > Streptomyces > Streptomyces sp. NPDC090022. The sequence goes on from NZ_JBIVFN010000009.1 coordinate 184,211, forward strand.
GCGAGGGCCTGCTTGCGGACCGCGTCCTCGTCCTGGACGGACTTGTCGCGGGTCGCGCCGAGCGCGGAGATCACGTCGCGCGAGGCGTCCCGCAGGGCCAGCAGCGCGTAGCCGAGGTCCTCGGGGATCACTTCCAGACGGCCGGGCAGCGCCAGCTCCATGATCCGTTCGAAGGTCTCGGACGCCGTCTGCAGGGCGTCCGCGGTCTTCTCGTTGACCAGCTTGGCGGCACGCTTCACGGCGCGGTTGACCTGGCCCGGGGTGAGCTCGCCGGTGGCCACACCGGTGACGCGCGAGACCAGCTCGTGCGCCTCGTCGACGATCAGCACCTCGTGCTGCGGCAGCACCGGCGCGCCCTCGATGGCGTCGATGGCGAGCAGCGCGTGATTGGTGACCACGACGTCCGCGAGCTTGGCGCGCTCGCGGGCGGCCTCGGCGAAGCATTCCGCGCCGTACGCGCACTTGGTCGCGCCCAGGCATTCGCGCGAGGAGACCGAGATCTGCGACCAGGCCTTGTCGGAGACGCCCGGCGTCAGGTCGTCGCGGTCGCCGGTCTCCGTCTCGTCGGCCCAGTCGCGCAGCCGCAGCAGGTCCTTGCCGAGCTTGCTGCTGGGGGCCGCCGCCTCGAACTGGTCGAAGAGACCCTCCTCCTCGTCCTGCGGCGCGCCCTCGTGCAGGCGGTGCAGGCAGAGGTAGTTGGAACGGCCCTTGAGCATGGCGAACTGCGGCCGGCGACGCAGCTGCGGATGCAGCGCCTCGACCGTGCGGGGCAGGTCGCGCTCGACGAGCTGCCGCTGGAGGGCGAGGGTGGCGGTGGCCACCACCACGCGCTCGCCGTGGGCGAGGGCCGGCACCAGGTAGCCGAGGGACTTTCCGGTGCCGGTGCCGGCCTGGATGAGCCGGTGCGAGGCATCGTCGATGGCTTCGGCGACGGCTTCGGCCATGGCCACCTGGCCGGGACGCTCCGTACCGCCGACGGCGGAGACGGCGGCGTGCAGGAGGTCGGTGAGGGAGGGCTTCGTCATAGCACTCACAACCCTACGGGGCTCCACTGACAGTGACCGCATCCCGCCGACCGCGCAGCGGACGGTACGGCGGGATCCAGCCAGGCGTCACGGGGCGTGGAGCGGATTGGGGACGGTGCCGTGGACCACCACATGGGGGCGGTCGGGCCGGTCGCGGTAACCGTCCTCGTAGAGCCGGTTCCGGTTCAGGCAGAGCCTTCCGATGCGTTCGCCGAGCAGGTCGAAGAGCGCGTGGCGCTCCTTGAGCTCGGGGAAGCGGGCGTGGTGACGCAGGATCTCCGCGCGCACCAGGGACCAGAACGCGCTCTCCGGGACGCCGAGCCGGTCCTCGCAGATGGCCGAGAGGTAGCGGAAGACACCGACGAAGAGCCCGGAGTGGATGAACTGGGGCAGGAAGTCGGCGGGCTCGGTGAGCAGGACCGCGCGGACCTCGTCGGGCATGGTGGCGTGCTCGGGCAGCTGCTCGGCGCTGATGTTGACGTCGTCGACGAAGTCCTTGACCGCGAGCCGGACCGGGACGTCATGGTCGTCGAAGATCACGACGGCGTTCTCGCCGTGGGGCGAGAAAACGGTGCCGTAGCGGTAGAGGAAGTGCAGCAGCGGGGGCAGGACGGCGGCGAACAGGCGCTGCAGCCAGGCGGTGGGGGCGAGCCCGGAGCGGGCGACGAGCTCGGCGGTGAAGGAGCGGCCGCGCGGATCGGTGTGCAGCAGACAGGCCAGCGTACGGGCGCGCTCGCCGGGGGCGAGGTGGCCGGTCAGGGGCTCGCGCCAGATCGCGCCGAGAAGCTCCTTGTACTGGTACGGGGACTCGGGCAGCGCGTCGTAGACGGGGTGGCGGACGGTGACGGAGGCGACCTCGCCGAGCAGGACGACCCGGCATTCGTCGCGCAGGAAGGGGTCGGCTTCGCGCAGGGAGTGGATCCAGGCGGTGACGGCGGGGGCGGCGAGGGTCAGGTCGCTGGGCAGGCCGCGCCAGACCATGGTGTTGAACACGGACAACGGCAGTTTCACGCTGTGCCGCTCGGGCCTGCTGAGATTGAGGAAGGTACGGATCGACTGCTGCGGGAGCCGGGCGTCGGGGTCGGCGGGCAGCGGGACGAGGGCGCCGGAGGCGAGGGCGGGGGCGAAGAGGGGCAGGACGATCTGGTCCCACTGCCAGGGGTGGACGGGGAGGTAGAGGTAGGTGCTCGGGTCGAGGCCGCGGTCGCGCAGGGTCCGGTCGTAGGCGGCGCGGGTGACGGGGTCGAGCTCGGCGGAGTAGAGCAGTCCGGGGTCCTCCAGGCCGGCGGTGCCGCGGTAGTCGGCCAGAGAGGTGTGGGCGGCGAGCCAGGGCAGCCGCTGGCGGGTACGGGACTCGGGGGCCCAGGCGGCGGCGTCGGCGGCGGACAGGCCGAGGCGTCCCTTGTTGACGACGATCCAGGGGTGGCCTGTCTGGTGGCCTTCGAGGTCGGCGTAGTCGAGGTCGGCGAGGACGTCGGCGGTCAGGGCGGTGTGCGCGAGCCGGGCGTCGGCGGCGAGGGTGGCGCTCAGTTCGCGGACGAGGTGGCCGAGGGTGGCGCCGTCGAGGCGGAGCAGGCGGCGGGCACGTACGAGGAAGAGGTACGGGTCCCCGAAGGCGGTGGCCGGCTCCTGGGCGGGCGGGGCGGCGGTGAGGGTGATGGTGTCGGGGTCGACGTGCCAGCTGCCGTAGCTGCGGAGGCGGGCGCGGAAGCCGAGGCTGCTGCCGTCGTCGAGGGCTAGCCGCCAGGCGTCGCCGTCGGCGGCCGGAGCCGGCTCCGGAGCGATGATCTCCTCATAGGCGAACTCGCCGAGCATCTTGGCGAGCAGCCGGCGGGATACGGCGTCCCAGGTCGCGGCGTTGATCTCGGGTGGGGTGCAGGGGTGCTGGGGCGACGGCGGCACGGGCGGTTCGGTGCGGTCGGGGGTATGGAGGAAATTCGTCACAGCACTCCTCGGGAACGGGAACTCGGCGCGACAGCCGGGAGTTTCACTGATCAGAGACGGTTCGGAGCGGGTTCGCAGGGGTCGGGACGCGGGGGCGCGTCACAGCAGGCTGCGCCACAGAGGCTTCTTCTCAGGCTGTGCCACAGAAACTTCTTCACAGCATGCTTTTCACAGCAGAGTGCGAAGGGCCCGTTCCCGGATCATCAGGGCGGCGCGCTTGGCGGGCAGGTCGATTTCCGCGGTACAGCGGAAGCCGGAATTCAGGAAGGCTGACACGGAGGGGGCGTTACGGATGTCCGGTTCGGCGATGACGCGTGTGCAGCGGGTGCGGTTGTCGAGCACCAGGTCGGCTACGGCGCGCAGCAGCATGGTGCCCAGGCCCCGGCCGCGGTTCGTACCGTCTCCGATGAGCAGGTGGATACCGGTGTCGTGGGGGCGCGCCGGGTAGTAGTGGGAGACGGGGTCGAGATCGGCCCGGTAGATCTCCCAGTAGCTCATCGGTGCTCCGTCGAGCACCCCGAGGCAGGGGATGCTGCGGCCGTCCCCGTCGAGCTGGGCGCGCAGGTGGGCGGCCGTGCGGGAGGCGGGACCGTCGAGCTCCCAGTAGGCGGCCACGTCGGGGTCGTTCATCCAGCCGGTGAGGCGTTCGAGGTCGCGGTCGATCCGGACGGGATCGAGGCGGAAGGCTCCGGCGAGGGTGTTGACGGGTCCCCAGGCCGACGGGCAGTCGAGCAGGTCGGCCTCGGCGAGCAGCGGCAACAGGCCGGCGGGGTAGCGCAGTTCCAGGGTGTCGTCGCGATGCATGGGTGGCTCTTCTCGGCTCAGTCGTGCAGGGGGTTGGCGATGGTGACGTAGACGGACTGGGTGTCGACGGGGCCGACGAGTTCGTCCAGGCCGCCGAGGCGGGTGAGGAGGTTCGCCTTGCAGCGGAGGGTGGGTGAGTCGAGCAGCCGGGCGGGGAGCGGGCCGAGGCCGGACGCCTTGCCGAGGAAGCGGCGGAAGGCGGCGAGGAGGACGCGCTCGTCGGCGAGTTGCTGGGAGCCGAAGGCTCCGATGAGTCCGAGCACGTTGTTGATACCGAGGTAGTAGGCGAAGCGTTCGTCGGTGACGGCGTCGGAGACGAAGGTGTCGCTGGCGCTGCCGATGCCGGGCAGCCGCTGCTCCAGTTCCGCGCGGCGGGAGGCGCGGAAGTAGTAGCCCTGGTTGTCGCGGTAGCGGCCGCCGACGGGCCAGCCGGCCGGGTCGAGGAGGACCAGGGTGTTCTGCTGGTGGGCTTCGAGGGCGATGCCGGCGAGGTGGTCGAGACCGAGGACCGGCAGGACGACGTGGTCGAGGTAGCGCAGGAACCACTCGGCGGCGACGGCCGAGGTGGGGCGGCCGGTGCTCAGGGCGAGCCGGGTCACGGTGTCGGCGAGCCGGGAACGCATGGGGGCCCGACCGGGCCGGGGGCGGGGTGAGGTCAGTGCGGCGACGCAGACCGCGTCGTCTCCGGGACGGAAGGGATGGTGACGCAGGACGGTGTCGAGCCCGGGAACCGGGGTGCCGGCCGGGAAGTCGACGGCGACCCAGGCGGGGTCGCGGATGATGTCGAAGCCGGGGTGGACGGCCTGCCACTCCTCGGTGAGGCCGGTGCGCAGCAGCCGGTGGATCTCGACACCGCGGTGGAGTTCCTTGCGGAGGTTCTCGCGGCGGGAGTTGGTGATGCGCACGCCCAGGGACAGCTTGAGCATCGCGGGGGCCCCGGGACGGGCCACGGTACGGACGGAGGAGGTGGGGTACCAGGGCGCGCCGTGCGGGCCGAGGTCGTGCAGCATGCCGGCGTCGAGGAGGGCGGCGACGGCGGGACGCTGGAAGAGGTCACGCGCCTGCCAGGGGTGCAGGGGAAGCGGGGCGGTGCCCTCTGGCAGCGGCAGGCCGGGGGTGAGGCGGGCGAGCAGCTCGTCGGCGCGGACCGGGCGGCCTCGTTCGGTCCAGGCCGAGTCGGTGGCGAGGACGGAGCGGTCGACGGCGATCCAGTGCAGGGGGAAGGAGCCGTGCAGTTCGGGTGAGTAGCGGCGTACGTCGGCCTCGGAGAGCCCCTCGCGGCTCTTGGGGTCGGGCTGGAGGGGGTGGCCGAGGAGCAGGGACTGCTCAGCGGTGAGGAAGCGGTCCGCGGCAACGGGGACGGGGGGTTCGGGGCGTCGGCGCCGGTCGGCGATGAACTCGGTGGTACGGCGGACCGAGTCGGCGACCCGGGCGACGAGGTCGGCGCCGCCGCGGGGGCCTGCCTCGCGGGCGAAGAGCGCGGCGAGGGTGACGGCGTCCAGGGCGGGCGCGTCGGCGGGGGTGCCGAGGAGGCGGGCGGGGGCGAAGCGGTGCCAGCCGGCCGGGGACCAGTGACGGACGACGGTGATCAAGGAGGTGCCGGACGCGGGCAGGGGGATGCACAGCAGGGTTCCGGGGGGACCGTCGGGGCGGCCGATGCCGCGTTCGCGGACCCAGCAGCGCAGCAGGTTCTCGACGGTGGCCGCTTCGGCCGCGACGGCCGGGTCGGGATGGTCGAGCAGATCGGGGAGGAGGGCCGGGTCGGGTCCGGTGACGGTCGCCGGGCGCGGGCGCGGGGTGCCGTCCTTCTGCCGCGGAACGGTGGCCGCGGGCACGGTGGCCGGGGGTGCCGACATGGGCGCCGCGGTGGGGGGCGCCAGTGCCGGGGGCGCGGTGGCGGGCGGGGCGTCGGCAGCATGGCCCGGTGTTCCGGCGGCCTGCCCCGTACCGGGCCCCGGGGCGTGCCCGGTGGCGTGCCCCGGGGAGTGCCCAGGGGCGTCGCCGGTGCCGTGGCTCGCCGTGACGCCCGCACCGTCCGCCGGGGTGTCGGCCTGTGGGGCGGGAGCGGGTGCAGAGGGCGGCTCGGACGGGGAGGAGGCGGCGGAGGGCCCCGGCGTGGGTTCGGGGGCTGGCCCTGTGGGGTCGGGAGAGGAGGTCACGGGGTTCCTTGGGGCGCGGGTCAGTGGGCGCGGGTCAGTGGGGCGCGGTCAGTGGGGGTGGGTGACGGCGGCGAGGGCGTCGGCGAGCCGGTCGAGGACGGCGGCGGCCTGTTCGTCCGTCAGGGTGAGGGGTGGCAGGAGGCGGACGACGCTGGCGTGGCGGCCTCCGAGTTCGACGATGAGGCCACGGGCGAGGCATTCCTGGCGGACGGCGGCGGCGAGGGCCGGGGCGGCGGGGGCGCGGCCGGCATCGGTCTCGGGGGCCTCCGGGTCGACGAGTTCGAGGCCGATCATCAGACCGCGGCCGCGGACGTCGCCGACACACGGGTGGCCGGTGGCGAGGCCGTGGAGGGCGGTGAGCATCCGTTCGCCGAGGTCGGCGGCGCGCTCGGCGAGGCGGTTCTCCCGGACGAACGCGAGGGTGGCGGTGCCGGCGGCCATGGCGAGCTGGTTGCCGCGGAACGTTCCCGCATGGGCTCCGGGTCGCCAGGTGTCGAGGTCGCGGTGGTAGACGATCACGGCGAGCGGGAGGCTGCCGCCGATGGCCTTGGACAGGACCATGACGTCCGGGATCACGCCCGCGTGGTCGACGCCCCAGAAGGCTCCGGTGCGTCCGACGCCCGTCTGGACCTCGTCGGCGATCAGCGGAATGCCCCGGGCAGCGGTGATCTCGCGCATCCGGCGCAGCCAGGCGTCCGGGGCGGGGAGGACTCCGCCCTCGCCCTGGACGGGTTCGAGGATCATTCCGGCGGGCGCCGGAACCCCGCCCTTGGGGTCGTCGAGGAGGTTCTCGGTCCAGCGGGCGCCGAGGGCCGCGCCCTCGGGACCGCCGACGCCGAAGGGGCAACGGAAGTCCTGGGGGTAGGGCAGGCGCGTCACCCCGACGTCCGGGGCCCCGCCGGACGCGGCCAGGGATCCGGCGGTCATGCCGTGGTAGGCCCCGCTGAAGGCGAGCAGTCCGGTGCGGCCGGTGGCGGTGCGCGCGAGCTTGAGCGCGGCCTCGACCGCGTCCGTGCCGGCGGGCCCGCAGAACTGGATCCGGGCGTTCTGGGCGAAGGCGGGTGGCAGGTTGGCGAAGAGTTCGGTGGTGAAGGCGTCCTTGACCGGGGTCGCGAGATCGAGGACGTGGAGCGGGGCGCCCGAGTCGAGGACCGTGCGGATGGCTTCGAGGACCACGGGATGGTTGTGTCCGAGGGCCAGGGTGCCGGCGCCGGAGAGGCAGTCGAGGTAGCGGCGCCCGTCCGCGCCCTCGATGGTCAGGCCCCGGGCCCGCACCGGGACGATCGGCAGCGAGCGCGCGTAGGTCCGGGCCGCGGACTCCCGAAGGGCCTGCCGGCGCAGGATGCCCTCCGGTCCCAGGCTCCGCGCTGCCGGGACCACCCCCGGACCGGCTGCCCCGGACCGGCCCGCCGGAGCGGCCCGGCCCACCGGAGCGGGCGGGCCGGCCGGAGCGGGCGGGCCGGGGCGGTTCTCCGGGCCCGGCGGGGTCGGCCGGTTCTCCGGGCCCGGCGGGGTCGGCCGGTTCTCCGGGCCTGGCGTGCTCGGCCGGTTCTCCGGGTCCGGTGGGCCGGGCTGGGCGGGGAGGGCGGGCGGGACCGGGGGCTGGTGGGGCGCGGGCGGCTCCGGGCGTCGGTCCGGGGGCAGGTCGGGGGCCGCGGCTGCGGCCTGCTCGGTCGTCACGGCCACGACTGTCGGTCCTCCCATGTGAGTTGCGTCTCGCACATGAACTACGGCGCGCCATCCCCCGTACGTACCAACGACGGTGACCGCGACCGATCACGGGCCGGTCGAAGATCCTTGCAACCGCGGCCCCGGGCTGTGGCGTCCTGGCCGTCAGCGGCATAGTGGGGTGCTGCACTCCGGGTACGGCCCGGATGCCGCACTCCACGCTCGAACACCACTTGGGGGATTCACGACATGCGACCGAACCGACCGGTCACCGCGGTCCTGTGCGCGGCCGCGCTCGCGCTGACCGCCGCGGCCTGTGGACCCGGCGACGGTGAGGCCGGCGGCGACGCCAAGCCGACCGTGGCGGCGAGCAATCCGTCCGGGGTGGACGGGATCAAGATCCCGGACCACCTCAAGGACAAGCTCAAGGAACACGGCATCGACATGGACAAGTGGAAGGGGGGTGCGTGGAAGGACTGGAAGAAGGACGACTGGCTGCGCGAGGCCAACGACTTCATCAACCCGATCATCGAGGACCTGTGGGACCCGGACCGGATGCGTGACGCCCAGCGTCCCGACAAGCCGGTCACCGATCCGGACCTCGGCAAGGACCAGGGCGTCTCCGACCCCACTCCGGCGCCGGTGACGGCCAAGGCCGCGGCCGCCCCGTACCACCAGAACGTCCCGGAGGCCGGCAAGGTCTTCTTCGACGGCCCCGAGGGCTCGATGGTCTGCTCGGCCACCGTCGTCAAGGACCCGGCGCACCCCGGCAAGTCCAACATGGTGTGGACCGCCGGACACTGCGTGCACGCGGGCAAGTCGGGCGGCTGGTACCGCAACATCGCCTTCGTGCCGTCGTACAACAACGCGGGCAAGTCGCAGGCGCAGCTCAAGGGTGCCAAGCGCGACGAGGTCGCGCCGTACGGCGTGTGGTGGAGCGACTGGGCGCAGACCTCGAACCAGTGGATCGCCCAGGGCGGTCCGACCGGTGGCCAGGGCGCCCCGTACGACTTCGCGGTGCTGCACGTGACCCCGGAGAAGGGCAGCGGCGGCAAGTCCCTGGAGGAGACCGTCGGTTCGGCGCTCCCGGTGGAGTTCAACGCCCCGGCCACGCAGAAGGTCGCGAGCATCACGGCGACCGGCTACCCGGCGGCCGCGCCCTTCGACGGCCAGCGCGCCTTCATGTGCACGGACAAGCCCGGCCGGCTGTCGCTGAACGCGGCCGACCCGGTGATGTACCGCATCGGCTGCACGATGACCGGTGGCTCGTCGGGCGGCGGCTGGGTCGCGGCGGGCGCCGACGGCAAGCCGGCGCTGGTGTCGAACACCTCGATCGGTCCCGCCAAGGCGGGCTGGCTGGCCGGCCCGCGCCTGGGTCCGGAGGCCAAGGGCGTCTTCGACGCCGTCAGCAAGAAGTTCGCCCGCTAGGAGCTCGTCGGGCGCACCACGCGCCGCACGCGCCACACGCCGTGCGCGGTGATACGTGAAGGGCGGTGCCCTCCAGCCTCATGGCTGGAGGGCACCGCCCTTCTTCGTCCGTCCGGTCGGCCCGTCCGGCTCAGCGCGTGGCGGGCACGTACGGAGCCAGGTCCGCGGCCAGTTCCTGGTGGACGCGCGCCTTGAGCAGCGTGCCCTCCGGGGTGTGCTCCTCGGAGAGGACCTCGCCCTCGGCATGCGCCCGGGCGATCAGCGAGCCCCGCGTGTACGGCACCAGTGCCTCGACCTCGACCTCGGGCCGCGGCAGCTCGGCGTCGATCAGCGCGAGCAGCTCGTCCATGCCCATGCCCGTGCGGGCCGAGACGGCGATGGAGTGCTTCTCGATGCGCAGCAGGCGCTGCAGGACGAGCGGGTCCGCCGCGTCCGCCTTGTTGATCACCACGATCTCGGGCACGTTCACCGCGCCGACCTCGCGGATGACCTCGCGTACGGCCGCCAGCTGCTCCTCCGGTGCCGGGTGCGCGCCGTCGACCACGTGCAGGATGAGGTCGGAGTCGCCGACCTCCTCCATCGTGGAGCGGAACGCCTCGACGAGGTGGTGGGGCAGGTGCCGGACGAAGCCGACGGTGTCGGCCAGGGTGTAGACCCGGCCGGTCGGCGTCTCGGCCCGGCGCACGGTCGGGTCGAGGGTGGCGAACAGCGCGTTCTCCACCAGCACGCCCGCGCCCGTGAGGCGGTTGAGCAGCGAGGACTTGCCGGCGTTGGTGTAGCCGGCGATGGCGACCGACGGCACCTTGTTGCGGCGCCGTTCCTGCCGCTTGAGGTCGCGGCCGGTCTTCATCTCCGCGATCTCCCGGCGCATCTTCGCCATCTTCTCGCGGATCCGGCGCCGGTCCGTCTCGATCTTGGTCTCACCGGGGCCTCGGGTGGCCATGCCGCCACCGCTGCCGCCACCCATCTGCCGGGACAGCGACTGACCCCAGCCGCGCAGTCGCGGCAGCATGTACTGCATCTGCGCCAGGGCGACCTGCGCCTTGCCCTCGCGGGACTTGGCGTGCTGGGCGAAGATGTCGAGGATCAGCGCGGTCCGGTCGACCACCTTGACCTTGACGACGTCCTCCAGCGCGATCAGCTGGCCGGGGCTGAGCTCACCGTCGCAGACGACGGTGTCGGCGCCGCTCTCGACGACGATGTCACGCAGCTCGCGGGCCTTGCCGGAACCGATGAAGGTGGCCGGGTCCGGCTTGTCGCGGCGCTGCATCACACCGTCGAGGACGAGGGCGCCCGCCGTCTCGGCGAGGGCGGCGAGCTCTGCGAGGGAGTTCTCCGCGTCGGCGACGGTCCCCGAGGTCCAGACACCGACGAGCACCACGCGTTCCAGGCGCAGCTGCCGGTACTCGACCTCGGTGACGTCCTCGAGCTCGGTGGAGAGGCCCGCGACGCGGCGCAGGGCGGCACGGTCGGAGCGGTCGAACTGATCGCCGTCCCGGTTCCCGTCGATCTCGTGGCTCCAGGCGACGTCCTCTTCCATCAGGGCATCGGCCCGAAGGCTCTCGGTAAAGCTCTGTGCGTCCTGTGAAGGGGAAGAAGAGGAGGTCATTGGATCCTTACGTCGTTTCGGTCACGATGGGTGTGCGGTCCGGCACCGCTGGTGGACAGCTGGTCGTGCCGTACGGGTACAACGTGTCACACCGGTCCGGGATTCCCCGAGGGGGACCGCTCACCCGCGCACCTCTCGATGGTGACATGCCCCTTCTGCGGCCGTCATACCGTTTTCCCGGCGCCCGCTTCCTTGCCCGCGGCCCGCTGCCCGCTCCACTCCGGGTGTCCGGGCATCGCAGGGGTGGTCTTCCCGTACAGCCAGGGCTCCAGGAACGCGGTCAGGTCGGTGCCCGCCTCCTGCGAGGCCATGCGGACGAAGTCCGCCGTGTCCGCGACGGAATCGGCGTGCTCGGTGACCCAGCGCCGCTCCAGCCGTTCGAAGGCGGCCGTGCCGATCTTCTGCCGCAGGGCGTAGAGGACCAGGGCGGAGCCGTCGTAGACCACGGGCCGGAACAGTCCGATCTTCTCGCCGGGCGCGGCCGCTTTGGGCGCGGCCGGGGGTCCGCCGGCCGCCCGCCACTGGTCGGAGCGCTGGTAGGCCTCGCGCATGCGCCGTTCCAGGGAGTACTTCCCGAGGCCGTCGGCGTACAGGGCCTCGTACCAGGTGGCGTGGCCCTCGTTCAGCCACAGGTCGGACCACGTGCGCGGGGTGACGCTGTCGCCGAACCACTGGTGGGCGAGCTCGTGGACCATGATCGATTCGACGTACCACTCGGGGTAGCCGTCCTGCGTGAAGATCCCGCGCTCGAAGAGCGAGAGCGTCTGGGTCTCCAGCTCGAAGCCGGTGGTGGCGCGGGCGATCAGCACGCCGTACGTCTCGAAGGGGTAGCGGCCGACGCGCTCCTCCAGCCATGCCATCTGCGCCGGGGTCTTGCGCAGCCAGGGCTCGAGCCGGGTGCGGTCGGCGGCGGGGACGACGTCGCGGATCGGCAGCCCGTGCGGGCCGGTGCGGTGCACGACGGCGGAGTCGCCGATGGAGACCTGGGCCAGCTCGGTGGCCATGGGGTGGTGGGTGCGGTACGTCCAGGTGGTGGCCGCCGCGGCCGTGGCCGCCCGGTGGGCGGGCAGGGCGGGCAGCCCGTTGGCGACGACGGTCGTGCCCTCGGGGGCGGTGACCCGGAAGGTGAAGAGGGCCTTGTCGGCGGGGTGGTCGTTGCAGGGGAAGACCCGGTGGGCGGCGTCGGCCTGGTTGGCCATGGCCAGGCCGTCCTCGGTGGTCACCCAGCCGCCGTCGCCGCGCCCGCGCGGGTCGCTGGTGTGCCGGACGGTGATGTGCAGGGGCACGCCCTGCGGGAGCGGGGTGCGGGGGGTGAGGACGAGGTCCTCACCGACGCTCTCGAAGACGGCGGGCTCACCGTTGACCTCGGCGGAGGCGACCGTGCCGTGGGCGAAGTCGAGGTTGACCCGCTCCAGGGCGGTGAGGGTGCGGGCGCGGATGGCGGTGACGGCGTCGAGCGGGGTGGTGTTGTTCGTGTACGTGAAGGAGAGGTCGTAGGCGAGGACGTCGTAGCCGGGGTTGCCGAGGGCGGGGAACAGCCGGTCGCCGATGCCCAGTGCCTGTGGCGGAGGCGGCAGCACGGCGGCGACGAGGGTGAGGGAGGCCGCGGCGAGCAGAGCGGCGCGCAGGCGGGCGGAGGTGAGGCGCATCCACCACCGCTTACCAGGGGGCCCGCCGCGCCCGGCCACGGCGCGCGGCGGAACCACCCGTACGGGGGCCTGCGGACGTAGCCGGCCCGGCCCGCCCGCGGCCGGTCGCCCCCTACGCGCGGCTCACGTCGTACACGCCGGGGACGTCCCGCATGGCGCGCATCAGGGCGGGCAGGGTGGTGGCGTCGCGCAGGTGGAGGGTGTACGTGTGCCGGACGCGGCCCTCGACCGGGGGGTCCACGGTGGCGGAGATGACCTCGACGCGCATCCGGGCGATGGCCTCGGTCAGATCGGCCAGCAGGTGGGGGCGGCCGAACGATTCAGCGGTCAGGGTCACGCGGCAGTCGGCGGTGGCCCGCCAGTGCACGGCGACCGCGGTCCGGCCCAGGGTCCGCATCTGCGCGACGGCCGGGCACTGTTCGCGGTGCACGGTCACCGCGCCGCCGCGTACGACGAATCCGGCGACGGCGTCCGGCGGTACCGGGGTGCAGCAGCCCGCGAGCCGGACGTGCGCGTCGGGGAGGTCGGCGACGGCGTTGCCGCCGCCGGGCCGCAGGTTGACGACGGTGAGCGGGGCCCGGGGGGCCGCGTCGGCGGGTTGCGCACCGCCGGGGTGGGTCTGGAGCCAGCCGCTGATGGCGATCCGGGCGGCGGGGGTACGGGCGTGCTCCAGCCAGTCGGTGGCGGGCCCGGCGGCGGGGTCGGTGCCGAGCAGCAGCTGCACGGTGTCCCCGTCGGCCAGCACGCTGGCCAGGGAGACCAGGCGCCCGTTGACACGGGCGCCGATACAGCCGTGGGCGGCCTCGCCGTGCTGGGCGTAGGCCGCGTCGATACAGGTGGCGCCGGCGGGCAGGCCCAGCGTGCCGCCGTCGGCGCGGAAGACGGTGATCTCGCGGTCCTGGGCGAGCTCGGCGCGCAGCGAGCGCCAGAAGGTGTCGGGGTCGATCGCGGACTGCTGCCAGTCCAGCAGCCGGGACAGCCAGCCCGGGCGGGTGGGGTCGACCCGTTCCTCGTCGGGGTCGCCGAGGGAGCCGGAGCCAGCGGTGGAGGTGGTGGCGCCGGCGGGGGCGGCGGCCGGCGTCGCGGGCGTACCGGGTGCGCCGGGTGCGCCGGGCGTGCCGGGCGTGATGGCGTACGGATTGCCGAGCGCGACCACGCCGGCCTCGGCGACCCGGTGCATCTGCCGGGTGCGGACGATGACCTCGGCGATGTCCCCGTCCGGGGTGGCGACGGCGGTGTGCAGGGACTGGTAGAGGTTGAACTTGGGTACGGCGATGAAGTCCTTGAACTCCGAGACGATCGGGGTGAAGCAGGTGTGCAGCTCGCCCAGGACGCCGTAGCAGTCGGCGTTCTCGCCGACCAGGACGAGCAGCCGGCCGAAGTCGGAGCCGCGCAGCTCGCCGCGCTTGAGGGTGATGCGGTGGATGGAGACGAAGTGCCGGGGCCGGACGAGGACTTCGGCCGCGATGCCCGCCTCGCGCAGCACCGTCCGCACGGAGTCGGCGATGGCGGGCAGCGGGTCGTTCTCGCCGGCGTGCGCGGCGATGAGGGCCCGGGTGCGCTCGTACTCCTCGGGGTGCAGGATCGCGAAGACGAGGTCCTCGAGCTCGGTCTTGAGGGCCTGGACGCCGAGGCGTTCGGCGAGCGGGATGAGGACGTCGCGGGTGACCTTGGCGATGCGCTCCTGTTTCTCCGGGCGCATCACGCCCAGGGTGCGCATGTTGTGCAGCCGGTCCGCGAGCTTGATGGACATGACGCGGACGTCGTTGCCGGTGGCCACGAGCATCTTGCGGAAGGTCTCGGGCTCGGCGGCGGCGCCGTAGTCGATCTTCTCGACCTTGGTGACGCCGTCGACGATGAAGCAGACCTCGTCGCCGAACTCGGCGCGGACCTGATCGAGGGTCACCTCGGTGTCCTCGACGGTGTCGTGGAGGAGCGAGGCGGTCAAGGTGGTGGTCTCGGCGCCGAGTTCGGCGAGGATCAGGGTCACGGCGAGCGGGTGGGTGATGTACGGCTCGCCGCTCTTGCGCGTCTGGCCGCGGTGCGAGGTCTCCGCGAGCATGTACGCACGGCGCAGTACGGAGAGGTCCGCGTCCGGGTGGTGGGCGCGGTGGGCCTCGGCGACGTGGCTGATGGCGTCCGGGAGCCGGTCCCGGGCGGTGGGACCGAGCAGCGCCGCGCGGCCCAGCCTGCGCAGATCCAGGCGGGCCCGGCCGCGTCTGCGGAGCTCGGGGCGTGCGTCGGGGTTCGTGGCCTCTGCACTCATGGGCACCTCCGGCGGCGTCGACCGGCGGTGGCGGGCATGGGGTGAGCCCTCAGGGCCGGTGCCTGATGTTACCGACCCCACCACGTGGCGCAGTCCGGCTCTCGCTGAGCGTGAAACGGATCACCCATGAGAGGGAATCTTCAGCCGAAAGCCGTTTCGGTGAGCCAGGCCGGGTCGAACTCTCCGGCGGCCACGATGACGGCGGGTCCGGTCATGTCGATCGCACCGTCGGGGTGCTCGGTGATGACGAGGGTGCCGCCGGGCAGGTCGACGGTGTACCGGGCGCTCTCGCCGGTGACGGCCGGGTCGGCGCCGTCGCGGCGGATGGCGGCGACGGCGACGGCACAGGCGCCGGTGCCGCAGGAGCGGGTCTCGCCGGAGCCGCGCTCGTGGACGCGCATGGCGACGTGGCGGGGGCCGCGGTCGACGACGAACTCGACGTTGACGCCGTCGGGGTAGGCCTCGGCGGGGCTGAAAGGCGGGGGCGTGAGCAGGTCGCCGGCCTGGTCGAGGCTGTCGACGAAGGCGACGGCGTGCGGGTTGCCCATGTTGACGTTGCGGGCGGGCCAGGTGTGGTCCCCGACGGCGACGGTGACCTCGCCCTCGGGGAGGACGGCGCGGCCCATGGAGACGGTGACGTCGCCGGTCTTGTCGAGGTGGACCCGCTTGACGCCGCCGCGGGTGGCGACGGCGAGGTCCCCGGGCTCCACGTGGCCGGCGTACTCGAGGTAGCGGGCGAAGACGCGTACGCCGTTGCCGCACATCTCGGCGACGGAGCCGTCGCTGTTGCGGTAGTCCATGAACCACTCGGCCTCGTCGGCCAGGTGCGCGGCCTCGGGGTGGGCGGCGGACCGTACGACGTGCAGCACGCCGTCCGCACCGATGCCGGCACGGCGGTCGCACAGTCGTGCGACGGCGGCGGCGGGCAGGTCGACGGCGTTGTCCGGGTCCGGAACGATCACGAAGTCGTTCTCGGTCCCGTGGCCCTTGAGGAAGGTGAGGCTGCTGGTCACGGGCCCATGGTAACGGGGCCGTCACCGCGGGCGGGCGGGCGTCCGCGGGCGGGCGTCCTCCGCCGCGCGGAGCTCAGCGCAGGCGGGCCACCCGGAGCACCGCCAGGGCCGCCACCGTCAGCGCGACCAGGGCGTAGAGCGCGGCGATCCGCCAGTCCGGCAGCCGGCCGGAGCCGCGCGGGGGCAGGCCGGGCCAGGTGTAGCCGACGCGGCGGGCGGCCATCATGCCCCAGCCACCCGCGCAGGAGCTGATCAGCAGCCCCAGCATGGCCACGACGGCGCCGCCGTCGCCGAACTCGAAGGCGAGGGGGAAGGCGAACATCAGCGAGCCGGCGGCCGCCAGCATCACGATCGGGGCGATCTGCCAGATCCGCAGCTTGCGCTGCGGGCGCAGCTCGACCTCGAACTCGGGCCCGGAGATGTCCTGCGGGCCGCCGTCGGCGAGGGCGTCGGGGCCGTCCGGGGACAGCTGTGCCGGTTCCGCGGGCAGGCCGAGCTCGCCTTGAAGCATCGGGTCCGCTTCCCGTCGGGAGTCGTCCCGCCCGGTGTCGCGAGGGCCGGCCTCCATCGCCACGCGCCCTCCCCACTCGGACTTCGTACGCCGCCGTTCACCACCGGTGACGACACCGGTGGAAGTTTGATGATGGCACGGCCCCGGGCTCCGAACTGCCGCTCGGAGCGTCCCGATGCCATCACGTGATCAGGCTGTGACCGCTCGTTCGACCAACGACTGCGCGAGCCCGGGGAGTTCCCCCCGGTCGGCGGCCGCTCCGCTGAGCCAGTGCACCCGGGGGTCGCGGCGGAACCAGGAGTCCTGGCGGCGGGCGAACCGCTTGGTGGCGCGGACCGTCTCGGCGCGGGCCTCCTCCTCGGTGCACTCCCCCGCGAGGGCGGCGAGCACCTGCTGGTAGCCCAGGGCGCGGGAGGCCGTGACGCCGTCGCGCAGCCCGGCGGCCTCCAGGGTGCGGACCTCCTCGACGAGGCCGTCCTCCCACATCCGGTCCACGCGCAGCGTGATCCGCTCGTCCAGCTCGGGGCGGCCGACGTCGACACCGATCTGGACGGTGTCGTAGACGGACTCGTGACCGGGCAGGTTGGCGGTGAACGGCTTGCCGGTGATCTCGATGACCTCCAGGGCCCGCACGATCCGGCGCGCGTTGGAGGGCAGGATCGCCTGCGCCGCGGCCGGGTCGAGGGCGGCGAGGCGGGCGTGCAGGGCGCCGGGGCCGCGCAGGGCCGCCTCCTCCTCCAGGCGGGCCCGGACGGCGGGATCGGTGCCGGGGAACTCCATGGCGTCCAGGGCACCGCGCACGTACAGCCCGGAGCCGCCGACGAGGACGGGCGTACGGCCGGCGGCGAGCAGCTTGTCGATCTCGGCGCGGGCGAGGCGCTGGTACTCGGCGACGCTGGCGGTCTCGGTGACGTCCCAGATGTCCAGGAGGCGGTGGGGGACGCCGCCGCGCTCCTCGGTCGTCAGCTTGGCGGTGCCGATGTCCATCCCCCGGTAGAGCTGCATGGAATCGGCGTTGACGACCTCGCCGTCGAAATGGCGGGCCAGGGCGACGCCCAGATCGGACTTTCCGGCCGCGGTGGGACCGACGACGGCGATGACCCGCGGTGCGGGGGCTGCACTTCTCACCGACCCAGTCTCGCAAACACGCGGGCATGTACCCGATCGAGTGAGGTGACGGGGTGGTGGCGGGGTCGTTGCCCTGGCGAGGTTCCGGCCGGTGGTGCGCGGGGTGCGCGCCCGGCGTGAGCCGGTTCGTGAGCCGGTTCGTGAGCCGGTTCGCCCGGGGCGGAACTTCACCCGCACGAGTACCGTTAAGGGAGTAGACATGGGCGTTTTCAGCCGGTTCCGCCGCCGTAAGTCCGAGGCGTCGACCGAGGAGGCCGCGGCGGCGACGCCGTCGGCCGAGTCGGTGGAGGTCGTCGACGGCACGGACGGGGCGGAGGAGACGAAGGCCGAGGAGCCCGTGGCCGGGACCGCGACGGAGGCAGCCGCGGGGAGCACCGCGCCGGAGGGCGTGGAGATCCCCAAGCAGCAGTCGGCGGACAAGGCCGCGGACAACGAGGCCGGCGAGGGCGCCCGTAAGTAGCTACGCCACGGGAAGGTGACCCATGAGCCTGCTGGACAATCTGAGGGCCAAGCTCGCGCCGGCCAAGGACAAGGTCGGCGACCTCGCTCAGAAGAACGAGGGCCGGATCGGTGAGGGGCTCGACAAGGTCGCGAAGGCCGTGGATTCCAGGACCAAGGGCAAGTACAGCGACAAGATAGCGAGCGGTACGGGCAAGGCGAAGGACACCCTCGGCAAGATCGCGCACAAGGACCGTCCGGGCGGGTCGACCCCGCCGCCGACGGCGTCGTGACGTGATCGTGGAAGGGGCGGGGAGCCGGGCTTAAGGTTCTCACCGCCCCTTCGTCGCGGGCGGCGCGGGGCGCGCGGCGTGCGGGTCGTGGGGGGACGTCGTCCGCGCGGACGACGTACGGGGTGTTCGCCGGGCCCGACGGGCCCCGCCGGGCCCCGTCGGCCCCGGCCGGGTCTCGCCGGGTGGCCCTCAGGCCCAGGTGGCGACGAAGTAGCCGACGCCGTACGGGGCGTCCTCGTAGAGCAGCCGGCCCTCCAGGGCCGCGGATTCGGCGGCGCCGACGAGCACCTGCCAGGGGGCCCGGCCGGCGGCCTTGAGTTCGTGGGCGAGTTCGGCGTCCAGTGCGGCGAGCGCGGTGGTGTCGGCCGCGGCCAGGGCACGGCCGACCTCGGCGTCGAAGCCCTCGGCCCGCTCGTCGAGGTAGCCGGGGGCCTTCAGCGTCCGGCAGGCACTGCCGTCCCCCATGACCAGCAGGGCGACACGCCGGTCGGTCGCCGCGATCTCCCGGCCGGCCGCCAGGCACCGCTCGGGCGCCAGGGTTTCGCCGACGCCGAGCCCTTCGAGGGGCGCGCCGCTCCAGCCGACCCGCTGGAGCAGCCAGGCGCCGACGGCGAGCGAGGCGGGCAGTTCGCGCCGGGCCCCGGGGCCGTCGCCGAGCGTCACGTCGACATCGACGCCGAAGCCGCGGAAGGTGCCGCGCGCGCCCTGCGGATGCGGTCCGAGCCCCTCCTCGTCGGCGGGTCCCACGACGACCAGCCGGTCGGGGCGTGCGGCGGCGAGCACCGCGAGCGCGTCGGAGCAGGCGGTGCGGGCATCGGCGAGCTCCCCGGCCGCCCCGGCCGCGACCTGGGGCACGAGCAGCGGGGGCGAGGGACAGACGGCGGCGGCTACGAGCATGATCCGCAGCGTAGCCGCCCGGCGGCCGGCGACGCGCCAAGGCACCGGGCGGCCGCGCCCCGGGGCCTTGACCGCCCGGCGTCGGACGCACCCGGTGCCGGAAGTTGCCGGGGTCAGGGGCCGCTCGGTGTCAGGAGCCGATGGAGCAGCCGCCCGTTGCGGCCGGGAGCGGCGCCGGGACGCCCAGCGTCGGGATGCCGAGCATGACGCCCGCCGGCTGGGCGGGCGCGGCGTTGCGCTTCTCCCAGGCGTCGCCCGCCCGGGTCCGCCGCACCGAGGTCGTCGGGCCCTCGGCGAGCAGGTGGTGCGGGGCGGCGTACGTGATCTCGACCGTCACGACGTCGCCCGGCCGGACCTCGGCCTCCGGCTTGGTGAAGTGGACGAGGCGGTTGTCGGGGGCGCGGCCCGACAGGCGGTGGGTGGCGCCGTCCTTGCGGCCCTCGCCCTCGGCGACCATGACCTCCAGGGTCCGGCCGACCTGCTTCTTGTTCTCCTCCCAGGAGATCTCCTCCTGGAGGGCGACCAGACGCATGTAGCGCTCCTGGACGACCTCCTTGGGGATCTGCCCCTCCATGTCGGCGGCCGGCGTGCCGGGGCGCTTGGAGTACTGGAAGGTGAAGGCGTTCGCGAAGCGGGCCTCGCGGACCGTGTGCATCGTCTGCTCGAAGTCCTCCTCGGTCTCGCCGGGGAAGCCCACGATGATGTCGGTGGAGATGGCGGCGTGCGGAATCGCGGCGCGCACCTTCTCGATGATCCCGAGGAACCGCTCCTGCCGGTACGAGCGGCGCATCGCCCGCAGGACGGTGTCGGAGCCGGACTGCAGCGGCATGTGCAGCTGCGGCATGACGTTCGGCGTCTCGGCCATCGCGGCGATCACGTCGTCGGTGAAGTCGCGCGGGTGCGGGGAGGTGAAGCGGACCCGCTCCAGGCCCTCGATCTCGCCGCAGGCGCGCAGCAGCTTGCTGAACGCCTCGCGGTCGCCGAGGTCGGAGCCGTAGGCGTTGACGTTCTGGCCGAGCAGGGTGATCTCCGAGACGCCCTCGGCGACGAGCGCCTCGATCTCGGCGAGGATGTCGCCGGGGCGGCGGTCCTCCTCCTTGCCGCGCAGCGCCGGGACGATGCAGAAGGTGCAGGTGTTGTTGCAGCCGACCGAGATGGAGACCCAGGCGGCGTACGCGGACTCGCGACGGGTCGGCAGCGTGGAGGGGAAGGCCTCCAGCGACTCGGCGATCTCGACCTGCGCCTCCTCCTGGACGCGGGCGCGCTCCAGCAGCACCGGCAGCTTGCCGATGTTGTGCGTGCCGAAGACCACGTCGACCCAGGGGGCCTTCTTGACGATGGTCTCGCGGTCCTTCTGGGCCAGGCAGCCGCCGACGGCGATCTGCATGCCCGGGCGCCGGGTCTTCATGGGGGCGAGCCGGCCGAGGTTGCCGTACAGCTTGTTGTCGGCGTTCTCGCGCACCGCGCAGGTGTTGAAGACGACGACGTCGGCCTCGCCCTCGCCGGCCCCCTCGGGCGCGCGGACGTAGCCCGCCTCCTCCAGCAGACCGGAGAGCCGCTCGGAGTCGTGCACGTTCATCTGACACCCGTAGGTGCGGATCTCATAGCTCTTGTTCACGCCCACTGCCTGGCTCCGGTCGCTGCTGGTCATGCAACAAGGGTAGGCGGTACCCGGGAGCCCTCCGGTCCCCCGTGCAGACGGCCCGCGGGCAGCCGCCGGCCGTACAGGACGAGCAGCAGGTCCTGGGCGGTGCCGTAGAGCGGGGTTCCGGTTCCGAAGGACCAGTCCAGGTCGGCGGCGCGCAGCTGCACGCCGGCCAGGTCGGCGCCGAAGAAGCGCGCCGTGCGCGGGGTGACGGCGGCCAGCAGCGGGCGCAGGCGCTCCGGCGGAACCCTCCGGTCCAGGCCGAGGGCGACCGTGATGTCCAGGCCGTGGCCGACGTCGTGGCCCAGGCCCGCGGCGGGGCCGCCGACGGGCGGCTTCCACGGATGCCCGGCGTTCTCGCGCAGCAGCGCGGCCAGCTCGGCCGGGCTGAAGGCGGCGGCGTCGCGGCGGGCGCAGCGGTCGGTCATCCGGTGCAGGCTGCCGCCGGAACGCAGCACCTCTACGGCGAAGCCGGGCAGGGAGGTGCGGAAGCCCAGCGACATGTGGGCGGCGGTCTCCCGGACGCGCCAGCCGGCGCAGAGGCTGGGGGCGTCCCACTGGTCGGGGCGGAGCGAGTCGAGTACGTCGGCCAGCTCGCGGCGCTCGGCGGCGGTCATGGCGCGCAGGTCCCTGCGGGTGGCGGGTTCGGTCATGCCTCCAGCCTGGGACGGCTGGAGCGGGAGCCGGGGCAGCGGCTGCTGGACCGGTCCGGGGGTGCGGCCGGGGCCCGGCGCGGGGTGACGCCGACGGAGGCGGGGGCTGCGGTTCTGACGTACGCGCGGGCCGCGCTCGCGGCGGTCGAGGGGATCCGGCGGACGGCGGACGAGTTCAGGGGGCTGCTGCGCGGGCGCGTGGCGATCGGCCTGCTGCCGGGGGCGGCCGGCACGGCCGTGGCCGGGTTCGACGTGGTGGCGCTGCCGGGCGACTTCCACGACGCGCATCCGCGGGTGGAGATGGCGCTGACGGAGGACACCTCGGAGCGGATGCTGGCCGCGCTGCGGCGCGGAGAGCTGGACATCGCGCTGATCGGGCTCACCGGCGCGGAGCCCGAGGGGGTCACCGTGCAGGTGGTGCTGGACGAGCCGCTGGTGGCGGTGGTCCACGCGGACGATCCGCTGGTGACGACGGCGACGGCGGGCACGGCGTCGGCGACGGCGACGGCGACGGCGGGCACGGTCGGGCCGGCGGACCTGCGCGGGCGGCCGGTGACCTGCCTGCCCCGGGGCACGGGGGTGCGCGCGGTACTGGAGCGTGCGTGCGCGGCGGAGGGCTTCGCGCCCCGGGTGGACTTCGAGGCGGCCGCGCCGGCGGTGCTGGTGCGGCTGGCGGAGCGGGGGCTGGGGGTCGCGGTGGTGCCGGCGGGGGCGGGTGGGGAGCCGGGGGCGGGTGGGGGCGTACGGGAGTTGCGGATCACCGGCCCCGGACTGAGCGGCCGGGTCGCGCCGGCCTGGCGTACCGACGGCCCGGCGGGGCCGGCGGCACGCACGCTGCTGGCGGCACTGCGGGCGGGTCTGCCGGCGGTGGCCGGGGTGGGAGCGGGGGCCGCCGGGGCACCCGGCCGGCCGTGACAGGACGGCGAGCGGGTGGCAGGATCGCGCGCATGCCCCTCGTACTCCCCCCGCTGACCAGACGCCGCGCGCTGCGGAGCCTGCTCGCCGCGCTGGCGGTGCTCGGGGTGCTGGCGTGGTGGCTGTGGCCGTTCGGCGGGTCGCAGCCGCGCGGTGAGCTGACGTTCAGTACGGGCGTACGGGCCGGTGTCTACCAGCGCTACGGCGAGCTGCTGAAGCAGGAGCTGGCCCGGGACATGCCGGGAGTGAACGTACGCCTGGAGACGAGCGAGGGCTCGCAGCAGAACCTGGAGCGGGTGGCCACGGGGCAGGCGGACGTGACGATCGCGACGGCCGACGCGGTCGCGAAGTACCGGCTCGACGGCAAAGCGGGCGCGGAGCACCTGCGCGGGGTCGCGCGGCTGTACGACGACTACGTGCAGCTGGTCGTCCCGGCGGGCTCGCCGGTCCACTCCACGGCGGACCTGCGGGGCAAGCGGGTCGCGGTGGGGCAGCCGGGGTCCGGGGTGTGGCTGATCTCGGAGCGGCTGCTGAGGGCGGCGAAGCTGGACCCCGCGACGGACGTGACGGCGGTACCGATAGGGATCGACACGATGCCGGCGGAGCTGCAGGCCGGGCGGATCGACGCGTTCTTCTGGTCCGGGGGCCTGCCGACGACGGCGGTGCGCGAGCTGTCGGAACGGTTCGACATCCGGCTCGTGCAGCTGGGCGACCTGGTGGAGGCCCTCCAGGGCGGTGGCGGCAGCCCGGCGCACTACTACCGGGCGGCGGTGATGCCGCAGGACGCGTACGCGCTGGCGCGGAACACGTCGGCGGTGTCGACGCTGGCGGTGCCGAACCTGCTGGTGACGACGGACCGTACGGGGACGGAGCTGGCGGAACGGTTCACCCGGACGGTGATCCAGAGCCGGGACGGCATCGGCCACGTGGTGCACGCGGCGCAGCTGGTGGACCTGCGGACGGCGATCTACACGGATCCGCTGGAACTGCACCAGGGTGCCCGGACGTACTACCGCTCGGTGAAACCGTAACCACGGCTACGCCGCGCGCGACCCGGCGGGCATCCGGCCCCGCGCCGCCACCCGGGCACGCCGCCCGCCCCCCTCGGCACCCCCCACTCACCACGGGTACGCCGCGCGCGGCCCGGGCGGACGTCCGACCCCACGCCGGCCCCCGGGCACGCCGCACCGCCCGGTCCTCGGCGCCCTCACTGACCTCCGGGACCCGGCTACGCCGCACGGGCCGACCCTCGGCGGCCTGGGTACGCCGCACGCCCGGCCCTCCGTGCCCCGGCCCTCGGCGGGGCACGGGCCGCCGCATCCGCCGGGTGGCGCGGGACACGCCGCCGCGGTCCGCGTGGGGATCTCCGTCCGCCAGCCCCTGACGGGGAACGCCCGCCGAACGCACCTGCGCCGCCGAAGGCCGCGACACCGTGTCGGGCCGGGTCGGGTCACGCCTGGCACCGCCCTTCGGGAGGACGGTCGTCCCCGGACCGCGCACCGCCGGCGACATCCCCCATGAGGGCTTCGGCGGACCCTCAGGCCGGCGGAGGGGCTGGGCGGACCACCGCTCGGTGCAGCGGTGAACGCGGCGTGCGCGGGCTCGTACCCCGGGGGTACCGGCCACCTGGGCTGGTTCCCCGGCCCGCCCTGGCACGGGGCGGCGGGCGGACACGCCGTTGCCCGGCCGCCCCCGGCGAGGGCCGACCGGCCATGGGCGCGGCGCCGTTGGCGCGCGTCCTCCTGGGGAGCGCGGCGGAACCCCGCGCCGGGACAGGAGCAGGGTCTCGATCAGTCTGCCGGGCCGGCGCCCGGCACCCACCGCGGCCGGGCGACCCAGGCGCGGGAGCGGGACCGGTCCGCAGGGGTGTGCGGCCGGGACCCGGTCCGCAGGCATGCGCGGCCGGGACCCGGTCCGCAGGGGTGTGCGGCCGGGACCCGGTCCGCAGGCGTGCGCGGGCCCGTGCCCCGGCATACCGGCCGCCCGGGCTGGGTTCCCCGGCACGGGGCGACGGGCGAACGCGCCGTTGCCGGGCCCGCCCCCGGCGACGGCCGACGGCCGACCGGCCCTGGGCACGGAACCTTGGCACGCATCCTCGTACCAGCGCAGCGGAACCTCGCACCGGCACAGGAGCAGGGTCTCGTCGCGATCAGTCTGCCGGGCCCGCGGCCGGGCGGCTCGGGCACGTGGCCGGGGCCCGGTCGCAACGGGTGCACACGCGGGACCCGGTCCCCATGGGTGCGCGGGCGGGACCCGGTCCCCATGGGTGCGCGGGCGGGACCCGGTCCCCATGGGTGCGCGGGCGGGACCCGGTCCGGGCGAGTGGGAACGGGCGTGCGGGTCAGGGTGTGGGGTTCGGCAGGAGGGTTGTGGCCGCTGCCGCCGCGCCGATCAGGCCCGCGTTCGTGCCCAGGGCCGCCGGGACGACCGTCAGGTCGCGGACGAACGAGAGCGTGGCGTACGACGCCAGGTGGGCGCGGACCGGGGTGAACAGGATGTCGCCCGCGGCCGCGACGCCGCCGCCGATGACGGCGATGTCGGTCTCCACCAGGGTCGCGGTGGCCGCGATCGCCGCCGCCAGGGCGCGGCCCGCGCGGTCGAAGGCGGCCAGGGCCACCGGGTCGCCGGCGCGGGCGGCGGCCGCGACGCCGGCCGCCGTCGGGTCCGGTCCCGTCCAGCCCTGCGCCGCGGCCCGGCGGGCGATCGCCGTGCCGGAGGCCAGGGCCTCGACGCAGCCGCGCCCCCCGCACACGCACGGCTCGCCCTCGAAGTCCACGCTGATGTGGCCGATGTGGCCGGCGTTGCCGGTGGGTCCGGGCTGGAGCCGGTTGTCGAGAACCAGCCCGCCCCCGACCCCGGTGGAGACCACCATGCACAGGGCGTTGGCGTGGCCGCGCGCCGCGCCCAGCCAGTGTTCCGCCGCCGTCATCGCGACCCCGTCGCCCACCAGCACCGTGGGCACGTCCGCGCCGCGCGCGGCAAGCTCCGCCGCGACCCGGGCCTGGACGGGGAAGTCCCGCCAGGCTCCGATGTTCACCGGGCTCACCGTGCCCCGCGAGGCGTCCACCGGCCCCGCGCTCCCGATCCCGCACCGGACCGCCTCGGCCCACAGCGGGGAGGCCGCCAGATCGGCGATCACGGCAACGACCGCCGCCAGCACCCCCTCCGCCGGCGCGTCCTTCGGCGTCGGCCGCCGCGCCGTCACGGGCATCGTGCCGTCCGGCCGTACCAGCGCCCCGGCGATCTTCGTACCGCCTATGTCGATGGCCACCGTGAGGCCCGCGGCGGACTCGGCGGGCGCGGGGGGCGCGTCGGCGCGCGGTACGGGGACGGCGGAGGGGGGAGTGGTCACGGTGGCGCTCCTGCGAAGGGGTCGGTTTCAGTATGCGGGCGGCGGCGGAGCAGTGCTCTCGCGGGGTTCCAGGCGCGGCTGCTCGCCCTCCCGGGCCCGCGGCGGACCCCCCGCCAGCACGTCGAGGAGTTCCTGCGCGGCGAGCCGCCCGAACCCCGCCGTGTCCCGCACGAGCGCGGTCAGCCGGGGGTGCGTGACCCGGCACAGCGGCGAGTCGTCCCAGGCCACCACCGACACCCGGGCCGGTACGGCGAGGCCCAGTTCGGCGGCGACGCCGGTGCCCGCGACCGCCATCACGTCGTTGTCGTAGATCAGCGCCGTCGGTGGCGCGGGCCCCCGCAGCACCCGCCGGGTCGCCGCCGCGCCCTCCGCGTCCGAGTAGTCGGTCGGCACCGAGCGGACCTCCGCCTCCGTCAGCCCGCGCCGGGCGGCCTGGGCGCGCAGCGAGTCGATCCGGCGCACGGTGTGGGCGAGGTCCGGCATGCCGGCGATGTGCGCGATCCGCCGGTGGCCGAGCCCGTACAGGTGGTCCAGCACGTCGGCCATCGCCCGCGCGTCGTCCGCCCACACCGAGGACAGCGCGGCCGACGGCCGCGGCTCGCCGATGGCGACGGCCGGCAGGCCCAGCCCCGCGAGGAGCTCCGGGCGCGGGTCGTCGGTGCGCGGGTCGACGACCAGGACGCCGTCCACGCGCCGTTCCGCCCACCAGCGCCGGTACACCGCGCATTCGGCGTCGACGTCCTCGACGACCTGGAAGAGCAGGGCGGTACGGGCCGCCGAGAGCACCTCCTGGACGCCGGAGACGAGTTGGAGGAAGAACGACTCCACGCCGAGGGTGCAGGCGGGCCGGGCCAGCACCAGCCCGACCGCACCGGCGCGTTCGCCCGACAGCGCCCGCGCCGCGCTGTTGGGCTGCCAGCCCAGTTCCTCGGCGACCCGCCGGATCCTGGCGCGGGTCTCCCGGGACACCCCCGGCCGCCCGTTGAGCGCGAAGGAGACGGCGCTCTGGGACACCCCGGCCCGGCGGGCGATGTCCTTGATCGTGGGTCTGCGCGCCATGACCTGCCTCATCCCCCTCCGACTGCGTGCGTGACGGCCACTTGGCCGGACCGTACGCGATCCGGCCCCGGCGGACCGCCGGGATGACCGTCTTGGTCCCGGGCACGCGTCCGCCGGGCTCGGGCACGCTGCCGCCGGCATTCCCTCCCGCGCCTCCTTTCCGAGGCGGATTCCCTCGGCCGGCTAAACCGCATTAGTGCGGTGGGCAGCGGAAATGCCGCACCCCGCCGAAGAGGGGACCGAAGGCCCTGTTGACTTTCTCCGGGGCGGGGCGGCACGTTGTGGGGGCGCCGGCGAATTCCCCGTGTTCCCTTTCAGGCCCTCGCCCCCGTTCC
The DNA here is from genome assembly GCF_044748145.1 of Streptomyces sp. NPDC090022. NCBI lineage: Bacteria > Bacillati > Actinomycetota > Actinomycetes > Kitasatosporales > Streptomycetaceae > Streptomyces > Streptomyces sp. NPDC090022. The sequence goes on from NZ_JBIVFN010000009.1 coordinate 211,002, forward strand.
AGGCCCTCGACCCCGGGACCCCGCATGCACGAGAACGACGTCGCCCACCCGCCGCCCCGAATCCAGCCCCTGCGATTCGGCGTCAATTACACGCCGACGCGCGGCTGGTTCCACCACTGGCTCGATTTCGATCCGGGAGAGGTGGCGGCCGATCTCGATTCGCTCGCCGCGCTCGGGCTGGACCACGTACGGGTGTTCCCGCTGTGGCCGCTGTTCCAGCCCAACCGGACCCTGATCCGGCCGCGCGCCGTCGAACAGCTGGTGGCGGTGGCGGACGCGGCCGCCGCACGCGGGCTGGACGTCTGCGCGGACGGGCTGCAGGGCCACCTGTCGAGCTTCGACTTCCTGCCCGCGTGGACGCGCACCTGGCACCGCCGCCACCTCTTCCGCGACCCGGAGCTGGTGGCCGGGCAGGAGGAGTACCTGCGCACGCTGGCGGCGGCGCTGGCGGACCGGCCCAACTTCCTGGGGATGACCGTGGGCAACGAGATCAACCAGTTCGCGGACGATCCGCACCCGGAGCCGGACCGGATCACGCGGCCGGAGGCGGAGGCCTGGCTGGCGCGGATGCTCGCGGCGTGCGAGAAGGGGGCACCGGGCCGCTTCCACGTGCACGCGGCGTACGACGCGGCCTGGTACCGGGACGGCCACCCCTTCACGGTGGCGCAGGCGGCCCGGCTGGGCGCGGCGACGGCCGTCCACTCGTGGGTGTTCAACGGCACGGCGCAGCGGCACGGGCGGGCGGGGACGGCGACCGAGCAGCATGCGGCGTACATGATCGAGCTCTCCAAGGCGTACGCGCACGATCCCGCCCGCCCGGTGTGGCTCCAGGAGGTGGGCGCCCCGGCGCCGCTGATCCCCGCCGAGCACGCGGCGGAGTTCACCGAGGCGACGGTCACGAACGCGCTGGACTGCACGGGCGTGTGGGGTGTGACGTGGTGGTGCTCCCACGACGTGGCGCGGGAGCTGGCGGACTTCCCGGAGTTGGAGTACGGGCTCGGCCTGCTGACCAACGACCGGCGGGTGAAGCCGGCGGGGCGGGCGGTGGCGCGTCTCGCGCGGGCCCTGGCCGGGCGTCCGGGGCGGGCGCGGGTGCGGTCGACGGCGCTGGTGGCCGACGTCGGGGGCACGGAGGCGGCCCCCCGCCGCTCGGTGTGCGCGCCGGGACGCCCCGTCTTCGAGGCCTGGGCCCGCCTGGCCGCGGAGGGCGTCCGTCCGGCGGTGGTCCTGGCGGACCGCGCGGCCGACGTCCGGCACCTGGCGGCCCGGGGCATCACGGAACTGGTCCGCGTGGACGAGGTCCTCTGACCCTCCCGGGAGCCGGCCGGCGGCCCTCCCACCGGCTCCGCCCGACACCGACCGGCCGCGGCTCCCGGCGTGCTCCCCCGGCCTCCGCCCCCCAGTCGGAGGCCCGCGATCCATGCCCCGAACCACCCCCACCCGTACGGCCGTTGGACGACCATCCGAAGGAGACGTCATGTCCCAGAGCGAACCGGGTCCGCACGCCGACGCCCAGACGCACCCGCACGCCCGCCCCGGCCCCGTCCCCCGCCCCCGTCCCCCGGTCCGCCCCACCCGGCGCCGCCTGCTGCTGGGCACCGGTGCCGCGGTGGCCGGCGCCGTGTGGAGCAACGGCACGGCGCGGGCGGCCGACGGCACCAGAACCGGAACCGCACACGCGACCGGGACCGCAACCGGGACCGGGACCGTGCCCGCGGCCCCGACCGGGATCGGGGCGTACGCGTCGTACTGGTTCCCCGACAGCCTGCCGGCCGGCACCCCCGGCCCCGGCATCGTCTGGCGTTCGCTCAAGGACTGGAGCCCCGCGGCCGATCCGGATCTCGCCCACAACACCGCCACCGTGCCCCTCGCCCCGCGCTTCACGCCGGTGCCCGCCAACATCACGGCCCGCGCCGGGCAGGCCCGGATCGCCGCGCTCGTCTCCTTCGGCGGCACCTCCGGGCATCCCGCCCAGGGCTCCCCCACCGCCGACACCTACGCCCTCAGCCACTGGGCCTACATCGACGAGCTCGTCTTCTGGGGCGGCTCCGCGGGCGAGGGCATCGTGCTCGCCCCCACCGCGCCCGTCACCGACGCCGCCCACCGCAACGGCGTCCGCGTGCTCGGCAACGTCTTCCTGCCGCCGGTCGTCTACGGCGGCGACCTCCGCTGGACCCGCGACCTGGTCCAGCGCGACGCCACCGGCCGGTTCCCGCTCGCCGAGCAGCTGGTCCGCGTGGCCACCGCGTACGGCTTCGACGGCTGGTTCGTCAACGCCGAGACCGACGGAGGCGACAGCGAACTCGCCGCCGCGATGCGGGCCTTCCTCAAGGCCCTGCGCGCCGCCGGCCGGGCCGGCGGGCTCCGGATCACCTGGTACGACGCCATGGACACCACCGGCCGGATCCGCTGGCAGGGCGCGCTCAACCATCTCAACCAGGAGTTCTACGAGGACCGCGACGGCCCCGTGGCCGACGGCTTCTTCGTCGACTTCCGCTGGACCCCCGACACGCTGCGCGACTCCGGGCTGCTCGCCGACCGGCTCGGGCGCAGCCGGTACGAGCTGTGGGCGGGCGTGGACGTCGAGTCCCGCGGCTGGGACACCGACGCCCGTTGGGACGCCATCGTGCCGCCCGGCCGCGACCACGTGGTCAGCTACGCCTTCTACCGGCCCGAGTGGACCCGCAACCACCTGGCCGACCGTTCCCCCGGTGCCTTCCACGCCGCCGACGACCGCTTCTGGACCGGCGCCTCCCTGGACCCCGCCCACCCCGCGAACCCTGTAAGCCCCACAAGCACCACAAGCCCCATGAACCCCATGGATCCCGCGCGCCGCGCCGACACCGCGTGGCGGCCCCCGGCCGCCGTCGTCGCCGACCGTTCCACCGTCGCCGCCCTGCCCTTCGGCTGCGCCTTCAACACCGGCCACGGGCTGCGGTGGTACGAGCACGGCCGCGTCACCTCCGCCGCCCCCTGGAGTCACCTGGGCCTCCAGGACCTGCTCCCCGGCCGCCGCTGGGCCCTCACCACCACCGGCGCCCGCCCCGCCGTCACCCTCGATTTCGCCGACGCCTGGCGCGGCGGCTCCAGCCTGCTGGTCCAGGGGGCCCTGACCGCGCCCGTGACGGTCGGGCTGCACGCGACCCGGCTGCCCCTGTCCGCCGCCACCGTGCTCGAACTGGTCCACCGCACCGGCTCCGGACCCGTCCGCGTCGAGGCCGGGATCGCCACCCGGGAGCCGGCCGCCCAGGGTGCGCCCGTCCCGTACACCTGGCTGCCCGCCGGAACCGCCGGACGGACCGCCGCCCCCGGCTGGCAGGTCTCCCGGGTCCCGCTCGCCCCGCTGGCCGGCCGCACCGCGTACGCACTGGCGGTCCGGCTCACCGCCCTCGGCCGCGACCGCGGGCCCGTGCTCTGGCGGCTGGGCGCCCTGGCCGTCCACGACCGCGACGGCCGCGGCCGCCCCCGGCCCCCCGCCGCGCCGGCCGTCGACGCCGCCGAGCGCGACGGCGCCGCGCTCGCCCTGCGGCTGTCCTGGCGTCGCTCCGACGGCCCGGTACGCCACTACGAGCTGCACCACGCCCTGCCCGACGGCAGCCGCCGCTTCCTCGGCGGCACCTGCGGCACGGCCCTGCACGTGCCCCGGATCGAACGCGCGGGCCGGGAGCGGACAGCCGTCGTCGAGGTGCGCGCGGTGGGCGAGCTGTACGACGTGTCCGCGCCGGCGCGCATCACCCACCCCTGGTGAACCGGACCGGGACCCGGGAGACCAGGCCCGAAGCCAGGAGACCAGGCCCCGGCCCAGGCCCCTGCCTCAGCCCGCCGCCCCGCCACGGTCGTGCGGCGCGGTGCGCGGCACGGACACCGTGACGCGCAGCCCGTGCGGCGGGTTCGTCTCGTACGCGAGGGACCCGCCGCCCGCGGCGAGCAGCGCCCGGGAGATGGACAGCCCCAGCCCCGAACCCTTGACGTTCTGGTGCCGTCCGCTGCGCCAGAACCGGTCGCCGATGCGGGCGAGCTCCTCCTCGGTGAGCCCCGGCCCCCGGTCGGCGACGACGACCAGCGCCGAGTGGCCCTCGGCGGACACCGCGACCTCGACCTCTTCCCCGGCCGGCGTGAACTTCAGGGCGTTGTCGATCACCGCGTCCAGGGCGCTGGACAGCGCGATGGGGTCGGCCCAGCCGGTGACGGCGGACCGGCCGCTCTCCACCAGCCGGACGCCCTTCTCCTGCGCGAGCGGGCGCCAGGCGGCGACCCGCTCGGCGGCCAGCGCCGCGATGTCGGTGACGCTGAGCTCGGCGGAGGCGTGCTCGGCCAGCGCCAGGTCCAGCAGGTCGTCCAGGACCTGGGCCAGGCGCTTGCCCTCGGTGCGCACCGAGGCGATCTCCTCGTTCCCCTCGGGCAGCTCCAGGGCGAGCAGTTCGATGCGCAGGAGCAGCGCGGCGAGCGGGTTGCGCAGCTGGTGGGAGGCGTCCGCGACGAACGCCCGCTGCTGCTCCAGTACCTCTTCGACGTTGTCGGCCATCTCGTTGAACGAGCGGGCCAGCCGTCTGAGTTCCGGCGGACCGCCCGCGGCCGCGACCCGGGAGTTCATCCGCCCGGTGGCGATGCCGTGCGCGGCCGCGTCCAGCGTCCGTACGGGCTTGAGCACCCAGCTGGTCAGCCGCAGGGCGGCGCCGAAGGCCACCAGCATGGCGGCGGCCAGCCCGGCGGCGATCAGCAGCCAGCCGTGCAGCGTGCGGGCGCGCATCTGGTCGGTGGGGGACTCGGTGACGACGACCGCGACGACGTCCCCGTCGAGGACGACCGGGGAGGCCACCAGCAGCTTGCCGTGCGTCTGCCAGGGCCACACCTGGGCGGGGTCGTGGCTGCGCCGCCCGGCCAGCGCCTCCTCGAAGGCGCGCCGGCCCTCGCCCTCGGCGGGCAGCCGCCACCAGCCGGGGGCGCGCGCCATGGCGTTGTCGTCGCGGTAGAAGATGCCGGCCCGGATGCCGTACAGCTCCTGGTAGCGGGCGAGTTCCAGCTGGAGGGTCTCGCGGCGCTCGTCGGCTCCCGAGGCCCCGGCGCCCTCGGCGTCGATGACGAACTGCGCCAGGGCCGCGAACCGCGCGCTGTCGTCGATGCGGTCGACGACCACCCGCTGCTGCTGCCCCGCGGCCAGGCTCACGGCGAGCGGGAAGCCGAGCGCGAGCAGGGTGCCCGCCATGAGGATGACGAGCAGCGGGAGCAGCCGGGCGCGCAACCGCGCCGCCTACGGGGCGGGCGGGGTGACGAGCCGGTAGCCCACCCCGCGGACGGTCTCGATCAGCGCGGGCATGCGCAGCTTGGAGCGCAGGCTGGCGACGTGCACCTCCAGGGTGCGGCCGGTGCCCTCCCAGCTGGTGCGCCAGACCTCGCTGATGATCTGCTCGCGCCGGAAGACGACGCCGGGGCGCTGCGCGAGGAGCGCGAGCAGGTCGAACTCCTTGCGGGTGAGCGGTACGTCGGCGCCGCCGACGCTGACGCGCCGGGTGGACAGCTCGATGCTGACGGGGCCCAGCCGGACCGCGGCCGGCGACCCGCCGTTGCCGGGTCCGGCCGCGGAGGCCTCGTCGGGGGCTCCGGTGCGGCGGGCGACGGCGTGGATCCGGGCGAGCAGTTCGCCGGTGTCGTACGGCTTGACCACGTAGTCGTCGGCACCGAGGTTGAGGCCGTGGATCCGCGAGCGCACGTCGGCCCGCGCGGTGACCATGATGACCGGCGTCGAGGTGCGCTTGCGGATCTTGCCGCAGACCTCGTAGCCGTCCTGGTCGGGCAGGCCGAGGTCGAGCAGGATCACGCCGAAGGGTGCGACGGCGGCCTGGGCGCCGGCCGGCAGCAGCGCCTGCAGGGCCTCCTCGCCGTTGCGGGCGTGGGTGACCTGGAAGCCGTGGCGGGCCAGGATCGCGGACAGGGCCGCGGCGACGTGGTCGTCGTCCTCGACGAGCAGCAGTCTCATACGTCCCCCTTCCGGACCGGTGTGCCGCGCGGTGGGCCGCGCCGTCGGTATGGCGGCTGGTCGCGCCGCCGGCCGCGCGGAGTACCGCGCGGTCGATGTGTCGTGCATATGTCTCGCATGCGTCACGTTCGTGGCCACCATGCATCCACGCCGATGAAGACTCCCACGTCAAGGGGGTTCCGGTCAGGCGCGCCTTCCGTTATCCACCCGGTACGCGTACACCCGCGCGCGCGTACGGAGCGTGTCCGGGCGAGGCCGGATCGTTATCCTCAATTCTCGCTCAGATGTGATGACGGTGTGCGCGGGCTCTCACTACTGTCCTCCCAACCGAGGAGGACGGAGCAAGAAGCCGATGAGCGGAGTATCAGTGACCAAGGGTGGACAGGACGCGGCCGTGGCCGCGGACGGCCTGGTCGTACTGAGCAACGTCAACAAGCACTTCGGCGCGCTGCACGTGCTTCAGGACATCGATCTGAGCATTGCCCGCGGTGAGGTCGTCGTGGTGATCGGTCCTTCGGGATCGGGCAAGTCGACGCTGTGCCGGACGATCAACCGGCTGGAGACGATCGATTCGGGGACCATCACCCTCGACGGCAAGAAGTTGCCGTCGGAGGGCAAGGAGCTGGCGAAGCTCCGCGCCGACGTCGGCATGGTCTTCCAGTCGTTCAACCTCTTCGCGCACAAGACGGTGCTGGAGAACGTGGTGCTGGGCCAGGTCAAGGTCCGCAAGACCGACAAGGCGGCGGCCGAGACCAAGGCGCGCGCCCTGCTGGACCGGGTGGGCGTCGGCACGCAGGCCGACAAGTACCCGGCGCAGCTCTCCGGCGGCCAGCAGCAGCGTGTGGCGATCGCCCGCGCGCTGGCCATGGAGCCGAAGGTGATGCTGTTCGACGAGCCGACCTCGGCTCTCGACCCGGAGATGATCAACGAGGTGCTGGAGGTCATGCAGCAGCTCGCCGGGGAGGGCATGACGATGGTCGTCGTCACGCACGAGATGGGCTTCGCCCGCTCCGCGGCCAACCGGGTCGTGTTCATGGCGGACGGCCGGATCGTCGAAGAGGCCACGCCCGAACAGTTCTTCAGCAACCCGCGCAGTGACCGCGCCAAGGACTTCCTTTCGAAGATCCTGCACCACTGACGTTCCCCGTCTGGTAGTGATCCGCTCGACGGAGCAACCGGGGGACGCCCTTGCGGCCCGCCGCGCTCGTCGTTCGTCGTACAACAACGTCTCATCCGAGGGAAGTTCACCATGAAGCTCTTCAAGGCCGGTGCGGCCGCGGCCGCGGCCGTCACCCTGGCGCTCACCGCGACCGCCTGCGCGGGCGGCAGCGGCAAGACCAGCGACAGCGGCAACGGTGGCGGTGACGCCAAGAAGGACAAGATCGTCGTCGGCATCAAGTTCGACCAGCCGGGCCTGGGCCTGAAGACCCCGGACGGCAAGTTCACCGGTTTCGACGTGGACGTGGCGACGTACGTGGCCAAGGAGCTCGGCTACGGCGCCGACCAGATCGAGTTCAAGCAGGCCGTCAGCGCCGAGCGCGAGAACCTGATCTCCAACGGTGACGTCAAGTTCGTCGTCGCCAGCTACTCGATCAACGACAAGCGCAAGGAGAAGGTCGACTTCGCCGGCCCGTACTTCCTCGCGCACCAGGACCTGCTGGTCCGCGCCGACGAGACCTCGATCACCAAGGCCGAGGACCTCAACAAGAAGAAGCTCTGCTCGGTCACCGGCTCCACGTCCGCGCAGAACGTCAAGACCAAGCTGGCCCCCGAGGCGGACCTGCTGGAGCAGGGCGGCTACTCCGAGTGCCTGACCGGCCTGGAGAGCAAGTCCGTCGACGCCCTGACCACCGACAACTCGATCCTCGCCGGCTACGCCGCGCAGGAGAAGAACGTCGGCAAGTTCAAGCTGGTCGGCCTGAGCCTGAGCAACGAGAACTACGGCATCGGTCTGAAGAAGGGTGACAAGGACCTCCAGACCAAGATCAACGCCGCGCTCAAGAAGATGGTCTCGGACGGCTCCTGGGAGCAGTTCGTGAAGAAGAACTTCGGCCCGGCCAACTACAAGAACGAGCCTGCCCCGCAGATCACCGAAGGCAGCTGAGTCCACGGTGGTGCGCGTCGCCGCCCGCCTGCCACGGGCGGCGGCGCGCGCCACCGACCATCCTGGGGAGAGCGCAGGGCATCGTGTTTGATTTTCTCGACTCCGGGCAGTACGACCTGCTCGGTGCCTTCTGGGTGACGGTTCAGCTCACCCTCTACTCGGCCGTCGGCTCCCTCATATGGGGAACCGTGCTCGCCGGTATGCGGGTCAGCCCCGTCCCGCTGATGCGGACCTTCGGCGCGGCGTACGTCAACGTCGTCCGCAACATCCCGCTGACCGTGCTGATCATCGCCTGCTCGCTGGGCCTGAACCAGACCCTGCGCATCACGCTCGGCGGTGAGAACTTCAAGGAGATCGGCTTCCGGCTCGCGGTTCTGGGCCTGGTCGCCTACACCGGCACCTTCGTCTGCGAGGCCCTGCGCTCGGGCATCAACACCGTTCCCGTCGGCCAGGCCGAGGCGGCCCGGGCCCTGGGCCTGAGCTTCTTCCAGGTGCTCACGCTGATCGTGCTCCCCCAGGCCTTCCGCGCGGTGATCGCGCCGCTGGCCAACGTACTGATCGCCCTCACCAAGAACACCACGGTGGCGGCGGCCATCGGCGTGGCCGAGGCCTCATTGCTGATGAAGGAAATGATCGAGAACGAAGCGGACGCGCTCTTCGCCGTCTTCGGGGTCATCGCCCTCGGCTTCGTCCTGCTGACCCTGCCGACCGGTCTGCTGCTGGGCTGGGTGGCCAAGCGAGTGGCGGTGAAGCGATGAGCTCCGTGCTGTACGACACCCCGGGCCCCAAGGCCAAGGTGCGCAACCTCGTCTACACCGCCGGCTTCCTGGTGCTGCTGGCCCTGGTCTGCTGGTGGGTGCTGTCCGCGCTGGCCGACCAGAACCAGCTGGAAGCCGACAAGTGGACGCCGTTCGTCAACGACGGACAGATCTGGTCCACGTACCTGATCCCCGGTCTGCTCCAGACCCTCCAGGCGGCCGTCCTCGCCATGGTGATCGGCCTGCCGCTCGGCGCCCTGCTGGGCCTGGGCCGGCTCTCCGACCACGCCTACGTGCGGGTTCCCGTCGGGGTGATCGTCGAGTTCTTCCGGGCCATTCCGGTGCTGATCCTGATGGTCTTCGCCTCCGCGCTGTACGTGCAGTCCGGAGTCGACTCCGAGATCCGACCGCTGTACGCGTGCATCACCGGTCTCGTGCTCTACAACGCCGCGGTGATCGCCGAGATCGTCCGGGCCGGCGTCCTGTCGCTGCCGCGCGGCCAGGCCGAGGCGGCCCGTGCGCTGGGGCTGCGCAAGGGCCAGACCATGGCCACCATCCTGCTGCCGCAGGCGATCACGGCCATGCTGCCGGCCCTGGTCAGCCAGCTCGTGGTCATCCTCAAGGACACCGCCCTGGCCGGCGCCCTGCTCGGCTTCGCCGAGCTGATGACGTCGATCCGGCAGATCTCGGCCAACTACAGCAACGTCATCCCGACCCTGTTCGTGGTCGCCCTGATCTACGTGGTGCTCAACTTCGCGCTCACCTCCTTCGCCTCCTGGCTGGAGCGACGGCTGCGGCGCTCGAAGAAGGGCCGGACGGTCCTGCCCGAGCAGCGGACCGGTGAGCTCTCGGGCGCGCCGATCACCGCAGGCATCGACGGAGGGGCCGGCGACGGCGGCGACGGCGGCGGCGGCACCAGCTGATCCCGAGTCAGTCTTCTTACGGAGCCCGTGTGCTGCGGCGGTAGTATTCCGCCGCGGCACACGGGCTCCGACATGTCCGTCGTACGTCACTGTCACTTGACGCGTGCAGTTACAGTGGGTTGCATACGTTCTGTGATCACATACCGGACATCGGGAGCCGCCGCATGGACCCGGTGATCGTCGTGGGTGCGGGGCCCGTCGGGCTGTCACTGGCGCTCGCCCTGGCCGGCCAGGCAGTGCCCTGCGTCGTCCTCGACGAGGGCCCGGGCAAGGACGAGCCGCGTCCCGCCCGTACGGTCGTCCTGCACGCGGACACCGCCGGCATGGTCCACCGGCTGGGCTGCCGGACCCTGCGCGACGAGGGCGCGTACTACGCCGCCTGGCGCACGATGCGCCGCCGCCAGGAGACCCGGCGGATCACCTTCGAGGACCTGCCGGCCCCCCTGCACGTGCCGCAGCACGCCCTCGCCCGGGCGCTGCGCGACACCGCGGCCGCGCACCCCATGGTCCAGCTGGTCACCGACAGCAGGCTCGACTCCGTGGAACAGGAGGGCCACGGCGTCACCGCCCGCACCGAAGGTGCGAAGGCCACCTGGTGGCGCGGGAGCCACCTGGTCGGCTGCGACGGTGCCCGCTCCACCGTCCGCAAGCTGCTGGGGATCCGCTTCCCCGGCCGGACCGCCGTCGAGCGGCACGCGGTCGCCGCGCTGCGCACCGAACTGCCCTGGCCCGGCGAGGCCCTGCTGCACCGCAGCCCGCCGGCGCACAAGTCGGCCGGCCCGCAGGAGGTGACCGCGCGGCCGCTGGCCGACGGGGTCTGGCGGCTGGACTGGCTGCTGGAACCGCGCGGCGAACTGGTGACCCCGGACGCGCTGGTGACGCTCGTACGCGACGCCCTGGGCGGCTGGTGCGGCGGCACCACGCCCCGCTACGACCTGATCGACACCGGGGTGTACACCCTGCACCACCGGCTCGCCCGGCGCTGGCGCGACCGGCGGGTCTTCCTCGCCGGGGACGCGGCCCACCTGCTGGGCGCGCTGGGCACCCAGGGCGTCGAGGAGGGGCTGCGGGACGTCGAGAACCTGGCGTGGAAGCTGGCCCAGGCCTGGCACCACGGGGCCTCCGAGGAACTGCTGGACAGTTACGAGGCCGAGCGGCGCACCGCGGTCGCCGCCCGGCTGCGCGCCGCCGACCAGGCGATGGCCGTGCTGCGCGGCGGGGGCGGGCTGCGCACCCTGCTGGGTTCGGCCCGCTCGACCGAACAGCTGCTGACCGACGGCCACGTGGGGCGCGGCCCGCTGGGCGCGCCCCCGGTGTACGCCCCTCCGGTGGCCGTACGGGAGGTGCCGACCGCCACGGAACCGGGCGGTCCGGTGGAGAACGTACCGGTGACCGCGCCCGACGGCGCGACCGTGCCGCTGCGCGACCTGCTGGGCCGGGGCCGGCTGCTGGTGGTGCTGGTGGCCCCGGGCACCGGGGTGTGGGACCGGCGGCACTGGGTCAAGGCCGGGCTGATGCCGCGGCTGGCGGCCGCGGTGAGCGCGCTGCCGATGCGCGCGGAACTGCTGGTGGCCGACGTCTACCCGGGGGCTCCGGCGCACACCGTGCTGCTGGTGCGGCCCGACGGGCACCTGGCGGCGACCTTCGCCGGGGTGCGGCCGGCCGAGCTGTACGAGGCGGCGGACGCGGTCCGGGCGGGCGCGCCGGAGGAGGCGGAACAGGGCCGGCTCCGGGCCGCCGGGCGCACGGCGGGTGCGGCGGGCACGGCCAGGGCACTGTCGGCGGCTCCGGCATCGAGCGCGGCTCCGGCACCGGCCACGGCTCCGACGGCGGCAGTGGTTCCGGCGCCGGCGGCCGAGGCGTCCGCCACGCCCCAGCAGTGATCGATTGACCCTCAAGGGCACTCATGGTTCACTCGCGGACATGACCGGCACCGACGTTCGCCTGTGGCGGAGGGTCCACATGGACCTCCTCCGCTACGCGGGCTGCGTCTGTCGCCCTTCCTGCTGATTCGCCCTTCCCCGCGCGCCCGTCGGCGCGCTCCTTCGCGAACCCACAGGACGGTCACACCCCATGTCCGCATTCCCGCAGGCCGCCGCCCCGGCACGCCCGCACCCCAGCGGTGGCCCCGCCGCCGCCGAACTCCTCGCCTTCGCCCTGCGCACCGCCGCCGACACCGAGCTGGTCGGCTCGCTCCCGCTCGACCCCGAGGGCCGGACCTGGATCCGGCTCGAGGGTCCCGGCGGCAGCGAGGCCTGGCTGATCGGCTGGCCGCCGGGCACCGGCACCGGCTGGCACGACCACGCCGAGTCGCGCGGGGCGTTCGCCACCGCCCGGGGCCGGCTGACCGAGCACTCGCTCGCGGTCCGGCTGCCCTCCGAGGGCTGGCAGAGCCTGCGCCTGGCCCCCGGCCACGACCGGTCCCGGGGCCTGGGCCCGGGCACGGGGCGGGCGTTCGGCGAGCACCACGTCCACGAGGTGCTCAACGAGTCCCCGGACGAGCACGCCGTCTCGGTCCACGCCTACTACCCGCCGCTGCCGCTGATCCGCCGCTACAGCCGCAGCGGTCCGGTCCTCACCCTGGAGCACGTCGAGCGTCCGGAGGACTGGCAGTGAGCGCGGCGGACCGGGTGGACCCGGTGGGCATCGACGAACTCCTGGAACGGGTCCGCCGGACCTACGACCGGATCGAGCCCGGCGCCGCGTACGAGGCGGCGCGCGCCGGCGCCCTGCTGGTGGACATCCGCTACCAGGCGCTGCGGACGCGCGACGGGCTGATCCCGGGCGCGCTGGTGGTCGAGCGCAACGAGCTGGAGTGGCGCCTGGACCCGGTGGGCAGCCACCGGGCCGCGCAGGCGACCTCGCACGGCCTGCGGGTGGTGCTCGTCTGCAACGAGGGGTACGCCTCCAGCCTGGCGGCGGTCTCCCTGCACCAGCTGGGTCTGCACCGGGCCACGGACCTGGTCGGTGGCTTCCAGGCGTGGAAGGCCGCCGGGCTCCCGGTCGTCCCCGCGTAACGGGCCGCGTGCGTCGGCGGCTCGGCGGCCCCGGCCGTCGCGTATCGCGCCCGGCACGTCGGCGGCCGCCCCGGCCGTCGCGTGACGTACCGCTCGCGGCGGCGGCCGCTCCCCGGCCGTCGCCGCCTGCGTGGCCCTCGCCTCAGAAGGCCTCGTAGCCCAGGTCCTCGGTGTCCTCGCCCTCTTCCTCCAGCGCGCGCCGGACCACCCGCAGGGCCATGCCCTCCGGGTAGCCCTTGCGGGCCAGCATCCCGGCGAGCCGCCGGATCCGCTTGTCGCGCTCCAGCCCCCGGGTCGCGCGGAGCCTGCGCGCCACGAGCTCGCGGGCGGTCTCCTCCTCCTGCTCGGAATCGAGCCGCTCCAGCGCCTCGTCGACCAGCGACGCGTGCACCCCCTTGGTGCGCAGCTCGCGGGCGAGCGCCCTGCGGGCAAGGCCCCGGCCGTGGTGCCGGGACTCGACCCAGGCGCCGGCGAACGCGGCGTCGTCGATCAGGCCCACCTCCTCGAACCGGGAGAGGACCTCCTGTGCCACCTCCTCGGGGATGCCCCGCTTGTGCAGGGCGTCCGCGAGCTGCCGCCGGGTGCGCGGTGTCCCGGTGAGCAGGCGCAGGCAGATCGCCCGCGCCTGCTCCTCGGGACTCTGGGGAGGCGGCTCCTGTCCGGCCCTCGACGGACCGGAGCCCTCTCCCCGGGCGTACTCCCCCACCGGTTCAGCTCTTGGCGGTGGCGGTCTTGGCGGTCTTGGCCTTCGAGGCCGGGGCGGGCACGGTCGCGTCCGCGGCGGGTGCGGCCGCGGCGTCCGTGCCGGGCTCGGCGTCGGGGGCCTTGCGGACACCCACGCCCAGCTTCTCCTTGATCTTCTTCTCGATCTCGTTGGCGAGGTCGGGGTTGTCCTTCAGGAAGTTGCGGGCGTTCTCCTTGCCCTGGCCGAGCTGGTCGCCCTCGTACGTGTACCAGGCGCCGGCCTTGCGCACGAAGCCGTGCTCCACGCCCATGTCGATCAGGCCGCCCTCGCGGCTGATGCCCTGGCCGTAGAGGATGTCGAACTCGGCCTGCTTGAAGGGGGGCGCGACCTTGTTCTTGACGACCTTGACGCGAGTGCGGTTGCCGACCGCGTCGGTGCCGTCCTTCAGGGTCTCGATACGGCGGATGTCCAGGCGCACGGAGGCGTAGAACTTCAGCGCGCGGCCACCGGTCGTGGTCTCCGGCGAGCCGAACATCACACCGATCTTCTCGCGGAGCTGGTTGATGAAGATCGCGGTGGTCTTGGACTGGTTCAGCGCGCTGGTGATCTTCCGCAGGGCCTGGCTCATCAGGCGGGCCTGCAGACCCACGTGCGAGTCGCCCATCTCGCCCTCGATCTCCGCGCGCGGGACGAGCGCCGCGACGGAGTCGATGACGATCAGGTCGAGGGCGCCGGAGCGGACGAGCATGTCCACGATCTCCAGGGCCTGCTCACCGGTGTCCGGCTGGGACAGGATGAGGTTGTCGGTGTCCACGCCGAGGGCCTTGGCGTACTCGGGGTCGAGCGCGTGCTCGGCGTCCACGAACGCGACGGTGCCGCCGGCCTTCTGCGCGTTGGCCACGGCGTGCAGCGTCAGGGTCGTCTTGCCGGAGGACTCCGGCCCGTAGACCTCGACCACGCGGCCGCGCGGCAGACCGCCGACGCCGAGGGCGATGTCCAGAGCGGTCGAACCGGTGGGAATGACCTCGATGGGTTCGTTCGGCCGGTCGCCGAGGCGCATCACGGCGCCCTTGCCGAATTGTCGTTCAATCTGTGCGAGCGCGGCGTCGAGCGCCTTCTCGCGGTCGGTGCCTGCCATGGGTTCCACCCGGTTTGCTTGAGTCGATCGCTTCACGCCAAAGACGCTAACGCCTGCCACTGACAATGCGCCTCTGCGGCCGTTTCGGCTGTGGACAAGCCATGAGAATGGATGTTCGAATTCCGTGTCAAGCGCGCCACCCGGCACCGGCCCGGGTGCCGGCACCGGCGCCCGCTCCGACTCAGGCTCGGGCGTCCGGGTCGTACGCGCGGTCGTCCACGGGCGCGTGCGGGAGCTGGGTGTCCAGGGACTCGCGATAGCGGACGCATCCCCGCAGGAATCGGGGCCAGGGCGGCACGGCCACGTCCGGCTCGATCCGCTCGGGGAGCAGGCCCCACAGCCCCGGGTGGTGCCAGCACAGGTCATGCCCGGAGGCGTCGCGATGGGCGCGGATGCCCGCGCGCAGCCGCCGGACCTCCGCGGCCAGCTCCTCCCGGTCGAGCCCGGCGAGGTCGGCGTCCCTGTCGTCCATGGCCGCAGGCTAGCCAGCGGGGCGCCGCCGGCCGTCCAGGCGCACCAGAGGCCCGCCGGTCCCGCCGGTCCCGCCGACCCCGCCGGTCCCGCCCCCGGACCGGACCGGACCGGACTGACAACCCAAGGTTGACACCCCTGGGGTGTCAACCTACGGTTGCACCATGACGAACCCTTCCGTGGAACCCGTTCGCATGGCCAATCCGGTACGCCTCGACGACCTCATCGAGGCCATCAAAAACGTCCACACCGACACCCTGGAGCAGCTCAGCGGCGCCGTCGTCGTCGCCGAGTCCCTCGGGGACATCGCCGACCACCTCATCGGCCACTTCGTCGACCAGGCCCGCCGCTCGGGCGCCTCCTGGACCGACATCGGCCGCAGCATGGGCGTCACCCGCCAGGCCGCCCAGAAGCGCTTCGTCCCCAAGGCCGACGCCGACCTCGACCCCGGCCAGGGCTTCTCCCGCTTCACCCCCCGCGCCCGCAACATCGTCGTCACCGCCCAGAACGAGGCCCGCGCGGCCGGCAACACCGAGATCCGCCCGGAGCACCTCGCCCTCGCCCTGCCGGCCGACCCGAAGTGCCTGGCCGCGCTCGCGCTGGACGCGCAGGGCGTCGGGCCGGAGGCCCTGCGCGCGGCCGTCACCGCCGTCCTGCCGCCGGCGGCCGACGGCGTCCCGGACCTCATCCCCTTCGACGCCGGCGGCAAGAAGGCCCTGGAACTCACCTTCCGCGAGGCCCTGCGCCTTGGCCACAACTACGTCGGCACCGAGCACATCCTGCTCGCCCTCCTCGAACTGGAGGACGGCGAGGGCGTGCTGAGCGGCCTCGGCGTCGACAAGGCCGGTGTCGAGGCGACCGTCAGCGAAGTCCTGGCGGCCGTGGCGCCCTCGGCCGGCGCACACGAGGCGTCCGGCGGCCCGGCGTAACCTCGTCCGCCACCGCGTACCGCTTGACGTACGCGCCCAGGAAGGCCTGGAGCGTGGCCACGGCGGGGATCGCGATGAGCGCCCCGACCGCGCCCAGCAGGGCGGTGCCCGCGATGACCGATCCGAAGGCCACCGCCGGGTGGATGTCCACGGTCTTCGCGGTCAGCTTCGGCTGGAGCACGTAGTTCTCGAACTGCTGGTAGACCACCACGAACCCGAGGACGTACAGCGCGTACCAGGGATGCACGGTGAACGCGATCAGCATGGGCAGCGCGCCCGCCAGGTAGGTGCCGATCGTGGGGATGAACTGGGAGACCAGGCCCACCCACACGGCGAGCGCGGGCGCGTAGGCCACGTCCAGGAACGCGAACAGGATGTAGTGCGCGATGCCGGAGATCAGCGCCATCAGCCCGCGCGAGTAGAGGTAGCCGCCGGTCTTGGCGACCGCGATCTCCCAGGCCCGCAGCACCTCGGCCTGTTTGGCGGGCGGCAGGACGGAACACAGCGCGCGGCGCAGCCGCGGCCCGTCGGCGGCGAAGTAGAACGCGAACAGCCCGATCGTCAGCAGCTTGAACAGCCCGCCGAGGACGGTGGTGGAGACGTCCAGGACGCCCGAGGCGCTGTTCTGCACGTACTTCTGCAGCCAGTCGGAGTGCAGCAGGCTGTCCTGGATCGCGAGGCGGGACAGCTCGGTGTGGAACGTGGAGTTGATCGAGTCGATGACGTCGTCGAGGTAGCCCGGGAAGTCCGCGATCATGTCGATGATCTGGGCGGCGAGCATCGAGCCGAGCAGCACGACGAAGCCGACGGCCGCGACGAACACCCCGAAGAACACCAGGAAGGTGGCGAGTCCGCGGCGCATGCCGCGTGCCGCCATCCGGGCCACGGCCGGCTCGATCGCCAGCGCCAGGAAGAAGGCGATGAGGACGTTGACGAGCAGGCCGATCAGCTGGTGGAAGGCCCAGCTGCCGAGCTGGAAGCAGGCGTAGAGGGCCAGGACCAGCAGCACGGCCCGCGGCAGCCAGCGCGGCATCCGCGCGCCGGGGTCCACCGGTCCGGCCGTGGCGCGGCCGCCGGCCCCGCCCGCGGCGGGCTCCGGTCCGCTCCCGGCGTCCGCGTCCGCGTCGGTGCCGGTGGCCGTGTCCGTGTCCGTGCCGGTGTACGTATCGCTGCCGGTGGGCACATCGGTCTCCGTCGGCGGCCCGGTGCGTACGCCGCCCCCTTCCGGCTGGTCCTCCCGTGCCCCCCGGGGACCGGGCGCCACCGGGCGGCGGGCGCCGGGTACGGGGCCGCGCGGCTCCCTCCCGCGCGGCTCCGGAGCGGGCCGGCGGCCGGGCGCGGACGCGCCGGGCGCCCCGGGCATGCCGGGCGCGCCGCCGGCGTCCGGGGTGCCGGGGGCCCGGTGGGACGGGTCGGGCTGATCGGTCTCATCGGTGGCTGCCACGCGCACCAGTCTCGCCTACGCCGCCGACGGCTTGTCCGTACGGCCGCCCGGACGGCGCCCACAGGACCGGCGTACGGTCCGCGCACGGCCCGCGCACGGCCCGCGGACGACCTGCCGGCGATGCCCGCCCGGCTCCCCCGCCCCGTCCTCAGCGCAGCGCGTCGGGCACGTTCATCGCCGAACACACCGCGCGCCACACGTCCTTGGTCTCCCATCCCGCGTCGAGCGCCTGGAGCACCGTGCGCCCGCCGAGCTCGGCCATGA
The DNA here is from genome assembly GCF_044748145.1 of Streptomyces sp. NPDC090022. Lineage (NCBI taxonomy): Bacteria > Bacillati > Actinomycetota > Actinomycetes > Kitasatosporales > Streptomycetaceae > Streptomyces > Streptomyces sp. NPDC090022. The sequence goes on from NZ_JBIVFN010000009.1 coordinate 228,712, forward strand.
CGTGGTCCCGCGCGAAGGAGTCGGCGTAGCCGGCCCCGAAGTGCTCCGCCATCCGCTCCCAGAAAATCGTCAACCGCATACGCCCAGTATCCCGCCCCGTCGGAGTGGACCGGACCCGTTCACCCCCTCCCCGGCCCGCCGGAGGTCCTACGGTTTCGCCATGGCCGGAGACGAGACATCCATGCTGGCCCGCGCCGAGCAGTTCATCTGGCTCACGGCCCGGGTGCTGGAGCAGCGGCGGTTCGCGTTCCACTTCCTCGGCGGCGATCCCGACCCGGTCGACGCGGCGCTGGGCCCGTACCTGAACGACGACGGCGGCTACGGCCACGCCCTGGACCCGGATCTGCGCGGTCCGCTCAGCCAGCCCCTGCACACCGCCCACGCGCTGCGGGTGCTGGACAGCCTGGGCCGCTGCGCGGGCCAGCGGATCGAGCGGCTGTGCCGCCACCTGACCCGGGTCTCCACCGTGGACGGCGCGCTCCCGGTGTGCTTCCCGGCACCGCGCGCCTACCCCTCGGCGCCGTACCACCCGGCCCCGGACGACCCGCCGGGCGCCCTGCTCACCACCGGCCCGGTGGTCGGACTGCTGCACCGCAACCAGGTGTGGCACGCGTGGCTGTTCCGGGCCACCGACTTCTGCTGGGAGCGGGTGGAGACGCTGCGCCACACCCATCCGTACGAGATCCAGGGCGCCGTCGCCTTCCTGGACGGCGCCCCGGACCGGTCCCGGGCGGCGGCCGCCGCGGACCGGCTGGGACGCCTGGTGCGGGAGCGGGGCCTGGTGCTGCTCGACCCGGACCGGCGGGCGGAGCACCCGGTGGCCCCCGGCTACGCACCGGGCGAGCACCTCTTCGCGCACGACTACGCGCGCCGGCCCGAGTCGCTGGCGCGCGGCTGGTTCACGGACGAGGAGATCACCCGCTCGCTGGACTTCCTCGTCGCCGACCAGCAGGAGGACGGCGGCTGGCCGGTGCGCCGGCGGGCCTGGGCGCCGGGCAGCTGTCTGGAGCGGCGCCCGATCGCCACCCTGGAGGCGCTGCTGACGCTGCGGGCGTACGGCCGCCGGCCCGGCGTCAGCCGCCCAGCGCCCGCACGCCCGCGGTGACCACGACGGCGGCGGCGACCACGACCAGGAACGGGGCGCGCAGCAGCAGGGCGAGCCCGGCGGCCGCGAGCCCGGCGGCCCGGGCGTCGAGGACCAGCTCGGAGCCGGTGGCGAAGGTCTGCTGGGCGGTGAGCGCGGCGAGCAGCGCCACCGGCAGCAGGGCGGCCAGCTGCCGCACCGCGGGGCGCTCCAGGACGCCCGCCGGGACGAGCAGGCCGGCCAGCTTGACGGCGTAGCAGCCGACGACGGTGACGCCGATGGCGATCCAGACGTTCATGAGCGGCGGCGTCCCTTCAGGAACAGAACGGCGGGGGCGGCGAGGGCGGCGACCAGCACCGGCACCCCGGCGGGCAGCAGCGGCAGGAATCCGAGGCCGAGCACCAGCGCCAGGACGGCCACGGCCCGCTCGGTGGCGGTGCGCAGCATGGGCGCGAGGAGGGCGAGGAAGACCGCGGGACCGGCGGCGTCCAGGCCGAACTTGTTCGGGTCGCCGATGGCCTCGGTGCCGAGCGCGCCGAGCAGGGTGGTGAGGTTCCACAGCACGTACAGGCTCAGTCCGGTGACGGCGAAGCCGAGGCGGGCGGAGCCGCGGTCCTTCTGGGCCAGGGACACGGCGGCGGTCTCGTCGATCACCCAGTGCGCGGCGAAGGGGCGTACGGCGCGGGGCAGGGCGAGCAGCTGGGACAGCCGCAGCCCGTAGAAGGCGTTGCGGGTGCCGAGGAAGAAGGCTCCGGCGGCGGCCGTGAAGGGGTTGCCGCCGGCGGCAAGCGCGCCGACGAGCGCGAACTGCGAGGCACCGGTGAAGACGAGCAGGCTGAGCACGCAGGCCTGCACCACGCTGATCCCGGACCCGGCGGCGGTCACCCCGAAGGCGAACCCGGACAGGCCGACGGCCACGCCGACCCCGAGCGCGTCGCGCACGACCGTGCGCCGGTCCCCGGCGGCCGCCGCCGCGGCGCCTGCCTGTGCCTCCGCCCGTACCCCTGCCGGTTTCGGGGCTCGCGTCTGCGTCCGGGTCCGGTTCTCCGGCCCCGGTTGCGTCTCCGGCTGCGTCTTCGTCACGACCGCGACGCTAGGCGGGTCCCCCGCGCACGGTCTTGTACGTTCTTGCGCGACGCGACCGCGACCGGGCCGCGACCGGGCCGCGACGGCGGGCGGTCCGCGGTGCGCGCGGCGCGCATCGCATACGGACCGCATCGGCCCGACTACCGTGAGCACATGCCCCGTGCGCGCAACCAGGCGTCCATCATCCGCCCCTGTCCCCGCTGGGCCCCCTGGCTGTGCTGGCTCGGGCTGGCCGTGGGCGCCGTCCTCCTCGGGGTGTACGCCGCGGTCCGGCCCCGGAACCTGGACGGCGAGGTGGCGCTGGAGCTGGCGGGCGGCTGGGAGCGGGCCTGCGAGGCCGTCCTCGGGCAGAGCCTGTGGTGCCGCACGGGCGCGGACCGCCTGGAGCTGTTCCGGGACGGGCTGCGCGCCGACCTGCGGCTGTGCGTCCCCGGGTACGCGCTGATCGGGGCCGCGCTGTTCGGCTTCGGGTGCTGCTTCCTGTACCGCACGGTCTCGCGCCGGTTCGCCGTACGGGGGCTGTGGGCCATGGCGGCGATCGCCGCGGCCGACGTCCTGGAGGACCTGTTCCTCCTCCGCGGCCTGGAGCGGCTCGGCCCGGCAGGGGACGGCGATCTGGCGCGGGCCTCCTGGTGCGCGCTGCTGAAGTGGTCCCTGGCCGGCCCGGTGGCGGCCGCTGCGCTGTGGATCACCGTGACCCTGCTGGCCCGGCTGGTCCTGGGCCGGGCCGCGCTGCACGGCACGAAGGACGCGGGGCGGCCGAGGGTCCAGTACGCGCCCCTGCTCGCCGACGGCTCGCAGCCGTGGGACGACCCGGACGTCATCGCCCCGGCCGCCGCCCCGCACACCACGACCCCGCTGCCCGACTGGGCGGGCGAGGCAGCGCAGCAGCCGCCACCGGACAGTGCCGCGGCCCGCTGGCGGACCCGGGCGCTGGAGCTGCCGGGCCGGGAGGCGGCCGGGACCGGGATCTGCGTCTCGGGCGGCGGGATCCGCTCCGCCTCCGTCACGCTGGGCGCGCTCCAGGCGCTGCGCACGGCGGGGGTGCTGACGCGCGCCCGCTACCTGGTGTCCGTATCGGGCGGCGGCTACACGGCCGGCGCGTTCCAGCTCGCGCTCACCGGGCGGCAGCCCGAGTGGGCCGGCGAGCCGCCCGTACGGGCCGATCTGGCCACCGCGCACGACGCGTTCGCGCCCGGCAGCCCGGAGGAGGACCACATCCGCCGGCACGCCAAGTACCTGGCGGACGGCCCGCGCGAGATGCTGCAGGCCGTCGGCGTCGTCCTGCGCGGCGTCCTGATCTCGCTGGGGCTGCTCGCGCTGGTCTTCACGGTGGCGGGCGGGTACCTCGGCCAGTTCTACCGGACCGTGCCCATGGCCGCGCTGGACGGTCTGCGGCCCGGGCCGAGCGGGGCCTTCCCGCCTCTGTGGCTGCATCCGCAGCTGGCGTGGCCGCTGGCCCTCCTGGTGGGGCTGGCGGGTCTGGTGGCGGTGGCGGCCTCCGTCGCGCGGGCGTTCACCGGGCGCTCGCGGCCCGCCTGGGTCCGCGCAACGGTGCGGGCGATCCTCGTGGGAGCGGGCGCGCTCGTGCTCTTCGGGGTGGTACTGCCCGCCGTGATCTGGTTCTTCGCCTGGCTGGCGGACCATCAGGACATCTTCCCGCAGGGCTCCCGGGGGATCTCGGGCCTGGCCGCGCTGACCGCCGCCGCCACCGCCCTCGCCGGTCTGTTCAGCGCGACGAAGAGCCGGGTCAAGGCCGTGCAGCCGGACGGCGAGCGTCCGAGCTGGTTCTCGCGGGGCACCACCCTGCTCACCACGCAGACCGGCAAGGACTGGGTCCAGTGGCTCGTCGTCTGGCTGGTGCTGCTCCTGCTGGTGTTCTTCGGGCTGGCGCTGATGTCCTGGGCCGCGGTGGACTCCCGCGACTGGAGCGTCCCGGTGCGCGTCGCGCTCGTGGCCGTGCTGCTGGTGGCGGCGCTGCTGCTCGACCAGACGACGTTCAGCCTGCACCCCTTCTACCGGCAGCGGCTGGCGGGCGCGTTCGCCGTGCGGCGCGCCGTCATGCGGGACGGATCGGCCGGCGCCCTGCCGTACGACTACTACGCGGAGGCGACCACGCTCTCCACCCACGGCGCCCGGGTGGCGGGCTTCCCGCAGGTCCTGTTCGCCGCGTCGGCGGCGATGACCGGACGCAACCGGACGGCGCCGGGCCGCGCGGCCGTGCCGTTCACGTTCTCCCACGACTACGTCGGCGGCCCCGACACCGGGTGGGTGCGCACGACGGCCCTGGAGGCGACGGCGCATCCGCTGGTCCGGCGCGACCTCACGGTGCAGTCGGCCATGGCGGTGTCCGGCGCCGCGTTCGCCTCCGCGATGGGGGCCCAGGAGAAGGCGGTGCAGCGGCTGTTCGCCCTGTCCAACCTGCGGCTGGGCACCTGGGTGCCCAATCCGCTGTACCTGGCGAAGGTGGCCGAGCGCGGGCCGGACTGGGTCCTGCCGCGGGTGCCGCGGTTCCGCCGGCTGCGCTACCAGTTGCAGGAACTGGCCGGCCGCTACTCCGACACCAGCCCGCTGCTGCTGTGCACCGACGGCGGCCACTTCGACAACCTGGGCCTGGTCGAGCTGCTGCGGCTGCGCTGCGAGACGGTGTACGTCCTCGACTCCTCGGGGGACTCGCCGCCGCTGGCCGCCACGCTCGCCCAGGCCGTGACCCTGGCGTACGAGGATCTCGGCGTACGCATCGGCTTCGACCGGGAGGAGGTGCTGAAGCTGGTGCCGGGCAGCGCGCCGGAGGTCGAGCCGACCGGGCCGCTGGCCGCGCTGAACACCCGGTTCTCCGCGAACTGCGTGGTGCGCGGGGTGATCGAGTACCCGGAGCCCGTGGTGTTCGCCGAGGGGCGGGAGCCGACCCGGTGGGGGACCATCGTCGTCGCGAAGGCGGCCTTGACCCCGGACATGCCGTACGAGCTGCTGAGCTACGCGCTCAAGGAGAAGCTGTTCCCGCGGCAGAGCACGTTCGACCAGTGGTTCGACCACGCGCAGTTCGACGCGTACCGGGCCCTGGGCCACCACCTCGGCAGGGCGGCGGCCGCCGCGCTCGGGCCGGAGGAGCGGGGCGCGGACCGGGCAGGACGGGGCCGGTGACCGGGTCAGGACCGGTGACCCGTCACGGGTAGGGGGTGCCCGCGACGACGCGTCCGCGCCGGTAGGCCCCCGGGGGGACGCCGACGATCCGGGTGAAGTGCCGGTTCAGGTGCGGCTGGTCGGTGAATCCCACCTCCACGGCCGCCAGCGCGGGCGGGGTGCCCCGCTCCAGCAGCCGGCGGGCCCGGCGGACCCGGGCGTCGGTCAGCCAGGTGTGCGGCGGCATGCCGTAGCGGTCGCGGAAGGCCCGCAGCAGGGCGAACGGGCTGGCGCCGAGCGAGGCGGCCAGCTGTTCCAGGGTCGGCGGGTCGGCCAGCCGGTCCTCCAGGACCGCCCGGGCCCGTTCGGCCGCGGCCGCGCCGGCCCCGGGGACCGTACGCGCGGGCAGCGGGGCACCGTGGCGGCGCAGCATCCGGGCCACGGCGATGCGCAGCAGGCTGTCGGCCGCCAGGTTGTTGCCCGCCTCGGCGGCCCGGTGGACCTCGGCGATCAGGCGGGCGCCCTCGCGGTCGGCGACGGTGGTCAGCGCGAAGCCGGGGGTGCCGCGGACGGTGGCGATGTCGGCGGCGACCTCGGCGACCAGGTCGCGGTCGGGGTAGAGGGTGGCGTACGCCCAGCCCTCGGGGGCGCCGGCCCGGGCGGTGTGCGGGACCTCCGGGTTGATCAGGACCACGCTGCCGGGGCCGGCCAGGTCGGTGCCGCCGGGCAGCCCCACCTCCTCGATGCCGCCGGTCACGGCCGCCAGGACGTAGCCGTCGTGGGCGTGGCGGGGGAAGGTGTGCCGTACGTAGTGGGCGCGCAGCAGGTCCAGGCCGGGCAGCCCGTCGCAGCGCCAGTGGCGGGCCCACTCCCCGTCGGGCTCCGCGGCCCGCCGGGCCGCCGCTTCGGCCCGGCCGGCCCGCTCGGTCCGCTGGGCCTGCTCGGTCCGCTCGGCCTGCAGGGCCCGCTCGGGCGTCTCGGGCCGCAGGACCCGCTCGGGCTTCTCGGCCCGCTCCGGCCTCACGGGCCTCTCCAGCCTCTCGGGCTGCTCGGGCTGCTCGGGTTTCCCCATCCCCCCATTCTGCGCCCTCCGGCGGGAGCACGTTCGCGCAGGTCCGGACCGTTGTCGGTGGGGGGGTGCACGATGGGGGCATGGCCACCGGCGCACTCGAATCGTTCTCACCCGCGACCCGCTCCTGGTTCACGGGGGCCTTCGCCCTGCCGACCGCCGCCCAGGAGGGCGCCTGGCGGGCGATCGGCGCGGGCTCGGACGTGCTCGTGGTGGCGCCCACCGGCTCCGGCAAGACGCTCGCGGCGTTCCTGGCCGCCCTGGACCGGCTGGCGTCCACCCCGCCGCCGGCCGAGGCCCACAAGCGCTGCCGGGTGCTGTACGTGTCGCCGCTGAAGGCGCTCGCGGTGGACGTGGAGCGCAATCTGCGCAGCCCGCTGACCGGCATCCGGCAGGAGGCCGTACGGATGGGGCTGCCCGAGCCGGAGATCCGGGTCGGGATCCGCTCCGGCGACACCCCGCCGGCGGAGCGGCGGGCGCTGGCCACCCGGCCACCGGACATCCTCATCACGACCCCCGAGTCGCTGTTCCTGATGCTGACCTCGGCCACGCGGGAGGCGCTGGCGGGGGTCGAGACGGTGATCCTGGACGAGGTGCACGCGGTGGCCGGCACCAAGCGGGGCGCGCACCTGGCGCTGTCGCTGGAGCGGCTGGACGAGCTGCTGCCGCGCCCGGCCCGCCGGATCGGGCTGTCGGCGACGGTGCGGCCGGTGGAGGAGGTGGCCCGCTATCTCGCGCCGCGCGGCCGGGTGGAGATCGTCCAGCCGCCGTCGGACAAGCAGTTCGACCTGTCCGTGGTCGTCCCCGTGCAGGACATGGGCGAGTTGGCGGGCTCGCCGGCCACCGAGGAGCGCGAGGGCGGCGACAAACCGTCGATCTGGCCGCATGTGGAGGAGCGGATCGCGGACCTGGTGCAGGCGCACCGCTCGACGATCGTGTTCGCCAACTCGCGGCGGCTCGCGGAGCGCCTGTGCAACCGGCTCAACGAGATCGCCTACGAGCGGGCGGTGGGCGAGGCGCTGCCGCAGGGGGCGCCGCCCGCCGAGATCATGGCGCAGTCGGGGGCGGCGCAGGGGGCGCCGCCCCTGCTGGCGCGGGCCCACCACGGCTCGGTGTCCAAGGAGCAGCGGGCGCTGGTCGAGGAGGATCTGAAGGCGGGCCGGCTGCCGGCGGTGGTGGCCACCTCCAGCCTGGAGCTGGGCATCGACATGGGCGCGGTGGACCTCGTGGTGCAGGTGGAGTCGCCGCCGTCGGTGGCCTCGGGCCTGCAGCGGGTGGGCCGGGCCGGGCACCAGGTCGGCGCGGTCTCCACCGGGGTGGTGTTCCCCAAGTACCGGGGCGACCTGGTGCAGGCGGCGGTGGTCACCGAGCGGATGCGCAGCGGCTCGATCGAGAGCCTGCGGATCCCGTCGAACCCGCTGGACGTGCTGGCGCAGCAGCTGGTCGCGATGACCGCCATGGACACCTGGCAGCTGGACGACCTGCTCGCCCTGGTCCGGCGGGCCGCGCCGTTCGCCGCGCTGCCGGAGTCGGCGTTCACGGCGGTGCTGGACATGCTGGCGGGGCGCTATCCCTCCGACGCGTTCGCCGAGCTGCGCCCGCGCGTGGTGTGGGACCGGGTCGCGGGCACGGTGACGGGGCGGCCGGGTGCCCAGCGGCTGGCGGTCACCTCGGGCGGCACGATTCCCGACCGCGGCCTGTTCGGGGTGTTCCTCGCGGGCGCCGATCCGAAGAAGGGCGGCGGCCGGGTCGGCGAGCTCGACGAGGAGATGGTCTACGAGTCCCGGGTGGGCGACGTGTTCACCCTGGGGACCACGTCCTGGCGGATCGAGGACATCACGCGCGACCGGGTGCTGGTCTCGCCGGCGCCGGGGGTGCCGGGCCGGCTGCCGTTCTGGAAGGGCGACCAGCTGGGCCGTCCGCTGGAACTGGGGCGCGCGGTGGGCGCGTTCCTGCGCGAGGTCGGCCGGATGAGCCAGGAGGACGCGCGGCTGCGGCTGCTGGCGGCCGGGCTCGACGCGTGGGCCGCCGACAACGTGCTGGCGTACCTGGCGGAGCAGCGCGAGGCCTGCGGCCATGTGCCGGACGACCGGACCATCGTAGTGGAGCGGTTCCGGGACGAGCTGGGCGACTGGCGGGTGGTGGTGCACTCGCCCTTCGGCGCCCAGGTGCACGCCCCGTGGGCGCTGGCCCTCGGCGCCCGCCTCGCCGAGCGGTACGGGATGGACGCCCAGGTGATGCACGCCGACGACGGGATCGTGCTGCGGCTGCCGGACGCGGATCTGATGGGCCTGGACCTGCTGGACCACGACCCCGCCGCGCCCGCCTTCGCGTTCGACGGCGAGCAGGCCCCGCTGGGCGCGGCCGACGTCGCCTTCGACAAGGGCGAGGTCGACCGGATCGTCACCGACCAGGTGGGCGGCTCCGCCCTGTTCGCCTCCCGGTTCCGCGAGTGCGCGGCGCGCGCCCTGCTGCTGCCGCGCCGCAATCCGGGCCGGCGCACCCCGCTGTGGCAGCAGCGCCAGCGCGCGGCCCAGCTGCTCCAGGTGGCCTCCGAGTTCGGGTCGTTCCCGATCGTGCTGGAAGCGGTGCGCGAGTGCCTCCAGGACGTCTTCGACGTGCCGGGGCTGACCGAGCTGATGGGCGACATCGAGGCGCGCCGGGTCCGGCTGGTGGAGGTCACCACGCCCGAGCCGTCCCCGTTCGCCCGCTCCCTGCTGTTCGGGTACGTGGCGCAGTTCCTGTACGAGGGGGACTCGCCGCTGGCGGAGCGGCGGGCGGCGGCGCTGTCGCTGGACTCCAGGCTGCTGGCCGAGCTGCTGGGCCAGGCCGAGCTGCGCGAACTGCTGGACGCGGAGGTCCTGGCCGAGCTGGAGCGGGAGCTGCAGTGGCTCACGGAGGACCGGCGGGCCAAGGACGCCGAGAGCGTGGCCGATCTGCTGCGGCTGCTGGGCCCGCTGACACAGGACCAGCTGACCGAGCGGGGCGCCGAGGAGTCCTGGGCGCGGGAGCTGGCCGCCGCCCGGCGCGCCATCCGGGTCCGGATCGCCGGCGAGGACCACTGGGCGGCCGTCGAGGACGCGGGCCGGCTGCGGGACGCGCTGGGCACCGCCCTGCCGGTGGGCGTCCCGGAGGCCTTCACCGAGCCGGTCAAGGACCCCCTGGGTGACCTGCTGGCCCGGTACGCGCGCACGCACGGCCCGTTCACCTCGGCCGCCGTCGCCGCCCGCTTCGGGCTGGGCACGGCGGTGACCGAGGGGGCACTGCAGCGGCTGGCGGCCGCCGGGCGGCTGGTCCAGGGCGAGTTCCACCCGGCCGGCATCGGTCAGGAGTGGTGCGACGCGGCCGTCCTGCGCCGGCTGCGCCGCCGCTCGCTGGCGGCGCTGCGCCAGGAGCTGGAGCCCGTACCGCCCGCCGCGCTGGCCACGTTCCTGCCGCAGTGGCAGCACCTGGGCGGTGCGCTGCGCGGGATCGACGGACTGGCCCGGGCGGTGGAGCAGTTGCAGGGCGCGCCGGTGCCGGCTTCCGCGCTGGAGCGGCTGGTCCTGCCGTCCCGGGTGGCGGACTACTCCCCCGCCCTGCTGGACGAGCTGACGACCACGGGCGAAGTCGTGTGGGCGGGTGCGGGCGCGCTGCCCGGCAAGGACGGCTGGGTCTCGCTCTATCTGGCGGACGCGGCGCCCCTGTTGCTGCCGCCCGCGCATCCGCTGGAGCTGAGCCCCCTGCACCAGGCGGTCCTGGACTGCCTGTCGGGGGGCTACGGCCTGTTCTTCCGGCAGATCGCGCAGAGCGTGCGGACGGCCTGGCCGGAGGCCACCGACGTGCAGCTGTCCGAGGCGATCTGGGACCTGGCCTGGTCGGGCCGGCTGACCAACGACACCCTCGCCCCCTTGCGTTCGCTGCTGGGCTCGGGGCGTACGGCGGGGTCCACGGCCCACCGGGCGCGGCGTACGGTGCCGCGCGGACGGTACGGCACGCTCAGCGCGTCGGTGTCGCGGCCGGGCCCGCCGACGGTGTCGGGCCGCTGGTCGCTGCTGCCCGCCGCGGCGCCCGATCCCACGCACCGGGCGCACGCGCTGGCGCGGACGCTGCTGGACCGGCACGGCGTGGTCACCCGGGGTGCGGTGCAGGCCGAGGGGGTGGAAGGCGGCTTCAGCGCCGTCTACCGGATCCTGTCGGCCTTCGAGGACAGCGGTCAGGCGCGCCGGGGCTATGTGGTCGAGGGGCTGGGCGCCGCCCAGTTCGCGATGGACGGGGCGGTGGACCGGCTGCGGGCCGCCGAGCGGACCCCGCCGCCGCTGGCCGCGGTGGTGCTTGCGGCCGCCGACCCGGCGAACGCGTACGGCGCGGCCCTGCCGTGGCCGGAGCCGCCGGCCGGGGCCACCCACAAGCCGGGGCGCAAGGCCGGCTCGCTGGTGGTGCTGGTCGACGGCGAGCTGGTGCTCTACCTGGAGCGCGGCGGCAAGACCCTGCTGGCCTGGCCGCCGGCTGACGATCCGCGGCTGACGGCGGCCACCGGCGCGCTGGCCGAGGCCTCCCGGGCGGGCGCCCTGCCCGCGCTCACGGTGGAGCGGATCAACGCCACCGCGGCACTGACGTCTCCGCTGGGTCTCGCCCTGGAGACGGCCGGGTTCCACGCCACCCCGCGGGGGCTGCGGCTGCGGAACTGACGGCGGGCACCGGCGACACGGCACCGGCGGCTGCGGCAGCGGCAGCGGCTGCCGCTGCCGCTGCGCTCAGCGCACCACCTTCACGCCGAAGCGGCCGCCGCCCAGCGCGAACTGGATCGCGCTGTGCAGGTGGGCGTACATCTCCAGGGCCCGGGCCGAGACGATCGGGCCGAGGTCGAGGACGTCCTCCCAGCCATAGGACCGCAGCAGTGCGGTGACCTGCTCCTTGGCGTCCGCGTGGTCCCCGGCGATGAACAGCGTGTGGTGTCCGCCGCCGACGGCCCGGGGGTCGACGACGGTCTCCTGTTCCTGGGTGACACCGGCCTTGACCACCTTGGCGCGCGGCAGGGCGCGCTGGATCCGTTCGCCGAGGCTGTCGGAGTCCACCGGGTCCAGGGCCGGCATGACCCCCCAGGGCGTGGGCCAGGGGTGGGCCCGCTCGGGGTTGTAGATGTACGGGACGGCGTAATCCATGATCGTCTTGCCGTCCAGGTGCCGGGCGATGCCGGTGAGCACCCGTACCGCGTTCGCGCCGTCGATGCCGTTGACGACCAGTTCGGCGCCCGCCGCGGCGTCGGCGAAGTTCATGAGGTCGATGCCGGGGTAGCCGGCGAGCCACTGGCCGAAGGGCTCGATGCCCATGAAGTCCGGCTCGGTCCGCCCGAGGGTGACCTGCGAGTCCCGGGTGCCCACGCACACGTCGTGCCCGAGTTCCATCAGTTTGGAGGCGTGCGCGCGGCCTCCGCCGCCGGTGCCCAGTACCGCGATCCTCATCCGTCTCTCCTTCTCCTCGCGCGTTCACCGCTCGTGCGGAGCCTGACCCCCGCGCCCGCAAATGAGCGCCGCACACGCCGACACCGCCCCCAACCGGGACGGCCGCGTCGCCGAGGTGGCCGACGGCGGGGCCCGGGCGGGCCGGGGACAATGGAGCCATGCCCGAGGGAGACAGCGTCTGGCGCGCCGCGCACCGCCTGCACGCGGCGCTCGCCGGTCAGGTCCTGACCCGGGGCGAGCTGCGCGTGCCCCGGTTCGCCACCGCCGACCTCGCCGGCCGGACCGTGCTGGAGGTCACCCCGCGCGGCAAGCACCTCCTGGCCCGGTTCGACGGCGGCCTCACCCTCCACAGCCACGTGCGCATGGACGGCGCCTGGCACGTCTACGCCGCCGGCGAGCGCTGGCGGGGCGGCCCCGAGCACCAGGTCCGGGCCGTGCTCGGGACCGCCGACCGCACCGCCGTGGGCTACCGTCTGCCGGTCCTGGAGCTGATCCGCACCGCCGAGGAGGCCGCGGTCGTCGGCCACCTCGGCCCCGACCTCCTCGGCCCCGACTGGGATCCCGCGCTCGCCGCCCGCCACCTGCTGGCCGACCCCGCCCGCCCGCTCGGCGAGGCCCTGCTGGACCAGCGGAACCTGGCCGGCGTCGGCAACGTGTACAAGTCCGAGCTGTGCTTCATGGCGGGCGTCACCCCCTGGACCCCCGTCGGCGACCTGCCCGGCAGCACGCTGAGCCGGATCCCGGGCGCCGCCCACCGCCTCCTGAAGGCCAACGTCGCCACCGCGGAGGAACGCCCGCGCAACACCACCGGTCTGCGCCGCCCCGGCCAGGACCTCTTCGTCTACGGCCGCGCCGGCCGCCCCTGCCTGCGCTGCCGCACGCCCGTCCGCGAGGCCCCGCAGGACGACCGCCCCACGTACTGGTGCCCGCGCTGCCAGAGCGGTCCGGAGGGCGAGGACCCCCGGGCCGTCGTGCTCCGTTTCAACGACCGGATCACCGCCCACGACCTGGCGGGCCTGGCCGCCCTGATGTCGCAGGACCACACCTTCGTCGACACCGCCGGGACCGTCGTCGCCGGCAAGGAGGCCTGCGTGGAGGCCTGGCGCGGCTTCTTCGCCGCCTTCCCCGACTACCGCAACGTCCTCACCACCGTCACCGCCCACCACGACGTCGTCGTCGCCGCCGGCCGCAGCGAGTGCTCCGATCCCCGCCTGGCCGGCCCCGCCCGCTGGAGTGCCACCGTCCGCGCCGGGCGGGTCACGCGCTGGCACGTCCATGAGGACCCACTCCCCACCGATTGACGGTCCGTCAGATACGGTCGTACCGTCCCGGCATGCCCACATCCATAGCCTCGTACGACCTCACCGGCCGCACCGCGCTGATCACGGGCGCCGCCGGCGGCATCGGCCGGGCCACCGCCGTCCTGCTCGCCGGGGCCGGCGCGGCCGTGCACTGCGCGGACCGCGACGAACGGGGCCTGGCCGAGACCGCCGCCCTGATCGACGACAAGGGCGGACGGGCCGTCGCCCACCCGCTCGACGTCACCGACCGCGGCGCGCTGCGCGCGGCCGTCCGGGCGGCCGGCCACCTGGACATCGCCGCCGCGATCGCCGGGATCATGCACACCAGTACCGTCCTGGACACCCTCGACGAGGATCTCGACCGGGTCCTGGACATCAACTTCAAAGGCGTTCTGTACACCTGCCAGGAATCCGCCCGCGCCATGATCGGGAACGGCCGTCCCGGCTCGATCATCACCATGGCCTCCGGCGCCGTGGACGCCGCCCAGCCGGGCCTGCTCTGCTACAGCGCGGCCAAAGCCGCCGTCGTCCAGCTGACCAAGACCCTCGCCACCGAGGCCGGCCCGCACGGCATCCGGGTCAACGCCGTCGCCCCGGGCTGGATCCGCACCCCCATGACCGGCCGGCACAGCCCCGAGGTCCAGCAGCAGACCGAGGCGGCCATGGTCCGGATGTCCCCGCTGCGCCGGGTCGGCGAGCCCGAGGACATCGCCCAGGCCGTGCTCTACCTCGCCTCGGACGCCTCGTCGTTCATGACGGGCCAGATCCTTCGCCCGAACGGTGGAGTCGCGATGCCCTGGTAGGGCGCGATGGCCTGGCAGGGCGCGGCACCCCGGTGCCGCGCGACGCCTTCGCCGGGCGTCCGGCGAAGCGCGTGCAGTGCACCGGCAGCAGGCTCAGGCTCCAGCCGCCGAGCGTCACCGCCCCCTCGACCGGCCCGGCCTCCTGCGGCGCGAGGACCAGGCGGAGCGCCGCCCACCACCACAGCACGCCGACGGCCAGGCCTACGGGCATCCATATCCGTCCGGGTATCCATATCCGTCGCACGCCTGCCTCCCAGGGGCCGCGGACCGGGGCTCCATGGTCCCGCAGACCCCCACCGGCCGCACCCAGAACGCCCGGCCCGGACAGCACGGAGCCCCGGCCGGTGCTTCACGCACCAACCGGGGCTCCGGCCACACTCATGCACGCATGCTCAAGCGGCTACGACATCCACCGCTTCGGCCGGCGCCTTGATGGTCACCCGCTCCGGCCCCGAGGCGACCGAGGTCACCGAGACGGAGTTGAGCATCGGGCGTACCGGTGCCGGTACCGGATCGCTTGCCGCGGCCGACTGTGCGAGTTCGGCGAGCGAGAGCTCGTCGCTGACCTCGCGCATCAGCTCGGACATCCGTACGTCCAGCGCGTCGCAAATGGCGGAGAGCAGCTCGGAGGACGCCTCCTTCTGCCCCCGCTCCACCTCGGAGAGATAGCCGAGCGAAACTCGGGCGGACGAGGAGACTTCGCGCAGAGTACGGCCCTGGCGCTGGCGCTGCCGACGCAGCACGTCACCCAGCAGGCGACGGAGCAGAATCATCGGTGGCTCCCTCCTCTGACCGTGTAGCCGCATCCTTCACGCCCCACCGTACCGCCTCGCGCCGCGGCCGTGCGGGGAGCGATGTCGTGTTCACTCAGGGCTGCAAACATCAAATCCCCCCGTTCTGTTCCGTATCCTGCCTCCGCGCATTTTCGCGGAGTTCGCTCGAGAGCAGTTCGAGCACGTTCCGTACACTCTCCCTACGGATTTCCGCCCGGGAGCCGTTCAACCTCAGGCGGGCCGTTTTCCTGCCCCCCGGGCCCACCACGGCGACGAAAACGGTGCCCACGGGCTGCCCGTCCTGCGGGTCGGGGCCGGCCACTCCGGTGGTCGCGATCCCCCACGAGGCCCCCAGCGCCCGCCGTACCCCCGCCGCCATCTCCTCGGCGACCTGCGCGTTCACCGCACCGTGCGCGGCCAGCAGCGCGCCGTCCACACCGAGGACGGCTTCCTTCAGCTCGGTGGCGTACGCGGTGACCGAGCCGCGGAAGGAACGGGAGGCCCCGGGGACGGCGGTCAGCTCCGCGGCGACCAGGCCGCCCGTCAGGGATTCGGCGACGGCGAGGCTCTGATCACTCTGCGCGAGCAGCCGCAGCACCTCGGCCGCGACACCAGGGGCGGGCGTGACCTGAGCGGCGTCACCTGCGCCACCCGCAGTCGCACACACGTTCCCCCGGCCGTCCCCCGCCCCATGTGTCACGTCGCGGCCCGCTCCGTGGCCAGCCCCTTGCGCCGCAGCACGATCGCCTGCCGGACGTAGTCCAGAGCGGTGACGACCGTCAGCACGACCGCGACCGCCATCACCCAGAAGCGCAGGGTGGCCAGCGGCCCGGTCAGCGCGAGCACGTACATGCCCACCGCCGTGCCCTGGGCCAGGGTCTTCATCTTGCCGCCGCGACTGGCCGGAATCACCCCGTACCGGATCACCCAGAAGCGCATCAGCGTGATCCCGAGCTCCCGCCCGAGGATCACCCCGGTCACCCACCAGGGCAGGTCGCCCAGCCAGGACAGACAGATCAAGGCCGACCCCATGATCGCCTTGTCGGCGATGGGGTCGGCGATCTTGCCGAAGTCCGTGACCAGGTTGTACGTCCGGGCCAGGTGCCCGTCGAAGATGTCCGTGATCATGGCGACGGCGAAGGCCGCCCAGGCCCAGGCCCGCCACACGGGGTCATACCCGCCGTCGGCGAGCAGCAGCACGACGAACCCCGGCACGAGGACGAGGCGGACCATCGTCAGGATGTTCGCGATGTTCCACAGGCTGGCCTGATTGACGGCCGCGGCCCCCAGCTTCCCGCCGGGCGCGGGCCGGCGGCCGGTCCCGCCCGCCGCCGAAGCCGGGACTCCGCTCATCCGGCCGCCTCCTCAAGACCCAGGGGTTCGGCGACCAGGTCCACGCCGAGCGTCCCGACCACCTTGGCCGTCACCATACGTCCCGCGACCAGGCCCGTGCTGTCCGTGAAGACCACCTGGCCGTCGGTCTCGGGCGCCTGGTGCGCGGCGCGCCCGTAGGCACCGTCGCCGTCCTCGTCGACCGCCTCCACGGACTCGACGAGTACCTCCAGGGTCTCCCCGATCCGCTCCTCCGCGCGCTGCGAGGTGAGCTCCTCGGCGAGCCGCTGCATGTGGGCCAGGCGCTCGGCGATCACGTCCTCGTCGAGCTTGTTCTCGTACGTGACGGCCTCCGTGCCCTCCTCGTCGGAGTACCCGAAGACGCCGATCGCGTCGAGGCGGGCGTGGGTGAGGAAACGCTCCAGCTCGGCGAAGTCCGCCTCGCTCTCACCGGGGAAGCCCACGATGAAGTTGGAGCGCACACCGGCCTGCGGGGCCTTGGAGCGGATGGTGTCGAGCAGCTCCAGGAAGCGGTCGGTGTCGCCGAAGCGGCGCATCGCGCGCAGCACGTCGGGGGCCGAGTGCTGGAAGGACAGGTCGAAGTACGGCACGACCTTCGGGGTCGACGTCAGGACGTCGATCAGGCCGGGGCGCATCTCGGCGGGCTGGAGGTAGCTGACGCGGACGCGCTCGATGCCGTCGACGGCGGCGAGCTCCGGCAGCAGGGTCTCCAGCAGCCGGATGTCGCCGAGGTCCTTGCCGTAGGAGGTGTTGTTCTCGGAGACCAGCATGATCTCCTTGACGCCCTGCTCGGCCAGCCAGCGCGTCTCGCCCAGCACGTCGCTGGGGCGGCGCGAGATGAAGGAGCCGCGGAAGGACGGGATGGCGCAGAAGGAGCAGCGCCGGTCGCAGCCGGAGGCCAGCTTCACCGAGGCGACCGGGCTCGTGTCCAGGCGGCGGCGCAGCGGGGCGCGCGGCCCGGAGGCGGGCGCGAGGCCCTCGGGCAGGTCGGCGGGGGCCTCGGCCGGCTCCTCGACGGGCGCGGTCTGGGCGTGGCCGGGCAGGGCCACGGCGGTGTCCTGGCGGGCCGCCGGGCTGATCGGCAGCAGCTTGCGCCGGTCGCGCGGGGTGTGGGAGGCGTGCACGCCGCCGGCCAGGATGGTCTGCAGGCGGTCGGAGATGTCGGCGTAGTCGTCGAAGCCCAGCACGCCGTCGGCCTCGGGAAGGGCCTCGGCGAGCTCCTTGCCGTAGCGCTCGGCCATGCAGCCGACGGCGACGACGGCCTGGGTCCTGCCGTGATCCTTGAGATCGTTGGCTTCCAGCAGGGCGTCTACGGAGTCCTTCTTGGCGGCTTCGACGAAGCCACAGGTGTTGACGACGGCGACGTCCGCGTCGGCGGCGTCCTCGACGAGCTCCCAGCCATCCGCCGCCAAGCGGCCTGCGAGCTCCTCCGAGTCCACCTCGTTACGGGCGCAGCCAAGAGTGACAAGGGCGACGGTACGGCGTTCGGGCATGGACTCAAGACTACTTTGTCCAAACGCCGCCCCCCGCCCCAAGTCCCGGTAAACCAAGATCCCCGGGGTGCCGGACGGCATCCCGGGGACCTCGTGGGGCAGGTCAGCCCGCCTGGGGCTGGCCCTGGCGCGGGTCGTCCTTGGTGTAGGTGAGGCGTTCCACCTGGCCCGACTCGAAGTCGTCCTTGATCTCCTTGCCGTTCACGAAGAGCTGGACGGCCCCGGCGTCGCCGAGCACGAGATCGATGGATTCCTTGTCGGTGAAGGTCTTGGAGTCGCCGAGCTGGAGGGTGCCGTCGAAGAGCGTGCGGCCGCTGTGGTCCTTGGCCGAGATCCAGCTCTCGCCGTCGGCCGCGGTCAGCACGACCGTGACCATGTCCTTCGGGGCGGCGGCGATGGCACTGTCGGTGGGTTCGGGCTTGACGGGCTTGGGCACCGTCGGGGTGGCCGGCGACGGCTGGGCCGCGGGCTGCCCGCCGGACTGCGTGGGCGCCGGCTTGGGTGAGACGGAACCTTCCGCCACGGGCTTCTTGCCGGTGTCCTCACCACCGCTGAACGCGGTGAAACCGGCGAAGCCGATGACGGCGACGATCGCCGCGACCATGGCGGCGGTCCAGTTGGGCCGCTGGCGCTCGGGGCGGATCCGCTCCGCCTCGAACATGGGTGCGGCGGAGGTCGGCGCCGGACGACCGCCGTGAGCCGCGTCGTAGGCCTCGACCAGGGGATCCGGATCGAGGTGCACGGCACGGGCGAGGGTGCGGATGTGGCCGCGGGCGTACACGTCGCCGCCGCACCGCGTGAAGTCGTCCTGCTCGATCGCGTGCACGATCGGGATGCGCACGCGCGTCGTGGAACTGACTTCCTCGACGGTGAGGCCGGCGACGATCCGCGCCTTCTTGAGGACCGTCCCGATGGAGGGTCCGTCGGCGGGCCGGTCTGCGGAGCCGTCGTCGGGGGAAGGCCGGTCTTCTTCGGGGGAGTTGGCGTTGCCGATGGACACGAGGGCGCCTTTCGAGCGTGTAGCCACCTGCTGGATTTCCAGTCTAGGGGGGTGACGAAAGGGTGGAGCAACCGGAGGGCGGACTCCCTACGCCATCTGTATGGCGAGCAGGAGTCCGGGCGGAGCTGCGGCGCGGCGCCGGGTCCGGCACCGCCCCTTTGCTCAACTGGACGCGTGGACGGGGGAAACGGTTGTGCCCGCATCCCTTACGGGTGAGACTCGCCCCGGATGACCGCCAGGACACCGTCCAGCTCGTCCGGTTTGACCAGGACGTCCCGCGCCTTGGATCCCTCGCTGGGCCCCACGACGCCCCTCGACTCCATGAGGTCCATGAGGCGTCCGGCCTTGGCGAAACCGACGCGCAGCTTGCGCTGGAGCATGGAAGTGGAACCGAACTGGGTGGTCACCACGAGCTCGGCGGCCTGGCACAGCAGGTCCAGGTCGTCGCCGATCTCCTCGTCGATCTCCTTCTTCTGCTTCTGCCCCACCGTGACGTCGTCCCGGAAGACCGGCGCCATCTGGTCCTTGCAGTGCTGGACGATCCTGGCGATCTCGTCCTCGGTGACGAAGGCGCCCTGGAGCCGGATGGGCTTGTTCGCCCCCATCGGCAGGAACAGTCCGTCGCCCTTGCCGATCAGCTTCTCCGCACCCGGCTGGTCCAGGATGACCCGGCTGTCGGCGAGCGAGGAGGTGGCGAACGCCAGCCGCGAGGGCACGTTCGCCTTGATCAGCCCGGTGACCACGTCGACGCTGGGCCGCTGGGTGGCCAGCACCAGGTGGATACCGGCGGCGCGGGCCAGCTGCGTGATGCGCACGATCGCGTCCTCGACGTCGCGCGGGGCGACCATCATCAGGTCCGCGAGCTCGTCGACGATCACCAGCAGGTACGGGTACGGCGTCAGCTCGCGCTCGCTGCCCGGCGGCTGCTTGACCTTGCCGGCCCGGATCGCCTCGTTGAAGTCGTCGATGTGCCGGTACCCGAAGGCGGCCAGGTCGTCGTAGCGCAGGTCCATCTCGCGGACGACCCACTGCAGGGCCTCGGCGGCCCGCTTGGGGTTGGTGATGATCGGCGTGATCAGGTGCGGGATGCCCTCGTACGCGGTGAGCTCGACCCGCTTGGGGTCGACCAGCACCATCCGGACGTCCTCCGGGGTGGCCCGCACCATCACCGAGGTGATCAGGCAGTTGATGCAGGAGGACTTTCCCGAACCGGTGGCGCCGGCCACCAGCACGTGCGGCATCTTCGCCAGGTTGGCC
Source organism: Streptomyces sp. NPDC090022 (assembly GCF_044748145.1). Classification (NCBI taxonomy): domain Bacteria; kingdom Bacillati; phylum Actinomycetota; class Actinomycetes; order Kitasatosporales; family Streptomycetaceae; genus Streptomyces; species Streptomyces sp. NPDC090022. The sequence goes on from NZ_JBIVFN010000009.1 coordinate 248,498, forward strand.
ATCTCGTAGCCGCCCTCGACGTTCTTGCCGAGCGCCACCAGCATCGGATGGTCGTCCTCGGCCGCGTCCGCCAGCCGCAGGACGTCACCGAGGTTGACCATCTCGCGGTCGGTGTTGGGGATCTCGATGCCGACCGCCGACTTGCCCGGGATCGGGGAGATGATCCGCACGTCCGGGGAGGCCACGGCGTACGCGATGTTCTTGGTCAGCGCGGTGATCCGCTCCACCTTGACCGCCGCGCCGAGGGTGACCTCGTAGCGGGTGACCGTCGGGCCGCGGGTGAATCCGGTGACGTCCGCGTCGACCTTGAACTCGGCGAAGACGTTGGTGAGCGCCGCGACGATCGCGTCGTTGGCGGCGCTGCGGGTCTTGCCGGGGCCGCCCCGCTCGAGCAGGTCCAGCGAGGGCAGGGCGTAGGTGATGTCCCCGCGCAGCTGGAGCTGCTCGGCACGCGGGGGCAACGGCCGGTTCTCCGGCGGAGCCTTGGTCAGGTCCGGCACCACCGCCGACGCGGACGCTGCCGCGCGCTCCTCGCGGGCGGCGGGCACCGGGGCGGCCGGAACCGGAGCGGAAGGCACCGGCGTGGTGACCTCGCCGCCGCCGCGCTCGGGGGTGATGCCGTGGGTGAGGTCGGCGACCAGCGGCGAGGGCGGCATCCCGCCCAGTACGGCACCGTCCAGGGCGGCGGCCGCCGCGGCGGCCACGTCGACGGCGTCCATCTCGCGGTCCAGGGGCGGTTGCACCGGGGCCCGCCGGGGCCGGCGGCGCCGGGCGAGTGCCGCCTCCTCGGCGGCGCCGGCCTCGCCCGCGTCGTCCGAGTCGTCCGTGTCGTCTGCGTACTCGTCGTCGGCGGCACGGCCGCGGCCGGTACGGGCCCGCCACCGCTCGGGGTCGTGCCGGTCGGCACGCCGGGCCGCCCGCGCCCCGCGCTCGGCGTGCGCGTCGTCCGTGTCCTCGTCCTCGTCGTACGCGGCGGGCTGGACGATGCCCAGCTTGACGCCGAGCGCGCGCAGCCGCTGCGGGATGGCGTTGACCGGGGTGGCGGTGACCACCAGCAGGCCGAAGACCGTGAGCAGCAGGAGCATGGGGACGGCCAGCGGCGCGCCCATGGTGAAGATGAGCGGCTTGGACGCGGCCCAGCCGATGAGCCCGCCGGCGTCCTGCATGGCCTCGGCGCCCTCGCCACGGCCGGGCGCCCCGCAGGCGATGTGCACCTGCCCGAGGACCCCGATCACCAGGGCGGTCAGGCCGACGCCGATGCGCCCGTTGGCGTCCGTCTGCTCGGGGTGGCGGAGGAAACGTACCGCCATGACGCCGAGCAGGATCGGCACCAGCAGGTCCAGGCGCCCGAACGCGCCGGTGACCAGCATCGTGACCAGATCGCCGACCGGGCCGCTGAGGTTGGACCAGGTGCCGGCGGCGACGATCAGGGTGAGGGCGAGCAGGAGCAGCGCGACGCCGTCCTTGCGGTGCGCCGGGTCGAGGTTCTTCGCCCCGTGCCCGAAGCCGCGGAAGACCGCACCGATCGCGTGGGCGATGCCCAGCCACAGCGCGCGCAGCAGCCGCAGCACGCCCCCGGTCGGGGACGGCGCGGGCTTGGGCGCCGCCTTCTTCGCCGGGGCGCGCTTGGCGGCCGCCGCCTTCTTGGCCGCGGGTCTGCCCGCGGGCGCCGCCTTCTTCGCCGCCGGCGTCGTACGGCCGGTGCGGGCCTTCGCGGTGCCCGCGGTGCTCTGGGAACCCTTGCCGGACGTACTTGAGGCCATGAGGGCGAGGTTACCGGTGCGCGCGCCGGTGGACACGCGTGCCCACCCCTTCACCCTTTCGTGTCGGGCTGCCGGTACACGGTTTGACGCACGGACAGCCTGACCCGACCTCAGCATCCCTGCCGGATCGGGCCGGACCGCACCGGATCAGGCCGGATCAGGCCGGATCAGGCCGAACCGGACCACCGGCCGCACAGAATCAGGACCCCACAGAATCAGGACCGAACAGGACCCGGGCCGCACCGTCACGGGCGGCCCGGAACGGTCAGCTCTGCGCGGGCAGGACGGCCGGGGTGCCGCCGGCTCCCGGCTCCAGCGCGTCCAGTGCCCGCCGCAGCCCGGTCAGCTTGCGCTCCAGATGGGCCGCGGTCGCCACCACCGCCGGATCCGCAGCCTCCTCACCGAGCTGCTTGGTCAGCGCCTCGGCCTGCTCCTCGACCGCCGCGAGCCGCGCGGAGAGCTCGGCCAGCAGCCCGGCCGCCTCCTTGCCCTCCACCCCGCCCGGGCTGCCGCCCTCCAACTGGAGGCGCAGCAGCGACGCCTGCTCGCGCAGCTGGCAGTTCTTCATGTACAGCTCGACGAAGACCGAGACCTTCGCCCGCAGCACCCACGGGTCGAAGGGCTTGGAGATGTAGTCCACGGCCCCGGCGGCGTAGCCCCGGAACGTGTGGTGCGGACCGTGATTGATCGCGGTGAGGAAGATGATCGGGATGTCCCGGGTCCGCTCCCGCCGCTTGATGTGCGCGGCGGTCTCGAAACCGTCCATCCCGGGCATCTGCACGTCCAGCAGGATGACCGCGAAATCGTCCGTCAGCAGCGCCTTGAGCGCTTCCTCCCCCGACGACGCCCGGACCAGTGTCTGATCGAGCGCGGAGAGGATGGCCTCCAGCGCCAGCAGATTCTCCGGCCGGTCGTCGACCAGGAGGATCTTGGCCTTCTGCACCATGCCCTGTCCTCCTCGCCCCGGCATGGGGCCTCCCCGGCTCCTGGCGGCGGCCGGCTCAGAGCCGGGTCCCGCCCCAGAGAACGGCTTCCTTGCGCCGCCCGTCCTTGTGCCGGTCATCGTAGCCCCAGTCCCGAGATCGCCACACCCTGTCACCAGGATGTCACTGTGCACATAGCAGAAACGTGATGGAAGGGCAGAAGGTTCCCCCTGCGCCCGCCGGCCGGTCACCTCCGGCGCATGTGCTGCTCCATCACCGAAAGGAGGTAGTCGGGATCGACCGGCTTGGTCACGTAGTCGGTGGCCCCGGAGTCGATCGCCTTCTCCCGGTCCCCCTTCATCGCCTTCGCCGTCAGCGCCACGATCGGCAGCCCCTCGAACTGCGGCATCCGACGGATCGCCGCCGTCGTCGCATACCCGTCCATCTCCGGCATCATGATGTCCATCAGCACGACCGTCACGTCGTCGTGCTGCTCCAGCACCTCGATGCCCTCGCGCCCGTTCTCCGCGTACAGCACCGTCAGCCCGTGCTGCTCCAGCACACTCGTCAGGGCGAACACGTTGCGGACGTCGTCGTCGACGATCAGCACCTTCTCGTGGTGGAAGTCGTACGTCCGCGGCGGCGCCGGCAGCTCCTCGCCCAGCGCCCACTCCGGATCCGCGGTCGGCTGACCGGGGACCGACAGCCGCGGCAGCGGCTCGCCCAGCGCCTTGCGCCGGCGCCGGAAGAGCGCGGCCGAACCGTGCCCGCCCTGACCCGGTCCGCCGTGGCCCAGCCCGGCCTGACCCAGCCCGGCCCGGCCCGCTCCGTCCGGTCCGGCCCCCGGGCCGAACTCCGCCTCCGGACCGTCGCCCGGCAGCGTGCCGGCGCCCTGCGGCGCGGGCGCCTGCCGTACGGACGTCTCCTCGTCGGCCGGCCGCCGGTACAGCTCGCCCCGGGCCCCGGGGCCCGCGGAGGAGTACCCCTGCGGCGGGAGCTCACTGGGGTGCAGCGGCAGGTACAGCGTGAAGGTGGAGCCGCGGCCCGGTTCGCTCGCCGCGTGGATCTCACCGCCCAGCAGCCGCGCGATCTCCCGGCTGATGGACAGCCCCAGGCCCGTGCCGCCGTACTTGCGGCTGGTGGTGCCGTCGGCCTGCTTGAACGCCTCGAAGATCACCAGCATCTTGCTCGCCGCGATTCCGATCCCGGTGTCGGTGACCGAGAACGCGATCAGGTCCCCGTCCGCCTCGCGCAGCGAACCGGCCTCCAGCAGCTGCTCACGGATGGCCTGCGGCACGTCCGAACCGGCGGGCCGGATCACCAGCTCCACCGCCCCGGTGTCGGTGAACTTCACCGCGTTCGACAGCAGGTTGCGCAGCACCTGCAACAGCCGCTGCTCATCGGTGTGCAGGGTGGCCGGCAGCTCCGGGGAGACCCGCACCGAGAAGTCCAGGCCCTTCTCCGCGGTCAGCGGCCGGAACGTCGCCTCCACGTAGTCCACCAGCTGCACCAGCGCGATCCGGGTCGGCGAGACGTCCATCTTGCCCGCCTCGACCTTCGACAGGTCCAGGATGTCGTTGATCAACTGGAGCAGGTCCGAGCCCGCGCCGTGAATGGTCTCGGCGAACTCCACCTGCTTCGGCGAGAGGTTCTCGTCCGCGTTGTCCGCCAGCAGCTTGGCCAGGATCAGCAGCGAGTTGAGCGGCGTGCGCAGCTCGTGCGACATGTTGGCCAGGAACTCCGACTTGTAGCGCATCGAGACCGCGAGCTGCTCGGCGCGCTCCTCCAGCACCTGCCGGGCCTCCTCGATCTCGGTGTTCTTCACCTCGATGTCCCGGTTCTGCTGGGCCAGCAGCTCGGCCTTCTCCTCCAGCTCGGCGTTGGCCGCCTGGAGCGCCTTCTGCCGGTTCTCCAGCTCGTCCGAGCGCTCGCGCAGCTGCTCGGTCATCTCCTGCGACTGCTTGAGCAGCATCTCCGTCTTGGAGTTGACGCTGATGGTGTTGACGCTGGTCCCGATCATCTCGCCGATCTGGGACAGGAAGTCCTTCTGGATCTGCGTGAACGGCTGGAACGACGCCAGCTCGATGACCCCGAGCACCTTGCCCTCGAACAGCACCGGCAGCACGATCACATGCGCCGGCGGCGCCTCCCCCAGCCCCGAGGAGATCTTCAGGTACCCCGGCGGGGTGTTCTCGACGAGGATCGTCCGCTTCTCCTCGGCGACCGTCCCGATCAGCCCCTCGCCCGGGCGGAACGACGTGGGCATCTGGCCGCCCGCGTACGCGTAACTGCCGCGCATCCGCAGCTCGTACGCGCCGTCCCGGCCGCCCTCGGCGCCGATCTCGCCCGGCCCGCCGGCCGGCTGCACCAGGAAGAACGCGCCGTGCTGCGCCGAGACCACCGGCGTCAGCTCGCTCATGATGAGCGAGGCCACGTCGTCGAGGTCGCGCCGGCCCTGCATCAGGGCCGAGATCCGGGCCAGGTTGCCCTTGAGCCAGTCCTGCTCCTTGTTGGCCAGGGTGGTGTCCCGCAGATTGGCGATCATCGTGTTGATGTTGTCCTGGAGGACCTGGATCTCGCCCGCCGCGTCCACGTCGATCTTCAGGTTCAGGTCCCCGCGGGTCACCGCGGTGGCCACGGCCGCGATCGCCCGTACCTGACGGGTGAGGTTGCCGGCCATCTCGTTCACCGACTCGGTCAGGTCCCGCCAGGTGCCGTCCACGTCCCGCACCCGCGCCTGGCCGCCCAGGATGCCCTCGGTGCCCACCTCGCGCGCCACCCGGGTCACCTGGTCGGCGAACGACGACAGCTGGTCGACCATCGTGTTGATGGTCGTCTTCAGCTCCAGGATCTCCCCGCGCGCGTCGATGTCGATCTTCTTGGTCATGTCGCCCTTGGCGATGGCGGTCGTGACCATGGCGATCTGCCGCACCTGACCGGTGAGGTTGGAGGCCATGAAGTTCACCGAGTCGGTGAGGTCCTTCCACGTGCCCGAGACACCGGGTACGTGCGCCTGCCCGCCCAGGCGGCCCTCCGTGCCCACCTCCCGCGCCACGCGCGTGACCTCGTCCGCGAACGAGGACAGCGTCTTGACCATCGTGTTGACCGTGTCCGCCAGCTGCGCGACCTCGCCGCGCGCCTCGACGGTCACCTTCTTCGTCAGGTCGCCGTTGGCCACCGCCGCCGAGACCTGCGAGATGTTGCGCACCTGCGACGTCAGGTTGTTCGCCATCAGGTTGACGTTGTCGGTCAGGTCCTTCCAGATGCCCGTCACCCCGCGCACCCGCGCCTGCCCGCCCAGGATCCCCTCGGAGCCCACCTCACGGGCCACCCGGGTCACCTGCTCCGCGAACGAACTCAGCTGGTCCACCATCGTGTTCACGGTGGTGACCAGCTCGAGGATCTCGCCCTTGGCGTCGACCGTGATCTTCTTGGACAGGTCGCCCATGGCGACCGCAGTCGTCACCTCGGCGATGTTGCGCACCTGCGAGGTCAGGTTGTTCGCCATGAAGTTGACGGACTGCGTGAGGTCCTTCCAGGTGCCCGAGACCCCCTTCACCTCCGCCTGGCCGCCCAGGATGCCCTCGGTGCCCACCTCGCGGGCCACCCGCGTCACCTGCTCCGCGAAGTTCGAGAGCTGGTCCACCATCGTGTTGAGGGTGTTCTTCAGCTCCAGGATCTCGCCCCGCGCGTCCACGTCGATCTTCTGCGACAGGTCACCGCGCGCCACGGCGGTCGCGACCTGCGCGATGTTGCGCACCTGCGACGTCAGGTTCCCGGCCATGCCGTTCACCGAGTCCGTCAGGTCCCGCCACACGCCGGCCACGCCCGGCACCTGGGCCTGACCGCCCAGGCGCCCCTCGGTCCCCACGTCCCGCGCCACCCGGGTCACCTGCTCGGCGAAGGCCGAGAGCTGGTCCACCATCGTGTTGATGGTGTTCTTCAGCTCAAGGATCTCGCCCCGCGCGTCCACGTCGATCTTCTGCGACAGGTCACCGCGCGCCACCGCCGTGGTGACCTGGGCGATCTGCCGCACCTGCGAGGTCAGGTTCCCGGCCATGAAGTTGACGGAGTCCGTCAGCTCCTTCCAGGTGCCCGAGACCCCCTCGACCCGGGCCTGGCCGCCCAGCCGCCCCTCCGTGCCCACGTCCCGCGCCATCCGCGTGACCTGGTCGGCGAACGACGACAGCTGGTCGACCATGGTGTTCACGGTGACCTTCAGCTGGAGCATCTCGCCCGACACGTCGACCGTGACCTTCTGCGACAGGTCGCCGTTGGCCACCGCCGTCGTCACCTGGGCGATGTTGCGCACCTGGCCGGTGAGGTTGCGGAAGGCGGTGTTCACCGAGTCGGTGAGGTCCTTCCACGTACCCGCCGCACCCGGCACCTGCGCCTGACCGCCCAGTTCGCCCTCGGCACCGACCTCCCGCGCCACGCGGGTCACCTCGGCACCGAAGGCCTGGAGCTGGTCCACCATTGTGTTGACGGTGTTCTTCAGCTCCAGCATCTCGCCGGCCACGTCCACGGTGACCTTCTGCGACAGGTCGCCGTTGGCCACCGCCGTCGTCACCTGGGCGATGTCCCGCACCTGCGTGGTCAGGTTGCGGAAGACCGTGTTCACCGAGTCGGTGAGGTCCTTCCACGTACCCGCCGCACCCGGCACCTGCGCCTGACCGCCCAGCAGACCCTCCGCGCCGACCTCGCTGGCCACGCGGGTGACCTCGTCCGCGAAAGTGCGCAGGGTATCGGTCATCTGGTTGATCGTTTCGGCGAGCTGGGCCACCTCGCCGCGCGCGCTCACCGTCACCTTCTGGGTGAGGTCACCGTTGGCCACGGCCGTCGTGACCTGCGCGATCCCGCGCACCTGCGCGGTCAGGTTGCCCGCCATGGTGTTGACGGAGTCGGTCAGGTCCTTCCACACGCCCGCGACCCCGGGCACCGTGGCCTGACCGCCCAGCTCGCCCTCCGTGCCGACCTCCCGCGCCACGCGCGTGACCTCGGAGGAGAACGACGACAGCTGGTCCACCATCGTGTTCACGGTGTTCTTCAGCTGGAGCATCTCGCCGGCCACGTGCACCGTGACCTTGCGGGACAGATCGCCCTTGGCGACCGCAGTCGTCACCAGCGCGATGTCACGCACCTGGGCGGTGAGCCGGTAGGCCATCGTGTTGACGGAATCGGTCAGGTCCTTCCAGGAACCCGACATTCCGCGCACCTGGGCCTGGCCGCCGAGCTTGCCCTCGGTCCCCACCTCCAGCGCGACCCGCGTCACCTCGTCGGTGAACGCCGACAGCTGGTCGACCAGGTTGTTGACCGTACGCCCGACCTTCAGGAACTCCCCGCGCAGCGGGTGCCCCACCCCGTCCGGCCCCTGCGTGCGCAGGTCCATCCGCTGGGCCAGATCGCCCTCGGCGACCGCCGACAGCACCCGGCCGACCTCGGACACCGGCCGGGCCAGGTCCTCCACCAGCTGGTTCGACGCGTCGATCGCGGCGGCCCAGGAGCCCTCGCTGGCCCCCGCCTCCAGCCGCTCGCTCAGCTTGCCCTCGCGGCCGACCATCCGCCGTACCCGGGACAGCTCGCCGGTCAGATGCAGATTCCGGTCGGCGACCTCGTTGTAGACGGCGGCGATCTCCGCCATCACGCCGTCGCCGGACACCGTCAGCCGCCTGCGGAAGTTCCCGTCCCGCATCGACACCAGGGCCGCGAGCAGCCGGTTCAGTGCGGCGGTGTCGACTTCCGTCGTCCCCCCGCGCCGGGGTCGTCCGCCCTTCGCGCGCGTCCCCGTCCTCCGCGCCGCTACGCCAGACTCCACCGTGTCCCTCCCGAAGGGGTTCGACCGCTGCCCGGCCGGCCCCCGGCGATACACCGGGGCCGGCCTCCTGAAAGCCTGCCCAGTGTTTCACCCTGGCGGAACCCGGCCATAACACTTCGGCACCTTCGCACAGAGCCCACACCCTGCGGGTGGACTTCCCCACGAGGCACCCGTACCGACCGCGAAGGTAAGTAACCTGGCACCCGACTGTCCAACCGCGGCGAAGGAGACTCGTGATCACGGCACGGGCGGCTGCCAGCTTCGATCCCGTAGGACGCTCGGTCGCCGGGGCCCGCGCATTCGTGCGCGACACCCTGCAGGGCTGGGGCTTCCTGGACATCATGGACGACGCGGTGGTCCTCACCAGCGAGCTGGTCACCAACGCCGTGGTGCACGCCGGCACCCGGGCCGAGGTACTGTGCCTGCGGGCCGAGGACGGCGTACGCGTCGAGGTCGCCGACCGCTACCCCGAGCGCGGGCTGCCGCTCCAGCACCCCGGCGAGCGCCCGTACGCCGACCCCGACCGCGAGAACGGCCGCGGCCTGATGCTCTGCGCCGCCCTCGCCACCCGCTGGGGCGTCGAGTACACGGCCACCCACAAACAGGTGTGGTTCCGGCTCGACCTGCCGGACCGGCCGGTCGGTACCCGCTCTGCCGGGCCCGTCGTCTCCGACCGGCTGCTGCCGCTGGCCGACACCCGCGTCCGCGTCGCGGTCGTCCAGGTCGACGGCGACGGACGGATCAGCGCCTGGAACGACGACGCCGAGCAGATCTTCGGCCATGCCGCCGGGAAGGCCGTGGGCCGCCCGCTCGCCGAGCTCGCCGCCTGGCCGCAGACCCCCGGCACCGGCACCGGCCTCGCCGAGGCCCTGCGCCTGTCCCGCTGGGAGGGCAGCTACGGACTGCGCGGCGCGGACGGCCGGATCATCCCCGTCTACGCCTCCCACCTGCGCGTCCGCGACGCCCACGGGGAACCCTCCATCGTCTGCCTGCTCGTCCACGACGACGAGCGCGCCCTGCTGCAGACCCCGGCCCGCGGCGCGGCCCCCACCGACGACAGCCGCCTCGGCGAGCCGCGCCCCGCCGACCCCTTCGAAGTCTTCATCGGCTCCCCCGCCCCCGACGATCTCGACGGCCTCCTCCAGCGCACCGTCGAGCGGGCCCGCGACATGCTCGACGCCGACTCCGCCTTCCTGCTGCTGGCCACCGACGACGAGACCGAGCTGGAGGTCCGCGCCACCACGGGCCTGCCCTCCACCCGCCAGCGCTTCGCCCGGATCCCCGTCGAGGCCGGCGCCCACCGCTTCGGATCGGCCCGGATGCCCGCCGTCCACGACGACGTCGTCTCCGTCCCCGGAGCCGTCCCGCTCCTGGAATCCACCGGCATGCGCTCCGTGATCACCGTCCCCCTGAAGGTCGAGGGCCGGCTCACGGGCTCCCTGGGGATCGCCGCCGAGATGCCGGGCCGCTACTCCAACGAGGACGCCCTGCGTCTGCAGTTCGCCGCCGACCGCATCGCCCTCGCCGTCGAGTCGGCCCGCCTGGGCGAGCTGGAACGACTGCGCCGCGGCTCCCTCTCCTTCCTCGTCGAAGCCTCCGACCTGCTGGCCGGCACCCTCGACCGGGACCAGACCCTGGCCCTGATGGCCCAGATGACCGTCCGGACCCTGGCCACCTGGTGCGCGGTCTACACCATCGCCGACCCGGCGTCCGATCCGTACCTGTCGTACGTGCTCCACGAGGACGAGGAGCGCATCGACGGCCTGAAGGACCTGCTCAACCGGGTCAGCCCGCCGGAACCGGTCACCGACCCGCCCGGCGCCCGGCCCTGGCCCGCGGCCACCGCCGCCGTCGGCGGCGAGACCGTCGTCCTCCCCCTGCTGGCCCGCAACCGCGTGATCGGCATGCTCACCCTGGGCAATCCCTCGGAGGAGCACTTCCGGCAGGAGATCCTCGAACTCGCCGAGGACCTGTCCCGGCGGGCCGCCCTCGCCCTGGACAACGCGCGCCTGTACTCCGAGCGCACCGCCATCAGCCGCTCCCTCCAGCGCAGCCTGCTCCCGCCCGGCTCCCCCGCCATCCCCGGCATGGAGGTCGAGGTCATCTACCGCGCGGCCGGAGAGGGCAACGAGGTCGGCGGCGACTTCTACGACGTCTTCCCGATCCGCGACGGCGCGTACGGCTTCGCGATCGGCGACGTCTGCGGCACCGGACCGGAGGCCGCCGCCGTCACCGGCCTCGCCCGGCACGCCCTGCGCCTGCTGGCCCGCGAGGGGCTCGGCGGCCCGGCGGTCCTGGAGCGCCTGAACGCGGCCATCCTCGACGAGGGCGCCCGCAGCCGCTTCCTGACCCTCCTGTACGGCGAGCTCCACCCGCAGCCCGACGGCGGCGCCCTGATGAAGGTCGTCTGCGCCGGTCACCCGCTGCCGCTGCGCCTGCGTCCGGACGGCGAGGTCGTCCCCGCGGCCGAACCGCAGCCGCTGCTGGGCGTCATGGACGATCTCGAACTCTACGAGCAGACCCTCACCCTCGACCCGGGTGACGTCCTGCTGTGCGTCACGGACGGCGTGACGGAACGCCGCGAGGGCACGCGCATGCTCGGCGACGACGGCCTCACCGACGTCCTGACGACGTGCACGGGCCTGACCGCCGGCGCGGTGGCCGCCCGTATCCTGCGGGCCGTGGAGCGCTTCGCGGCCGAGCCCGCCTCGGACGACATGGCCATCCTCGCCTTCCGGGTACCGGAACAGCGGGCAGGCGATGAAACCCCGGCAAAACCGCTGCCCTTTGGCCAAAACCTGCGCTAACGTCAGCGGCCATGCCGATTCCCCGTACCCGCCCGGACTACACCGCCGACGAACGGACGCAGCTCGTCGGCTGGCTCGACATGCAGCGCTCCATCATCCAGTGGAAGTGCCGGGGCGTCTCCGACGAGGACGCTCATCGCCCCGTGCTTCCGTCCTCCCCGTTGATGACCGTGGCCGGCGTGATCTCCCACCTGCGGTGGGTCGAGCAGTGCTGGTTCGAGGTCATACTCCTGAACCGCCCGGCCACCGGACCGCAGTTCGTGGGTCCGGAGGACGCGGACATGATGGTCGAGGGCATCCCCCTCGCCCAGCTGCTGGAGGAGTACGACGACCAGTGCGCGGTGTCGAACGAGATCACCGCCGCCCATGCGCTGGACACCACGGGGCTCAATACCGACTACAAGGCCGGCTCCGCCTCGCTCCGCTGGATCCTGCTCCACATGATCGAGGAGACGGCCCGGCACGCGGGGCACCTGGACGCGATACGTGAGCTCCTCGACGGCGAAACGGGCTACTACTGAACGAGTCCGGAAACGCAAAAAGGCCCCCGCCTGGTGGCGGGGGCCTTTTCTGTTGGAGCCCTTTAACGGAATCGAACCGTTGACCTTCTCCTTACCATGGAGACGCTCTACCGACTGAGCTAAAAGGGCGGGTTGTTCGGCGGCGTCCTACTCTCCCACAGGGTCCCCCCTGCAGTACCATCGGCGCTGAAAGGCTTAGCTTCCGGGTTCGGAATGTAACCGGGCGT